>JANDJL010000023.1 GCA_024330965.1 Nitrospira sp. | reverse complement strand
GCCGCGGATGCCGGCGCGGGCGATTTCATCCCCACGCCAGTTAGTCCCCCCCGGCTATACCTACGTGCAGAACTGGGGGGAACCCCTCCCCAGCCCTCCCCATGAACGGCGAGGGTAGTAGCCCCTCCCCAGCCCTCCCCGCGAGCGGGGAGGGAGTCTTTCTGTACCCCCGCTTGCGGGGGATCATAGGGGGGCTATCTCCCCCCGCTTGCGGGGGAACTACAGGGGGCGACTTCGCCGCCGGGGCGGGCATGGCCTCCACGGTGAACGGGCCACTGACGCGGGTCTTCTTCTTGTCCACGAAGGGCTGGTCATAGAGCGTCTCCTGCGGTGCATGGCGGGCGATGGCAGCGTCGATCTCTTCCTGGCGCTTGCGGCGCAAGCCACCATTCATCGAGCAACGACCTTGCCTCCTTCGGCCAAGTGGCGTCCGGTTCACGCGGGATTTGCCATTCTTCCCAGGACTGCTTGAGCAGCGCATTCAACTGCGTGCGGATGGGTTCGAGCCGCGTCTGCCAGCGCGCGTAGATGCTGTCAATCTCCGGGTTGTTGGCGATGGATTTGAGCGTGACGTGCGGCACGGTCTTGTATTTGAAGCCGCTGCCGACGCCCTCTTGGGGCGTGGGCCAGTTCGTAGTAGTCGAAGACGGCGGTCATCAGCCGCTGACGGGCGAGCGTCAGCGCCACGCGGGGGTGTCGCAGGTGATCCAGCGCCGGCCCCACTGCTCGGCCACATAGGCGGTGGTGCCGCTGCCGCAGTTGTGCACTGCACAAACTTCTGTAAGGAATGAATGCGCATCTTCAACTTCGGGGTCGTAAACCATCTCCTCACTGTCCATCGAGAAAATTTCGTCAATATGCACGCCCTCACGCTCTGGACCAAAGAAGACCACGTCGCCTACCGCCAAAGCGCTGGCTTCTACCCAGTCAGCACCAGCAGGTGCCATTTGCTCATCACAAATCAATCGGATAGCTTCGCATACACCTTCAAGGTCGTGCATCACTGCTGCAGCAGAGACACGAAATACGCGTAGTCCGAGGGACTGCAGATACGCATCCCGTGCCTGGTCATGCACGATAGCTTCTGCAGTGCCGTGAGCCGCGGCGCCGTCCACTTCCACAACAAGATGAGTATCTCGGCTATAAAAGTCTGCGATGTACGGACCGATAGGGTGTTGGCGCCGGAATTTTACCTTCACTTGGCGATTGCGTAGCGCCTGCCACAACTTGCGTTCCGGCGGTGTCATCTCTCGGCGCAGTTCTCGGCTGCGTCCCCGCAAAGATTTTGGAATGCCTGACCAATCTAATTTTCCTCCGAGGGTGCGAGGACGTAGCTTGGCGAGCACTTTATGGTCGGCGGTGAGCCAGAGGACCGTGTTGCTTCGTTTGTGGCGCAGACCGATCATCGTTCCGCGATAGTGGCGGCCGATCACACGCAACACACGATGCGGCAAGCCGTCATGACCAAGCACCCAGTCGCCCGGCGCAAGGGTCTCGATGGGGGCGAGGGTAGTAGCCCCTCCCCAGCCCTCCCCGTAAACGGCGAGGGTAGTAGCCCCTCCCCAGCCCTCCCCGCGAGCGGGGAGGGGGTCTTTCTGTACCCCTGCTTGCGGGGGAACTACAGGGGGCTCCTCCACCGCATGCGGGAGGATCACAGGGTGGCTATCTCCCGTCGCCTGCTGGGGAACCACAGGGGGGCTCACTACCCACACCCGCGTCCCCTTCCGCACACACGTCGGGTCGAACACCAGGTCGCCCGGGTCGGTGGTCATCAGGAGGCAACGCTCAACGGTCCTGTGAATTGTCTGAACCACATAGATGCGGGACGCGAAACTACTGCTCGTGTCAGTCCAGATGTTCGTCAGACTCCTGACAGGAAAATCTTGTAAGTATCGTTTGAAGAACAGGTTCTTCCCCGTTGCCACAAGTCGATTGGCGGAAGCAAGGCGACTCATACCGTCGGGGCTCGTGGACCAGTATCGGTTACCGGGGCTCCAATCGTTTCCCGCAAACCGAAACGGCTCTTTGCCGAGACTGTATTCGTGACTCGAAGTCATGTCGCTTGTCGCGAACAGCTTGGCGTTTCGCAGTGGTTCCCCACCTGTCAGTTCTTCTTTACCGAGCTGTCGGTACGATCCATCGTCGTTCTCGATCCACGTGTAGATGGTCGCACCTTGTTCGCCTGCCTCCTTGGGAAGATAAAGTTGGCGATATTTCGTCTTCGAGAGGTCTTTGCCGTACCACAGGAGGAAATCGGCTACTGTCGGAATACGTAGGTCTGTCGTGGCGCTTGTCTTCTGAACTGTGATAACCGCGCAAAAGTTCTGCGCCCCAAAGACCTCATCGCAGATTTGCCGGAGAAGATGCAGGTTCTCGTCGCTGATCTGCACGAAGATGCTGCCGCTCTCGGTGAGGAGTTCCCGGGCGAGGAGCAGCCGGTCGCGCAGGTAGGTGAGGTAGGAGTGGATGCCCAGTTCCCAGGTGTCGCGGAAGGCTTTGATTTCTTCAGGGACTTGCGTCAGGTCCTCGTCCTTGCCGTCCTTCACGTCGCGCTTGTTGACAAAGGGCTGGAAGTTTGACTTGTACGTGATGCCGTAGGGCGGGTCAATGTAGATCATCTGCACCTTGCCGGCCATGCCCTCTTTTTCCAAGAGCGAGTTCATCACCAGGAGCGAATCGCCGGCGATGAGGCGGTTACTCCAGCCGTGTTTGTGCTGGTAGAACTCGATGGCTTCCCGCAGGGGGTTCAGCGCGCTCCCTTTCGAAGAGAGGGAGTTGATAACCCTCACCCGGCGCTTCGCGCCACCCTCTCCCACTGGGAGAGGGTGGGGGTGAGGGGGATTTGCGCACCGCCTCGATGATGGTGCGCGGGTCGATGCGCTCGTGGACGTGCAGCGACACCGTCGGCACCTCGAACGAGGTATGCTCCGCCTTGCCCGCCCAGACCAGTTGCGGGTCGAGGTGCGGGTCGTAGGCGTAGGTCTTTTTCTTCTGCCCGGCGTCTGGGTCCGTGTGCGGCGTCACCAACCCCACCGGCGGGTTGTTGACGCGCTCCTTGTCCCGATGCTCGTAGGATTCGATCGGTCGCTTGGTCTCGGTCTTCTTCTTTCGTGCCATCGAGTCCTGCCTATCTTTCGTGTCATGCGCCGGTTCGGGAGGCTAACTATCCAGTCTGCTGTAGTCTACGCGCCGCCTCGCACGGGAACCTACGCGGCTTACGGGATGACAAGTCTAAAAGGAAATCCAGCGCTTATCAAGAAATCACTCCTTGCTTGGCTGTCCGGAAGGAACAAAGGGGGCGGGAGTCGTTTTGTGACAGAACCGGACGAAGTTAGGCAGGACTCTGGCCTGCCCCCGCCGCTTTGCCGTCTGAACCCTTGTTTAGATCATGTGCTGAATCACCGCGCTGGATGCTTCCCTCTGTTTGATCAGAACTCAGACTACGCCACTATCGAGGGAATTGGGTCGGAAGCGGTGCTGGGTGAACCAACCCCAGCAGTGGCCGAGCTTGAGGGACGCGCATCTAGGCAACGCTCTACGTGACGCGTGCTGGATTAGCCATGGGGTTGGCGAGAAACGGCTCCCGACCCTCAGTTCTCCCCTCCATGCCCGTCTTTCGTCAACCAGCTTGTGGCACCGACTCGAACAAGAGCCGTCGCACGTCCACTCCCGGCGCACGCTTGGAAAGATAGAGCATTTCGATGCCGACCACGCGATCTTGGTCGTCGTAATCCACGATGATGCCCGGCGAGATTTCCTCCGACCGGCTCGCCGGCGCTTCCGTCAGGGTGAGATACAGCGCATCGGCTTGTTGATCCACTTTAAGTTTCATGGAATCGTCCTCCTTCGGTCAAAGAATACCGTCACAACAAGGGGCGGCGTTCTCTTGCCGTTGATGATCACCCGTAACATCCGATTGCCGAACTCAGGGATGCGGGCGAGCCGATGTTCCAGATCGGGGTCCACCGGATCGGCCTCGGTGACCTCCGGCTGGGTCAATACATGTTCCATCCAGGCGGTCGGAATTCGCCGCTTCTCCAGCGCATCCCGCGCGTGTTCTGTCAGAACGTAGTCCATGTCGTCTCACTCAGAAGATCCATCACCTTGAAGCTCTCGATGCCTCGGTCGTCCACGATCTTGACGACGATGCATCGGTGCTCGCCCGGCTCAAAGGGCAGCGACACCGTGCTCCGGTAGGCCTCGATCCGTTCTTCGTCAATTTCGGCCTTGAGATTTCTGACCAACCATGCCTCGCCCTCGTTGTCGCCGGCCATGGGGAGGAAGATCTGGCGCGGGAAGAAGCTGAGGCTATTGTAATCCAGTATCCAGCATCCAGACAGCGATCCGGTCTACGCCTTCGTCGCTCTGGCGCGTCTCGCCGTCGGCGTGCAGCCAACGGCAGCCGGGCAGTGGCTTCAGGCGGGCAAAGTGAATGTACTGCCTGGCCTTGCCGAGGATGTCAGTGCGCAGGAGTTCGTCTCGTGACTCACCCTGGCGCAGTGTCTCGCCGTTTCTCGCGATGCTCGTCTTTCGTGTCATGCGCCGGTTCGGGAGACTAACTATCCAGTCTGCTGTAGTCTACGCGCCGCCTCGCACGGGAATTTACGGTGCTACGGGATGGCGAGTTTAAAAGGAAATACGGGACTGATCAAGAGAATGCTCCGCGGAACTGTCCCAGAGAGACGGCGAATCTTGCTGCCGATCCGGCGAGCAGCCCGCTGTCTATGCCGGTCACTTGCCAGAGGTCAGAGACGGTCCGCCGGGCTGTCTATGCCCTGTCCGCCTCGATTCAGGACCTGAGAGAGAGGTCGGCGGTGCGTCTGCCTGGCCGCTTGCTGGTGGTCCGGCCTCATCGCGGTTGTGCGCTGCCGGTTTGTCCTTTGTGACGGCAAACACGGCACCAGCGGCGGCTGAGGACACAATGCAAGGGTCGCTGTCTTGAGCAATCGTCAGGCTGGCAGGTGAGCACGACGTGGTTCACCTGCGTGTGGTGTGTGTAAAAAAGACTCCCGACCCTTTTTGCTCACAAGGTACGGTGCGGGCCAGCGCCACTTCGAGACGCTGGGCGTGCCGTTTGCCGTGGCCGTGACGGCGGACGAGGTATGGGGATCCGGTGTTTGGGCGGGAGAAATGGATAGCCGGTCAATGCGTATGGGATGATGTGGCGCTGTTCCTATGACCGTCTCCGCTCTTGGCGCCGAGCGGAGTGAAGGAGGCGGCATGGGCTTCATGGTCCGGCAGTTTGATGAAGACCATGACTTTGCTGTTCTGGTTGATCGTAAAGGCGCCGGTGCCTTTCAGCACGTTGTCGCCGGCCGGCTGCAGTTCGACTTCGATGCGCGATGTCTTCTCGTATCCCTGCTGAATCGTGGCTTTGGCCTTTCCGCCTTCCGTGGAAACGGCCTTGTCGTCATGGTCTGCTACGTATAGCACCAGTTCTCCGTCGGTGGCGACCAATTCGAGGTGATATGGCCCCGCCTCCTGAGCGTGCCCGCCGTGATAGGCTTTCACGGGCTCGATATGTTTTTTCTTTTCTTGTCTGTGGGCGTCCGCTGGCGTCGAGAACATCGCGATGGCAAGGAGGGCAAGAAGTCCCGGCAAATGTTTCTTCATGGTCGATTCTCCGTCACAGGGACCGTTAGTGTTTTGGTGGATGGTGATGGTGGTGATGTTCTCCGTCCGCCGCTGACGCTCCCCCTTTGGGTTGCTGTCCGGTGAAGGCGGTCTTCGGTTTCAGCGGCATGAAACGGGCGGCATAGCCGTCCTGATTCGGCAATTTCAGAAACACGATGACGACCGTCTCCGGTGTGAGGGTAAAAGATCCGACCCCCTTGAGCACGTTGCTGCCGACAGGATGGAGATGCACCTGCATTCTGGTCCCCCCCGTTTCAACGGTCGCTTTGGCGAGGCCTCCTTCCACGCTGATTCTGTTGTCGGCATGGTCCGTGACGTACACAGTGAGGTCGCCTTCCTTGGCGACCAATTCCAGATGAAACGGTCCCGTCATGCGCAACTGTCCGCCATGTGGAGCGTCAACAAATTCAAAGTATTCGTCCGTATGTGCCCATCCCAGCGCCGTTACGGCCAGCGCAGTTGCCGCGACCAGGCCGGTCATCGTTCTTCTCATGCAAGGGCCTCCTTCATACCAATCATCGATGAGCTAAAGACATGAGACGTTCCTCCGGCCTGGGATCGCCTCCGGTGAGAACATCTTATCCGGTATAAGGGGGAAATTGTCAAAGTCCTCGTCAGAAAATGTAGGATTACTTTAACAAGAGGGTCGTAATAAGTTCAGCCAATTCAGCCGGCTCGACGATGCCTTCGCGGGTCAGAAGCAATTTCCCGTGGGCGAAAAAGTGGGTGGTGGGGTAGGTCTCGAACAAGTGGGTTTTCTTGATTTCTCGACAACGGCCCGGTATGTGCATCTTGGCTTTACCGACCTTGATCGCGGGGAATTTGGCGGCCGTCTCTTCGAGGATGGCATCATAGGCTTGGCAAGGTTCGCAGGCGGCCAGACCATAGGCCACAACGGCTCCGTCGCCGTCGGTAAATTCCTTGTAGTTCTCGTCGCTGACGTCAATGACGGTGCTCATGGGGCAGCCGGGAAATGGTTCTCGTGCGTTGGGAGCTGTCACGGACGCACAGGACCGTGCGTCCTGTGCGTCCTGAGAGGTAAAACCTCTCGCGCTAGTTCAGCTTGGCGAGGGCGTCGAGGATTTCTTTGTCCTCCCGCGCCGTTTTAATTTCCTGCACCTTGACATAGGCGACCTTCCCGTTCTTGTCGACGATCACGGTCGCGCGTTTGGAGCAGTTCAACGGCTCGAAGTACAGGCCGTAAGACTTGCAAACCGTCCGGTGCATGTCGGCAAGGAGCCGGTGCCGAAGGCCGAGGGAATCGGCCCAAGCCTTGTGTGAAAAGAAGCTGTCGCAACTGATGCCGAACAGCTCGGCATTGGCGGATTCAAACTTGGGGAAATCATCCGACAAACATTTGTTTTCCCCGTGGCAGACCGGGCTCCAGTCCAGCGGATAGAAGCACAGCACCACGTTTTTCTTGCCGCGGTAGTCGCTGAGTCTGACGTCCTTCTGATCTTGATCTTTTAACGTAAAATCCGGCGCGGTGTCGCCGACCTTGATTTCTGGTGCTACGTCGCTCATCTCCGGCCCTCCTTATGTAAGCTATGTAAGCTCGCTGAATGTTGACAATGCGTGAGATCCGAAACCCCTCCCCGGAGAGACCTTGTACCCCGCGTCTTCAAACGTTGTCAACGGGCCTGAAGGCCTAGAGGGGGACCACCCAGCATGAAATCATGAAATATGGAGCAGGGGCCGATGGCGCGAGCAGACCTGTCACGTTATGCACAGCTCTCGGTATCCGAGCATGCGTCCCGCCGGGGCCGCCGTGCGATAGTTGACGATTCGAACCGTGCGGCCCAATAGGGGAAGAACGAGATCCGTTCCGACTTTGGGCGATTGTCCCAGACGGAGCAATTCGCGGGCCGATTCGGCCAGCAGTTCCCGGGCGGTCCGTTCAGGAAGGCCTTTCTTCTGCCGGATTTCGAGCTCATCCAACCCGAACTTGCTGAGTCCCAGGGAGTAGGACCAGACGTGATCCGGGATCGATGTGTCGTCATGGGTGAGGGTAAGATGATCGTCCAGGATGAATTCGGTGAGGGGGCGGTCCTGCCAGTCGGATGGATTGCGGTAGGCTTGGGTCGTGACATCGTAGGTGGTGCCCTGTGTCAGAAGGGTCAGCCCTCGCGCCAGTCGCGCGGCGAACAGCACCAGGTCTGGCATCTCTCGCGGCGTCGAAACGGGAGGGGCCACGGCACCCATCAGCTCATGTTCCCACGCCAATTGTTTCATGATGTCGCCCGCGTGGCTGGCCGGCAAGGGCATGACGACGTAGGCCGTCCAGGGGGCATGACTTGCCTGCCAGGATTCTGGCGCGCCCTCTTCGTGGCGAAGCGCCAACGGCCCTCCGTACTCACGCTCGTACCAGGCTTTGATCTCCTCCGTGGAGGGAGCGGTTCCCCGATAGCCGATGAAGTAGAGAGGAGGACGATTGGCGGATGGTTTGGGCGTTTTTTTGCGAATTCTCATTGTACAGGCCTTCGCGTCTCTTGTGTCACATCGTCTTTGCGGATCGGGGAGGAAGGTGACGAGTATGGCGTCATTTCCCCATCTTTTTGGCTTTGCGCCGGTCTTCGGGATTCAAAAGCCGCTTGCGAAGCCGCAGGCTCTTGGGTGTGACCTCCACCAGTTCGTCGGCCCCGATGTATTCCAACGCGAATTCCAGCGTGACCTCTCGAGGCGGGGTGAGAATCAACGCCTCGTCGGAGCCGGAGGCCCGCATGTTCGTCAGATGCTTCTCTTTGCACACGTTGATGTCCAAGTCTTCGTCCCGGCTGTTTTGGCCCACGATCATCCCCCGATAGACTTCGACGCCAGGACCGATGAACAGCTCCCCCCGCTCCTGTGCCATGAACAGCGCGTAGGCCGTGCTGGTGCCGTCCTCAAACGCGCAAAGGGATCCGTGCGGGTCGATAAGCAGGTCCTGTTCCTGCGCCGGTTTATAGTCTTTGAACACGTGGTGCAGAATGACCGTGCCCCGCGTCTTGGCCATGAGGACGTTTTTCAGGCCCATGAGGCCGCGCGTGGGAATCTCATATTCCAGATGAAGTTCGCTTGTCCCAGCGTCGGAGTGGATCAGCCTCATGTTTTTCATCGTGCCTCGCCGCTTGCCGATTTCTTCGATCACGGCGCCTTGATAGAGGTCCGGCACTTGAACGGTCAATTCTTCGTAGGGTTCCATGACCTGGTCGCCCTCTCGGCGGAGAATGACTTCCGGCTGAGAGACTTGCAGCTCATAGCCTTCCCGTCGCATCTGTTCGATCAAGACGGCAAGATGCAGCTCGCCTCGTCCGGCCACGAGAAAGCGATCGGCGCTGTCCGTTTCATTGACTCGCAGCGAGACGTTGGTTTCCAGCTCTTTGAAAAGCCGTTCGCGCAGATGGCGTGACGTGAGGAACTTCCCTTCCCGTCCGGCGAAGGGGCTGTTGTTCACGGAAAAGGTCATTTGAACGGTCGGCTCGTCAATCGTGACACGGGGGAGGGCAATTGGATGTTCGGCGTCAGCGATGGTGTCGCCGATGCTGACATCATCGAGCCCCGCCACGGCGACGATCTCTCCTGCCTCGGCCTGTTCCGTATCGACCCGTTCGAGACCGGAATAGACCGCCAGGTCAGACACCTTGCCGGGGAGTTTCGCGCCGTCTTTTCCCAAGACCACCACGTTCTGGCGTCTGGCGATCGAACCCGATTGAATTTTGCCGATACCGAGTTTGCCCTTGTATGGATCGTGCGCAAGCGCCAGCACCAAGAGTTGGAGCGGCGCCCCGGCATTGATGGTCGGGGCGGGAATCTGTTCCAACACCGTGTCGAGCAGCGGCGTGATGTCGCGCCCCGGTTTGTTGACGTCCAGCGTGGCGATGCCTTTGAGGGCGGACGTGTAGACGATCGGAAAGTCGAGTTGCTCGTCGGTGGCGCCCAAGTGTACGAAGAGGTCGAATGTCCGGTTGACGACGTCGTCGATCATGGCGTCCGGCCGGTCGATCTTATTGATGACAACGATGGCCTTGTGTCCGAGCGCCAGGGCCTTGCGCAGCACGAAGGTGGTCTGCGGCATGGGGCCTTCCTTGGCGTCGATCAAGAGCAGGACCCCGTCCACCATGCGAAGTGTTCGTTCGACTTCACCGCCGAAGTCGGCGTGGCCCGGTGTGTCGACGATGTTGATCTTCACGCCGTTGTACACGACGCTGGCGTTCTTGGCCCGGATCGTGATGCCGCGTTCGCGCTCTTGGTCCATGGAGTCCATGATCCGCTCACCCATTTCGTCGATTTTTCGGTGGACCCTGGTTTGGCGAAGAACGGCGTCAACGAGCGTGGTCTTGCCGTGATCAACGTGGGCGATGATGGCGACGTTCCGAATATCGTTGCGGCGGGTGCGAGAAGCAAGTGGTTGTAATAGAGAGTCCATTGTTGTTCCGTTTGGGCAAAAAAAAGACGCCCCGACTACCGGGCGTCGAGGTCAGTATACCTCACGAGCCGAGCCTGCACAAGGTGGCCCGTCCATCGCGCGTTGTGTTGGATTGTGTGATGCCGGCTTCATGGGCGAACTTGAGTTTTGAAGGGGTGCGTTGTAAGGTGAAAGGGCTGCCTTCGGACGCCACCATTCCTCCGGGAGTTGTGATTCCATGCCAGGCGATGATCGGTTTATAGAAATTCAAGAACGGTCTGGTTCGCGCTGGCGCGGGAAACCGTCCGGTTCGGGAAAGAGAAGCTGGCGTTGGTGGCAATTCGCGCTGGTCGGAATCTTGGGCTGCGCGATCGCCGGAACTACGACCGTGGGAGGGGTGATCTGGTACTTTTCCCGCGACCTGCCGTCGCTCGATCTTCTCGAAAACTATCAGCCCAGCTTGGTGACGACCGTCTATGCGGACGACCGGCAGCCGATCGGCCAGTTCTTCATCGAGCGCCGCATTTTGACGCCGCTGACCCGCATTCCCACGCATCTGATCCAAGCCGTGATCGCCACGGAAGACGCCCGGTTTTTCGACCATCCGGGGTTGGACTACATCGGCATGTTGCGCGCGGCATGGACGAATATCCGACACGGCGGGAGAAAGGTCGAAGGGGCCAGCACCATCACGCAGCAGTTGGCCCGGTCGTTGTTTCTGTCGTCGGAACGCTCGTACGAACGTAAGATCCGCGAACTGATCCTGGCCTATAAAATGGAAGCGGTGACGGGGAAAGAGCAGATTCTCGAGACCTATCTGAATCAAATTTACTTCGGCCAAGGGGCCTACGGCGTGGCTTCCGCGGCCCAGTCGTATTTCGGAAAGGATCTGGCCAAACTGACACTCGCGGAGGCGGCGTTCTTGGCGGGGTTGCCCAAGTCGCCCAGCCGGTTTTCCCCCTTCACCGCGTACGAACGGGCGAAAAAACGGCAAGAGCATGTTCTGGCTCGGATGCAGGAGGCCGGCTTCATCACGGCGGCCGAACGGGAAGCCGCTGTCGCCGAACCGCTTGTCTTTCACCGGCCGAGTAACGAGCACCTGGCTCCGTATTTCGTCGAATACGTCCGTCAAGCACTGGTGGCGAAATATGGTGAGACTATGGTCTATAAGGGAGGGTTGCAAGTCTACACCACGTTGAACGTGGCCATGCAAAAGGCGGCGGAGGCGGCGTTCGCCTCCGGGGTGCGCGAACTTGACAAACGTCAGGGGTGGCGAGGCCCCAAACGAACGGTGGATCTGGGCACGCTCCAGCCCACACAGGTTGCGGCTTACGACCAGCCGCTTCGCGTGGGTGACGTGGTCGAGGGGATCGTGGTGAAGGCGGGGAAGGATCATTTTGTGGTGCAGGTGGGAAGCGAGACCGGAAGGTTGGCCTTCGACGATATGGCATGGGCGAAGCGCGTGCTCAAAGGGGCGGATCCTGCCGTTGATTTCGTGATGGTCTCCAATGTCAGGCAGCTTCTAAAACCCGGCGATGTCATTGACGTTGGGGTGAAGAAGGTCGGCAGGGACGGCGTGCAGTTGACCCTCGAACAAATGCCGGCGGTCGAAGGAGGCTTGATCGCGATCGATCCCAGAAACGGGGCGATTCGGGCGATGGTCGGAGGCGTCGATTTTTCGCGAAGCGAGTACAATCGAGCGGTTCAGGCGCATCGGCAGCCGGGTTCGGCGTTCAAGCCGCTCATATACGCGACTGCGATGAATCAAGGGTTGAGTCCCGCCACGCGAATTCTCGACGCACCGGTGGTCTATGAGCAAATGGAGGACGACAAGGTTTGGAAGCCGGAAAACTATGAGCGGAAGTTTCACGGTATGGTGACGTTGCGCGACGCGTTGGCGCACTCGCACAACCTGGCGACGGTGCGGTTGCTCGATAAGGTGGGCGTCAAGAACGTCATCGAATTCGCCCGTTCAGTCGGGATAACCAGCCCACTGCCGGCTGATCTTTCCCTGGGATTGGGGTCGTCGTCCGTGGGATTGCTGGAACTGACGGCGGTGTACGGGGTTTTTCTCAATCAAGGCGTTCGTGTGGAACCGTTCGCCATCAAGACGGTCGTCGATAATACGGGACAGGTCTTGGAATCGGTCGAGCCAGCGCCGCGCGAGGTCATGACGAAGGAAACGGCGTATCTGATCACCAATATGATGGAAGACGTGGTGCAAAAGGGGACGGGGCAGGCTGCGCGAGTGCTGAATCGTCCGATTGCCGGGAAGACCGGGACGACGAACGACTACATCAACGCCTGGTTCATTGGCGGCGCCCCCAACCTGGTGGCCGGCGTGTATGTGGGGTTTGACGATCGTCGCTCGCTCGGTCGCGGCGAAACCGGCGCCCGTGCGGCCCTTCCGATCTGGATAGGTTTCATGAAAGAAGCTTTGAATCGGCTTCCGGTTGTCCCGTTCGAAATTCCCGACGGTGTCACGTTCGTCAAAATCGATGAATCGACCGGTTTCTTGGAGGAGGATCAGGAAGGCGAGGATTTCGGTGGAGCGGTGGAGCTCTTTGTCAAGGGCAGCGAGCCGACGCAGACGTCGAGCCGACGCGTCGATCCGACGGACTTCTACAAGTTGGACCAGATCCCCGAAGAGCCGCTGGCGACCGATGGAAACGACTTGTAACGGTCAGGATCGCGAGTCCTGATACTCCTCGTGCCAAGCCATTTGGATGGCCTCCAGGATCTTTTCATTGGATTTTTTCGGATCGTCCTTGAATTCCGGCAAGGCTACGACCCAGGCGTGCAAATCAGTAAAACGCACGGTCAAGGGGTCCGTGTCCGGATGTTCTTCGAGCAAGCGAATCGCGATGTCTTCGGCATCCTGCCATTTCAGGTTCATCTGAGCCTCACGTCACGTCCGAGAGTTTCTTTCCTTCCAACCCTCGTTTGAGCGAGTCGTCCAGCAACGCGACCGACAAGGGCTTCGCCGCCTGTTCAAGCTCCGCCATACGGGTCCGGATGGTTTGAACACTGTCACCTTCCTTGGCCTTGGTCAGGGCCGCCGCCGCTGTTCGGACGGCGGTGAGGACTTCCTCTGAGACCAGATGGCCGCCTTCCGAGAGGGACTTTTCCGTCGCGGCGAGCACTGAGCCGGCCTCGAGCCTCGCTTCGATAAGCTGGCGGGAGGCAATGTCTTCCTTGGCGAATTTGAACGACTCCTCGATCATCCGCTCCACTTCGGTCTCCGACAGGCCGTAAGAAGGCTTGACCTCGATCGACTGTTGCTGGCCGGTTCGCATGTCCTTCGCGGTGACGTGCAGAATGCCGTTGGCGTCGATCAAGAACGTGACTTCAATGCGGGGCACACCGGCCGGCAACGGCGGGACTTTGAGCCGGAAGCGAGCCAAGCTGCGATTGTCTTTCGCCAGCTCTCGTTCGCCCTGGAGAATGTGGATGTCCACGCCGGTCTGGCCGTCCACGTAGGTGGTGAACATTTCTTTGGCGCTGGCCGGTATCGTGGTATTGCGCGGAATCAAGCAGCTCATGACGCCGCCCATGGTCTCGATGCCGAGGGACAGCGGTGTGACGTCGAGCAGCAGCATGTCGGTGGTGCCCCCGCTCAGAATGTCCGCTTGGACCGCCGCTCCGAGCGCCACGACTTCATCGGGATTGAGATGACAGTGCGGCTGTTTGCCGAACAGTTCCTGCACCCGTCGCCTGACCAGAGGCATGCGGGTCGATCCGCCGACTAATACCACTTCGTCGATCTGTTCGGGGGCGAGTCCTGCGTCTTTCATTGCCGCTCGGCAGGGCGCCAGCGTGCGCTCAATGATGTCCGAGACCAGCGATTCGAGCTGATCGCGCGTCAGTTCCCTGGTGAAGCGGCTTCGTTCGTTCGGCAGCTCGACGGTCAACAATGTCTTCAGTTCGTCCGACAACCGAATCTTGGCCCGTTCCGCCTCCAGGCGGAGGGCCTGCATGTGATCGGGGGAGGCGCTGAGATCAAGGCCGTAAGCGGAGCGAATTTCCTCGAGGAGCAGATCAACGATCCGGCGATCGATATCGTCGCCGCCCAAGTGGGTGTCGCCGTTCGTGGCTAGGACCTCGAAGATACCCTGTTTCAGCTTGAGGATCGAGATGTCGAACGTCCCTCCGCCGAAGTCGTACACGGCGATCGTTCCCTGCGTCTTTTCTTGCAGACCGTAGGCGAGCGAGGCGGCGGTCGGCTCGTTGATGATCCGCAAGACCTCCAGGCCGGCGATCAAACCGGCGTCTTTGGTGGCTTGGCGCTGGCTGTCGTTGAAGTAGGCCGGGACGGTGATCACCGCCTTGGTGATTTCTTCCTCCAGGTAGGCTTCAGCCCGCCGCTTCAGTTCTTTCAGAATCATCGCGGAGATCTGCGGGGGGGAATAGGTTTTGCCGTTCAGCGTGATACGGATGACGCCGCCCTGCTCGGTCAACGTGTAGGGGAAATAGGCCAATTCGCTCTGGACATCCGCAAGGCCTTTGCCCATGAATCGTTTGATGGAATAGACGGTTCGGGTTGGGCTGCGAAGCAGATGTTCTTTGGCTTCGTCGCCGACGAGAAGGCCGTGATCCGTCATCGCGACGACGGAGGGGACTATCGTGCGCCCGTCGGCGCCGGGGATGACGCGGGGGACGCCCTTGTCCATGTATGCGACGAGCGAGTTGGTCGTGCCGAGATCAATGCCGACGATACGAGCCATGGTTGTCATCCAATGGTTGCAACGAGGTCGTTGACGATGTTCTTGACGTAGGTTCGGTTGGACAGGATTTCCCGCATGCGCTTGAGCAAACGGTCCCGTTCAATGCGGGCTTGACTGTCGGCTTCGCCTCGGTCCTGAAGGGCGTCCCATTCGACGAAGAGCCTCTGAAGCTCGCCCTCCATTTCCGCTTGACGCCGCTCCAACGCCTCGCGCTCGGCTTCGAGGCGCGCGCGGAGTTGCCGGCCTGTTTCGGACGAATGATCGCCGGCCCGGTAGGCGTCCAGCGTGTCTTGGAGGTTGAGAATTTCTTCGAAGAGGTCCGCGGGAGGCGACGTGCGGATCGTCTTGACCGAGCCGGCTTCCAGATCAAGGAGATATTCAGCGCGTTGCACGGGATCGCGAAGCGTGCGATAGGCGGTGTTGAGGGTCGCCGCGTTATCGAGGCTGATCGCTTGCTCGGCCTCCGTCTTGTTAAGATAAAAATCCGGGTGAAAAGCTCGGCTTCGTTCGTAGTATTTGGCCTCCAGGACGGAGGGATCGATGGTCAAACGTCGCGGGAGACCGAGGCAGGTGAAGTAGTCCGTCTCTTTCGAAACCGGTTGGACCTTCACACACCGTTCGCAAAAATATTCGCCGGCTACCTCGGACTGGCAATGCCAGCACATGCTTCTGGCCATCTGAACGTTGCGGGCACCGCTGCTCGGGGAGTGTTGGTTCATCGTGTATCCAAGCCGGTCTCACACGAACGCGCACCGGGCGAAAATCGGCGGTGCGAATTACGTGGAAAATGATTCGCCACATCCGCAGGTCTTGTTGGCGTTCGGGTTCAAGAATTTAAAATTGCCGCCCATCAGATCCTTCTGATAGTCAAGTCGTGTGCCCTGCAGGTAAATGGCGCTTTTGGCGTCGATGATCACCTTGACGCCGTTGAATTCGATCACCTGATCGTACGGCCCGATCTTGTCGTCGAAATTGATCGTATAGCTGAGCCCCGAGCAGCCTCCGCCTTTGACCCCCAGACGGAGTCCGCCGCTCTCGATGCCTTGCACGTTCATGAGTCGCTTGATTTCTTGTAACGCGGCCTCGCTCACCGTGATGACCGGTTCCGATGTTGTGGCGTTCGAAGTGTTCATCGGCGCGCTCCTTTTTCCTCTCTGAAACGATTATTGAACCGATCCCGTTCCCGTCGATCCTGTTCCTGTCTTGGATCCCGCCTTTTTCTGATAATCAGCCAACGCGGCCTTAATGGCGTCTTCCGCCAGGACGGAGCAATGAATCTTCACCGGGGGGAGGTTCAGCTCCTGGACGATGTCCGTGTTCTTGATTCGTTCGGCTTCTTCAAGCGTTTTGCCCTTGAGCCACTCGGTGGCCAGGCTGGAGCTGGCAATGGCCGAGCCGCAGCCGAACGTTTTGAACTTGGCGTCAACGATCCGATCGTTCTGGACCTTGATTTGCAACTTCATGACGTCGCCGCATTCCGGCGCTCCGACCATGCCGGTTCCGACACCCTCTTCATCCTTGTTGAACGATCCCATGTTGCGGGGATTGTTGAAGTGGTCGACAACTTTATCGCTATAAGCCATAGAACCCTCCTTCGACTTTCTATGTCGTTCAATGCGCGGCCCACTGTACGGATTTCAAGTCGATGCCTTCCTTCGCCATCTCGTAGAGCGGGGACATTTCGCGTAGTCTGGTCACAACCTCGATCACTTTCTTGATAGCGTAGTCGATTTCTTCGTCAGTATTGAAGCGGCCCAGGCCGAAGCGGATGGACGAGTGCGCCAGCTCCGTTCCGACCCCCAAGGCGCGCAGTACGTATGACGGCTCCAACGTCGCCGATGTACAGGCCGAGCCAGAAGAAAGGGCAATGTCCTTCATGCCCATCAGCAGCGATTCGCCTTCAACGTAGGCGAAGGAAATATTGAGGTTGCCCGGCAACCGCTCGGTGGGGTGGCCGTTGAGATAGGTTTCTTCCAATGTGCTCATGATGGCGCTCTGGAGCCGGTCGCGCATGGCGGCGATGCGCGGCGCTTCTGTCGCCATTTCCGATCCGCACAATTCACAGGCCTTGCCGAAGCCGACGATCAAGGGAACCGGCAGGGTGCCGGACCGCATCCCCCGTTCATGTCCGCCGCCGTCCATCTGAGGCACGAGCCTCACGCGCGGGTTTTTCTTTCTAACATACAGAGCCCCGACTCCCTTGGGACCGTAGATCTTGTGGGCCGAGAACGACATCAGGTCGATTCCCATGGCCTGGACGTCCACCGGAATCTTGCCGACGCCCTGCGTGGCGTCGCAGTGGAACAAGACGCCCTTGGCCTTGGCGATCTTTCCGATTTCGTGGACGGGGTTGATCGTGCCGATTTCATTGTTGGCCAGCATAATAGAAATCAAAATGGTCTTGTCCGTGATCGCGTTCCGCACGTCGTCGGGGTTGACCATCCCGTACTTGTCGACAGGCAGGTAGGTAACCGTCGCCAATCCTTTGGCCTCCAGCGATTTGGCCGTATCCAACACGGCTCGATGTTCCGTGGACGACGTAATGATGTGGGTCCCCTTCTCGCGATACATTTCCAGCACGCCCTTGAGCGCTAGGTTGTCCGATTCGGTGGCGCCGCTGGTGAAGACGATTTCCTTGGCGTCAGCGTTGATCAGTTTGGCGATGAGTTTGCGGGCCTGTTCCACCGCCTCCTCCGCTTCCCACCCGAAAACGTGATTGCGGCTCGCGGCGTTGCCGAATTTCTCGACAAAATAAGGGAGCATGGCCTCCAGAACTCTGGGGTCCATCGGCGTGGTCGAATGGTTATCAAGGAAAATCGGAAGCTTCATCGGTCGACTCCTTCTGCTGACGGCGACTGAATTGTGATGAGCGGCGTCCCGCTCATCATGTCTTGTAAGGTCATGTTGTTGAGCAATTGATAGATGCTGTCCTGAATCTTGAGCAACGGCGTGCGGATGTTGCAGTGTTCCCGCTGCATGCACAACTCGCCGGTTTTCTCATGGGAACAGTCGGTCAGGCCCAACGGCCCCTCGATGCTTTCGAGAATCTGTGCGATCGTGATGTGTCTCGCGCTTCTGGCCAGTAGATACCCTCCCTTGGGGCCGTTGTGACTTTCGATCATGCCGTTTTTGGAGAGAGTTTGAAGCACCTTGGCCAACAGCTCCAGAGGGATGTTGTATTCTTCGGCGATCTCCTTGGTATTGACGACGCGGCCCGGCGTCACATCGCCGAACTGAACAGAGGCAATGTGCTGGAGCGCCATCAGCGCGTAATCAGCTTTTTTGGAAAGTTTCAGCATCTCTCTATTGCCGATCAATTGAATCGGAGACTATAATGATCTCCGATCATATAGGTCGCACTTAAAGTAGCATGGAGAGATAAACCCTGTCAACATAGTGTCGAACGGATGAATTTGGCCATTTTTTATAAGGAAGGGTCAATCAATGGGAGGGACAAACCCCTACATAGAGAAAGTCGACTATAAACTGCCGACAACAAGTTACACTGTCACGTTTGTTCATCCGGGGGGTACCGTCACGAAGGTGACGGTGGATCCGGCGAAAATCCCTTATGGGTCAACGGGGCTTCCCGGGAGCATTCTCGACATTGCACTGGGCAATGGAGTGGATTTGGAACATGTGTGCGGAGGAGTCTGCGCCTGCTCGACGTGCCATGTAATTGTCAAACAGGGGTTGGCAAGTTGCAACGAAGGGACGGATGATGAGTTCGATCAGCTTGAGGAAGCGCCGATGACCACGTTGCAATCCCGATTGGGGTGCCAATGTGTGCCCGACGGCACGCAAGACATTATCGTGGAGATTCCGGCCGTCAATAAGAATCTTGTTCGCGAGGGCCATTGAACCGTCAGTGGCCGATCATCCCGGGCGGAATCAATACCCTAGCCGTAGCTTTCTATCTTGATCTCCTTTCGCTGGTATCCTGCTTCGATCAAGTACTGGCGGAGGGGATGCACGAACGCTTTTGTTCCGCAGAGCAGAGGAACGGCTTTAGACTTTTGGGGAAGCAAAGGGGACAACATGTCGGCAACCAACGCCACGGCGGCTTCCTCAGTGGGAGCCACCAGCGGCAAATACTGAAAACCTGGCCGGCTGACTGCGAGAGACAGCAGCTCGAAGTGATATAACAATTCGTCTTCCGCCGGTCCCACTGCGACGAGCAGAACCGGTGTGGGGTCGCGAATCGCTTCCAAAGCCTTCAACATACAACGGACAGGAACAAGCCCGGTGTAACGGGTGATGCAGAGCAGTGCTCGACCCGGCGGTTGCGGAAGAACGAATTTCCCATGGGGACCCGACAGGATGACTGTGTCGCCGGCTTGAAGTCGGTAGAGATAGTTGGAGCCTGATCCTTGCGGCACACGGTCGAAGACTAACGTCAATTCGCCGGACGGTGACGCCGGCTCGGCCATGGAATAGGCCCGATTGAGGGGGGGATGGGGGGAGATCGGCAATTTGAGGGAGACCCATTGGCCTGGAAGGAAGTCGAGTTTCTGTCTTTGTGGAAGGAGAACAAGTTGACGGACGTTGGGGGTGAGATCGGTCACGGACAAGACGGTGGCCGGCTGAGTGGGTTCGGTCATGGAGCCTCCGAGCGGTTCTTCTTATCAGAGGGGTGGGAGGGAAGAAAAGTATCGGAACTTGGCCGTTCTGTACAGGCCGTTTCCCTCCATGCTATAGACGTGTGCGGACAACGATCGATCGTGCGAGGGGTCAAAAGATGACACAGGTCCGTGTTCGATTTGCTCCCAGCCCGACGGGCTTTCTCCATATTGGAGGGGTCCGGACGGCATTGTTCAATTGGCTGTTTGCCCGTCAACAGAAAGGGACGTTCATCCTGCGTATTGAAGATACGGATCAAAGCCGTTCAACCGAAGAATCGATCCGAGCGATCCTTGAAGGCATGCAGTGGGTCGGACTCGATTGGGACGAAGGACCGTTTCGGCAAACCGAGCGGATGGACCTGTATCGACACCATGCGTTCATGCTTCTCGAAAAGGGCCAGGCCTACTGGTGCGTGTGCAAGCCGGAAGAACTGGAAGCGCGGCGCAAAGAAGCCGAGGCGAAGGGCGTGTCCCCTCGTTACGACGGCCGCTGCCGCAACCGGGATATTAGCCAGCCGACCTCGGACGCGGCGTTGCGGTTCAAAGCGCCGCAGTCCGGGCAGACCGTGGTGGACGACCTGATCAAGGGCACCGTCGTGTTTGACAATACGGTGCTGGACGATCTGATCATCCTGCGGTCCAACGGATACCCGACCTATAATTTTTCGGTTGTGGTGGATGATGCCCTGATGGGGATCACACACGTCGTGCGCGGTGATGACCATCTGACGAACACGCCGCGTCAAGTGCCGATCTTTCTGGCGCTCGGCTTTCCCGTGCCGCGCTTCGGCCATTTACCCATGATTCTCGGTTCGGACAAGACGAGGCTGTCAAAACGGCATGGTGCCACGTCCATCATGGCCTACAAAGAAATGGGGTATCTGCCGGAGGCGATGATCAATTATCTGGCCAGGCTCGGGTGGTCCTACGGCGATCAAGAACTCTTCACCCGTGATGAGTTGATCCAGAAGTTCTCGTGGGATCACGTGCAAAAATCAGCAGCCGTCTTTAACCCAGACAAATTGCTCTGGATGAACGCCGAATACATCAAAACAGGTCCCCCGGAACGGGTTGCGGCTCTTTTGGTGCCCTTCTTGGAGCAGGCCGGTCTCGGCGAGCAGGTCAAGGAAGTCTCGGCCGAGTGGCTGGCCCAAGTGGTGATCCTGGTCAGGGAACGGACCAAGACCTTGGTTGAGATGGTGGAGTGGGTCAAGCCCTATTTCGGGCGGTCGGTCACGTACGATGAGGAAGCGGCAAAGAAATTTCTCACGCCGGACGTCGCTCCGGTCCTCGGCCGATTGCTCGAACGGTTTTCGGCCCTCCCGACGTTTTCCAAGTCAGAATGGGAAGAAAGTTTTAAACAGTTTGTCCAGGAAAAAGGGATGAAGATGGGGCAACTGGCCCAACCGGTCCGCGTCGCCCTCACCGGTCGGTCCGCCAGTCCGGGATTGTTTGAGGTGATGGAAGTGTTGGGCAGAGAGCGTATCCTCTGGCGGCTTCAGCAGGGGGTGGAACGAGCGAAGCGGGGCCAGGCTTGACGGATCACGCCCTCCTATATTACGGTGAGCGTCGGTTGGGGGATCGTCTAGCGGTAGGACGTCAGACTCTGGATCTGACTACCTAGGTTCGATTCCTAGTCCCCCAGCCAATCTTTGAAGAAAGCGTCCGGCTTCGCCCTCATAGCTCTATCAACGACGCTGGGGGATCGTCTAGCGGTAGGACGCCAGCCTTTGGAGCTGGCTACCTAGGTTCGATTCCTAGTCCCCCAGCCATTTTCCCTCTGTCCCCCGCCCATGTCATGGAGAAGAGGAGAACTTCCAGGCATGTTCACACAAGCGACGCCATGTCGATGACGAATCGAAACCGCACGTCGCCTTTCAACACCCGTTCATAGGCCTCGTTGACGTGCTGAATTGGAATCACTTCCACGTCGGCCTCGATGGCCTGATTGGCGCAGAAGTCGAGCATCTCTTGAGTCTCACGAATCCCGCCGATCACGGAACCGGCGAGCCGGCGCCGGTTGAGAATCAGCGGAAAGGGGTGAAGTAGCGCGGGTTTCTCCGGTACGCCCAGCAGGATCATTGTGCCGTCGGTTTTAAGCAGGTTGAGGTAGGCGTTGTAATCGTGAGGGGCAGAGACCGTATCGAGAATAAAATCGAAGCGTCGCTGGAATGTGGTGAAGGTGCGGGGATCGGACGTGACGGCAAAGTCGGATGCGCCCAACCGTTTCGCCTCCCTGCCCTTTTCTTTTGACGTACTGAGCACGACGGTTTCGATGCCGAGCGCGTTGGCGAGTTTGACCGCCATGTGACCCAATCCCCCCAGTCCCACTACGGCGAGCTTGTGATATTTGCCGATCCCCCAGTGACGGATTGGTGAATACGTGGTAATCCCTGCGCAGAGGAGCGGTGCCGCCCCCGCAGCGGACAAGGAATTTGGCGCTCGCAGGACGTATCGCTCGTCCACCACGATCTGGGTCGAATAGCCTCCTTGAGTGATTCGCCCGTCTCGGTCACGGCCGCTGTAGGTCAGCACCATGCCCGCTTCGCAGTACTGTTCCAGTCCTTCCCGGCAGGCGGTGCAGGTTCGGCAAGAGTCCACAAAACAGCCGACTCCCGCCCGATTGCCGGCTTGAAACTTTGTGACGGCCGCTCCCACACGTGTCACGGTGCCGATGATTTCATGGCCCGGCACCATAGGGAACAACGATCCGCCCCACTCGTTGCGGGCTTGATGGATGTCGGAATGGCAAATGCCACAGTGGCTGATTGCAATCAGAACGTCGTGGTCACCGACGGCGCGTCGTTCAAACGAGAAGGGCTGCAACGGGGCTTTGGCCGTCAGGGCTGCGTAGCCTTTGGTGGGAAGCATGGAGACCTCCTTTCGGGCCTGCTAGAGCGGCAGGACCATAGCAAGTTTTTTGAGGCTTGCCAACTGGCAACTGGATGGTCAAGCCAAAAACGAGAAACAGACGCCTAGCCGGTCGATTCCGATTCGCGCGGCTCAGATTCAACAACAGATTCGATGGAGAGCGAAGCTCCCGCAATCTGATACCCTTCAGTTGCCCACTTCCCCAGATCCGTCATCTGACACCGTTCGGAACAAAAAGGCCGCCAGGGGTTGTTCTCCCACGAGGTCGGTTTGCGACAAAGAGGACAGGTCATAATTCTCATCGTACCAGGATGGAGCAGGAGAAGAACGAGGTCTTGTGCCGACGATCCGCCGACATACTTCAGATTCTCAACGTTGCTGGGCCTTTTCAATCTTGGCCCAGGTATCCTTGAGGGAAACGGTTCGATTGAATACGGGCAGGTCTGCTGATGAGTCAGGATCGACGCAAAAGTACCCTTGCCGTTCAAATTGAAACCGAGCCCCGAGCGGGGCATGCCGGAGACTTGGTTCGATGAGGCAGCCGGTGAGTCGTTCGAGCGAACAGGGGTTAAGATAGTCGGTCCAATTGTGATCGGCAGGGATGTTGCCGGGATCGGCCGTCAACAGTTGGTTGTACAGGCGCACCTCCGCTGGGACGGCATGGGGCGCCGACACCCAGTGGATCGTCGCCTTGACTTTTCGTTGATCTCGCGATGATCCGCCCTTGGTGTCCGGATCGTACACGCAATGGACCTCGGTCACCTCGCCGGTGCGCGGATCTTTTGCGGCGTTCACGCACTTGACGATGTAAGCGTAGCGCAGCCGGACTTCCCGGCCGGGGGCCAGACGGAAGAACTGTTTGGGCGGGTCTTCTCGAAAGTCATCCTGCTCGATGTACAGTTCTCTCGAGAAGGGGACCTTTCTGGTTCCCGCAGAGGGGTCTTCCGGATTATTAACGGCGTCCAGTTCCTCCACGAGATGTTCCGGATAGTTGTCGATGATCAGTTTCAGCGGCTTGAGCACCGCCATGACGCGCGGGGATCGCCGGTTCAAATCTTCTCGGATGAAGTGTTCAAAGAGCTGCATGTCAACGACGGCATCTCGCTTAGCCACACCGATATGTTCGCAAAACGCGCGGATGGCTTCTGGGGTGACTCCGCGACGGCGGAGCCCCTTGAGCGTCGGTAGGCGGGGATCGTCCCATCCGGTGACCAGCCGTTTGTCCACCAGCTCAAGCAGGCGGCGTTTGCTCATCACGGTGCCGCTCAGGTTCAAGCGGGCGAACTCGATCTGCTGGGGGCGATGAGGCGCCTCGGCTTCGGCCACGACCCAGTCATACAGGGGGCGGTGATCTTCGAATTCCAACGTGCAAATCGAATGGGTGATGCCCTCGATGGCGTCGGAGAGCGGATGGGCGAAATCGTAGGATGGGTAAATGCACCAGGTGTCGCCCGTTCTGTAATGGGCGACATGGCGGATGCGATAAAGCACGGGATCGCGGAGATTGAGGTTCGGCGAGGCCATGTCGATTTTCGCGCGCAAGACATGTGCACCATCGGGGAAGTCGCCAGCCTTCATCCGAGCGAACAACGTGAGGTTCTCTTCGACGGAACGGGTTCTATAGGGGCTGTCCCGTCCCGGTTCGGTCAGCGTGCCCCGATAGGTGCGGATTTCATCGGCTGAGAGACTATCGACGTAGGCCTTCCCCTTTTTAATCAGCGTGACGGCGAAGTCATAGAGCCGCTCGAAATAGTCCGAGGCATAAAAGAGATAACCGTTCCAGTCAAATCCCAGCCAGCGGACGTCTTCCTTGATCGCTTCAACATATTCGGGATCTTCCGTAGTCGGGTTGGTGTCATCGAGCCGCAGATGGCACCGGCCGCCGGGGTTTTCCAGGGCAATGCCGAAGTTCAGGCAGATCGACTTGGCATGGCCGATGTGGAGATAGCCGTTCGGTTCAGGAGGAAACCTGGTCACGACCCTGCCGCCGTGTTTCCCGGCGGCGCGATCCGCCGCGATGACCGCACGAATGAAATCCAAGGGGCCCGTTGAGTTCGGCGTCGTCATGTGATTCCTTCCGTCATCAAATCGGTGTGATCCATCATGAATGGCATCCAAGCATTTCTAGCACAGAAGAACGTGCGGGGGAATGGTCGGCGGCAGGTAACCCTATTGGATTGGCTCTTCGGGTGACTGTCCTGTGATGCGAGGCGGCATCGCCTGCACCACGTTAAAGTCCTTCTGTGCGATCAGATGTCCGTCCATCTTCAATCGAAACTCATATCGCCCTGGTGAGGGAACGATCAATGAGGGGATGTTGATGCCAAAATCAGAAATCTGCAGCCGATCTCCGATGAGGATGTTGGGAAGAACGGCGCGACAGACGAGCTGTTCGTTGTTGAGACATACAAGATCGATGTCGAACTGATGGGTGCCCTCCACGTCCGTCAGGCAAAAGTAGAGTCCCATATGTTGGTGGTGGAAGGGAAAAACCGAGGCTTGGAGGTGCGTGAAGATGCCGATCACGCTCTTTTTTTTCGTCAGACTGTCTTCGATGACGTGGTCGCAGACAAGGAAGGCCTGCACCGTGGGTTTGAGAAAATCCGTCATGAGGTGATCGGCGTCATGCCAGCGCGATGTCCCCGATCGAACGGGGCTTATCGTGAGCGTTGTGAATGCGGAACGGTCGTGCCGAGAAAGTTCGCGAGTGTGTGGAAGAAGCCTGTTCGTTCTGAACGGCAATGAGACCTCGTGAAAGACCGGTTGCGTGATTGCCGTCGGGGGTCATGGTGTAGGGGAGAACGGCCGCGGACGTTGGGAGTCGAGGACGATCATGCCGCCTCGGGCTTCGACGATTTCACCGAACAACGTTGCCTGTGATCCGAGACGACAATAGTGGGGGGTGATCTCAACCGGCGTGCCGCGATGCGAATGGAACCGACCGGATAAAATGTGCACTCGATGCTCCGAAATCATATGGGCTTCGAGCACGGAAAGTCCGGACCGCGTGTCGAACAATCGAACCGAAGGGGGATCGTTGCCGATGCGGTCGATGGCGTGATGGGTCTCGACGCTGAACTGTCCCGACTGATTCACTGCAAACCTGTTGCGCCGCAGGTGTGCGACGTGGACGCCATGTTCGTCGTACAAGTCCATCGTGACGAGCAACAATCCCTCGTCGGGCAGCAATTCCAAGACGAGCTGCTCTTTCTCCTCAACCTTCACCACGCCGTTGGTGTCTCGGAATACATTGGAGCCGATAAGCAGCTCGAATCGCTGTTGGCGCACGCCCTTCCCTTCGAGACTCGTTCGACTTGCTGATGTTCCTGGAAAAAATGGGGAGAAATTCTCTCGCATGGTTTGCCGTGAGCAAAGAACCGCGCTAGACGAGCGCATTACCCATTCGCCGACGCGGCAGGTAAACAGGCTAGGCTGGCCGTGATCTCCTGTCAAGAGGGCTGGAGACAGCAAGTGCTCCCGTTGCAAACCCCAAGGGCCCTGTGCTACCGTCCTCGGCGGTTTTACCTTCTTCCCGGCGGCAACGCCAGCGGCGCGGTCCCACGCTCGCGCGAAGGGCAGAGAGACAAGACGTGGTCCCATCGTCTAGCCTGGCCTAGGACGGAGCCCTCTCAAGGCTTAAACACGGGTTCGAATCCCGTTGGGACCACCAATGTATTCGGATCTGGGCCGGCAGCGATTCCTCAACCGGCTCGGCCGAGATTGTTGTCATTGGTTCTGTCGAATGCGGTCGCCGCGCCCTTTCCCCAGCAGGGTCATGGCGAGGCAGCCCAAATACTCGGCCACGCCCAGTCGAGCGAGCATCCGGGCATCAGTTTCGGCCAGAAGTTCAGGCGTGGACATATCGATGCCCTGGATCTGCGCCAGTCCCGTGACACCGGGACGCGCCGCGAACACTCCCAACCGCTTGCGGGCTGCGATCAGCTCATGCTGATTGGGCAGGCACGGGCGAGGGCCGACAAGACTCATCTCGCCCTTCAGCACATTCCACAACTGGGGCAGCTCATCGAGCTTGGTGCGGCGCAGAAACGCCCCCCACCTCGTCACTGTCGAAGCATCCGCGAGATGAGTACCTACCGACGGGGTGCCGGGACGCATCGTGCGGAACTTCATGAGCTGGAACGGGCGTTGGTGGCGCCCCACCCGTTCCTGGATGAACAGTGGCGAGCCCGTGTCGAACCAGCCGGCGATGAACAAGATGAGCAACACGGGCGCGAGCGCGATGAGTCCCAGCAGGGCGAACATTATGTCGAACATGCGCAACATTCCCCGTCCCTCATCTCGTGATACATCGCCGTCCCCGGTGCGCGAGCCGGTGCTTTCTTCCGAGCCCAAGGCCTCAAGGCTCGAGCCAATCATCGTGCAGCAACGGATTGACGGCTCGCACCCTTTGATTTCATGGCGCTGCTCGCCATCGAACAGCACGAAGCCATCCGCAACCCGGCCATCCGGCGCTACCTGTCTGAAACGCTCGATGCCTTTCAGAAATTCCGTCGAGAACGTTCTGGCTGATTTGATTTCGACCGGCACGAGCATGCCATGACGGCGGATCAGCAAATCCACCTCGTTGCCATGCGAATCGCGGAAAAAACACCTCGGGACGCTGTCCCGCGTTGCACAACCGCTTGACCACATCCGTCACGATCAGGTTCTCATAAAGACTCCCCCGCAACGGATCGCGGCGGCTTGTTCCGCGTTTTGAATGCCCAGCAGAAACGCGGCCAGGCCGACGTCGGCGAAATACAGCTTCGGTGACTTGATCAGCCGCTTGCCGACGTTCTCGACCCACGGCGGCAGCTCGAACACGAGATAAGACGCCATGAGCACCGACAGCCATTATCGCAGAGTAGGCGCCGAAACGCCCACATCGCTTGTCAGCGAGGCCCTGTTGACCACTTGTCCGATCCGGCCGGCGAGCAACACGAGAAACCTCTGGAACGCGGATAGATCGCGCACCCCGAGCAACGCGCGCACATCACACTCGACATAGGTCTGCAGATAGTCATCGTAAAAACGGCGCGGATCGAGCCTTTCCTGATAAACGCGGGGATAACAGCCCCGCGTGATCAGCTCGAAAGGCTCTATGACTGCGCCATGGCGGCGCAGTGCGCCAAAAGAAAACGGCCAAAGCGTCAGCACCGCGGTGCGGCCCGCCAATGACTGGCTCACTGCCTCATGCAGCCTGGGTTGATGGCTGCCCGTCAGGATAAAACATCCCTTGCCCGGCCGGCGATCGACGATTCCCTGCAAATACGAAAGCACCTGCGGCACGCGCTGAACTTCGTCGAGAATCGCCCCATCAGGGAATTGCGAAAAAAACCCGCGCGGATCGGCCTCCGCGGCCATGCGCACATCCGGATCTTCGAGCGACACCCAAGGCTTGGCGGGAAACGTCGTACGTGCCAGCGTCGTCTTTCCCGACTGACGCGGCCCTAGGATGGTCACCACTGGGTATTCCGCTGCCGTCTGCTTGAGCTCCTGGGTGATCTCGCGCTTGATCAACATCCCATCACTTTACCGCGTATTGCACATATCGAAAGTTGCAATTTCGAATTACACGAAACCGGCAGCCATGACCAAAGCCGGCACGAGCGCATACCGCCAGCCGAGGCCGAAGTACGCAGACTGTCAATCGCATTCACCATCTGCATGGATCCCCAACATTTCTCTCAGCCCTTCTTTGAGCCCCACCCGTGCCCGCCAACCCAATTCCCGCTCGATGCGGGCCGGAGAATAGCAGGCCGAGCCAATCAGCCGATCGACCATGTCGTCAAGCCGCGGATGCAGTCGCCCGGCGGCCCGCAAGAGCCAGGTTGGGACACTCCAGCCCACACGCGGCAGCCCCAGCGCGGCACGGATTGCATCATAGATTGCTCGGGTGGAATAACAGCGCGCATCGGCGACGATATACGTCCGCCCGGCCGCCTCCGGCCGTTCTGCGGCCAGCCGCATCACCTCCACCACGTCCTGCACATGCACGAGCGAGCGTCGGTTGCCCGTCTCGGGCAGCGGCGGCATCCACCCCGCCCGGATCGCCCGCGCTAGGCGCTCCAGGTTCCCCCGCCCGCCCCGACCGTAAACCATCGCGAGCCGCAGGTTCACCACGTCCATGCCATACTTCCCGCCCGTCTCCAGCACCGCCTTTTCAGCCGCGAGCTTGGCCTTGCCGTAAGGCGTCGCCGGCTCGCCCGGCCAATCCTCATCGATACATTGATCACCCGGCTCGGCCATCGCCTTCACGCTGGAAAGGAATACAAAGTGCCGAACTCCTGCTTGGCCGGCAGCATTCACAAGATTGCGCGTACCCTCGAAATTGATCCGCCAATGAATGTCGGGATCCGAGGAGGAAAAGGCATGAGCATAGCCAGCGCAATGAAAGACTGTCTCCATCCCTTCGCAGGCTCTGGCAAGCGAGACGGGGTTAAGTAGATCGCCGACCACCTCGTTGGGCAGCCCTGCAGGTCTGCGCACGAACACCCGTTCACCAGGCCAAAGAAGCCGCCGACCAATGAAGCCGGTGGCCCCGGTGACCAGCACCCTCACGCCAACACCTCCCGGTACACCGCCAAGGTGTCGGTGATCACCCGTTCCTGGCTGAATTCCTCGACAGCCCGTTGCCGGCTCCGCTCACCCATGCGCCGGCAGAGTGTGGGATCATCAAGCAAACGCGCGATGGCAGCGGCGAGGGCCTCGGCATCCTTGACTGGCACCAACAGGCCATTGTCGCCATCCCGCACGGCATCCCGACAGCCCGGCGCCTCGGTCGTGATACACGGCTTGCCACAGGCCATGGCCTCCAGCAGCACTTTCGGCAACCCCTCACGATAAGATGGCAGGCAGAAAACCGTTGCTTCACTCAGGGTGGCGGCCATGTCCTCGCGGTGCCCCCACCATTCCACGACCCCCTCGGTCACCCACTGCTTGAGTTGGGCTTCGGTGATGGAGGCCGGATTGTCGGCATCGACGGCCCCCACCAACACAAAGCGGGCGTGGCGATCGTGCAACTGGCGTGCGGCCGCGACGAACTCCCCCACCCCTTTGTCCCACAAGAGGCGCGAAGCCATCATCACAATCGGAATGTGGCCGGAGGGAGAGCGGGGTGTGAAGCGTCCTGTATCGACGCCGGCACCGGGAATCAGCCGGAGACGTTGGCGGGACAGGCCAAACGACTGCAATTGACGCGCGTCCTCTTCGTTTTGCACGATCGTCAGCCCACGAGCAAGCAGCCGAGGCAGAAGCCTTTGCACCACCTTGCGTACCCACGGCAGCCTCCCTCCTTCCGTAAAGAGGAAGCCCATGCCGGTAACTGCTGAAACGACACGATGCACGCCTGCCAGGCACGCCGCGAGCCCGCCCGCCACTACCGGCCTCAGCGCCACGAGATGCACAATATCGGGCCGCTCGCATCGAAACAGGCGCGCCAAGGCCAGCGCCTCGCGCAAGAGGCCAATGGGATTCAACCCCCGCCGGTTCATCTCGAACGGTGTGGCACATAGCCCAGCCGCCTCGATCTCCGGCCCATGCTGCGCCAGGCGTGTCGCCACTAACACCTCGAACCCGGCATCCCGCGCCGCGACCGCGAGCGGAAGGCGGTGCGACACGAAGTACCAGTCTTCAGTGACGACGAACAGGAGCTTGGGCACGGTGACTCTCTGATGGGCGTGGGGCGGGAGGGAAAAACCTGGTCCTCTTGGCCCACAGCCGCGTCCACCCCCAGCCTCCTATGGCGCACAAGAGCAGCATGGCCGGATACCGCATCCGGTAGAGCGTCCCGACATTCGTCACAACCAGGGCGTATATCCACGCAATCACTACCGCAAATCCAAACAATGCCACAAGGATCGCTTGCCTCTGCCCGCCAGCCGGCACCAAGAATCCCACACAGCCCACAAGCGCCAGGTAATAGACAACCATTTCCGGGATCACCAATAACCGTTGGACACCACCACCAGGCTGCACAGCGTGGGTGACCTCGACCCACATAGTAGGAAACGGCGCAAACAGCGCAATCTGCAGCGCACGCGGAAGGTACCGGACAAGGTCTCTGACGTGATGAAATGCCACGTCCACATCAATATTGCTTCCGGCCAGAGGATAACTCACACGGAACGCCTCGCGTGTACAGGCCAGCGAAGCGAGCTGCCGATCGAGCACCGGGATTGGCGGCTGCTGATACCAAACGTCACAAACTTGGGCCGGCGCTTCGACCGGCGCCTGGACCACGACAATGGCCTGTATCAGCAAAAAGAGACCCGCTGCGCCCCACCACGCCCGATGGCGAGGCCTGTCGAGCACGGCCAGGACAAGTACCGCAAGGACACTGGCCGCAAGGAATATTTTCGCTGCATACGGTCGCATAATCCAGATCAGGCCAGTTGATAGACTCGTCAGGCAGGCCAGTCGTAAACCGTCCCGCATGGATCTTGTCCGGTCCAGGTTCACAAACCCCCGCACGAGGCCCAGCACGCCAGCCAATACCCAAACATCCTTGTGGATTTGTCCCCAGATCATTGCTGTTGAAGGAAAAAGCATCATCGGTACGAGCACGAAGAGTGCAGTGTTGCGACTGCGACTGATCAAAAACACAGCATGCCACAAACAGGTGGCTGCCATGGCATAGAGCGTTGCATTGACAGGTAATACGACCCAAGGCTCATGAATCCCTGTCAGGACGTACAATGCCGCGGCGACACCGCTTGGTGCCTGACCTTCAGGCCTGAGCACCCAGTGATTCCACCCCTGTCCTTCAATCGTCTGTGCGAGCCGGTCGGCGATCGAATGAAATCTAACCCAATCCCCTCCAGCCAGCAAACCATGGCCCGCATGCCAGGGGGTCAGAGGCAGGATCACCTTCTGTAACAGCAGCCCCATCGCCATGACATACAAAAACACCCCGCAACCAATCGTCTGGGGCGTCACGCCATGGTGTAACGTTGACCAAAGACCTTTATGCAGCCTGTTGTCGATCAAGCCAAGCTTCCCACATCAAGACATCCCACAGATGGTACTGCCAATTGCGTCGGCCGGATAGATGCTCGACCCATTTCTGCCGAATCGGAACTGGATCGAAGAATGCCTCTTTGCGTAGCCGCTCTTCAGCAAGCAACTCCTCCGCCCATGCCCTGAGCGGACCCCGTAGCCAGTGATCGAGAGGGACACCGAAGCCGGTTTTCGGGCGCGCCATGAGTTCTTGGGGCACCATGCGGGCAAGTACTTGCCTCAACAGCCGCTTGCCTTGGCCCTCGCGGATTTTCATCGAAAGGGGGAGGCGCCAGGCAAACTCCACGAGGCGATGATCCAAAAACGGCACCCTCGTTTCTAACGAGACCCCCATCGCGGCTCGGTCGATCTTGACCAGGATGTCATCGGGAAGATAGGTGATCGCATCCAGATACATCATGCCGTGTTCGAACTCTGGGCAGCCCAGCCATGCTTGGGGATCGCGAACCGGTGTCAAAGGTTCCTCTGTGTCAAGGACAAGACTGGCCGGGTCATCCCAGTGTGACACCAACTTGACGTACATCTCTTCTGGGCGGCGGGCGGCAAACAACGCTGCTGCCTTGTGCAGCTTGTCACCGGGGTTGGCATAGCGGAGGTGGGATGCGAGAAACGGCTGCACCGGCGACACGATCCGATTCCAGGTTGCGGGTGAGACCTGTTTGATCCAGGCGGCGAGCCGCTGGCGCACCGCAAGAGGCAGACGGCGAAACCAGCGCCAGAGATCGATCGCGATGAAATACCGGTTATAGCCCCCAAACAGTTCATCGCCGCCATCGCCGGAAAGAGCCACCGTCACCTGTTGTCGTGCCAACTGCGAGACAAGCGCGGTCGGAATCTGGGACGAGTCCGAAAACGGCTCATCATACAGATCCGGCAGATGTGGAATGACCGCTTGCGCTTGGTCGGGGGTCACATAGAGTTCGGTGTGCTCGGTGCCCAGATGCCGAGCCACAGCCTTGGCGTGCCGGGCTTCGTCGTAGTCCCCTTCGTAAAAACCGATGGTGAAGGTTTTGACGGGGCGAGCTGAGAGCGTTTGCATCAAGGCCACCACCGTGGAGGAGTCGATACCACCGGAGAGAAACGCGCCCAGCGGCACGTCGGCGATCATCTGCCCAGCCAGGCTTTGTGTCAGGAGCCGTTCGAGCTCATCCACAGCCTCTTGCTCTGTGCCGGAAAACGGACTGGCCAGCCCCTTCTCGGCGATGTCGCGCAGCGACCAGTAGGTGCGAATCTCTCCCCTCGCTGGAGGCGAAGGAGATTGGGGAGAACCGTGACCACTGAATTGCACCCAGCAGCCAGGCGGCAGCTTATAGATCCCCTGGTAAATTGAATAGGGCGCCGGCACATAGTTGTGCCGCAGGTACAGGGCCAACGCCCGTCGGTCAATCGCATTGTCGAAACCAGGGAATGCTCGGATCGCCTTCAATTCGGAAGCAAACACCAAGGCCCCCCGCACCCAGCCGTAATAGAGCGGCTTCTCGCCTATCCGATCACGAGCCAGTGTCAGGGTGCGCGTCTGGCGATCCCACAGGGCCAACGCGAACATGCCGACGGTTTTTTGGAGTGTCGCCTCGATGCCCCAGACCTCGATCGCCGCGAGCAGCGTCTCGGTATCCGAGTGGCCGCGCCAAGCCACGGAGGCCGATCCGCCAGCGCCGACTGTTTCCAGCTCGGCGCGCATTGCCAGGTGGTTGTAGACCTCCCCATTGTAAGAGATGACGTAACGGCCGGAAGGCGACACCATCGGCTGGTGTCCGGCCGAAGAAAGGTCGAGCACCGCAAGGCGCCGGTGTGCCAAGGCTATGCCCGCCTGCTCATCCACCCACACCCCGGCATCATCCGGGCCGCGGTGGGTCAGGGTGTCGGCCAGGCGTTTGACCAGCACCCTAGCTTCGTTTGGCCAGGCTGCGCTGCCAGCAAAGAAACCAGTTAGACCACACACGATTTAAACACGCCGATATACGTATTCGTCACAGCCCGAGCCGAAAAAGCCTAGGTGGCGTCCGAATAGTCGACCACTACGTACAAGGCTTCGTTCCAATGCGAATCCGAGCTCACGCAGCACTTGATCTACTTCAAACGCGGATATCGACTCATACGGCCAGCCGCCCATCCAATCATGAACATCGTGATAGAAATCCATCCCCCGGTTGGCGTGGTAGCCCTCAACATAATGGCTGAAGCTTCTGCCGGTGACCCTAAGCCCCAAACGAAACAATGAAATGTACACGGCTCTGGCACGCCGCTGGGCTTTGGGCGAGGCCTGGGCGTACCAGCGCTTTTCCCACCTCCAGAACGGATCCATCCAAATCCGGCGATACAGTGCAAACACGAAACGCCCGCCTGGTGTAACCAAGGCGGCTGCACAACGTAACGCGCGTCGCATGTCGCCGGTGTGATGCAAAACACCCCACGAATAGACCACATCAAATGCCCCCCACTCTTCCCGGGACAGGTCGAAGACGCTGCGTTCTACTGCCTGCCAATTTTTTCCAGGAGCGTGACCTTGGAGCACGGCGTGTGTGGTGGCGACACTGTCGGGGTCAATATCGACAGCCAGCACGTCTTTCGCGCCCAGACGCAAGGCCGCCAGACTGTGCAGCCCAGACCCACAGCCCAGATCCAGAAACCGCTTCCCCTCCAAGCTGAGGCTGTCTAGCAATCGAAGCAACCCAGCCTCCGCTTCCTTGATGGCTTGTGGTGAAATCTTGGCGGCATATGCCGCCCAGTTCTTTCCAAAAGCGAAATGCTTGTCGGCCTTTGATAAATCGTTACACATGCACAACCTCTTCATAGAGCCTCTGGTAGCGCTGGCCCATAGCCTCCACCGAAAAGGCATCGATAATACGTTGTCTTCCCTTTTGCCCCATGTCAGTACGAAGTTCAGGGTGATCTAGCAGGTTTGCCCAAGCGTCGGCCAAGGCCGCGACATCTCCTACCGGCACAACGACGCCTGCTTCGCCAACGATGCGACGCACATCCCCTACATCGGTCGCGACCACTGGCACGCCGCAGCTCATCGCTTCGCCGACCACGTTCGGAAAGGCTTCGCCCCAAGAAGAAGAAGAAGCGATATCAAGGGCCGCGGTAAGTCGTGGCATATCATCACGCCTGCCCAGGCAATGTACCCGACCAGCGAGTGCCGGATGTTTCAAACATTCTCGCAGTATCGGGTTTTGTGGCCCCGCTTGTTCACCGACCAGCAGAAAATGTGCGTCTTTTCTGCGTTCGGCTAGCTGTGCAGCCGCGGTGAGAAACACCTCGTGTCCTTTCATCGGGTGATATCGGGCCACAAGACCGATGAGGGGGGAGTCTGGTAACAAACCAAGCTCGCGACGCACTCCTAAACGAGCTGTCGCATCTGGACGAAAGACCTGCATATCGAAACCATTGTCTATGATATGCCCACATCGCGCAGCAAAACCGAGCGCCTCGTGCTGCACCCGCGCAGTCATCGAGTTGTAAACGATCGCGTGTGCCGCCCCCGAAACCCACGCGGAAAGTCGAATCACCTGTTTGGTCAAGGGCTTTTCCCGCTTCAAGTCATAGAGGCTTTGGCGTACCCCCCAAACCAGTTGCGCTTTGGGCGCAAAATGACGGCTGGCAAAATAGGCGACTAGATTCCCGTGATACATCCACCCTTGCAGGACATGGGGGTTGAAGCTTCTAACCACAGCACGGAGTCGTACCAGTCCTTGTGGCACATGTTTCAACGTGGTCAGATCAAGCGACCGGACAGGAACGCCCAGAGCCGCAATGTCCTTCCCCACTTCTCCTTGTGACAACAGGCTGACCACCCCTATTTCCACACCAGCGCCCAGTAGGTGGGAAATCAAACGAAACAGTTGTTTCTCCGCACCACCGGTTGCGAGGCCGGTGCTGACATAGAGCACGCGCATCAAGTGTTCCCGAACAACACGGATTCAGTGCGCGATACCATGCGCTCCACAGAAAACGCGTCGACAATGCGAACCCTGGCTTGAGGGCCGATCTCGGGATCCTGTTCGATCCGATCGAGCATGCTAATCAGTGCGCCCGCCAGTGCTTCAGGATCACGCGGCGGGGTGACTTCTCCCGTATCGCCGACGATACGCGAGGAATCGCCAACGTCAGTGACCACGCATGGCCGTTCGCATGCCATCGCCTCAGCGATGGCATTGGAGAATCCTTCGCCGAATGAAGAAGAAGAAACAGCAATGTCCAAGGCGCTATAAGCGGCCGGCATGTCGGATCGCGGTCCTGCCCAGATCAGTCTGTCAACGATGCCAAGACGTTCGGCAAGAACCTCCAGTTCAGTGCGGTACGCGGCACCTCCACCTCCAATGCAGACAAAGCGAACGTCTTTTCGCTTTCTGGTAAGGAGCGCGCACGCCTGTAAAAAGGTCCGGTGGTCTTTCATGACGTCGAGACGCCCCACTAAACCAATCAACCTCTCCCTACTGCTCACGCGCCACTCGTTTCGTACGCGATCGCGTCCCGTTGCGTCGAATGTGAAGTAGTTCGTGTCAATACCATTGTCGATGACCACCACCTTCTCACGTGGGAAACCACGGCGGATGGCCCAATCTTTACCGGCTTGCGAATTTGCCACGATGATGTCGGCTTTCTGACTAAACTTGCTTTCAAGCCAAGAAGAGATCCTCATCAGCCAATCATAGTAATGCATTTGCATGCCCGCGGCACGGATACTCCAAATAAGCCGAGGCTGTCCAATCGCTGGACGAAGCAAGGCCGCCAAAATATTCGGCAGGTCGAGAAAGGAATAAATCGCAGCCGGCCGTATCCGGCGCAGGATCAGCACAAGACGAACCAAAAACCCGATGGTATCCCAGCGGCCGCCCTTGCCAACAACATGAACGGGCACCGCTGCGGTGATAAGCTCGCCATCGAAAACACCCCCAGCGTAGAAAAGCACTACGTGAACGTCGCTTCCTCTTGTCTTCAGAGCCTTGGCCAGTGTCACAAGCTGCCTTTCGGCACCGCCCTGGTCGAGTTTTCGGGCAAGGAAAACCAGAACCTTCACGAGGTCTTGCGCAAGACGAATACGTGCGTAGCAGAGCCAAGGAGAGCGGCCAACCTGCGCCGCCACATAATCGAGAGCTTCGGGCACACCCCATAGCCCGTATAAAAGAGCCCTAGGGCCCAATCATCCACGAGCTCAAAACCGTTCTGTTGAAGCAGGTTCAACCACCGCCGACGACTAAAATACCAGAGCTCAGAGATCGCCGAGGGATATTCACCGTGTGGTCCAGCTGCCAGCATGCGTCTGAAGATATACCATGCTCCACGTCCCCGAGCTTTTGAAGAAATGGGCAGCTCATGCGTGTGCATAGCTGCTTGGGCGAAAAATCCGCGTAACAACTTAAGGGAATGCTGTACACCATACAGATAATGCGCAAGACTCGTCCAGAAGCGCCAAGCCGGAGTCGGTAAAATATGAATGGCGCAGCCATCCGCCCTTAACACACGATGGATCTCCTTTTGCATAGCTGCTACGTCTCGGACATGTTCGAGCACGTTAGAAGAATAAACAATATCGAATGCTTCATTGTCATACGGCAATATCCTTCCATCATAAAGACGAACCGGATGGTACAACTGCTCCTGCGGCAACGTGACATCAATGCTTTGAACCAACAGCCCCCGAGAAGCCATGAGACTCGCCTGCCATCCATTGCCGCCGCCAATTTCCAGCACATGTTGACCTGGCTGAAAGTAGCGGCAGACTTCGTTGAATTCGTATTCACGGAGAACAAGAAGATCGATCATGGTGATCAACCGAGCGTGGGGATGTGCTGACACAAAAGTAAATATGTCGATTCGCTCCCCAGACGCTCACGCCGTAGAAGGAAAGCAATTTTTTGATTAACCCTTGTAATTTGTGCCACCAGTCGACGGAGTCCCACTCAATGAAAAACGTTTCATAGACGGTCTGGATATCGAAGTGCTCTTTTAAGACGGCGGTCAGCGAATCCACACTAAAACTTCTCTGATGACCCCAACGGTGGAAACGGGACCCACATTCCGGGCAAACGACGATCGCATTTGCAAGAATCTCGCGCGCAGGGACTGTGCCGATGAAACGCCCGCCAGGGCGCAGCACGCGCCTCACTTCCTGCAAGGTGAGCTCAAAGATGTCGTCGCTTAAATGCTCGAGCACCTCTGACATGACCACGACATCAAAATGTCCGTCAGGAAATGGCATCGCGTGAGCGTATCCGACTTGCGCTTTTGCCCCGAGACGAAGATCTTGTCTCAAGCTTTCGACTGCTGATTCACTTGGGTCTAGGCTCCAAATATCAACCTTCTTGCCGACCGCTAACGCCTCGAGTCGGCCGTTACCGATCCCCACGTTCAAAACATGATCACCTGCCTGAAGATGCCTTGCCAGAAACTCGAGACGTCCACGATTCTGGTGAAATGAGTTGACGCCGTCAGTCTGAAAGTAATCCCAAATAGTTTTCTGATTCATGACGAGGCATCCCACGAGAGTCCTTAGGCCTTCTTCATGGCTGTCCTTGTGCCCTTTATAAAGAAACCTCCTCCGCCGGGTAAAAAAATCATTTTTTCCACTTTATCCTCGAGAAACTCGTCCATCGCTCGAGTTGCACCTGGGCAAGTGAGGAAACCATAATCGTCACATAACAGAACCCCTCCTTTGTTCAGCCGTTCATAAAAAAAACTCACGCTATCGGCCGTTGGCTGGTAGAGATCGACATCCACGTGTACAAAGGCAAACTCTCTATCTGCTACTTCATTGAATCTTTCAGGGATCCAGCCTTTGTAATAAGAAACTTGAGCAAACTCTGCTAGGTTGTCTTTGACCCGTTGCATATCGAAACCAAGGTCAAACTGGCGCCAATGTTTTCCATCGCTGCTGCTTGGCGCACTAAGCCCTTCAAAGGAATCAAAAATATGGTGCATGCGTTTGTAACATGATCGCTGGTTGGCTTGTAGAATAATAAAGCTGCCAAGGCCTTTGTAGACACCACATTCGGCAGTGTCCCCAGGGACACCATCGACAAGGCGAAGTAATTGCTGAAGAGCAAATCGTCGATGGGCGTTAAAACCATAGCGCTCGCCGAAGCGGGTGAGTACCCTGCGGAATTCTTCATCATAAAACCAATCGATCTCATCCCAAGTAAGCGGATAATTTGGGAGCAGTCGCCTTGTGAGATAGGAAAGAAAGAGGAGCTTCCAATGGCTCATTCGCACAGCCCTTCTCAAACAAACCTCAACTGTGTCATGTCCGTCACGTGGGCAAACGATGTCACTGATGTGAAAGGATAAAAACCATTGTTGTAGTAATAAAAAACCATTGTTGTAGTAAATGTGTGGCCTTGCAACAAATTATGTCTTGCGGCAACAAGCATACGTGAGACTCCACCATACAACAATCATGCATACGTGTGCTAAAGCTACAGCAGATGCACCCAACTGCAACCAAACCAATAGTGCCATTATGGTAAACTTACTGACTGTTGCGGCTATGGCCACCTGCCACAGTGATCTGGCATCGTTTATACAAGCTACTGCCCATTGATACCAGACAATCCCTGCAAAATATGGGGGAACTTGTAATGTCAGCAAAACCAGCAGCCAGGAAGTTATGTGGCTATCCTCCGCGACAAAGGCCCCCCTCTCGAAAATTAGCCTAACAAGAGAATCAGAGACAAGCAGGAGCAGTCCAGCACACAGGGCACCAGCCCAAAACGCACGGATGCTCCATCGTCGAGTTAGTACAAGTCCATCACCATCGACTTTTGTCGTAGATAACACTGGCAATAGCGCACGACCAAGCACTGTGTCTCCGAGCGACAGGACTATAGCTAATACGCGACTCGCATATCCGTAGGCTGCGAGGCTTCCAGCCGACAGATGAGCTAGCACGATCTGGTCAATGACGGTTGAGAAAGTCAGCCACAGTTGGGCAGTCAACAGCCACGCCGTACGGCCAGACAAGTCAGGCTGAAAGGGCTTTCCCGGCGGCCATGCCAATGCTAGTGGCAGACCAACTGCACGCACGGCGTGGGCAATGAGTGTCGCCTGGACAGCAAATCCAACTACGGTACCCCATAACAATGGTGACGCTCCTTCTGCTGGCAGAAGGAGAACGAACATCAAGATGCCAAGCGCTGGCATCGCTTCGAGAAAAGTATTGAAGTGCCGTTGGCGACTCATCAATTGGCAGGCATGCCAGGACGCGATGATGCCCAAGCCAGTGATGACCGCCATGGCGGGCAGTACGTCCATCGCAGCAGCCCGACCCGCAGCCGTGAGCCCAAGCCAGCCCCGTTCCAGGGGGATTGGCAGGCCCAAGGCCACCACCGCCATTAGCCCAATGGCGAGGAGCCAAACCCAGGTCGTGACTTGGCGTTGCCACTGATGAGACGCAGCCGGATCGCCGGCAGCCAAGCGCACGAGGGTAGGCACCAATGCAAAATTCATTACGGAAAACGCCAGGCTCACTGGCCATATCGCCAGATTGAAAACAAGCAGGTAGCCTTCCAATACCTCAGAAGTGCCATACCGGTAGGCCACGGCAACTTCCTTGAGGGTTGCAATGCCCTTCGCTGCCAGCACGAACAGCACCAGCCAGAACATGCTGCGCACGATGCTCTTGTTGGCTTCGTGCGTTGCCCTCAGACGATCCTGCCAGCTTGTAGGCAAGCATGCCAGCAACCAACGTTCAATGTGTGACATGTAGGGATTCACGAGATGTTGCAGCAGGTCTTGGGATAGAAAAGCGGCTCACTACCACCCGTCCACCATGTCTCGCGGCTGCCAGTGCTTTTTGTCCTACATGACCCCGTGCAGCGCGTAGTCCAGATTGTCGGTGCTTTCTTTTGTAGGAGTTAGGCCCAACACGTGTTTGCACCCAGCAGATCAGAAGGCACGGCCATCACATGAGACTAATCGCCAGCTCGGTGAGGGACAACCTCAACCTCAATGTATCGTTGAGATGACGGCAAGCAACGATCACTGAGAAGTAGGAGGTATCTCTTGCATGCCTGGGCGAGGCGAGAGGGCGCACCAGGACTCAGTGCCTACCCACCATACTTGTAAGCACGAGGTTAAGGCCGTTCCTCTGGCGCCTACAACGATCAGCGCGTCAGTGTATTCAGCAACAGCCGTTTTGAAATCACTCGGGCTGAAATCCCTTATCTGTTGGCGAATCGGGTATGTCAAGCTCTTTTGCATGGGATCCCGATAATTCAGTGGCACAAAGGTGACCCGGGCCGAGGAAGCTTGCTGGTCACAAAGGAGTCAACCAAAAGTGGCGATTCCCTCGTAATCCAGGATGCCGTTGCAGGCGTAGAGGCCGTAGGCCTCGCGGTAGTTGACCGTGATCCAGTAAGCGTAAAGCTTGGCCACTGCATAGGGGCTGCGAGGGTAGAAGGGGGTCGTCTCTTTTTGCGGCGTTTCCTGTGCCAAACCGTACAGTTCAGAAGTGGCGGCCTGGTAGAAGCGCGTGTTTGAGGTCAAACCAAGGGTGCGGATTACCTCAAGGATACGCAAAGCGCCCAGGGCATCGGAGTTGGCGGTATATTCCGGCTCCTCGAATGAAACAGCGACATGGCTTTGTGCCGCGAGGTTGTAGATCTCGTCCGGCTGCACCCTTTGAATGATATGCGTCAGGCTGGAAGAATCGGTCATGTCTCCATGGTGCAGGTAGAACGGGCGCCCCTGTTCATGCAGATCGTGGAACAGGTGATCGATGCGGGCCGTGTTGAATAAGGATGAACGGCGTTTGATGCCGTGCACTTCATAACCTTTGTCCAACAAGAATTCGGCGAGATAGGCACCGTCCTGGCCGGTGATGCCGGTGATGAGGGCTTTAGGTGTCATGGGCATGTGTCATAAACCGTTCTCTTTCACACTTCAGGCGGGGTGTCGGTACATTGACCGGCAGTTCTGGAAACTTGGCAACTCACTATGGCCCAGGTCGAACGAATAGGGCGTGCATGATATCGCCAGTTGTCGCGGTCGTCAACTCTAACTCTCATGAGACCCTCAGTGTTGATCCTCCATCCTTGATGAAAGAGTGGTGAGTCCCCCTCTCACCCCACGAGCTGGTGGCGGCATCGAATTCGGCGGTAAAGACGCAATTGACGTCAGCATCGGTGTAGCCACAGAGGGCGTCTTGTCCTGGGGCTAGAGCGATGTCCTCCAGGTTGTTGAGGCCCGAAAAGAGTGAGACCTCGCTAAACTTGGAGACGCTGGTGAGAAAGACGAAGCGGAGGTCGACATCCAGCCCTTTGAGCACGGAGTAAAGGTTATGCCGCCTATCCCGCAGCTCCTGCGCCTGCAGATCCCCGTGCAAACTCTGGGGCCATCAGGTTGTCGAGTAGTGGCTTGTCGTATTCGTTCACGAGGACGACCGCCCGTTCCTTGTGGGCTGTGGCGGCGCGCGTGATGAGTTCAGCCAAGTGGATGTGCGGACCTACCGATGGCGCTGGCAGGCGGATCACTAGCCGCTGTGCATGGCGCTTCCGTTGGTCATGATTGTAAGAAATCACTCCATCTCGCTGCATCTCAGGGCCGGCAGTCAGGCTGTTGTCGCTGCGGACAGTGGGACCTCCCTGAGCGGCCGCCAGGCCAGATGAAAATTTCTGTAATCCGACTATGTGGGCGTCGGAGATTCGCATGGGGATGGCGGGATCGTCAAGGCCTGCTGACTGGTGAGGGAAGAAGAACTCCTGTAAGGTGCACTCCGCATGAGCATGGTATGAGCATGGATTGATCGGCGTTGAAAGGGAGCCATCACTTCAACGACTGATGAAGTCCTTGGGATGATCGCAGATACTTGGTGAGCAGATGTTGGTGGCAGATGGGTGTGGATGGGTGTGGATGTGTGTGATGGATCAGCCGTGCACCCATTCCTCGCCTGTGATTGCCTCGTTCTGTTCTGCCTTAATCTGTTCCGTCCTCTGTTGCCTGCAGGAGAGAGCGACGTCTCATGTGGGGGCAAGACGTCGTGATTCGTTGACGCCTCCGGCGACGGTTGTGTATAAGAAGGTGTGCTTCGCTTTTCCGAGTCAAGCCCCGCGCGAGCTCCACGAAGACGGAATAACGGAACGTTAATGAGACAGTGGTTGACATGGTCGGGGTTGACGATTGCAACGGTCCTGTGGTGCGGTCTTCTCGGGGTGTCATCGGTCTTGTCCGTTGGCGCCGCCGAGCCGGATGTGCGAGTCAGAGGGCAGGCCGATGCGCCGGTGACGTTGATCGAATATTCGGACTTCACCTGCGGGTACTGCGTGAAGTTTTTCAAGGAGACGTGGCCTCGCCTTCAGGCCCGCTATGTGGAGAGGGGTAAGGTGCGGTTTTTGTATCGAGATTTTCCGCGCGCCGATCAGGGACCTGGTTTTGAGGCGGCGATGGCGGCCCGCTGCGCCGGCGCGCAGGGCAAGTATTGGGCGATGCACGACCGGCTGTTTGGAGAAGGGGGACGACTGGCCGGCCCTGTCTATGCTCGACATGCGGCTGCGATCGGCCTGGATGCCACCGCCTTTGCCCAGTGCGTCAAGGAGGGGCGCTATGCCCAGGCGATCTTTGATGACCGGCAGGAAGCCAATCGCTGGGGATTTCGTGGCACGCCCGGCTTCATCCTCTATCGGACGAACAGTGAGCCAAGCGAGAGAGAGCCGGCGATTGCGATTCCCGGGGCATTTCCCTTCGAGATGTTCGCAGAGGAGATCGACCGACTCCTTGCCGGCAACGTACATTAAAGAAAAATGATGCCGGAGGACGGAGGTAACGCCAGCTCCGTCCAGCTCGGCCTCTTCTCCGTCTGAATGTGGTGAGAGATTCTGTTGTATTAGTCACGTTTGTAGCCAGAGTAGGAATATCTTATGGCATCAACACAGTCATTCTGGCCGGTTTCCCATCGTGATGAGGATTTTTGGGTGTGTATGTCCTGTCTGGGAGAGGTCTTCTATCGAAAGGTTCCCATGCCCGATTGTCCATCGTGTCACGGGGTGTCGACCTATGAGGGGTTCTCTCTTGAGGCCATTCGAGATTGGGGAACGGAAGAGTTGATTGCCAAGGCTGTTGCGGCGCAAGAGGAAACACAGATGACGGCTTCTCCTGTCGAATCCTCGTCTCCGGTTGAAGCGGCCGACTGACAGGCCGCGATCGGTGAGTCTCTCGTGCAAGACACGCGATCCTTTCTCATCCACGGCCGATGGAAACAAGGAGCCCTCACGGCACCGGTCGTGAATCCCTTTACCGGTGAGACTATTGCGAGCGTCGCTCAGGCTTCGGAGACCGAGATCGAGGAGGCGATCGTCTCCTCGGTCGAGGCTGCTCCGGTGATGGCCGCCCTTCCTGGGCATGCGCGCTATACGATCCTGCAACAAATTGCCGCGCTGCTGTCTCAACGGTACGACGAGCTGGCTTCCTTGATCACCGCTGAAGCAGGGAAACCGATTACAGATGCCAGACGAGAAGTCGGGCGAGCGATCCAGACCTTCACGGTCGCGGCTGAAGAGGCCAAACGTATCGGGGGCGACGTGATTCCGCTCGATTGGACGCCTGGGACGGATTCCCATGTCGGTATCCTCCGACGGTTTCCCATTGGACCTATCCTTGGTATCACGCCATTTAATTTTCCGCTCAACTTGGTTGCTCACAAGGTCGCACCGGCGCTCGCCGCCGGCAACCCGATCCTCATCAAGCCGGCCCCGCAGACGCCGTTGACTGCGTTACGGTTGGGAGAACTGGCGTTGGAGGCTGGGCTGCCTCCCGGTGGGCTGAATGTGGTGCCCTGCGAGAACGCGCTGGCGGAGCGGTTGGTCGTGGATCCGCGGTTTAAGCTCCTGAGTTTTACCGGCAGTGCTGCGGTGGGCTGGATGCTCAAGGCGAAGTGCGGCAAAAAAAAGGTGGTCTTGGAATTGGGAGGCAATGCAGGGGTGATCGTCGAGCCGGACGCCGATCTTGATCTCGCGGCCCGTCGATGCGCTGTCGGGGGATTCAGTTATGCGGGTCAGACCTGTATCTCCGTTCAGCGCGTGTTCGTCCATCAGTCGGTGGCGGATCCATTTACCACGAAGTTGCTCTTGCACGTCGCGCGCTTAAAAGCCGGCGATCCTACAGACGACACAACGACCATCGGGCCGTTGATTAACCAAGCCGCCGCCCATCGCGTCGAGAGCTGGATCAATGAAGCCGTGGCGGAAGGGGCCCGTGTGTTACTGGGGGGGAAACGAATAGGGTCGGTGGTCGAGGCGACCGTCTTGTCGAACGTGAAACCGGACATGAAAGTGTCCTGTCAGGAGGTGTTCGGGCCTGTCGTGACGGTGGCGCCCTACAACCGGTTCAGCGACGCGATTGCGTTGCTCAATCAGTCGGACTACGGGCTCCAGGCTGGGGTGTTCACGAGGGACATCAACAAAATCTTCTATGCCTTCCGCCATCTGGAGGTGGGAGCCGTGCTCGCCAACGAAATTCCAACATTCCGTTCCGATCATATGCCGTACGGCGGCGTCAAGGATTCCGGCCTGGGGCGCGAGGGCGTGCGGGCCGCCATTGAAGAGATGACAGAGCCCCGGTTGTTGATCGTAAACGCCCAGGACCCGGACGCTTCGACCTAAGAAAATTGTAAAAATTGTTTCAGGATATTGCGAAGCGGAATCAATCTTGATACAAGAGCACGCCCCTGTACGGGAACTGATTCTGGTTCGGATGACTGAGGGCCGGAGATCCGCGCAAGCCCCGCCGACAGCTCGAAAGTCCGGGCGGCTCAATCACCAAGAGAGGGAGAACAAATGGTACCGACGCATATGTTTTTAACGAGAGGAGTGGGTGTGCATAAGGAGAAACTGGCCTCTTTTGAAGAGGCATTGCGAAGCGCGGGGGTTGCCTACTGCAATCTCGTCAGTGTGTCGTCCATTTTGCCGCCCAATTGCAAAATCATCTCGCGGAAGCGAGGGGAGAAGCTGCTGAGTCCGGGAGAAATCACGTTCTGTGTTATGGCCCGTTCCGAAACCAACGAGCGGAACCGGCTCATTTCCGCTTCGGTCGGTCTTGCGAAGCCGACGGATCGCAATAGCTATGGGTACTTGTCCGAACACCATGCCCATGGTGAGACGGACGAAGAAACCGGCGAATACACGGAAGATCTTGCGGCGCAGATGCTGGCCACCACGCTGGGGTTGGAATTCGATCCCAACGTCGCATGGAAAGAGCGAGAGCAAGTGTTTAAGATGGGCGGGAAAATCGTCAAGACGTCGAACATCACGCAGTCGGCCATCGGAAAAGCTGGCAAGTGGACGACGGTCATCGCACTCGCGGTCTTCATTCCGGGTGAGAACGTGGCCAAGCGGTATCGTCGGTGAGGAGCGCGCTGTTCCGATTCTTCAACCTGACCAACGTGCGATAAAGGGACGGATGCCATGACGTTGCCTGCTGGATGGGAAGGACCAGCGCAGAATTTTCTGGGTCTCGAAGAACCATGGTGTCACCCGGATCGGGCCGGCGTCTACGTCCTGCCGGCCCCTTACGAACATACCTCCAGCTACATCCGAGGGTCGGATCACGGTCCCTCCGCCATTCTTGAAGCATCCCGCCAGGTCGAGCTGTATGATGAGCAACTCGAATGCGAACCCTTTCGTGAGTGGGGCGGTATTGCCACGGCGTCGGTGTTGGATCTTGGAGGCCAGGTGGATCGGGCTGCGGTCGAGGCCATCGAGCAGGTTGTGCATTCGCACCTCCAGACAGGGCGGTTTCTGGTCACGTTGACAGGAGAACATACGGGTGCGCTGGGGGCGATCCGCGCCCATGCCAAGCGGTATCCCAATCTGTGCGTGGTACAGATTGACGCCCATGCCGATTTGCGTGAAGCCTATCAGGGCAACCCATTCAGCCACGCCAGCGTCATGGCCAGGGTGGTGGAGGACGGACATCGGTTGGTCCAGGTCGGTATCCGGTCGATCAGTGAAGAAGAGATGATTCGGATCAAGACGACGGATCGGATCACCACGTTTTTTGCCGCAAGCCTCTTGGACCCCTCCGGTCCCTACGACGGGAAGGCCTCCCGATGGATTCCCGATGTCGTGGCTGCTTGCAATGGCCCGGTGTATCTGACTTTCGACTGCGATGGGCTTGATCCTTCCCTCGTTCCCGCGCTGGGCACTCCCGAGCCGGGCGGCTTGGGCTGGTATGAGACCTTGAACTTGGTGGCAGCTCTTGCCGCCGGTCCTGGTATTGTGGGGCTCGACGTGAGCGAAATGACTCCGATAGCGGGATTCGTCGCACCGCAGTTTAGTATCGCTCGGCTGATCTATCGCATGTTGGGTCGTATCAAGGCCGCAAAGCTTGTTCGAGAGTTATCTCCCACCCCGTGAGTTCTTGCACGGTTGCCGATGAGTCGTTCGTGACCGCTTTCATCCGCATCAATAAGTTTTTCACCGAGCAGGGCATCTGTTCCCGGCGCGAGGCGGATCGTCTGATCGAGTCTGGGGCCGTCACAATCAACGGCCGTGTGGCTAAGCTGGGTGATCGAGTGGGGCGCACGGACGTGATTGCCTGCGATGGGCGGGTGATTCCATGGGGGAAGGCCCCCGTTTATATCAAATACCACAAGCCGGTGGGGGTGACGACCACCAGTGAGCCGCACGTCTATCGCAACATCATTGCGGAAATCGGCTATCCGGAGCGGATTTTCCCGATTGGACGGTTGGACAAAGATTCCTCCGGATTGATTCTGCTGACGAACGACGGGGACATCGTCAACGAAATCCTTCGTACAGAGTTCGGGCACGAACGGGAATATCTTGTCGAGGTAGACCGGCCGTTTGATCGATGGTTTCTCGATCAAATGGCCGGGGGTGTGGAAGTGCTTGGAAAAATGACAAAACCCTGTCGGGTTTCCCGCGCCGGGCTTAAGCGGTTTCGGATCATTCTCACGGAGGGACGTAATCGCCAAATCAGACGGATGTGCTCGGCGTTGGGCTACCGGGTCGTGGGCCTTCACCGCTTGCGAATCATGCACATTACGATTGATGGGCTTGCCGTAGGAGAGTGGCGCGAGTTGACCCACCGGGAGCGAGGGAGGCTATTGGAGGCTGTGGGGCGGCATGAGTTCCTTGGGTCGTAAGGCATGGGTGCGGAGGAGCGAGCAGGTTTGACGAAAGAGGAGTCTCAGTGCAACTCCCGCCGAGCCGCTGCGACGATCGCTAGAACTGCCGGATGTTTGAGGCGGCGTTCGACAGTGATCGCATAAAAGTGCTGTTTGACGGAATCCAGCTTGCCGATGACGGATACCCTGTATTGGCGACAGATTTCCCTTTCCATCGCGGTGATGCCGGGGAAAACGCCGAATCCTTCTTGTCCAAAGGCCTTGAGCGTCGCACTGTCATCGAACTCTCCCACGATGGTGGGATGGAGGTGATGGTGCACCAACCATTGATCGATCGATCGGCGAAGGGCTGCGTCGGCGGTGGGCAGGAGCATCGGGGCGCCGTGCAGTGAACGAGGAAAGCCACGGCGATAGTGTGAGGCCAACTTGGCCGTAGCAAAAAGCGTCACGCCCGATTCACCGATGGGATGGCTGAAAGCGCGCACTTTGAAATTCGGCGGCGCGGGCGTGTCGGAGATGACGAGGTCGTATCGGTGCATTGTTAAGTCGGCCAGGAGTCGATGCAGCTTGTCCTCTTGGCAAATTAAGTGCATGGGTTGATCCAAATTCAACCCTGCTCTGAGAAGATGGTTTGCCAGGGGCTTAGGCACGACGTCGGCAATGCCGACGACCAGGCGCGTCTGGCACCCGTTCGCGCGTCCTCTCACCGTGTTCAGCAGTTCTTGCCCCATGGCAAAGATGGCTTCCGCATATCCGAACACCACATGTCCCATCTCGGTCAACGCGAGACGGCGTCCCGTGCGCACGAACAATTTTTCACCTAAAGATTGTTCCAGGAGCCGGATCTGTCCGCTGATGGTCGGTTGGGCCAGGCGAAGTTCCTCACAGGCTTTGGCAACCGTGCCGTGCTTCGCGACGGACCAAAAATACAGCAAATGGTGATAGTTGAGCCATTCCATACAGTTTGCAAGGAAAAGAGACGCGTCCACTATACATCGTCTTTCACGAAGATTCCAATCTGTTTTATCTATTTTTCATAAAAGGGCCGTGATTGCTACTCTCCCGCCCGCGCTATAGACACACACGTTACATACATAACGAAAGGAGCATCCTCTGTGATCGCCCCGTTGCTGGTCGTGCTCATCTTATGGCCGATGATCGCACTAGCGGAACCGGTAAGCGATTCGAGGACAGCACAGGCCCCACCCACCCGCACTGCTCCCCTCACCATCGAAGAAGTCCTCGCGAGAATCGAGTTGACCCATCCCCTGCTTCGGGCGACCGGGGCCGAGCGTATGAAGGCTCGGGCAAAAGTCCTGAAGGCGCTGGGGGCTTGGGAACCGACGGTTAAGAACATTACAGAGGCCGAGCGCTATGAAACGTGGAATCTCACGACGTCTCCATTCTTGCCGAACATCCAGACCGGGGGATTTAACGATACCAAGCTCGTGGTCGGGCATCCCTGGGGGTTCCAAGTTCATGGCGGAATTCGCAATGGTTTCGGAGACCGCATCAATCAGAGCTTCATAGCCATTATTCCTGATCTTCAGCTCTTCTACCCACAGCAACAGCTTATTGTCGGCGGATCGTTCCAGTTGTTGCGCGGCTTGATCATCAACGAGGAGAACGCCGAGTTTCAGCAGGCCGAACTGGCGGGACCGTTGGCGGAGGTGAAGGTGGCCCAGAAACGACAGGACCTCTATCTGGCTGGGGCCGTCCAGTATTGGGATTGGCAGGTGGCGGTCAAGCAAGCCGAGGTCCGGCGGCAGGCGCTGGCGGTGGCAGAGGCACGCTTTGAGCAGATCGAGGGCCAGGCCAAAGCGGGGAAGGTCTCGCCGCTGGATGTGGTCGAAATGGGCCAGGAGGTGCAGCGGCGCAAACAGGCTGCGATTGCTGCCCAGCGCAAAGTGGAGTACGAGCAATACAAATTGTCGCTCTTTCTCTGGGAAAACGGTGAGCCTGTCACCCCTCGTCCGGAGTGGGCGCCGGAGTTTCAGGGCGAAACGCCACTGCCGACCGAAGAAGAGATCGGGGCGTACAAGGCGGAAGCGAAAGAAGACCGGCCGGAAGTGCGGGCGCTGTACATCGAAGCCAAGATGAACAACATCGATCTCAAGCTGGCCAAGAACAAATTGCTCCCCAAGTTGGTCCTTGAAGGAGGGCCGACCGATGGTGCCACGGACTGGATTGTAGGAGTCGGCTACAGGGTTGGGCTTCACTTTGAGATGCCGTTGTTCCAGCGGGAAGGGCGGGGGAAGGTTATGGCCGCCGAAGTGGGGCTGGCGCAATTGGCCTTGAAGCAGCAATATACCGAACAACAAGTCGGCTTCGATGTGGACAACTGGCTCTCGGCGATCGTGCGGGCCAGGGACAGAGTCAGGGCTGCCACGGAATCATACAGACTGGCCAAGGAACTGGAGGAGGGTGAGCGCAAACGATTCAATATGGGATTGTCGAGCATTCTCTTTGTTAACTTGCGAGAGCAGAACGTCGTGGATACGGCTTATAAATTGTATCGGGCTCAAGCCGACTATGCTGTGGCGCGCGGCGGTCTCCTCTGGGCTATAGGAGCCTTGTCGAAACCGGTGTCGGATGCCGTCTTGGCCAAGTATGGAAATCCGCTGACAGCGGCGGGCATGAATGGCTACAGGCAGCAGGGACGTGATTAATGGTTCGATAACGAAGGTGCATTTTATTATGATCATTCTCTTCTTGGCGATTCTCATCTTGTTGTCTCCGGTGGTGACGTCGGCAGAATCGAAGGGAGACGGAGAGATCGTACGGCTTGAACAGGCACGCACTGCTCCGCTCACCATCGAAGAAGTCCTTGCCAGGATCGAATTGACGCACCCTCTGCTTCGAGCAACCGGGGTTGAGCGGAAGCAGGCCCGGGCGAAGATCTTAAAGGCGCTGGGGGCCTGGGAACCGACGGTCAAAAACATTACAGAGGCTGCTCGCATTCAAATTTGGAACTTCTTGTCTTACGACCACGTATCGACGGGCGGATTTAACGATACCAAGCTCGAGGTCGGGCACCCCTGGGGCTTCCGGATTTTGGGCGGGATCCGCAACGGCTTCGGAGATCGCAGCATTGTCGGGACTCCTCCTCAGTCTGGAGGGACTGTCGCGCTGATCCCTGATATCCAGCTTTTCTATCCTCAGCAACAGATGATTGTGGGTGGCTCGATCCATCTGCTGCGCGGATTGATCATCAACGAGGAGAACGCCGAATTTCAGAAAGCTGAACTGATGGGTCCGCTGGCGGAGGTCCATATTGCGCAGAAACGGCAGGACCTCTACCTGGCGGGCGCGATCCAATACTGGGATTGGCAACTTGCGGTCAAGCAGGCCGAGGTGCGGAAGCAGAATCTGGCGGTGGCCGAAGCTCGATATCAACAGATCGAGGGGCAGGCCAAGGCTGGCAAGGTCTCGCCGCTGGATGTCGTCGAAATGGGCCAGGAGGTGCAACGTCGCCGGGAGGCTGCCATAGCCGCGCAACGGAAGGTGGAGTATGAGCAGTACAAGCTGTCGTTGTTTCTCTGGGAAAACGGTGAGCCTGTGACTCCGAGACCGGAGTGGGCGCCGGAGTTTCAGGGTGAAACGCCACTGCCGACCGAGGAAGAGATCGGGGCGTACAAGGCGGAAGCGAAAGAAGATCGGCCGGAAGTGCGGGCGCTGTACATCGAAGCCAAGATGAACAACATCGATCTCAAGCTGGCCAAGGGGCATCAGTACCGTCACGTCGGGCAGTTTCCGCAGTTCGTTC
>JANDJL010000022.1 GCA_024330965.1 Nitrospira sp. | reverse complement strand
CCGTCAAGGTCGTCTTCCCATGATCCACATGCCCGATCGTCCCAATGTTCACATGCGGCTTCTTCCGCTCAAATTTCGCCTTCGCCATACCTCGCTCCTTTGTCTAGCCCTCTCAATTTTGTCTTTGTCTGCTTCCGTATTCTCGGTCGGGAGACGCCGGGCTCAGCGTGTCGTTTAGCATAGCCTCACGCTATGCCCCCCTTGCATATGGGAAGCGCCTCGCGGCGCCGAAACCATCCCTTGCTTCTTTTGCGGCTCCATGTCTGCCCAATCCTGTGGAGCCCACGACGCGGATCGAACGCGTGACCTCGTCCTTACCAAGGACGTGCTCTACCGACTGAGCTACGTGGGCGCTCTTCATCGTCATTCGTCGCTCGTCATCCGTTCAAGTGCGAGACCCGATTTCCCGAGCCCCACGCGCCCCCTAATGACGGTTCGCAGTTGCCGCTTCACGTTTCCTTTGGAGCGGGCGATGGGATTTGAACCCACGACAACCAGCTTGGAAGGCTGGGACTCTACCACTGAGCTACGCCCGCTCCTACGACTTCACATACCGGCAGTTCAAAGCTTAAGACACTTGAGGCACTTATCCACTGTGCGTTCAAGGACAAGAGGCAGCGGCGCGCGCACGCGCAGTTTGGTGGGCAGGCAAGGATTCGAACCTTGGAAGACATAAGCCAGCAGATTTACAGTCTGCCCCCTTTGGCCACTTGGGTACCTGCCCGCAACACGCCATCCCCGCAACGCATCTTTGTTCGTATCAAGGGCTATCACCTGATCGGGGAATGCATCCTCGATTCACCGGTGCGAAACAAGAGAAACCCCTCCGCGCACTTCTCTTCAATCTCGAACGATTGAAGCACCGATGCCGCAGGACGGGTCAATTAAGAAATGCTGGATTCTATTGATGAAGTGCTGCTATGTCAAGAGACGATCCGCTCTATTTTTCATTTTTATTGCGCTCGGCTCTTCCCTTAACACGAAGCAGGTGTTTCATCAGCGCTCGAAGCTTTTTGAGACCGCTTCAACGATCGGAATGATTCTACTGAAAAATCCAATACTTGCGACATTAGCACCTCGGCTTCGCTCCAGGATAGTTGCGACGGTTTCCCTAGAAATCTCTTTTGGGCTACCCGCCGTTCTTCGGCATCTTGGGGAACGTAGTATCCACGAAACTCCCCTTGAGCGAACGCGGTCTTCAAACGTTCGGCCCATTGCTCCTTTTGGCGTTCCGGCCGGCCATGATATTTGCCTTGCATCTCGAGCTGGTTCCAAATCACCCACCCGATAAAGACCGCCCACGTCTCATTTAGAGCCTCCCATGATTCCGCTTCCGTCAAGTACCGCACCTCAATCTCGTGCGGCCGTTGCGCGAGAGGTACGATCGCCGCCGTTCCATATCGGCACACCTGCTGTTTGCGCGCAAAGCGCAATAATTCAGGCGTCCCGCCAGCCTCTCCTCCTTGGTCCTCAAGGGTCGTTAGATAATCCATGTAGCCATGGAAGAGTTCATGGTACAGCACCTGGAGTTCTTGATGCGTCATGGTGCGTAACGGTTTCAGGACGGCGCCGGCCGCGTTGAAGGACAAGGAGCGATTGAGCACCATCCGGTGATCGCCAGGATGGTACTCCGCCGCGTAGGTCCGGAGATCGTCGAATTCGAACCGAATGAAATCCTCCGGCATCTGCTTGAGAAACTTGGTGGGAAGATGAAGACGATCCGCCTCGACGATCAATCGGCTCCACGTCGACTCTGAGACTGATCGGTCACCACCGACGGCAGAAACAGCTCCCGCCCAAGAGCCGCCAGGCCACTTCCACCACCCGAAAACGAGCACCAAAAAGAGACCAAGCCGCAAGAGGACGGAGACACGTACAACGAGCCGAAAGCGCGCCGACAACCGTGATGCAACAGACATGTAGCGGCAGTCCTTCCTCATGCAGCCGGCCGGCTTAATCCCAGTATCGCGACGTCCTCCACTCCTTCTCTCGTCCCTCCTCTTCAACCAACGCCAGCACCTCAAGAAGCTCGGGCGAAACAGCATCGAGGAAACGCGAGGGTTTCGAGAGCACCATCCCGCTGGACTTGTCGTACACGTTGATCGGATACGTCAGGAACAAATGTCGTCGCGCGCGCGTCACGGCCACATAGAACAGCCGCCGTTCCTCTTCCAGTTCCCCGTCGGCTAGAAACGAATAGGCGGAAGGAAACCGACCGTCCACCACCCAAATGACAAAGACCGCGTCCCACTCCAGCCCCTTGGCTGAATGGATCGTGGACAACACCAGCCGTTCGTCGTCGCGCTTCGTCGCTTCGACGTCCATGACACTCCCATCCGGCGGTTCCAAGGCCAGATCAGCCAAAAACTCATCGAGTTCGGCATAGTTCTCGGCAATCGTGTGGAGATGATCGAGATCTCGCATGCGCTTGGGATAATCGTCGTATTGTTCCTTGAGAAGGGGGAGATAGTAGTCGTACACATGGGCGATGGATTCCGCCGGCGATCGACGATTGTTTCCCATCAAACCATCCAACATGTCGGCGAGAGTTCTGAGCGCGCGAGCGGAGCGGCCGGCCCCTGCCCGCAAAACATCAGAAGGCCGGTTCGTCTTTGCGATCAACGACATCAGGTCTTGAGCCTTCTTCGGCCCAACACCCTCCACCAACATGAGCGCCCGGTACCAACTGACCAGATCGAGCGGATTGGCGGCCACTCGCACATGCGCCAGCACGTCCTTCACATGGGCCGTCTCGATGAACTTCACACCCCCGCGTTTCACAAACGGCAGCCCCGCGCGGGAGAGCTCGATTTCCAAATCGAAGGAATGAAAGCTCGACCGAAACAGCACCGCCACTTCGTTTAACGGCACCCCTTCTTCCCGCAATTCGAGAATCTTCTGGGTGACGAACCGTGACTGCGCGTTTTCGCCGGCCGCCTCCGCCAGCACCGGCAGCGGACCGTCGAGCTTCCTCGTAAAGAGGTGCTTGGTGTACTTCTCCGCCGCCTCCTCGATGATGCTGTTCGCCAGATTCAGGATCGGCTGCGTGCTGCGATAATTCTCTTCCAGCTTGTACACAATGGTCCCCGGGAAGAGATCCGGAAACTCCATGATGTTTCTGAACGTTGCCCCTCTGAACGCATAGATCGACTGCGAATCGTCCCCCACGACCATCACATTGTCGTGTGTAGCAGCCAATCGGCGAATCACATCCGCCTGCAGCCGGTTCGTGTCCTGATATTCATCCACCAAAATATACCGGTATTGGCGCGAAATCGCCGTCCGAGCCGCTTCATCGGTGACCAGCACCTGCCGCAGCATGACCAAGAGGTCGTCGTAGTCCAACAACTGTTTCTGTCGCTTGGCCGCCTGGTAGGCCCGGTGCAGTTTGACCAAGTCCTCCAGATGCTCGGCAAAATGGTTGAATTCCTCCAGCAGAATGTCTTCCAGGCTTGTCAGTGTATTTTCGCTCTTGCTGAACAGCTCCATGATCGTCCCCTTGCGGGGGAACCGTTTGGCCTTTTCGTTGAGCCCCAACTGCGCGCGGCACAGGCCGATCAAATCTTCCGCATCACCACGGTCCAGAATCGTGAATCCCGGCTCCACGCCGATCGAACGGCCGTATCGCCGCAGCAGGATATTGGCAACGGAGTGGAACGTGCCGCCGCACACGCGCTGCGTGCCGGCTCCGATCAAGTCACCCGCGCGCTCCAACATTTCCTGCGCCGATTTACGCGTGAAGGTCAGCAAGAGGATGTTCGACGGATCGACGCCGGAATCGATCAGATAGGCCACACGATAGACCAACGTGCGCGTCTTTCCACTTCCCGCGCCGGCGATCACTAACGCCGGCCCCTCTCCCGCCGTCACCGCCGCCAATTGCTGCGGGTTCAGCGCCGCGGCATAGTCGATCATCAAGCGGCGTGGCATTGCCTGATCGACGGACCGTTTCAACACATAGGTTTTGATTTGTCGTTCCATCGGGGTACTAACTCCGGAGCACTAACTCGCGGGATGACCGACCTGTTCGATGGCTCGATCGTTCAGAGAGGTTCCGTGGTATAGCACAGTCTCGCTTGCTTTTATAGAGGACAATCGGTACCCGTTCAAACCGGCCCGACCGTCAATTTGTCGGGCAACCGAGCCGGTCGCTCATCCCGTCGTTTCATTCCACCGCCACTGGCAGAAGCGTCATGGCGAACAGCGTAACCTCGTCAATTCCCCGACGGGTTTCGTGGTTGCGGCTCGTCAACGCCCGCTGTTCAAAGCCATGCACCCCTTCCGCTTTGCGCCCCGTGCCGGCCTCCGATATAATCGCGTCATGATCCGGGAAAAGGAAATTTTATGACCGCCGCCGATTCTCCGTACCGGGAACATCTGCGCCAACTGGCCGAGTTGATGCTCGCCGTGGCCGGTGAGTCCGTCACGATGATGAAGAAAACCGCGCCGGAACAGGCGCTGACGCTTAAGCGGCAGAATGAATGGAGCCTGTATCTGGAATTTCTCAAGATCATGTTCAATCTGGCAGACCGGCTCGTGGCGCTCCACATCCCGATCAAGGACCAAATGGATTTCATGAACAGTCTGGAGGACGCCGTCACCGGACGGCTCAAGGACGTGCTTGCACCGGCGTTCGGCGACCGTACCGATCACATGGAAATCGCGCTGACCATCGGCACAACCGTCGCCGAGAGCCGCCGCACTTATGAATCGTATGCCTTCCTCATCACGGAGGAATCCAAAACCAAGAACGACATGTTCCGCGACTTCGGCGAAACCATCGCCGGGCTGCTCGGCGCGCCGGGAAACGCTCGGCTCGGTTCAGCAGCGGCGCTCTGTGCCAGCGCCGTCGTCCCGGCGATGGACGCGATTCTCCAGGGGCAGGCGCAGCCAACCCCTTCCTCACCGGCCGGCGATCCATCGGATCAGCCGATGGATCGGCAAGATCGGCCGCCTCAGTCCGACCGGCAACACGCCACCGGCCGAGACATCAAACTGATCAGCATGGTGTCCAGCATATCCCATGACGTCGTCGAAACCCGTTGGGGACTGCACCCTCGATTCCGGGAAGATCTGACCGCCGACGAGCTTCGGCAACTCACCACCCTGTTGAACCGAGTCGCGAAAATTGTTGGCGAACGGTGCGCCGCCGTGGCATGCTCGGAGCAATGGGCATCGACGCAACGAGCCGGCCACGCCTGACGCCATTTTCCATGTCCCATGCGTCCCATGCGCGAGACACCGGCTTCGCATCCACACGAACGACCTGACTGTCAACCCGAAGGAGCTAGCGTGGAGACTTTAGCTTCGATCAACGGTTCCCCTGTCCGCCTGCCGTCGAACCTCAGCCGCCTGAACGAACTGGCGCAGAATCTCTGGTGGAGCTGGACCCTTGAGGCGCGCCAATTGTTCGAAACCATCGATCCGACGCTGTGGCTGTATACGCATCACAATCCCGTCAAACTGCTGGCCGAAGTGAAGCCGGACCGGTTGATCCAGTTGGCGGAAGATCCTTCGTTTCTCCGACGTTATTCGGCGGTGTTCCGCCTGTTCGATGATTACCTGACCGACAAGACAAGTTGGTGCGGCGTCCATCAGCCGGATGTGGCAAACACGACGATCGCCTATTTTTCCGCCGAATTCGGCCTCCACACATCCGTTCCGATCTACAGCGGAGGTCTCGGCATCTTGGCCGGAGACCATTGCAAAGAAGCCAGCGACCTCGGCGTGCCACTCGTCGGGGTGGGATTCATGTACCCGCAGGGATACTTCCGTCAGCGTCTCACGCCGGAGGGATGGCAAGAAGCGACCTATGCACCGTTCGCTCGCGACGAATCGCCCATTCATCCGGCTCGTACGCCGTCCGGAGAAGTCTGCCGCTTTACGGTCGAAATGGGAGAACGCCGCGTCACGTCCATGGTGTGGAAGTTGTTGGTCGGACGCCTCCCGCTCTTCCTGATCGATACAGACGTGCCGGACAATAGCCCCGAAGACCGCGCATTGTCGGCGCGGCTGTACGGCGGCGATCAGGAAATACGGCTGTGTCAGGAAATCCTCCTCGGCATCGGAGGCGTACGCATGCTCCGCGCATTGGGGATAACGCCTTCGGTTTGGCACGCGAATGAAGGCCACTCGGCCTTTCTCATGTTGGAACTGTTGCGCGAATTCGTGCAAAGCGGTCTGTCTCACGCGGAGGCCAACGAGCTGGTCCGGCAACGCACCGTCTTTACGACCCATACGCCGGTGCCGGCCGGACACGACGTCTTCCCTCATCAGTTGATGGACCGCTACTTTTCAGACTATTGGAAGCAACTCGGCCTCTCGCGGGAAGAATTCCTACGACTCGGCGAAACACCGGAATCGCGTGACCGGGGGTTCAACATGACCGCCTTGGCCATGCGTCTGTCGGCCCATGTGAACGGCGTCAGCCGAGAACACGGGCGCGTCACACGGGAAATGTGGCGGCACTTCTGGCCGGGCTTGCCGGCCGAGCACGTTCCCATCCGCAGTATCACCAACGGCGTTCACGCCTCGACCTGGGTTTCCCCCGAGATACACCGGTTATACAGCAAATGGCTGAGCCCATCCTGGACCGCCAGTTGCGACGATCCAGCCATGTGGCAGCGCGTCATGGATGTCCCAGACCACGAATTGTGGGCCGTCCGCCAAACGATGAAGCGTAAACTCATGAGCTTCATCCGCGAACGGGCAAGGGCCGGCTGGATCCAGGGACATCTGGAACCTTTGCAGGTACTGACCCGTGGCACGTTACTGGACCCTGAGGCGTTGACCATCGGCTTCGCCAGGCGGTTCGCAACATACAAACGGGCGACCTTGATTTTTCAGGATCTGGACCGGTTAAAGGGTCTACTCCAAGATCGGTGGCGGCCGGTGCAATTGGTCTTTGCAGGCAAGGCCCACCCGGCTGATGAACCGGGACGGTATTTCATCCATGAAGTCCTGTCCTATTGCCACGACCATAAATTGGGCGGGCACATCGCGTTCCTGGAAGACTATGACATGCACATGGCAAAATTTCTGGTCCAGGGCGTGGATGTCTGGCTCAATACGCCGCGTTTCCCGCTGGAAGCCAGCGGCACCAGCGGGATGAAGGCCGCTTTGAACGGGGTCTTGAATCTGAGCGTGCTCGACGGCTGGTGGGCCGAGGGATACAACGGAGCCAACGGCTGGGGGATCCAACCATTGCCGGAAAATGAAACCACCGTGGCTCAAGATCGCCATGACGCAGCACAGCTTTACCGCATCTTGGAGCAGGAAGTAATCCCGCTCTTTTACCAGCGCGATCGCGACGGCATTCCTCGCGGCTGGATTCAGATGATCAAAGAATGCATCCGGACGATCCCTCCACAATTTTGCACAACCCGCATGGTGAAAGACTATGTCGGAATGATGTACGCGCCGGCCACGCTCCGCGTGCCTTCTGCATGGTAACTACGCGCAGCAGGGACCGCCGTCGCCTTTCCGACAAGAAAGGAGCGGTCCGGCATCCGCCCTCGCCGTGGATCCGGCTTTTGATTCTGCTTTGGCTCACGACCGTCGTTCCCGACGTCGTCGCAACGCCTTCCACAATCGAGTCGACCGCCAAGGACCTCTTCAACGCGGGGGATTACGCCGCCGTAACGGCGCTCTACCAAACTCAACCTCCCGGGACCGATCTCCCCAAAGAGTTTTTGCGCCTCTCTTACCTGAGTTATGTTCGCCTCGGACGGCCGAGCGAAGCCTTACCGATCTACGACCGTCTGGTCCGTCCCGGACAACCCCCTGACGTTTCACTGCTCCGCCCCTTGGCGCTGGCGGTCGTCACCAGTCACGTCCGTGACCGAAAGGAAGCCGTCCGCGTCGCGGCCTATACCGCCCTCGCTGAGCTAGGTCTGCCGGAGACCGAGCCAATTTTGGAAGACGGACTCCTTGATTCTTCCATCGCCGTCCGGGCACGAGCGGTCGAAGCGATGGGAAAAGCCGGCTTGGCCCGGCAATCAGGCGCGCTACGGCGGGCGCTGGACGATCCGGCACCGACCGTCCGCATCGCCGCCATCAACGCGCTCGGCGAAGCGAAGGTCGACGGCCTGATCCCGAAGCTCATGGAAATCGGCCGCAAAGAAGAAGGACCCGAATCGATCTTCGCCTACGCCGCGCTTTATCGCATGGGGCGCACCGACAAACTGAACGACATCTCCGGCGCGGCCACTTTACCCGACCCCGACCTCCGCATGGCGGCGATCGGCGTGCTCGGCCGTCTGAAACATCATTCTAGCCTGGCGATCCTCAGGCGAGCCGTGTATGATCCTCTTCCATCCGTGCGGGCTTTTGCCGCCGGCGCGTTGGGAGAGTTCGGTTCCCCGGATGGAGTCGCTCCCCTCCTCCACGCCATAGGAGACGAGAGCGCCATGGTTCGTGGTATTGCCGCCGCGAGTTTGGGGAAATTGGGCGTTCAAGACAACCGTCCCGTGCTTCACGCCTTGACGAGGGACGCCAATTGGCAGGTTCGCGCCGGGGCAGTGGAAGGACTCCTTCGCCTGGGAGACATCTCGGCGATCCCGCTTGCGACAGACCTGGCCCGACACGCGAACCCTTCCGTTCGAGGCGCTGCGGCTCAGGCCCTCGGCCTGACGTCAGATAAACGAGCCCTGGAGATGCTTGAAACCTTGCTTCAAGACCAGCAACCGTTCCCACGGCTGATGGCCGCTAAGGCGATGGGAAACCTCTCGACTGCGACCCTGCCGGCTCTGCTCAAAGCCCTGCGGGACTCCGATGAAACGGTTCGTATCGCCGCGGCGGCGAGCATTCTCCGACAGGTGAGCCGACAGCCCTCGCCCGGACGACAGTAGTACCGGTCCATCAGCGTTGCGTTATGTTGAAATTCTTCGTCGTGTTGATTCTCCTCGCCGCGTCGTTCGGGGCGGGCTATTACGTGGGACAGCGACCCGTCGGCACACTTGAGAAGACGGTGTCGGATCTTTCGAAGCGGTTGGCGGCTTCCGAGAAGCTGGTCGGAGAAGTCCGGCAATCGGTCAAGAATCTGTCGCAAAGCGCGTTGGACGCCGCGCGAAGCATCGAACGTGACCATCGCCGCCGACAAGGATTGGCGGAAACTCAATCGCAGTTGGCCCAGGCCAAAACCGATATCCTCGATCGAAACTACGGCGACGCCGCCAAGAAACTGGCCGAGGCGATCAAGGCCGTGGAGCAATCATCTCAAGCGAGCCGAGACTCCGCCGAGGTCGACGCCCTGCTCGACCTGGCCACCTCGCTCAGAGAGGCGCGTATCGAATTAGCCAGGGGGAAGTCCGTGCCGTTGAAGAAGTTCGACGACTGGCAGCGGAGCGTGGAGCAGTTGCTCAACAAAACCTAGCGCCTTGCGCATGGTTCGATCATGCGGTGCCCGGCGGAGAAACAGGCTGTTTCTTCCATTTGGCCAAAATTCGCTCTACTCTCATGCGAACCACCATGTCCGCATCCTTGAGTAGCGGTTTGATGGCCTCACGGCCCCGCTCGTCGCCGATGGATTCCAACGCCGCGGCGGCGGTCAACCGGATAAACCAGTCGGAATCCTTGGTCATCTCGATCAGCGGATCGATCGCTTCCGCGCTCTTGATGCGACCCAGAGCCAGCACCGCGCTTTTGCGAACGTTTTCATCCTTGTCCCGCAGTGCCGCAATGAGCCTGGGCACAGCCGGCTCGCCGAGTTCCACCAACGCCTGAATCGCATCGTCCTTGAATTCATCGCTTCGGAGCTGGAGCATCAAGGGATCAAGCACCCGTTCGTCACGGATCTTGCCGAGGGCCTGGATGGCGTACTTGCGGATGTCCCAATCCCGGAGCAACTTGATGAGCAACTCGACGGCCGGAGAGCCGACCTGCGCGATCGCCTCGACGGCGGCTTCCCGCACTTGCCAATCGCCGTCACGCAACGCCTTGGCCAACGGCTCGACGCAACGTTCGTCGCCCATTTCGCCAAGGGTGATGACGGCCTCGCGGCGTACCACCCAGTCCGGATCACCGAGCAGGTCGATTTGAATGTCGATTTCGTCCTTGATCCGTTCTTCTTCGAGCCCCGCGGCTTCTTCCGCACCAGCGGCCCCTTCGCCGAGGCTCGGCTGCTGCGAGCCGGTCGGATCAAGCGGCGGAACGTCGCCCCTCTCATCGCCGACCGGAAAGTCGGAAGAGACCGTCTCATCAGGCACGTCAGCAGGATGGTTCGTGATGTTTTGTTCCATCGTCTCCGTCGCGCGTCTCCGTGATGTTTCCACGGCTGGTTGACGAAAGATCGCCCGATTACCTAGGCCGAAGCGGACGCCTCCGCTCCCCGGCGACCCGCCGCCTGTTTTTTGCGCATGGCGAGAACGCGCCGTTTGCGTTGCACCCGTTTGAGGCGTTTCCGGAGCGACCTGAATGCCGCGGCTCCATCTGCATCGACCCCGGCGGCGCGTTTTTCCGCGATTTTCTTCTTAAGCCGGACCTCTTCCGTATCCGGCGAGGCTTTCTTTTTCATCCAGTCAACTCCTTTGCCTATTTTATCCTGATTGCTATGCCGTTTTCCTCCGCATGGACCACTCACCCTGAGCAGGGAGAGGCCAGTCTAGAAGAGAGATGCCTCACTGTCAACCTGCCGGCAAGGTCTCTGGCAAGCCCAAATAGAAATGTCCGCTTTCTCCCAAAGTGGAAATGTCCGGTTTTATGTTCCGCCGCCGCCGGGTGTGGTCCTCGTTCCAGCCGCCAGCGCTTGCGCCATGGATGATCTGCCGCTGGCTTGATCGGGCGCCGTGCGCAGGATACCGTTGGAGCTTCTGCCGCCAGTACAGACCGCGCCGCAGGCATGAGAGACGAGTTTCCGCCCCTGATGGGACGGTGCCGTATCCCATCCAACCGCCCTTCGACCTGCACGTGCGTGGTGCTTACAGTGTCAATTTATAGAGCCGCCCCTGATGGGCAACGGTGAAGTCCTTCCGTAGACACCGCGATTCTTGATACACAGGCTCCGTTCCAGCACGTAGGCCGTCAGCCGTGGCCGATGCAAATCAGCAGCCCGGACCGGCGGGACGGTAAAACGCTGGCTGTAGCGGGGCAGGTACGCCGCTAGGAATCGACTCACGTCCTCCAGGGTCGTGACACCCGCCAGCCACAACTCCTTGATCAGCCGGTATTGATTGAAATGTCCTAAACAGCCGCTCCACCCGCCCTTTCGCCTGAGGAGAGTGGCCGCGATCCATTCGCCCCCCAGCTTACTCGGCTCCAGCCAAAACCGACTGTGAGACTTTGTCCCAATCAGTTACTTGTCCCGGTTACTTGTCCACGCTCGGCTCGACCGGCGGCGGTACGTCGCGTGCTTATCCGCATGGAGCGCCAGCGGCAGTCCGTACCGTTGCGCAAGCGCTGGAAACCCATCATCGTCGGGATCGTGCCCTCGCACTCTTAGAATCGCACAAAGGCGCGACCGGAGGTGTCATCGACGTAGGCCATCAACTTGGGATTACACCTGCCGGCAAGATCTCTCGACGACCTACTACACATCCACACAGCAATAACGTCACAGCAAGAGCGTCGTCGCGGTTCGGTAAGCAAGATCGGCGGCCCCCTCCCATGCTCCCTCGGTCCACCGACGTTGCACGAGCAGATCATGGGGCGGAAAAGGATGGGACGGAGCCTCCTGAGATCGACCGTGCCGCACAACCGGCATCGATTCGACTGCACGAGGCGGCTCGTCCGTTTTGGGAGAGCGGAGCAGAGGCGGCACACGCCATTCTCGCTCCTCGACGTCGAGCACGAAGTCCGGCCTATGATCGCCGATGACCTCAAGCTGGATGACGGAGATCCCCGCCTCAACCATTCCAAGCTGAACGGCCGCTGCATAGGAGAGATCCAAAATCCTGCCGTTCACATAGGGCCCCCGATCCGTAATTCGCACCCGCGCGTGTTTCCCGTTCGCCAGATTGACGACTCGAATCATGCTCCCCAGCGGCAATGTCCGATGGGCTGCGGTGAAGGCGCCCATGTCGAACCGTTCCCCGCTCGCCGTCACCTTTCCGTGAAACCGCGCTCCATACCAAGACGCCACGCCTCGCTCCTTGATCCCGATATCCAGCAAGCTCTCGCCGGTCGGCAGCCAGGAGCAGGCGCTCAACAAGAGGCAAGAAAGCGCCCCGAGCATCAGAGTCGTTTGAGTCAGTGACCGCCCGACAAATCTCATTTGTCTCCTCATAAACATCGTCAAGAACAACGCGCTTCCCGGTTCAACTCGGCACATGGCCGAAACGGACGACTCGTCCGACTAAATCCTCTCCGCATGCCCCTTGCCTCGCGCACGAGCACAAACCCCTTCTGCAGTCAGACTCAATCGACCAGCCTGTCAGGGGGATGCTGCGAAGGGAGGACGTACGACGTTAGTAATAAAAGGAAAGGAGGGTGAAGTCAACTCCCGCTCCCGAACCCGCGAGAGAACCATCGCCAAACGATCACGTCGCAATCGACCGCAACCGACAATGATTCGGTCGCGCTTCCCTCCCGATATTGACTGCCCACGGGAGACTGAGTAAGATCCCTTCGACTGATGCGAACCGCGTATTGAGTGTGTATCAAACGCTGCGACGCCGTTATCCTCCGTCCTTGATCACCCCGACAGTACACCGATGATCGACGTTCAGAACATTACGAAACGGTACGGGCATCATACGGCCATCGATCGCGTCACCTTTTCGGTCGCCAAGGGAGAGGTCCTGGCATTTTTGGGTCCCAATGGAGCCGGCAAAACGACCACGATGCGGATCTTGACCTGTTTCATGCCCCCGACGGAGGGGACCGCGCGAGTCGCAGGGTATGATTGCCTTAATGAGCCGATGGAAGTGAAGCGCCGCATCGGCTATTTGCCGGAAACTCCTCCGGTGTATCAGGAACTGACAGTGACGGAATATCTCACCTTCGTCGGGCGACTGAGAGGCTTGACGGGACAAACCTTGACCTCTGCGCTCGACCGCTCCATCGAGCGGCTTCAGTTGGGATCCGTCCGCCACAGATTGATCGCCAACTTATCCCGCGGCTATCGGCAACGGGTGGGGCTGGCCCAAGCCCTCCTGCACGATCCACCCGTGCTGATCCTGGACGAGCCGACCGTCGGGCTCGACCCGAAGCAAATCATCGAAATCCGGGAATTGATCAAGAGTCTGGTGGGGTCCCATTCCGTGATTTTGAGCACCCACATCCTGCCGGAAGCCACCGCCGTCTGCCAGCGGGTCGTCATCATCAACGGGGGACGCATCGTCGCGGAAGACACGCCCGAGCAATTGTCTGCCAGGTTGCGGCAATCGGAAAAGATCTCGGTGATCATCAAGACTCCTCCGGCGGATTGCGAGGAACGCCTGCGCGCGATGCCGGGGGTCTTGAACGTGTTTCCGGGCCAAGGGACCGGAAATTTCCTCGTCGAGTGCGCGCTCGGGCACGATCTGCGCGACGAACTCGCCCGTTTCATCGTGTCCCGCGGCTGGGGACTGCTGGAACTCAAAACCATCTCGATGACGCTCGAGGACGTCTTCCTCCGCCTCACCCGTCACGAGGAAGGCTTGTCGCAGTCGCCCGAACCGGCGGCCGCCGTCACTTCCAACCTGGAACCATCGGTACAGGAGGCTGCCTCATGACACCCGTTCAAGCCGTCATCGCCAAGGAACTGCGCGGCTATTTCGTCTCGCCGATCGTGTATGTGGTCGGCTCGGTGTTTCTGTTCATCTTCGGATTTCTTGCGTACATTTACGTCAAGTTCACCGGCGCGCAGGCCATCCAACTGATGCAATTGCAGGGCGGCATGGCCCAGATCAACCTGAACGACCTGGTCTTTCGCAATCTCTTCGCCAGCATGCGGTTCGTCCTCTTGATCATCCTTCCCATTCTGACCATGAGATTGTTCGCGGAAGAACGGAAGCTGCGCACCTTCGAGTTTTTGCTGACCTCGCCCATCGGCATCCATGAAATCGTGGCGGGCAAATTCATGAGCGTGTTGCTGATCTACTTGGGCTTGTTGGGGCTCACCGGTCTGGTCCCGACCGTCCTGATGCTTTTCAGCGACTTCGACTGGAATCCGGTGCTCACCGGCTATCTGGGCATGGCCCTGTTGGGGGCCCTGTTTTTATCGGTCGGTCTCTTCGCGTCGGCGCTGACCGAAAACCAGATCGTCGCCGCCTTCGTCGGGTTCGGCACCCTGCTGACCTTCTGGCTCATTTCGGGATTGGGCGCCCTGCTCGGCGACACGACGGCAGGCCGTGTCGTCTCCTATCTATCCTTCATGGAGCACTACGACCGCCTGGTCCGGGGGCTGATCGACACGGCCGATCTCGTGTACTTCGGGAGCGGGCTGGCGCTCATGCTGTTTCTGACCTATCGGGTCGTGGAATCCGCGCGCTGGAAATGAGCTGGAAATCGCTTCCCCTCGGACTGATCGGATTGATCCTGGCCGCGGGCGGCGCCGTCGCCTACAGCCTGAGACCGGACTGGCTCTGGCCCGTCACCGTCGCCGAACTGCTCGCGCTGAGTTGCCTGCTGATGTTTTTCTCGCTGCATTTCGAGACGGTGAAAGCCCTCTCCGGCCGTCGCTCGACCAAGATGGGCCTGCACAGTGTGCTCACCATCGTGCTGCTCACAACCATTCTGGCCATCGTGAATTTCTTGGCGTCCCGGCATTCCGTTCGCTGGGACCTATCCGAGAACCAAAGCTTTACGCTGGCTCCTCAGACCTATCGCGCGCTCCGTGCACTGCAACAGGACGTAAAGATCACGGTGTTCACCAGAGAAAACGATCCAGGATACCAAGCCTATAAAGATCGGCTGGAGAGTTATCGACAAGCGTCGCCCAAACTCACGGTGGAATTCGTCGATCCCGAAAAACAACCGAAGCTCGCACAGGACTACGGAGTGTTTCGAAGCGACACCGCGATTTTCGAGAGTGGGGGGCGGACCATCCGGGTGACCTCGCCCTCGGAAGTCGAACTGACCGGAGCGTTGCTCCGCATTTCCAAAGACACCAAAAAACGTATCGTCTTCGTCGAAGGGCACGGCGAACGCAACGTGGAGGATCGGGAACGCAACGGTCTGTCGATCGCCAAAGAAGCTTTGATCAAACAAGGATATGAGGTCGGAACCGTATCGCTTCTCCAGGAGACCTCGGTTCCCAAGGACACGACGGTGCTCGTGCTGGCTGGACCTCGCCGCATGGTCACCCCCGACGAGCAGGACCGAATCCGCGAGTATGTGGAACAAGGCGGCCGGCTGCTTGTGTTGGCCGATCCCGACACACAGGCGGGGCTCGATCCTCTGCTGGCGCGCTGGGGGCTCGGCTTGGGTCCCGGCGTGCTGGTCGATCTCCAGGACCGGCTCGCCGCTGGCGACCTGACGGCGCTCTTGGTCCGCACGTTCACAGAACACGAGATCACCCAGGATCTGACCTCGGCGGTGTTGTTTCCTCTCTCGCGACACGTCACTTTCGACGAGCAGGTCGGGAAAGACTGGGACTCCGTTCCACTCGCCCGCACGTCGGCCAACAGTTGGGCTGAAACGAACATGCAGGGCCGCGTCGTAAGCTTAAACGAAAAGGAGGATGTCAGGGGCCCCCTGCCCCTAGCCATGGCGCTGTCGCCCAAAAAAGAGCCGAAAGAAGGCGAGCCCCGCCCTGCTGTCGTGGTGATCGGCAACTCGACCTTTGCCACCAACGCTTTTTTTAATTTCCCCGGTAACAGCGACTTTTTTCTCCACACCGTGGGCTGGCTCGCCGAAGAGCGAGACTTGCTGTCAATCGCGCCGAAAGAGCCGGCATTGCGGCCGTTCGTGCCGAATCCGTTGCAGGAGCGGGCGCTGCTCTACCTGCAAGTGATCGTGCTTCCGGTCGCGACCCTCATCGCCGGCCTCGTGGTCTGGAGAAAACGGAGGCGGCTCTAGTGGGACGGGCGACGCATGGTCGTCTTTCGTACCTGTGGCTTCCAGACAGCTCGAGTCCCACCCCTGCCGCTGGAGAAGTGAGAAGAGGCCCTTGACGTTTCACTGGTAGCAATCATTCGACGGAGCAAGTGGCGATGCGCTATTGGTCCTCGATTGTCTTGGCCGTCATCTTGGCTGGGCTGGGAGCCTACCTGTACTTCGTGGAACTTCCCGCTCAGCAACAAGAGCAGGAGCAGGAGACGAAGGCCAAACAACTGTTGCCGTTTCCCGAATCTTCTATTACCGGAATCGTCGTTACGACGGCGCAGGGCCTCGTCCACATCTCCAAGACCAGGGCGAGCGAATGGACCATCACGGCGCCGTTGCAAACCGACGCCGACTCGCGCGAAGTCGAAGCTCTCATCCGGGCACTCGTCACCGGCACGGTCAGCAGGACAGTTGCGGACCGTTCGGCCCCGCTCGCTCCTTTTGGTCTGGACCAGCCGGTCACGACCGTAACCGTGATAGCCGGTTCTCAACAAGAAACTCTGTCCATCGGCGATAGTGGCCCGCTCTCAAACACCTTGTATGTCCTGCGAGAATCCGATGGAAACGTCCTCTTGACTGACCTAGCGCCCAAGGATTTTGTGAACAAGTCGCTGCTCACGTTTCGCCGAAAAGAGATTCTCCGCTTCGCACAAAACGAGATCGACCGCCTGCGCCTGACCTACCCTTCCACGGAAATCGTCCTGTACAACATGGCTGGAGGCAAGCCCAGGCCCTCATGGAAAATTCGTTATCCCATCGAAGCAGAGGCCGATCAAACCGAGGTCCGCTCCCTGCTGTTTCGCCTGGAGGATCTGAAAGCCCTCAGCATCATCGATCCAGGTCCCGAACGTGACGCGATGGCCAAACGGCTCACGACACCCAACGTCAAAGTCACCATCCACACATCAGCCGGCGATCAAGTCGTCCGTCTGTATCAGCCGGATCCCCAGAGCGGCGAAGCCATTGCAGAAACAACACCAGACGCTCCGCTCTATCGTGTGAGTCCCTCAATCATCAAGGGCCTGACCAAAGACGTCTTTGAATTGCAAGACAAACGGCTGCTGGGGGTCGACGTCGAGGATATCGCCGTGCTTTCTGTCAAAACGAGAGATCACTCCTACGTCTTGATCAATCAGCACGGCGAATGGGTTTTGGAAGATCAACCGGAGCGCAAGCTCCGCCAGGAAATCGCCGATCTATTCGTCAGCCGGGTGGCCAACCTGCCAGCCGAGGAACGCGTCCTTAAACAAACGACCGCCCTTGCTCCCTACGGACTCGTAGAGCCCAGAGCAGAATTCATCGCGACCGGAAAAGACGGCCGCATTGCCGGAAAGCTCGCCCTCGGCAATCTTTCAGGAAACTTGTTGTACGCCACGGGCCACCGGCTCCAAGGCCTTTATCAAGTCCGACCGGACATCCTGACGCAAATTCCCTCGAAAGCCGAGCTGCTCGGCGGCTCATGACACCGGCTTGGTTTCTCGGTCACAGGGCACAGGATTCAAGCCACGCCGTTCAGACCGGCGCCAGGGCCAGCCACGGGACGTAGGTCACGAGCAACAGGACGATCAGCATGGCGAGAAAAAATGGAATGGTATGTCGAAAGACCTCGCCGAGCGGCACGCCGAACCGGTAAGACGCAAAAAACAAGTCGAGGCCGACCGGCGGCGTCACATACCCCAGTTGCATGTTCAGCAAAAAGATCATGGCAAGATGCAGCGGTTCGACGCCGAAGACCTGGCTGATGGGCTGGATCAGCGGCACGACGATCGTGATAGCCGAGAAGATATCCAACAGACAGCCGACGATGATGAGGAAGAGGTTCAGCGCCATCAGAAAGACGAGCTTCGATTCGATGTGTCGTTGAAACCAGTCCGCTGCCTTCATGGGCACTTCCGCGTCGACAAGATAATTGGCGAGGCCCAACGCCACCCCGAGAATCGCAAAGACACCTCCCAAGAGCGTCAGGCACTTGACCAAGACGGCCGGCACATCTTTCCGAAGGTCAAGTTCCCGATGGATCAACACCTCGACCACGAGGGTATACACGGCCGTCATCGCCGCCGTCTCGATCAGCGTGCCATACCCGCCGAACACACTGCCGAGCACAAGGAGGGGGATCATCAGTTCCCATTTGGCTTCCCACAGAACTGTGAGAGCTTCACGCATCGCGAAGGGGGTCCGCGATTCGGGGTTCCGCCACACCTCACGAATTCCTAACGCGCTGACCACCGTCACCAACAAAAGTCCGGGCAGCACACCGGCCTTGAACAAATCCAAGATGGATACGTGCGCCACAACACCGTAGAGAATCACCGCGAGGCTCGGCGGGAACAGGAGCCCGATCGAACCCGTGCTGGTCAGCAATCCGATCGCAAAGCCCTTGCGATATCCATTGTCTAACAAGACCGGAAGCAACAGCCCCCCAACCGCGAGAATCGTGACCCCCGACGCCCCAGTAAAGGTCGTCAGGAACGCACAGAGCAATGTCACGACGACCGCCAGGCCTCCGGGAAGCCAGCCGAACCAGGCGCGGAAGAGACGGACCAATCGGCGACTCGCTCCTCCTTCCGCCAGCACGTAGCCGGCCAATGTGAAGAGGGGGATCGCCGGAATCGACGGAGAGACCACGAGACGGTAGGTTTCCACGGGAATGGCCGCAGCAGTTGTCCCCTCCATCCGCAGCAGCAGCAGCGTCACTCCCCCGAGGACAATGAAAATGGGCGTCCCGAGGATTGCTGCAAGCAGCAACGCGAAGAGCCCCGCCCATAGGACCTCCGGCGCGCCCGCCGGCAGAAGCCATCCGATACCCGCCGCCGCGGGCACACCAAGCAGAGCAACGAACCGATCCCGGATCATCTCCGGCTTCATGGCAAAACGGACCGCCATCACGGCGAAACTGAAAGGGAGAATCACTTCCGCCACCCACGTCGGCAACCAGTCACCGATCACAATCGGCGAGGACAGATCGGCTCGCACGAACTCAAAGGACGCCCAGCTCAGGCTCGCGGCGACGGCCGTCGATATCAGAGCAGTGAACGCCGCCGAATAGGTGCGGATGACACGGGGGGCGACCTCTCGACCGAGGAGAAAGGTCAGGTGGCCATCATCTCTCGCCGCCAGCATGGCACCGATGAACCCAACCCATAACGAGAGGCTCTGGACGTAGCTTGCGGAAGCGGGAATCCCGGTATTGGCCAACAGCCGGAGCAGGATCTCGACCACAGGCAGGACGGCCATCAGGATCAACGCAAGCCCTGCCAGGCTGTTTTCACCCCAACGACAGAAATGCGTGACGGGAGAAAGACGATCGGGGCGGACCATGCCACGGCTCGTCATCGACCCGTTCTTCTTCATCTCCACCGTGCCTTGATGAAGCGCGGCGAACACTGCGCCGTCGGCACGATGGATGCATCCGGTCGCCCCGGATCAGCGAGCAATGGTCGTTGCTCGGTACTCATCGCGAAGTCGTTCCACTTCGTCAACCAGGTCCGGAGGAACGTTGCCGCCCATGATCGTAGGGTAATTCGCCCTGAATCGCGTGGCCCATTCAGCCAGCGCATCAGATGAGACGGCATGGATGATGAGGCCGTGTTGTTGCATGATGTGGATGGCCTCGTGGCTATGTTTTCTCATCTCTCGCAGAAACCGTGTGCCCGCTTCTCGCGAGGCCTCACTGAGACGCTCTCTCAGATCCGCGGGAATGGCCTGCCATTTTTTTTCCGCGATCACCAGAGCGCCGACCAGTGGAACCAGCCTGATGTCGGTCATATCCTTGCTCAAGGCGAACCATTGAAAGGACAACGCGGCCAGCGGCGTCGCGAGAAAGGCGTTGACCATGCCAGAATGGAGCGCGGAATGAAGCTCGTTGACGGCGAGCGGCACAGGGCGGTATCCCATGTTTTTCCAAGCCTGTACGTTGTCCTGATCGCCGGCCCACACGAAGAGCCGGAGTGGTTTGAGATCATCCGGATACACCACAGGTTTCTGACTGAACATATGGACCCACCCAGCGTCTCCCCAAAGAAGCACCCGGAATCCCTTTGCGGCATAGATCTGTTCTAGTTTGGGAGCAATCCGCGTCCGCACATAATCCCATTCGTCATCGTCGCGAAACATCAGAGGCATCTGGATGGCCTTGGTTTCTGGAGCGATTTCGTAGAGTCCCGAGCCGGCCAGGAGAGCGGCATCGAGCTGACCGATCCGCATCTTGCGGACCATGTCAGGATCGTCGCCGGCCACGCCATCGGCATAAATGCGCAAACGAATCGAACCGTTTGAGATCCTCTCCCAACGGTCACTCAAGTCTCTCAGAATGTCGTAGTAGGGTGAATTCTTGGGCGCCAAGGTCCCCAATTTGATGGTTTCAGCAGACGCCATCTGGCAACCAAGGAGGATCGTCGCCACGACGAAACCGACATACGTGATACGAATCATGGAATTTCCTCCACGGGATCCGCATCGACAAACAGTTCTGAAATCCGTGCCAACAGCCGCCGGGCTTTCCGCTGGGCGACCACGTTGATCAACCGCTCCTTCGGTTGCCGATTCGGATCGACGGCCAAGGCTTTCGACAGGAGGTCTCTGAACTCGTCGAGATTCTGCTCTTTGACAGAAAGACGTTCCGCCAGAGCCTGGAACAAGGACGCGCGAGGAGTGTCCGTGAGTGCCAAGGCCCGGGAAAAATGCTCCCGCGCCAATGCCGCGCTCCCCCCTGGACGGCTTGCTTCGTAGGAGGCCAGAAATTCGTGAGCCGCTCCCCCTTCGTAGTCCTCGCGCAGATCAACAACCCGGCGCAGCAGAGCAGCGAACAGAGGCGTTTCGGAGACCAAGGCGAGATCGTCCGGTCCGGCAGAGAGCGCGCCTCCCCACGCCACACCGGCCCAATAGAGAAAGGGAACGTCCTCCCCCGTGGTCTTGGCCAACGTGGACATGTGATCGCGACGCAGCAGATCTTCGAACCGATCGTGTGCCAGACTCAATCCCCTAAGCGCATAATCGCGACCTCGCAGATACAGCCTCTTGGAACGGGCTCGCAGGAGTCGAGACTGATCCACATCGGTTGCTTCCAACCTGTCGGCCTCGTCCTGAAGCAGATAGGCATAGGTGGTAAAACCTTTGGCAGCCGACACGAGCATCGCTCGATGATTGGGAGAAATCGTCAAAAGCCCTTCCACCGTCTTGAGGCCGAAGGGGAGCGCCTCGCGGACAAGGTCCGGGTCCTCCTCCGCCGCATACAGATCGGAATCCCCGGCCAACATCTCTCCGACTGACTCGGCCATCAGACGCTTGACGGAACACCCGCCGAGCACAGTCACGACGAGCACACCGATGAGCAGAGAACACCGCCGTCGCCGACGAACACCGCTCGGTTTGAGGCCATGATCCATCCACATTCACATAACCTGAAATTCACATGACCGAAAAACCATGTTCGGGCTGGAGCACGAATCGATCCGATCATCTCATCAATCGAGTGATCGCGACATGGGATTGTCCCATCTATTTTGCCTGCGCGCGAACGAACTGGTCGCCAAGAAAGCGAACGGACGAGGGATTCTCTGTGAGGATCGGCTTTTTCGCGCCGGACGGTCTGTGTGTGTCAAGCCTTTTCCCGGAGGATGGAGCATATCGCCATAGAACCGTTTCTCGTTCGGGTTCTTTTTCCTAGTCTCTTTTCGCTGATCCTCTTCTCACTGATTGTCTTTTCTCTAGAGTCACTCCTATCCCGAAGGTAGTCGGATCTTGTAACACCCGTCTCAAGATCGCCTCAACGTTACGTTATTTTCATGTCTTCCATTTTGAATTGAACGTCTGAACGCCTTGGACACGCATGACACGGTCTCTCGTGGCTCCTTCAATTCATGTTCGTGCCCGAAAGGATCTGGATCAAGTTCGTCATCACACGAACAGAAGAACGAACCGAACATCCTCAGCGTGCAGGTGGCGGATTCGATTCCACATATAGTTGAACGGGGCACGATGATTCATGCCGTGGAGAGCGAGGCGATGAGATATTCGCCTCGGTGAGAAGACATGTCTTTGGCCAAATGCGAGACCTCCAGCTTCGCGGTAGCGAGAACGATCGGCGCACAACACGTATCGCTTGATCCCCTGAACCACCATCATCACCACGTTGTCGACGCTCTTGAGCAGCGTCGCACTGCCGAGGTTGACGACGTAAGTAAAGAACGGGCGTCGGGCAACCGATGAGGACCCGTGGACAGTTCTCATCTCTCTTGCTCCCTCATAAACTCCATGATCACCTCGGCAGCGACTTTCGGGTTCGTATAAATCGCGAAATGGCCTCCTTCAATAAGATGCACGGCAGCGGACGGTCGAAGACGGGCGATTTCTTCGACGTTATGATAAGGCACAACCCCGTCATCGCGGCCGGCCAAGCAAAGAACGGGGTGCGAACAAGCGCGTAAGGATTCCCGCGCGTCGACGTTAAGCAACGTCCTGATCCGCGCCGCAATCATGCCGCTGCCGACGCGCTGCCACGTTTCGGTTTTGTCACGCCTGAGCCGGTCGGTTGACCTTCGGAACAGCCAGACCGGAAGTCTCTTGCCGGCCCGAATCATCCATACCGTCGGCGTCACGGCGGCCCATCGGAGACGCGCGAAGATCCGACGAGGTGGACACACGAACGTAGACGCCAAAATCACGCCCCGCACGCTGTTCGGCTCGGCCTCAGCCAACATCAGCGCGAGCGGCCCCGCGAAGGACCAACCCAGCACATAGTATCCAGATCGGTGCGCCAAAGCGTGACGAACCAGTTTGAGCAACGCCGGATAATCGTTTGCCCCGACCGTCGGAAACTGCACGACCCTCGGCACGACCCACTCCGGCAGCACCGCGAGCAACGGCCTGAAAAAAACATCCGTCCCGTCGAGCCCGGGAAGAAGCACAAGCTCGGTCGGCTTCATCACACACATCACCTGGCAGGAGGGTGTACGAGCATGCGCGGAATCATACGATCAGAATACACGTCTCTCATCCGTTGCGTTCGATTCTGGAATACCTTCGCGCGCAGGTCAACGGCGGAACTGGCTTGTAACGAACACGGAACCGACCGGGCTGCGGCCGATGACCGTTTTGGGCGGACTCGCCGTCTTTTGGTACTCCCTCCGTGCTCCCTCTTCGTTTCCTCGTCGTTCATTATGAACGTGTTTCGCACGTCACCGTTTTCATATCAAGAATTCATGGAACTCCCTTGTCATCCTAATTGGTCGGAAACATCGCCGTTATACGCTTCGTCCTATGCTGCCGCAGCGTCTATCATCTCCACCGGAGGCCGAACGGATGAAGAAACCGGACGAATTCCGCGCGTGGTCCTTTCGCACAGTCTGGATTTCCGATGTTCATTTGGGATTCCGGGGATGCAGCGCCGATCACCTACTCGATTTTCTTCATTCCGTCCATTGCGAATACCTCTACCTGGTCGGAGACATCATCGATATCTGGGAAATGAAGAAACGCATGTTTTGGCCACAATCGCACAACAACGTCGTGCGGACGATCCTGGGCAAAGCCAAACACGGCACTAAGGTCGTATACGTTCCGGGCAATCACGATGAGCTGTTGCGCGACTATCATGACATGACGTTCGGCAATGTCCACATCGTGAAGGAAGCGATCCATACCGGCGCCGACGGTCGGCGCCTGCTGGTGACACACGGAGACAAATTCGACAGCATCGTCCGGAGTTCGCGCGCCATCGCAATGCTGGGCACCCGTCTGTACGATTGGCTGCTTAAAGCCAATTATCTCGTTCATTGGATTCGTCGAACGCTCGATCTGCCGCACTGGTCATTGGCGGGTTTTCTAAAGCACAAAGTAAAAAATGCCATGCAGTTCATCAGCAATTTCGAAAAGGCAGTGGCGTACGAGACGAGCCGTCTCGGCGTCGAAGGCGTGGTCTGCGGGCACATTCACCGCCCCGAGATCACCAGGTTGAACGACGTGATCTACTGTAACTGCGGCGATTGGGTCGAGAGCTGCAGCGCGCTGGTGGAACACTATGACGGCAGTCTGGAGCTGCTGCGATGGGTGGACACCGTCGCCAGCCTCAAACATTCCCGCCTGATAGATCACGATCGGCTGACCGTATTCCCCGAAGAAGATCTTGTCGTCGCCGCACCCGATCGATCCGTCGCGTAGCGTCGGTGCCACACCCACATGGAGAAAGGAGGGCCTGATGTTCGGTGAGTCCCATGAGCACGAGTTCTATGAACGATGGAGCGCATGTGTCGGCTTGAGCCTCTCCTCGGCATGCGAGACGGACAAGATGGGATGGCCAGAGGCGGCCGTTACGATCGGCATCGGCTTGCTCATTGTCTGGTTCGTGCTCTTGCTCGCGAAGCTGCGTCGTGCGCTGGCCATCCTCCGGGCCCGTTCGTTCGCTCCGGAGATTTCCCGGCTGCTCGCGCCTTGGGTCGCAACCCACGACTACTCACAGGAGACCTTTTTCACAGCCGACGGCGCCGATCAGGCAACTGCGAGCAAACGCCGCCGCGCTCTCGATCGCCTGGCCGACCATTTTCAGGAGCGTCACTCCCGGTCAATCGCCTGGGCCAATGAGGTTCGGGAAGGACTCTCCGACCTGCGTTTCACGGACGCTGGACGGGTTCCTTTCCCCTTCGCCCGGCTCATGCGGGACAAGTTCAATCTCTGTTCGGTGGTGACCGCCTCCCAAGGCCCAATGTTGCAAGATCTTGACGGCAACTGGTCGCTGGATGTGAGCGGCTCCTACGGCGTGAACGTCGCCGGCTACGATCAATATAAAGAGTGGATAGAACGAGGATGGGAGCGCGTCAAGGATCTGGGCCCCGTGTTGGGACCGTTGCACCCGGTCGTCGCCGAGAACATCGCCATGCTCAAATCGATCTCGAAACTTGACGAGGTCTCGTTCCACATGAGCGGCACCGAAGCCGTCATGGCCGCGATCAGACTCGCGCGCTTCAATACGGGTCGGAAATTCATTGTCTGTTTCGCCGGCGCCTACCACGGCTGGTGGGATGGCGTGCAGCCAGGCTTGGGCAGCGAACGTGAGATCAAGGACTGCATCACCTTGAAGGACTGTCATCCCGCCTCGCTCCATGCGATCCGTTTGATGCGGAAAGACATCGCCGCCGTCATTGTCAATCCGATCCAGTCATTTCATCCGAACTCGCCGCCTCCAAGCGACGCCGTTCTCCTGACCAGCGACATCAGAAAAACCGAAGAAGCCCATGAGCCCTACGCCCGGTGGCTCAGGCAGCTTCGCGACGTCTGCACCACCTGCAAGATCCCCTTGATCTTTGATGAAGTGTACTCCGGGTTCCGGCTCGCGCCGGGCGGGGCGCAGGAATATTTTGGCGTTCAGGCCGATCTCGTCGTCTATGGCAAGACGGTCGGCGGCGGGCTGCCCGTCGGAGTCTGTTGCGGAACACAAGACCTCATGCGCCGCTTTGATCCCGATCACCCGATGAGAGTGGCCTACGTGATCGGCACGTTTTCAGCCCACCCGCACGTCATGGGTGCGATGAACGAATTCCTGCGGTGGGCCACCGCCCCCCAAGCCCGGCAACGCTATGCCGAGGCTAACGAGCGCTGCGCCGCATGGGCGGCTTCGGTCAATAAGGAGTTCGCGGAACGCTCGCTGCCACTGCGCGTCGTCACTCTGTCGACGGTCTGGACCATCCTGTTTCAACGACCGGGGCGGTACAACTGGCTGCTGCAATACTACCTGCGTGCCGAAGGCGTCACGCTAAGTTGGGTGGGCACCGGTCGATGCCTCAGCAACATGGCGTTTCGGTCGGAACATTACGATGCACTGCAGGACCACGTGATCGCCGCCGCCTCGCGCATGGCGGCCGACGGCTGGTGGCCGGAAGAACTCGATCAACCGGAACGGAGGAACGCCATGAAATCGCGACTGATATGGGAAATGATCGGCAGCATCGTGCAGATACCCAAACCACTGCGTACGTTCTACGCGGAGGTGATGCGTCGGAAACACGACGATCACGTGGCCTCACACAGCCACCCTCTGAATCAATTGTTGCACCTTCTCAGTTCCAGCGTCTTCATTTACTGCTACGTCTTGATCTTCACCGACCTCGCAACGGCGGTCACCGCCAGCCTCGCTGCGCTGTTCGTCAGACAGTTCGGCCACGCCGTCATCGAGCCGCCCTGCCACGACAAGGAAGAATTGCTGCTCGGTTTCAACACGCCGAATAAGACCATGATCGTCACAGCCTACTGTGCGATTCCCATCGCCAACATGCTTGGGGCCGACGCCTGGTCGTGGTCGGCTTTGCTCGACAAGTGGCCCGCCATCGCCCAGCAATGGTGGGGGCTGACGCTGGTGGTGGTCTTGGGGCGCGTGGCCTATTTAGCCTGGCTGCATGACGTTCGGACTTCCATGATCTGGTTCGTGAAACTGGTCACCGATCCGTTCACGGACATCAAGGCTTATCTACCTCGGTCCGCCGGCGGATGGCGCGCTTTTTTCCCTCCGTACACGACGAACCAGACGAGTCCTAAGTCCTGACGAGTACCGATGCCGCACAGTCCGCGTCAGTGACTTGACCGACTACGTTTGACCGGCTCCGATGAAGGATGGAGCAGGACGGCAATCCTTGCGGAGCACGGAACCGAAAAGCGGATCCTGAAATTCAACGGTCGCTTACCGATGTCTTGGCATGAATGAGAGATGAAAGGAGGTGAAGCAGAGTAATGATGGTGATCGGCGGAGTGCTCATAGTCTGTGTCGCCTTGGGGGTGTTGTACAACGCCTTCGGGACGGGCACGACGGACGGAGAGTAGAGAGGATACAAAGGAACCAAGCGCGCCTACCTTCGCAAAGAAGCTGCTCGGCCGTGCACCAGTTTCTGAGCGCGCCACGGCCGAGCAAGGGGGAGGAACCGGGCTCAGCCGCTACTTCCACCTTCTCTCCTCAAACGGCGCGAGCAAAGAAAGAAACCGTTCCGTACAATGGCGCCAGGACTGTCGCCGGGCGTAGGCCACACAATCGGCCGGATCAAGCGTGAGCGCGCCGAGGACAGCCCGACGCAAATCGTTGTCGAGCATGCCGGTCTTTCCAGGCTGAACGACGTCGATGGGACCGGGAACCGGATAGGCCGCAACAGGCACCCCGCACGCCATCGCTTCGAGCAACACCAGACCAAACGTATCGGTCAGGCTCGGAAAGACGAACACATCCGCCGCCGCCAGATAGGCGGCCAATTCCTGTCCCGATTTCGGCCCCGTAAATCGGACGTCGGGGTATCGACGGCGTAGAAGCTCCAGGTCCGGACCATCTCCCACCACATACTTGGAGCCGGGAAGATCGAGCTGTAAGAAGGCTTCGATGTTCTTTTCGACCGCCACCCGCCCCATATACATGGAGATAGGCCTAGGATCGGACAGCAGCGATTTAGGGCCCGGCTGGAACAACTCCGAGTCCACACCCCTCGCCCAGATTTCCAGATTTTTGAATCCCCGCTCGCGCAACAGGCTCCGCATCGACTCCGTGGCGATCATGGTCCGGACGGCACGGCTGTGAAATCGGCGCAGGTAGGCATACGACCAGCGGACGGGGACCGGGCATCGCGCCCGGATATATTCCGGAAATTGAGTGTGATACGAGGTCGTGAACGGCAACGATAGATTTCGGCACAAGGCTCGCGCCGCGTGGCCGATGGGCCCTTCGGTGGCGATGTGAATAGCGTGGGGCCGAAACTCTTTCAGCGTTCGCTTCACACCCGGTTTGGGAAACAGCGCCAGACGGATCGAGGGATAGGTGGGGCAGGGATACGTTCTGAAATCCGCCGGCGTGATGAGTCGCACCTCGTGCCCCGACGCTCGGAGATGATCGACCGTGTGTCCGAGCGTGCGGACGACGCCGTTGACTTGCGGCAGCCAGGCGTCAGTCGCAATCGCGATCCTCACGGCACATTCTCTTCACTCGCATGACCGACGACGTGAGGCAACCAAATTGACCACGTGCTCACGTCCCTGCCTCCTTACAGCATTTCGGCCGATGATGATCCAGACACACTGTTTACGGCCTGACAACGATCATCTAACAGAGATGCAACCTCCGAAGCCTAGGCTTGGGAGGTACGGATAACCCGCTTACCAAGGAGGCTCATGATGGTCACGGTCGGACAACTGATGAAGAAAGAACCCATCACGGTGGACTGCCGAACCTCGGTGATCGAAGCGGCCAAGCTGATGAGAAGCTTCAACATCACCAGCGTCCTCGTGTCCCGCCAATCACGCATCGTTGGCATTGTCACGGAATCGGACATCGTCAAAAAGGTGATTGGCGCTGACCGTGCTCCCTACTTCGTGCCGGTGGAAGACATCATGAGTACACCGGTGGTCGGAATTGAAGAGCGCCGCCCGCTGACGGAAGCCGCTGATCTTATGAGCAAGTATCAATCACTGCACCTCGGAGTCATGAAAGACGGCACGGTGGTGGGTGTGCTTTCCGTAGGAGACTTGCTTCGCCCCGTCTCGATCGACGAACTGTAGGCCCCCTTCCGCTTTCTTCGTCGACGACCACGTTCCCTCCTTGCCCTCGCCTTGGCACGCGGGGAAGACTGGATCTCGCACGCCACTTGCCCCGCATCACTCAGGCCGTAGCGGAGAGTTCGTCATCCGCGCAGTTTGTAGCCGATACCGCGGACGGTGACGATCAGCTTCGGGTGGGCCGGATCGGACTCGATTTTTTGCCGCAGAGAATGGATGTGAACATCGAGCGCATGCTCTTCAAGAGCATAGCCTTCGCCCCAGACTTTGTTCAGCATCTCCTGGCGAGAAAACAGGCGGTTGGGGGATTCCAAAAATTGCTGGAGGATTTGAAACTCTTTCGGGGTCAGCTCGACCATCCGCCCGCCCACGCTCACCTCGTGGCGATCCACGTCCATTTTCACCTTTCCAACCTGGTAAGAATGATGCGACTTGCTCCTCGGAATCCGGCGGCGCAGGATCGCCCGAGCGCGGGCCAGCAATTCACGGGGACTTCCGGTGCAGACGACGAGATCGATGTCTCGTTCGTAATCTCGAAGACATTCATCATCCGTACAGGTATCCACAGCATCCTGGACGGCAATAATCGGTGCCGCGCTCACGTCGCGAATCTGGCGAATAGTGTGGGGATCTCCCACCTGGCGATCGATAATGATCAGAGCTGCTCCCGACTCCTTCGCGGTCGAAATCGCTGCTCCCAGCGTCAACACACTTGTGCTTTGATAGCCGTTCGTGTCAAAGGTCCGCTTGATCGACTCTGCGAACGGTTCGGAACGGGAGAAGATAAGAATCGTCTCTCGCACAGCAACTACCGATGATGGTCCGGACAGCATCATTACAGCGTTTATACTAAAAGGGCGCAGGAACAGGGTCCTTAGCCCCGTGTAAATTGTCTGTAAACTGCCCAGCGGCCCACTTGTTTTCCCGTTTATGTATGGAGGAAGCTTCCCGCCCTTGAGAGTTAACAGGGAATTAATACTGTGTTGATTTAAAGGAAATGCGCGCTCCTTAAACCTATAGCCAGGAGTGTAGTCTGAACGTTGCCAACAGGTCGTTAAACGAGGAGAAATGTCCATGCCGTTCTTTCATGTGACGATACGGCTCTTCATAGCAGCAATGGTCATCCACGCATCGTTTTTTGAAGAGGCAAGTCTGGGGCAAATCCGCCCTGCGCTCGATCCAGACCTTGTTTCCTACTTCTACCCCGAAGATCGAGAGCCGATCTCCGGCAAATTGACAATCTCAGGCTCGAACACCATGAGCCCGTTGATGCAAGCGTGGGTCGACGGTCTCCGCGAGAAACATCCAAACTTGAAAGTGATGTTGTCGGAGCAAGGATCCAAGACAGGCCTTGAAGCTCTGCTTGAACACCGAACCGAAGTCGCCGCTCTTTCTCACCGCATGACTGCATCCGAACTTTCCGAATTCGTCAAGGAATATGGATATGAGCCGACCGAGGTGCCGGTCGCCATCGACGCTCTCGCCGTGTTCGTTCATCAGACCAATCCAATTACCGGCCTTTCATTGGAAGAATTGGATGCCATGTTTTGTCAAGAACGACGGCGAGGACTTCTCGACCCCATTGACACCTGGGGGGCGGTCGGACTTGACGGCGAGTGGTTTTCGGCACCCGTCCATCTCTATGGACGAAATGCACAGTCCGGCACCAGTGCGTTTTTCAGGGAAGAGATCTGCCAAGGCGGTCCCTTGAGTTCCAGATTGATGGAAAAGCCAGGTTCGGCCTCTGTGATACTTGAAATGGAGACGGATCAGTACGGTATCGGCTTCAGTTCGATCGGCTATCGAACCTCCTACGTAAAACCGGTTCCCATCGCCACAGTCAAAGGAGGACGCTACGTGGAGCCAACCTTCGCAAGCGTCGCAGATGGCTCATACCCGTTGAGGAGGAATCTTTATTTGTACATCGCCAAACCGCCCAAAACATCTTCCTCCCCTGCCGTGATCGAACTCCTTCGTTTCGCGCTGAGCCGGCAAGGCCAAAAGCTGGCGCTGGATCTGGGCTACTACCCGCTGTCGTCTCAGGAAATCGGACGTACGCTGGCGAATTGGTCACGATCGATGTCCTCCGCTCAGACCAGCGCACCGGACCGGTCCCCCTCGCAACCCGGTTCCTAAAAAGCGGCCTCCCATCCGGTTCCTGTGAGGATCCGAGCGAACCCAGCGTAGCGTCGCATTCATAATTCTGTTTGGTAATTAGGGCGTTTCGTCACCATCTGGTAGGCTGGAGGCCGCATGCTTACGGGAGCTCATCGAGTTTTCGGGTGTGCGGCCAACTTTCTGCGGGGCCGCACGGGTGTCTTTTGCGGATCGTTTCGGGTCAATCGAACGCGACGTGGGTATGTCAACTGCCGGATCTGTCGACGGCAGAAGCGCCTCGCGAAACGCCGGCGCGAGATGGCCATGCTGCCGGGGTTCTCTCAGCAGGTGCCCGCCTCTCGATTGGCGCATGACCGGGGAGTCGATCCCACAGTCATCAGTCGGGTCTATCAGACACAGACATTGCACACGGCGTTGTTTCATGTGGCGGAACTGGAGGGCATGGCCAGTACGCTTTCGGGGGAGATGGAGCTGGACGAAGCTGATTTCGGTGGCCGCCGCAAAGGCCGTCATGGCCGGGGTGCGGCTGGGAACGGCGTCGTGTTCGGGCTCCTGGAGCGGGATGGACGGGTCTATACCAAGGTCGTCGAGCACGTGTCGGCGGACACCCGCATGACCCACATTCAACCCACCACCCGCAAAGGGTCCGTCTCCTACACGGATGCCTTTCGCGGCTATCAATCGTTGCGACGCTAGGGCAAACATCACACCGTCAATCACAGCAAGCGTCTCCAAGCGTCTCCAAGCGTCTCATGGATCGCCGAACCAAGAACCCCGTCAACGGGATCGAAGGGTTCTGGTCATTCGCCAAGCATATTCTGTCCAATTACCGGGGCGTGTCCAAGTATCATTTCCCGATGTATCTGAAGGAAATGGAGTATCGCTTCAACCACCGGAAGGAGAATCTCGTCGAGCTCTTCTTACGGTGCTTCTTTGGTTACGTTTCGCCCTAATTACCTTCTGTTTGGTTTTCCTGTTTTACCGTAAAGCATCTACCCTTTCAGACTGAATCTTTTTGCTGAATCGTTTTAGAAGTGCCGCTGATGCCGGTGCGTAACCGGTGCGTGGGGGGCAAGCGACGAGAATTTTTTCTTTCCGACGCCGCTTGCTTCATGGATTCTTATGGCAAACCGTTCGGATGGTTAGCAGTCTTCCGCTCTATGTGGGATGGCGGGGGTGAGGGATCGGATCGGATGGTTGGCAGTCCCCCACTCAAAAATTCCATTGCAATTGAAATCTAAGCTGGTCTCCGGATTGCAGCCGATAGGGAGTCTGCGCGCATGTGATGCCGACGACGCTTGGATCGGCGCAGGAGGCGGGAATGGTCTCAGACTCCGGCGATGTCCGCTGACTCCAGGCATAGGCGACGGTCAGCTCAAGCGCCTTGTTAACCCGTAGTTCAACCCCGAGCTCAGCCTCTCGCACGGTGTTCCTCGGCGCGTTCGCTTGCACCTTCTTGCCACCATAGTATTCCTGCAAACGGACATAGGGGATAATGCTTTCGCAGAAGTCATCACATCGATATCGATAAAAGGCCTGTATGTACCCTCCGCGAATATTCCCCGTCGTGATGCGCGTTCGCTCCGGATTCAGTTCAGGTCCTCGGCCGATCGTATATTCACCCTGCAGGCCAAAGGGCTGAGGGAACAATGCAAAGTGCCACGCTACCCGCTGATCCAGATAGTTGCCGCCGTTTTCCACAATCGGGGTGAACGGGGCCCCTTGCGAAGCCGGTGCAGGATTGAGCGGCACCACCGGCGTGGTCGAGACATAGTACCGGCCTGTGTAGGCACTCATGCCCACCTGAAGGATTTGTCCGTTGGCAAACTCGTGCGGATACATGGCGTGCAAGACGACGTGTTTATTTTTGTTTGCATCGCGCACGTTCACCCCTTGGCCGTTGTACACCCCGATCCCCACCATCCCATAATCACCCGATCCCTTAAGCCCACTGTCCACCAACCGGCGAAATCGCTCCCGGACGGAAGTCGGGGTATAGTAGACAAACAACCCCAAATCACGTTCGGTGGGAGTTCCGCTTTGAAGCGCGTCGTTGCGATCGAAGGCCAGGCGATTCTGGCTGGATTGCATGTTTTCGAACCCAAACGGAACCTTGGACAGTCCGACTCTGATCCGCCACTCTTTATTCTCCGTGAGAAACAGATCGGCATACAGATCCCGGACCACTCCTGCCTGCTCCACTGTGCCGATTAATCCCGCAAATTCCGGCTGAAAGTAGAAAAAGACCCGCTCATGCGGCTGCCCGCTGAAGATTAACCGAGCGCGCCTGATAAAAAATTGGTTGGTTTCGTCGATCGACCGATCTTGGTCAATGCGCAGGAAATCGTTGTCGATGAGATAGTTATATCGGACCTGCGTATAGCCTCTGATACTGATTTTTTCCCACCAGCGCTCACGAACCGGCGTATCGCCGGCCGCTCGACTGGCTTCGAGTTCCTTCTCGTGTCGCTTTTCCTCTTCTGCCTTGAGTTTGATCCACTGATCGATCGTAATCTTCTGGTTCTCAAGCAACACATCCTCGAGCGTCGTCGCCCATGCACGCTCCTGCCACAGGCAGACGAGGACCACTACCAGAGACCCGATGCCTAGCACACTGGTCATCACCAAACTGATTGCTTTATGTGTCATATTCATGAATTCTCCCCTGGCAACACCGTTCCAACCCGATGGGCCAGGGGAGAGTATAGAAGAGGGATTACGGACCAGTTACAGACCGATCCGTCGTGGGTTAACTTGTCAGCGGACTGTTCTCTAGGCATGATTAGATTCTAAACAGTCGGCACCGATCGACCATCACCTCCATATTTTTGAGATGCCAGACGATCAGCAGAGCCGCCAGACCAGTGGTCAAGAACATGGCGGTATCGCCGATCGGGATCGGAGTGGGTCCACCATGGACCAATGTCCCCCTGAGTGAGAATGAGACTATCTGGTCCATACGTTTCCCCGTGAATCGGCGATCCCAGTTCACGAAAAACTCAAGTGTCTCAAGATCAATCGTCCCCGTTGCGTGGCCGCCGATATTCCAAATACGGAATTCGTCGACCCATTCATGACTGAGATAGAGCGACGAGAGATCCATCCTGATCGACGTGCCATCGATCACGGCAGAAGGGGCTGGCGCCCCATTGAATCCTGACGTGAAGAGCGAGATGATATGTTCGCCCCTCACCACCGATGGCGTCATGTCGCCGATCGGCTGATACTCCCCTATCTTCAAAATCACAGGCTGACTGAGCAATTGGGCTGTTTTCCGCCCAAAGTACTCTTCAACCGTTGCTGATTCGACCGTCGGCTCCAGAACAGAGATCGGCCCATCGGGCTGAGGAATCGCCACTGCCTTCGCCGTCTCGCTCCAGAACGTACCCACCAAGAGTGTTCCCATCACCACACATGTAAGACCGAGCATACGCATGAGACCCTCCTTACTTCGATACCTGCCACACACAAGACCCTGTCCACGCCGGCGCTCAGAAACGTCCTGGATGGGTGGCCAGTGGCCTTTCGCCGCTGGCCACCCCCCGTTCGTTATCCTTCTCTCCCATTCACCTCACGGCATCTCATTGACAGCCGGGAGGCACGGTTGAATGTTGCGCGTTTGCACGAGTGGCTTCCATTGCACCGGTCCCTTATCCGATTGCTTCGTCACATGCATATCAACCGGGGACACCCAATACCTCCCGACATTGGGGAGGTTGTTGATGATGTTAGGACTCGATGCCGAGGCGAAAAACGCGTCGATCACGGCCGCCTCGTCCAGTGTTGGTGGTGGATCATTACGCCTGGTGATGTTTTGGTATGCCCAATACTGAAGCTTCCCACAGCGCACGTTTTCCTTTTCATTCCCGATGTAGATCGCCTCTTCGGGAATCAGTTCTTGCCCGTTGAAGTTGTCGTAACGGCGGGCCTTGCCCCCATCGACCGACACGACATAGCCAGCCTCCGGATTGACGGTCGCTGCCTGTTCTGCCTCCATGTAGGCTGCGGCAGTGGGATGGGCAGGGCGAGGACCAGGGAAGGGGAAGGCATCATTCGATGGAATGGTGGGATTGGGATTGCCCTGGATACAGTCCCGCACATCGTTGTTCGAGATACCGGCCAGATTGGTCGGACCGGCCGACGGCGACGATGGGGTTCCTAATGTCAGATTGAAGCTCAGGCTGTTGGCTGGAGATGCACCAGTATGTTCTTTCGCATCCTTCATTAACGTGGCTTGAAACGCCGCCTTGGTTCCCGATGTTGCCCGGCGCGAACAGATAATGATCGTTTGATTATCATTCGCATCGACGCGACCATCCCCATTGGTATCAGCACCGATCCCGCTCAATTGATCCCATCGAGTGACCTGCCTCGAAAAGATCGCCTCGACCTGCATCTGGGTCAGATTCCGCACTCGGCCCCGCGGGTTGGTCGGGCTTGTTTTGACTGTCCCATCCGGGTTGACCAGTTTCACCGCACTGCCGAGCACGATTGAGTACGGGGTGACGACCGGATTTAACAGAGTGATGTTCTCATCCGGCTGCGCGGGAAATTCAACGAACTGGGTAGGTGTCTGTTGCGAACGTTGACCATAGGAAGACGGTGCCACGTCAGAAACACCCATATTCACCACGAACGCATTGGCTGGATCGGTGTTCGGATTGGGGCTAAATTGCGTGCACCGAGGATAAAAACGCCTCGTGCGGCCCAAGGCATCGACTTCGTCGATCGGCGCACCGCATGCGCTTGGATTTTCCAGCACATAGACTTGTCGCGCGGCTGGATTCGGCCTGCCATCGGGCAGAGTCGGTTTCTCATTGACCTTTTTGATCCCGTCACCGGACCCTGTCGATTGATAACGGATAACGATGTTCGGCCGCCCCACGACATTGATCGCCTGACAGCGCCAGGTAATAAATTTTGAGTTAGCCAGCCGGTTCTGAGGCGGCCCCGCCGGCCCGTCCATGAACACCTCCGGAATTGGGGCACCAGATCTGAATGTCGGAGCCGGTCCTGTCGGGTTATCGCAGAGGGTGACAGGAACCTCTTCGACAAACGGCTTCGCAGCCGAAGCCCCAGCAACATTGACCACTGCTTGCGCATGGGCCAAAGAAGCCCAACCCAGCACCGAGGCTAGGCCGGTCAGAATGGCCATAATTGGTGACTTCATCCTCGATCCTCCTTTTTTCGAATCCTGTTTCCGAGTTGTGTTTCTCTGAGCAACTGCCTTCCGGACGGATACTGACCTGCCTTTATCGAGTCATCGCCCGGCGAGCCATCCCTGCTAAGCCGATCAACCCCGAACCAAACAGAACGGCCGCCGCTGGAACGGGAATCGGCTCTGGGGAACGTGCATTGTTTGGCGTGATGATCAAGTGCGCACTGCCTTCTCGCAGTTCCGCCACCCCGACAATCTGGATGTCCGGAAAATCGCTCCCATCGGCGGCGATCTTAAAGATCCTCAGCGTCTGGTTCAGGCCGCCATCGGAGCGAAACGGCAAGTTGCCTCCCAGATTTGGAGCCCGGTCTCTCCCAAGATCACTCGTCCAGGAATGCCGGTTGGCTGCCGGTAATATAAAAGGGTTATCCGCAAGGCGGTTGTCTGGATCCCCACTCTGTCTCGTGCCGGTAACATAGGGGATGTGACTCGATCCCCAGAAGAGAAATCGCTCTGTCGCCTGGGGCGTTCCGAAGACATTGTTGCGAATGTGCTCAGTGATTTCCCTGGCCTGAGTGGTCACATAGAGGTGAGACCCATCAGGCGTGGTCCCGTAAAGCCCCCAACGGACCCCGAGGGTCGCTCCCTCCCGAAGTAGCTCGAGTTCGCTATCGCTGACAACTGACCCGAACACCTCCGTACCTTCGAGTCTCGTTGCCGAGTCTATGCCAAAATGTTCGTATCGCTCGTTATTGCCTCCCCACATGATAAACGCTAAATCTCCATACCCAAATTCAAGGGCCGACGCCGGTGATGGCACGCCAATCGCGAATCCTATCGCGCCCATCGCCACGACGGAGCCCAGTACCTGTCTAATCGATGTTCTGTTTCTCATCACCATTTCCTCCTCTGTCTTTTCTTTCAACACTTCCCTCTTATCACCCAACACCTCACTAAGACCCGTGATCATCACGACAACCCTTGACACCAGTCCTCACACTCACGTTCAACCGTGTTGTGCACTTCTCAGCACGAAGCCATCACCTCCTTCACCTCCTTCCTTATTCCTTATGCTTCGAATCTTCGACACACAGGTTCATGAGCCGTTCTTGTTTCTTCACCCTCTTCGCTTCATCGACCGTCAACACTCCCATACATTTCCTGATCGCTCTGCCTCAGTGTCGCGAGCATTCCACTGGGCGACCTCTTTTTCTCACAGCGGATTTACGTCCCCGTGAAGATTCGCTCCTCTCGTCGTTACATTTCTCTCAAGAACCGCTGGCGACTTCTCTGTACTGTTCCGCACCAGGCTCTGGATCAGGCAGAGACCAGCGCGAGCCGACAAGACAGCAGTCCTTATACGCACCGGTCATTACAGAACGGTGAGCCGATTCTTGAGAACTCGTTAACTTTGTCGTTGGAAGAGCGTGATTCCTCGGCAAGGGGACTGATCCCCGAAGGGACGAAGCCAGAAACAAGAGGACACCGTGTGAGCGCGCGTCACGACGGCGGGAAAAATTTCACGATGACAGTCCGGTCCATCCCCTCCGGGGGAGGACGGACCTGTGTCAGTTTCGAGAGGGCATCGAGCGCCGACTGATCGAACAGCAGGCTACCGGATGAATTGACCAAGCGATACTGCAAGACCCGCCCTTGCTCATCGATCACCAGCTCGCAGAGCACTGCGTATTCGAGATCGTCCGGGAGCGAAGGCGGTTGCTGATATTTGGCCTGAATCATGGCCGTGAGAATATCCGCGTAGCCCGCAAACCGGTTGCGGCTTTTGCCAATGGCGAACGAATCGGTGCTGGGTGGCGGCGGGAGACTGGCGACCTGGGGAGGAGGCGCTTCAGTCACCGGTGGCGGAGGTGGAGGAGCCTCTTGTGGTTCAGGCTCCGGCACGGGAGCCTCCGGCTTTGGCTCAGGCTTGGGCGGCTCCGGTTCTGGTTCAGGCTCTTTCTCCGGAGGAGGAGGTGGCTCTTTCTTCTCGAAGGCGGTCAGCTTGTATACTTTGATGAGGTTTTGGCCCCATTCGGTCTGTGACACCCAGTAAAGCCCCGCGGCAATACCGACGTGGATCAAGCCGACAATGAGCAACGTCGTGCCGAGCTTGCTCTTCTTTTTTTCGAATCCTCGGTATCCGGCCATGTACGTACTCGCGACAGGTTGCGTGCGCCCTCTTCCGCGACACCGCCCACCGGAGGATCAGCCTCAGCCACCGATCCCGCACCCCGATGAGATGCGATTCACGAGAGACGCTTCACCGCGTGTTAGGGTTCATTAAACGGTTTCGTGGCCAGCGCGAGATCTTCGACGGGAATTCGCTGGAGAATATCCAGCACCGCGACGACGTGTTTATACTCAACGCCCGAGTCGCCACGGAGCACCAGCGGCAACTTGCCGCCTTTGGCCGCTTTCAAATCACGAATCAACTTTTCCAGGTCGCTGAGTTTCACCCGCTCTTCGTCCAAGTACACATCGCCGTTTTTCTTGACGGAGAGCGTTGGGGTGTTGCTCTCCATGTCCGTCTCGTGCGGCGTCGATTCCGGTAACTTCAACTCGATTCCTTGCACCATCGCGGTCGTGGTAATGATGAAGATGACCAGCAGCACCCAGGCCAAATCGAGCAGCGGTGTAATATTGATGTCAGCAACGGCTCCGTGTGATTTCTTTGAAAATCGTCTCATGGCTCCGATCCATCCACTTTGTTCTGTTTGTCTGCGCTCCCGTCTCTCGCGACCGCCGTTTCATCAATGCCCCGTCGCCGCGCCGGACGGCTCCGCTTCCTGCCGATGGCCGCCCGGGCGATAATCCTCCACATCGTCGTCCGCCGCCCCATTGTTCTTGTTCTCCTGAAGATATTCGGCCATGAAGACCGTCTCCAGATGAGCGGCAAAGTTGTCGAGTTCCATGGTCAGCGTTTTGGTTTTTGTGACCAGATAGTTGTAACAAAACAGCGACGGGATCGCGACCATCAGGCCAGCCACCGTGGCGATTAACGCTGAGGCCACGCCGGGCGCCATTGTGGTGAGAGTGGCTTGCTGAGCACGACCGATACCGGAGAACGTGTCCATCACGCCCCAGACCGTACCCAGCAGTCCGATGAACGGCCCACCGCTGATGGCGGTGGCCAGAACGATCATTCCTGATTCCAAATTCACCGCCGATTCCCCCAGCACCCGTTCCAAGGCGATCCGCACGGCATTCATCCCGTGCCGAGGAACCCTCTGGGATCCGTATTTCTCTTGCTGGGTTTTGAGCTCTTCGCAGCCTCCGTAATAGAGGTCATACATCGGGGACCCTTGGAATTCCTTGATGGGTCCCTTGTCGAACAAACCGAGCAATGACTGAGATTTGGAGTAGGCCTCCAAGAACACCCCGTTTCGTCTCTTCGCTCTCCCCAGTTGGCGAAACTTATTGACGATGATCGTCCAACTGACGAGTGAAAACATGAGCAATACCGAAATGGTGATCTTCCCTTCCAGCGTCGCGTGACTCAACGCGAATCCGACGCCGCCCGAACTCATATCCATACCGTTTTCATCCTTTCTAGCAAGCGACCCTACTGAGCCGCCGGCTTGACGTCCACTTGAATGACGACCCCACGTCCCATGCGAATCGACCGGGCCATATGGGATTTCTTACTTTTGTCGGTATCGGCCGAAGCGACCTGTCTACCGTCACCGGTTCCGGCCGGTCCAGACGCCGCTACCGTTCCCGCCGACTCTTCGGCGGTTTGCTGCACCTGCTCGACCGATTTTGCAGCAGTCGAGGACGTGGTGCTCGTGGCGGCCGTCGTCGCCGAGACCGTCGACGTCACCCCGCTTAAGCCACCAACCGAACTGCCTCCAGCCCCGCCCGCGGCCGAGACCGACGCACCCCCCACAGACCCAGCGGCAGCGCCGGCGAACGCCCCGATGGAGCCGGAGACCGTCGATGCGGTAAAGGTCGCCTTGCCGATAATCGTCCCGCCCAAGAGATTCAACGATTCGCCGGCCTCGAGAAAAATGCGCCTGCCCCTGATTCCAGCCGATGGAACGTCGATGTTTCGCGCGGCGATCAACGTGATATCGCCCAACTGCAACGGTCGACTTCCCGGACCGAACGGCGCGGCGATGAATTCTTCAAAAATTCCGTCATACTCCACGGTCCTTTCTGCGACCAATCGATTGAACTGGGCCTCAAGGTCGCCCGTGGCACGCCCGAGGAAGCGCCGTTTCGCGATTCGCCCCTTCAACGATTCCATCGCCGGGGTGTCGAACGCGGGGAAGGGCAACGTCGTCATATCCGGATCATCTCGCTCCCACGTGAAGATCCCGCTACCAGGCACGGTCGCTAGCGTGCTGGTTCCGTCGCCGTTGTCGATGACGAACAACGATCGTTCGTTTCTGCTGCCGCTGCCGGCGTTGATGGTGCCGGACATAGACTTGATTACGATATTACCGGTGTCGAAGGTGCCGACGCGGGAGCGATTCACATCGACATTGCCGGTGGCAAGAATCGTGATGTCGCCGCCTCGTAGCGTGACAATACCGGTCTGCTCGGCGTTGCGGCTCGCTACTGTGCCGCCGATGTTGACTCGCCCGCCGACCGGTGTCACCATCTCAATCCGACGCCCTCCGATTTCGAGCACAAGGCGCCCATCCACGAGCGCCGGCCGGCCATCGACTAACACCGGCGATCCATCGGCCCCTCGAGCCGGATGGAGATCCACGGGAACGACCTTTTCCTGAAACACGATCTGCTCGCCCTGGCGAATCCGCTCACCCCCGACCACGAACAATTGACCGGTCTGCTCGACAAAAAGCGGTTTCCAGACCAGTTCGATCCGGCCGTTTGAGACATCCTGTTCCGCAAACATGTTCTGCGCCGTCGTCTGATCGACGCGCAAGACCGTTCGATATACCTGGATGGGGCTCGCGCCGCCGCCTTCGTTCGGCAACGCCAAGACCGTGCTCCCCTGATGATCGAGCAACAACGCCCTGGTCTCGATGGCCCCCGGAATCATCCGCCCCGCTTCATCGACCAGCCGCACTCCATCGGCTCCACGGAGAAGAATCGACGCGCCATTGAAGGTCGCAATTTGAGACTGTGTCATCTCGATGTCACCACCCGCACCGATATCCAGCAGACCACCCTGTCTCCGCTGGTTGGCTGTGTCGCGCGTGTTCCCGAGCAGATGCACGATGCCGAAACTGTCGCCAAGATTGATGTTGCCGTTCGCGCGGACTTCGGCGACGCCATTGCCAAAGAACCGGATCCCCGAGGTGTTAAAGCCCGGTTTCGTCGTCAGATCGATCGTACCCTTCGCATGAATGACAGCCGAGGGATGGTTCCCGTTCAGGCGGGGAGTCGCAATATTGAACAACACACTTTCGATGTTCCGCCCCGCACTGATGGTGGTGTTTCGCAAGAGCGGACTCACAAAATCCAACTGCAGCGAGGCAATGTCCCCCCGCTCCGTTGAGAGCGCGATGCTCATCCCCGGCGCCGCCGATTGAACAGGGTTCTGAAGCGCCGGCCCCAATTCTTGTTCGGTGACCAAGTGACCGACCAGTGAGCGACTATCTCCTGGAAACAGTCCGAAAATCCCCGGCGATGTGCTGCGCTGAACCACCAGCGGTTTTTCGCGAAGATTTGCGGGGGGCAGTCCGATCAGACCAGGAGGCATTGGGCTTAGAGGGGTCCCGCCGACATAGCTCAGGTCCCCCCACTGGCCAAACCACCGAGCCAAGAAGGGGTCCGCCAACGCTTCGCTCCTGTTGACCCGAACCCAGCGGGCCGCGGGGTCACTGGGATACCCCGTGAAGATCAACACGGAGTCGTGGTCGGGCACGGTCTCAAGGGGTCCGACCCCACGAATCGAATCACCGGCATGAATCCGAAGGATCGCCTCGTTCGACGGCCAGAATCGCAGAGGCGAACTGCCGGTCATCATATTGACGTTGCCGTCATCAGCCTGAACACTCAGGATAGACGGGAGCAACCGCCGCTCATTGGCGAAGGCACCGGTCGGCCGATCTTGTTTGATGAAGATATCGCCGGTCCTCGCCACGAGATTTAACTGGGTCGGAAGAACCTGCACTGGTAAGCCCGTCTCCCCATCAATCTGGGCGGTGAGAGTCAGCGGAGTTCTCAAGACAGTTCCTGCATCGATTCGTGTGGTGCCGCCGGCGCTCAAAAACCCGATCTCTCGGAGGCCGAAATCTTCGGCCAGGCTGAAAAACAGCGAGCGGCCCGCATGAAGATTGACAGCCGCAGCCGGGACGGACCATGTGCCGTCTCCGTTGTCGATCCCTCCTCCGAGGATCAAATTGACTGGCGCCCCTTCACTCCCGATGTCGCGTCCCGCCGCCACGTCGGCGATACCGCCTTGAAACGTAAAGCCGAAGGCTCGGCCTCGCACGGCCGGATTGAGCGACGACGGTCCGCGAAGATCCTGCCCAGCCCGAATTGTCAAGTTGCCAGGGATCCCCACATGCAGTCCTGGCAGTGAAACGCCATCACTACGCCGTTCGAATGGACTCGGAATCACCACGTCCCGGAGCGCCGTCAGGCTCACATCTCCTCCCGTACTGGCTGTATGCACACGGGCAAAGGTGAGGCTGCCATCAACTAACGAAAGATCCCGCCCGGCATGGAGATGAAGGCTGCCTCCCCCAGCCGTAGCGACCTCGCTCGCATTGACCGTGAGATCATTCCCAGCCCTCGCAATGAGGTTCCAAGGAGATCCTTCACTGACGAATCGGCTGTTGGTCCATGTCAGGTTGCGGCCTGCCTGCAGGTAAAACATGCCTGTTCGTCCGAATGGAATCGTCAGGGTATCGAGCAACGTGTTGGCGCTGACCCTCACGTCGATGTCGTCCATCGCCAGCACGTTGATCTCTCCCCGTTCGAGACTCGACGCTAAGGACAAGAGCTGACTGTCGCCTAATGTCACCTGATTGGGAATCAATCGATGCACCAGGCCATTGGCCCTCACCGTACCTCCGAGCCAGACTTCCCCGGCTACCCCTCCCTCACCAGCAGCGACGTCAACGACCGCACCGGTCTCGATCGTGACCGTTCCGTTGGTGCGAGCCCCCTCTGCACTGTACGCGGCCGCCTTTGCAATGACTGTCCCTCCGTGAGCGCTGGCTTCGCCGCCACGACTCACCGTCTGGCTTCCTCCCGCAAGATGCACCTGTTCGCTCGCCACCAACTCAATGCGGCCATTTCGCTGCACGACGCTGTTGGCCTGGACGATACCGGATTGGTTCACGACTCGCCCGGCCATCGTCACCAGACCTCCATCGGCGACCAATCGGCCGAGGTTCAACGCTTCTCCGGCTGAAGCGGTCACTTCCGCCAAAAATCCTCTGCCATCAGGACGGTCAGAGAGAAACGCGGTCCGCCCGGCCCCCAACATCACCTGGCCATTTGTGCTCGTTATGACGCCGGTGGCGGCATTTTCTACGTTCGGCGCGAAAAGATAGATCCCCTCCGTCCCAGCGTTGATCGTCCCGGCATTGCGAACAACCCCGTTTGTTCCGTTGTCTTGAAAGAGGTACAGCCCGTTTAAGAAGTTGCTGTTGCTGAGCGCCAATGTCGAGGCGGCGAACGCGCCACCGACATTGACCTGCCCGGTCGGCCCGATGAAGACCCCATTGGGATTGAGAAGTATCAGCGAGCCCGTCGCATTCAGCGCTCCATCGATCTGTGTGGCCGGTCCGAACACACGAGCCAACATCCACGCCGACACATTCGGCTGGATAATGTTGACCACATGGTTGGGAGCAATATTGAAATCGCTGGCATGCACGATCGCCCGCGCGGTGGATTGCACGACATCGGTTCTTATTCGACCGTCAAGCTGCACCTGCGGCGCACGGACCTCCACCCTGCCGTGCACCACGTCCGTGATGACGACCTCTGCGTGAAGAGACCAGGCGAGACCCGCGACCAACCCCCACGCCAACGTTCCCGTCGCCGTCCATCGAACGACCGTTCGAACGACCGTTCTTCGTACAGCTCTCTTCAACCGTCTGGTGCTTCCTACGGTGGAGTCCATGATTTTTCTCCGATGAGATTTCTCCGATCGCGTTAAAATCCGACGCTCAAGAGAAAATGGGCGAAGGTATCGCCCTTTCTTGTATCTGCCGCGTCCTGCAAAGCCACGGCCTGATCGAATGAAAGAGTCAAATTGATCGGCTCCACCCTCAGGCGAAGACCTCCCCCCACACCCTCCAGGCGGAATACGTCGGTTTGCCCAACAGGAGCTTTCTGCACCCACAATCTGGCATAGTCATAAAACCCGAGGAATTTGACCGTCGCTTTCCATTCTGAGCTCCGGCGCCGTTGCCAGAAATAGTCGAGTGGAACAGAAGGCAGATCCGGCGTATAGACCTCCGCGCGCCAGGCAAACGCATTGTCTCCCAGCGCAGAACTTTGGACATAGCCCCGCACCGTATCCATGCCGCCGGCGAAATACGACTCGGCCGGGATCAACGGTTCGGTCGCCCATTGGCCGTCGATGCGTGCTGAGAAGACAAACCCTCCCGGCAACGGCTGCGTGCGGCTGAGGCTTGTCTTGATGACACCGAACGTCCCGGTGGACGAGGCCCGTTGACCGGGAGATTGATCGATATTATTTGGATCTCCTCGAAAGTCTTGTTTTCGTCCTCCGGGAATCAACCCCGCAACATAGCCCAGTATGCTCGCGTTAAACGTGGTGACTCCGTACCGATCAGGATAGGTACCGGCATAACCGAGCGATGCCGGAAGATATTGAATAGGCCCCAAGACTAATGCCGTGCCAAGGTCACCGGGAAAGGTGGCCGTTGTTTCTTCAAGCCGCTTGAAGTCAAGTCCAAGGGAGAGCTGATGCTTGAATGGGCTCTCCTTGAAAATCGGAAACAAATAGCGCATTCCCGCCATGGTCGCGTTGCCGGCCACCGCCACACTCCCTTCACTGATCGGAAGACTTGTGCCGGCTAAGACGGAATTGCTCAACACCTTCGACGCATAGATGGCAACCAGTCGATCCGGCCATTCGACGGGCGCCACGTAGCTGAACCCGTAAGCCTGCACCGCCCCCCAATCGGTCGGAGTTTGTGTGGTCTGGAGCGTGAGGATATGATCGGCGTCCCACAGATTGGCATATTGGGCTTCCCAGGTCAGGCGATGGAGCGGCGTCGTAAAGGGCCCCTTATTGTCCGCGGTCACCTTCGCGTGCAGCGGGAGACGATCCTTGACTCTCAATTCCAACTCAACGCTCCCCTGCTCCTTTCCCGGTTTGAGAATGGGCGCTACCTTCAGGTCGGGATTCGCATTGACGGCATCCAACTGTTTGACGAAGTCCGGTTCATAGAGCAATGTGCCAGAACGTGCCGCCGGCAGCTTTCGAGAGATATTCCCCGCGGAAAAGTAGCGATTTTCCGTGACCGAGACGTTTGACAACCGCCCCTCGATGACGTCCATCTTGATCATGCCCTGCTCCACCGTCTGTTCCGGCACCACGACTAAGACGGTGGGGTACCCCAATCGCTGATAGGCTTTTTCCAGCTCAATGCGAGCCCGCTCAATGTCCCTGATCGTCTTGCCGCGCCCTTTGAACTGACCCAGCACCTCGTCGATCTTATCTTGGGAAAGCAATGAGCTGCCCTCCACCAAAAAATCCACGATGGTGAATCCCTCCGATCTTTCCGCCTCCTCCCCCTCCCTGCTTCCCTGATCCAAACCAGACTGACCCGGTGAAGGCGTTATAGAACCGGCGGAATCCAGAGAGGAGTCGGCGGGAACGTTCGCGGCACCGGTGGAGGCATTCGACTTACTATCCTGGGGAGACGACTCCACCGCTTCAGCCTGTGCCATCACATAGACCGAGGATGACGGCGATGCATTCATCATCCGATGATCCGGTAGAAGAGGGTGAACGACGCCGTCGGAACCAGCCACCGCCTCTGCGACCCCCATTCCGATTAACATTCCCATCACCACCCTCGCCGCTCTATGCCATGTGGCCATACTCGTTCACTTCCCCGGTGATCCATACACACACCTTGTACACACACCTTGTGACAACACCCTACAATGCCCGTTCCCCACAGTCCCCTTGCGTGAGGACCATGGGGCTCTCCTCCCGCGGGATACACCCCTTTTAACTTCCCTTCGTTCTTCCCTTTGCTAGGTTTATGAATCGGGCACTCTTTTACCGGTCGCTTGTTACGCTCTCGTTACTGACAACTTCGGGAGCAGTTAAATTGGAGGTGGTGCGCCTCTTTCCTCTTGAGGTTGCCCGCCGAATGACATAGGTTGTGTTCGTCTTCGGTGGAGCTGCTCGAAGCGCACAGAGGTATGAACACACGGCTTTCCCGTTTACAATTCCATCGCCTCGCGCTCAAAATCTTGAGTATCGGCGGCATGACGTTTTTCGCAGCCCATTCCATCAGTGCAATCATTGCGCACGAATTGGCCGTGCCGCCCTCGACCGAGCTGCTTGAGGTGACATCCAACGAGCCAGCGATTGAACCGACGTTCGCCACCGGCGACGGCTCAACCCAGTTTGCAGAGTTCATCAAATCTAGCGGTCTCTTCGAGTTGCCGGTGACGGTTCGGGCGATGGAATCCGGCTCGGTTCCCACCCCCGCAGCACCACCACTGGATGTGGCGGCAAAAGTGCGACTCCTCGGTCTCGTCATTGGAAGCACGCCTTCCTCTGCCGTTCTCGAAGATATCGCCAGCAGGCAGCAACAGCTCTTCCACCTCTACGAAGAGGTTCCCGGAGTCGGAGAGATTCGATCGATCACCCGCGAGGGCATCGTGATCGGCCAAGGCACTCAAGAGGAATGGCTCCCCCTGACGATCACAGGAAGTGATTCGGCTCTCACTTCTTCGTATCCCAGTCCTTATCCCAGCACCCCATCCCCCTCGGTCAAGCCCTTTGCCCCCCCGTTGAAACGTGTGCTCGACCGCCAAGAAGTGGCCGCAGCCGTGAGCGACCCTGCGCAACTGATGAAGCAGGCCCACATCGTTCCGTGGTTTGCGAATGACGCACTCAACGGGTTTCGACTCGACTTCGTGCTCCCATCAGGGTTCTTCGACAAGGCGGGATTTCAGTACGGCGACGTGATCCAGCGAGTGAACGGTGTGGAGATTCGCGATCCCGGCCATCTTCTGTCCATCTTCAAGCAACTCCTCAACGAACGTCTGGTCAAGGTCGATATGGTCCGCCACAACCAACCGACCACGCTCACCTACGAGCTTCGATAGCGCCGTTCAGGCGATCGTGGTCGATTCGGCAGACAATCGACGACCAACTGAGCGAACGCCGCCTGCCGCGAGTGCTGGGCCTTGCTTACCGACCTCTATCAAGACATCAAGACCAAGAACAAATTCGAAGAAGTTAACCGAACGTTAATCACCTCGTCATAGGGCCGTTATCGGTTCCCCCCATAATGGCCGGGCGTTCAGCGACGGAGAGGGACCCAATGTTCGATCATCAGCAGACCATCGAGAGGAGGCCAACGTTGAAAACCACTCTCCAGGCCATGGGCAGTGCCCTTATTATCGTGATGGGTATCCTCGAGCCAAGCGGAGTCCGCTACGCACAAGCTGAGTGGTACATCGCTGGCTTCGGGGGATTCAGTACCGGCGGGGATTTCTCCAGCGTCACCATGCCGGTGAGAGGAGACCAGCTTGCGAGACAGCAATTTCCCCAGGTCGATGACCCGAGTAATGCTGGAGGACGGGGGACCATCTACCAGCATTTCAAGACATCCGACATCTCGCTTGGTTCCTCAGCCTTGTACGGGGGCAAGGTCGGCTATTTTTTTAACGACATGAAACTCCCATGGCTTGGAGTCGAAGCAGAAGTGTTCTCCACGACTCCAAAGATCAAGTCGCAAACTCTCGAGACCTCGCATGAGATCACCTATCAACCGAATGACCCAGCGAGCGCCACGCTCTGCGCCGGCATCGTCCCCCCGCCAAACTGCCCGGCGTCCGTCACGAACAAGTCACGGCTCTCGCTGAACGAGTCGGACCTGCGGGTGGTCACCTTCGCCTTGAATCTCATCGCTCGGTATCCGAGCTCCGTCGTCCAACCTTACGTGGGCCTTGGCGTCGGCGCGTTTTACTTCATCAGTTCCGGTCAGATCGAGGGGCGGCAGTTCGTCCCAGGCCTCAATACCCAGTTTGGGTTGAAATACTTAGCCACTGAACACTGGGCTCTGTATGCGGAGGGGAAATACAACCTGGCTCATGTGAGCACGCTCGATTCGACCTTCGGCGTGACCGGCCTATACACCATCTTCCATTTCGCGGCTGGCGTGGCCTATCACTTTTGAAACGCAGGGCACCGCTGTTCCCTCTTCCAATCGACATTCCCATCTCTTGCGTTCCTCGGTTTCTCATGATACTGACGGATCCCTTCTTCACTCATGGTGACCATGACGCCCGCTGATCCCCCTACCCTGTCTCACACTCGATCGCGTGGTCTCGCGTCCACGGTCGAGCGAGAAGTCAAATTCACGATCGATCCTGACTTTCGTCTGCCATCCTCGTTAGGGTCCCCCCAGCCCCCGAGGCTGATCACCTCCACCTATTACGACACACCCTCGTACAATTTGACCCACGCGGGCATTACACTGCGCTATCGAGTGGAGCGGGGCAAGCGGGCCTGGCAACTCAAACTTCCTCTGTGCCACGACAGGCAAGAAGTCGAAGTGATCGATGCACACCGAACGCCCCCCACGACCCCTCCAGCGTCATTGGTCCAGTTGCTCGTGCTGCATCTCAGGCAACAACACCTGATCCCGCTCGTCACCCTGCATGTCCGGCGGGTCAGGGTCGCCGTCCGTCGGCAGCGGCGTCTCATCGCCGAAGTTTCGCTGGATACCGTATCGGCGCTGAGGGACGGCCATGTGGTCAGCCGATTTCGCGAATTGGAAATCGAATGGCGCAAGGCCTCGGAGCAAGAGACGAAAGACATCGAGCATCTTGTCCGCCACACTGGTGCCCGCGACCATGACGGTCGCCCCAAACTGTTTCGTGCCCTCTCACTTCCGTCTCCTGCATCGGCTGAGCCGCCGGAAGTCGACGCACCGGTCGTGGATCACCTCCGATGGACGTTGAATCAACACGTCCGCTGGTTGATGGCCCACGATCCCGGAACCAGGCTTGCCGCGGAGAGCGAAAGCCTGCATCAAATGCGTGTGGCGACCAGGCGCCTGCGTTCTGTGCTCCGCGCCGCCAGGCCGATCCTTCCACGCGACTGGAATGAATCGCTGGCGAAAGAATTGTCCTGGCTGGGCGAGTGTCTGGGACCCGCCCGAGACCTCGATGTCCAAATTGCCTATTTCCAGGAAGAACGCAGCCGATTGGACACAGCCGACCGTGCACCGCTGGCGCAATTCATAACATACTTGCGATCACAACGAGCGCACGTGCAACAGGCGGTGCTGAGCGAATTGACCAGCGTCCGATATTTCGACCTTGTTGACCGACTCGAACAAGCCGCTCACCATCCGCCGGTTGTGGAGGCCACACCCACCAAAACACTCCGAACGCTCGCCAAGCGGGAATTTAAGAAACTCGAGAAAACCATTCGGTCCATGGGAACGACCCCCGATGACGCAGCCCTCCATGCCATCCGCATCAAGACGAAGCGCGCGCGGTATGCTGCCGAGTTGGCCCGATGGGCTGCTGGCAAAGCAGCGGCCCGTTTCATCAAGCAGACGGGCAAAGTCCAGGACGTGCTCGGCGCCTATCAAGACTCCGTGACGGCAGAGGCTTCGATTCGCTCATTCGTGAAGCAGTCGACCAGCGTCCACGCGGCCTTTGTAGCGGGAAGACTGCTCGAACGTCAGCGTCATCGACGAGAGAGGCTCCGCAAAGAGTTGCCAGGGTTGCTGAAAACCCTTCTCAAGCGGGGAAAACGGGCATGGCTTTGACCGAATCTCGGACGAACCGACAGCGGTTTTCACCGCTCCTCCGATAAACACAGCATCGCCTCACGTCTCAGCCTGAATACTCCGCCGCCGGTAACGGGTGACCCAAGAACGGCGCCTACTCACCACAGCAGACTGATCAAATCGCTCACCCTACACCTCGGGACAAGAAAACGACGCGCGGTCATTTCGGCTTGTTACATCCCGTCACATGAACCTGATCGTCTTGTAACACGACTCAGATACCATCCCGTGGTAACAACGGCACCGCCTTTGAGAGAAACCGTGACTGATCCAGCACCAAAAAAAATTCTGATCGTTGAAGACGAACCAGACATCGTCCGGCTCGTGAAACTGTATCTGGAGAACAGCGGCTTTCGCACGGCTTGTGCGCACTCCGGCACCGAAGCCCTCGCGCTCGTCCAATCCGAGAAACCGGACCTCGTGATCCTGGACCTGATGCTCCCCGAAATCGATGGTATCGACGTCTGCAAGAAATTGCGCAATGCGCCCGAGACGGCGCTGCTACCCATCATCATGCTGACCGCCAAATCCGACGAGTCGGACACGATCGTGGGATTGGAGCTCGGCGCCGATGACTACGTAGCCAAGCCGTTCAGCCCCAAGGCTCTGGTTGCCAGGATCAAGGCACTCTTCCGCCGCCTCGAACGGGCGGAGCGCCAAGGGCAATCGCCCTTGACCTATGGCCCTCTGGTTTTGGATCCCCTCCGGCACGAAGCCATCGTCAACGGCAAGGAGGTATCGCTCACCGCCAAAGAGTTCGGTTTACTGGAGCAGTTCATGTGCCACCCCGGGCGTGTCTTGACGCGAGACATCCTGCTCAACACCGTTTGGGGCTACAACTACTATGGGACAACCAGAACAGTGGACGTGCATATCCGCCGTCTCAAACTGAAAATCCCCCTCCTGAGCAACGCCATCGTCTCCATCAAATCCCTTGGCTACAAACTCATCGATCAGTAGTCCGGCGCTCTTTCGTTATCCCGATCTTGAGTCCCCCTCTCGTACATGATCCGATTCCTGCATGACTTTTTGCTTTCACGACCCTCGCGCCGTTCCAGATTTAACCAATGATTCATGACGACTTTAGGGTCTTGTTACTTCTTCCTGCCAGATTGGAAATCAACACATGGCTGCTTCAGCGAAGGAGGAAGAACGCCCATGGAAACACTCGGACATCCTGACGATCAGCGCCCTACTCTCGCAGTATCCTTGGCCAAGTCTCCGATCGAAGTTCGTCAAGCCCAACAGCTTCGGCACCGGATCTTCGCTGAGGAATGTGGAGCACGGCTCCCACTCGGTTCGTCGGGCTTCGACGAAGATGAATTCGATGCGTTTTGCGACCATCTGATCGTTCGCGACATCCGACAGGACATGGTGGTAGGCACATACCGAATCTTGACCTCTTGGAAAGCCCGAGAAGTCGGCCGGTTCTACTCCGAATCCGAGTTTGACCTGGCGAACCTCAAGCCGCTGGCTCCACGCCTGGTCGAAGTCGGCCGCTCGTGCATCCATCCCGATTATCGTCAGGGCGCCGTCATCACGTTGCTCTGGGCTGGGCTCGCTCAATACATGATCAGCGGCGGATACGAGTACCTGATGGGCTGCGCCAGCATCAGCC
>JANDJL010000021.1 GCA_024330965.1 Nitrospira sp. | reverse complement strand
GGCCGCCGGCGTCGTCGTCACCCGCGCGGCTGCCGAGACCGATCTCAGCGGCGAGATCACCAGGCAGTTGTTGACCTCGCCCAAGGCGGTCGGCACCGCCGCCGCTATTCTGCTTGCGTTGGGCATGATTCCCGGTTTGCCGCACCTGGCGTTTTTAGGATTGGGTGCGTTCGCCGGTTGGATGGCGTATCGATTGCACAAAGAGGAGCAGGAGGCTCAGGCGGTTGTGGCGGCTCCAGCCGCCTCCAAAGCCGACGAAAGCGTGACGCGCGTCGTGCCCCTTGAGTTGATGGAGCTGCAGGTGGGGTACGGTCTGATCGGGCTGGTGGAAGGATCGCAAGGGAGCGCGCTTCTGGACCGGATCAAAGGCCTGCGGAAGCAGATCGCCGAGTCCATGGGATTTGTGGTGCCGCCGATTCACATCCGAGACAATCTCCAACTGCGGCCGAATGAGTACGTCGTCATTTTGAAGGGCGTGGAGGTGGCGAAAGCCGATGTGCTGCCAGGCCATCTGTTGGCGATCGATCCGGGCACCGGCCAGCGGGGGTTGGTGCAGGGAATTCCGACCAAAGAGCCCGCGTTCGGCCTGCCGGCTCTCTGGGTTACCGAAGATGCGCGGGAACAGGCGCAACTGGCAGGTTACACCGTCGTTGACGCGAGTTCGGCGATCACCACCCACTTGTCCGAAATCATCAAACGTCACGGCCATGAGTTGCTCGGACGGCAGGAGGTGCAGGCGCTGCTGGACGAGGTCGGCAAAACGAATCCGAAATTGGTGGAGGAGCTGATTCCGACATTGTTGCCCTTGGGGGCGGTCGTGCGGATCTTGAGCAATTTGCTTAAGGAGGGAGTCCCGATTCGCGATCTTCGGTCCATTCTGGAGGCGGTCTCGGACCATGCCGGATCGGTCAAGGATCCAGACGTGCTCACGGAGTTCGCCCGCCAGGCGCTGGCCAGGACGATTACCAAACAGTTCCAAATGCAGGACGGCACGCTTCAGGTCATTACACTGGACCCGCTGCTGGATCGGTCGTTGGCCGAGCAGGCGGCCGGTCTTCCGCCGGGAGCCGCTCTTTCGCTCGATCCGGTGCTGTCGCACAAGTTGCTGAACAGCCTGAAACAGGCCGCTGAACGGGTCGCTTCCCGCGGCCACCAGCCGGTCGTGCTTTGTTCGCAGGCCGTGCGGCGGCATCTTCGCCGCCTGACCGACCGTGTGCTCCATGCGGTGCCGATCATTGGTTTTAACGAAGTCGATGCCTTGGCGCGTCTGCAGTCGCTCGATACGGTTCGGATCGACGCCGAACTTGCGCAGTCGTCGTGAGGGAGCGATGAAGGTCAAAACGTTTCATGCCCTGAGCATGCAGGATGCCTTGCGCGCGATTAAGGAAGAATTGGGACCTGATGCGATCATCCTTTCCACGAAGGAGGTGCGCGAAGGCGACAGACCGTTGCGGGTGTTCGATCGCCCGGTGTTGGAGGTCATGGCCGCGTGCGAAGAACCGGCTCCGGCGACGGGTCCTGGGCGCCACGACGACGATTCGGTGGCCCGCGCCCGCTCCATGTCGGCGGCTTCGTCGTCTTCCGCCGTCTCCGGTTTCCGCGCGACGCTCGAATCCCTGCTGGAGCCGTCCGGCTCATTTCGCGAATCGGCTGACGTGCGATCGCCTGGCCCTCCGGCGCAACCGCCGCCCGCGGAGTGGCGTCGGATTCGTCTTCGACGGCTTCACGATGAATTATGCGAACTGAGTCGCCGGCTGGGGGAGGCGTTGCCGCCTGAAACCCAATCGATGAGGGGGGAAATGCCGACGGCTCTGAGCAGGTTGTGTGGATCGTTCGTCCGGCAGGGCATGCACCCCTCGTCAGCGGAAACGTTGGGCGACGATCTACGGCGGCAATTGGGGAGGAGCGGCGCCGCCGACGAAGAACTGATGATGCAAGTCCTCGGTCGAGAAATCGGCCGTCGCATCGTCGTCGGGGGGAATCTCTTCGACGAAACGAGCGGCCGAGCCGTCCGTTTGATTCTCGGACCCAGCGGGGCCGGGAAGACGTCGATCGTGACAAAACTGGCGGCTCACTGCCGTCTTGAACAGCGTCGATCCGTGGCCGTGGTGACCTTCGATGCCGATCGCGAGATTTCGGTGGAACAGTTGCGGCGGTATGCGCGGGCGCTCGGCGTTCCATTCGCGTCGGCGCGGTCGCCTCGGCAGCTTCGTGACGGGCTGCGCCGCCACGCGAGGGCCGATCTGGTTTTCGTCGACATGCCGGGCGTGCGACCGGACGATGTGTCGTCGGCTCTGGAGCTGCATCGGATGCTCAGCGAAGATGCCGACGTCGCCACGCACGTGACGCTTCCGGCCTGCGCGCGGGCAGGAGAGCTTCGCGCTATCCTCGATCGAGTCGGCGTGCTGCCGTCGTTGCACATCGTCTTTACAAAGTTGGACGAAACGGTGTCGTTCGGAACCATCTACGACGTGGCGCGCCAGACCGGATTGCCGCTGTCCTACTGGGGAGTCGGCCAGCGGGTGCCCGAAGACATCGAACCGGCGTCGCCGGACCGTTTGGCCGAGTTTTTGATCGCGCAACGGTATGTCGCCTTCCGCAACCCCGTCCGCCCGCCGTTGAACGGGGTGAGGGTGACTCATGAACTGACGTCCGCCGGGTCCGTCTCAAACTCCAACACGTGGCAGGAGGAATCGCTATGCAGAAGAACCTGAGCGATGTTGACGCCTTGGCGCAGGCGGAGGATCTGCTCGCCGTGCGCACGAGGGTCGTCGCCGTCTCCAGCGGGAAAGGCGGCGTGGGCAAAACGAACGTGGTGGCCAATTGGGCGGTCGCGCTGGGTCGATCTGGCAAACGGGTGTTGGTGCTGGATGCCGACCTGGGGTTGGGCAACCTGGATGTCCTACTGGGGCTCACGCCACGTCACACGATCGAGCACGCGTTGTCCGGCGTCTGCACGTTGAAGGAGATTTGCCTGGAGGGCCCGGCCGGCATCCACGTGCTTCCAGCCAGCTCCGGGGTTCCTCACCTGACCTCTTTGACGGAGTCCCAACAACTGGTGATCCAAGAGCAACTGGAGGACCTTGCCGCCGGCATGGACGTGCTCTTGATCGACACCGGAGCCGGTATTTCTCCCAACGTCACGTTCTTCGCGTCGTCGGCCCACGAGATCGTCATCGTCGTCACCCCCGAGCCGACCTCGTTGACGGATGCCTATGCCTTGATCAAAGTGTTGACGCGCCGTTATCGGGAACGTCGTTTTAAGGTGCTGGTCAATCAAGCGAGGGGACCGCGGGAGGCGGCGGAGGTCTTCCGCAGATTGGACACGGCGGTGGATCGATTTCTTCAGGTCGCCGCCGAACCCATCGGCTACGTGCCACACGACGATTACGTGACGCTCGCGGTCATGCGCCAAAAAGCGGTGGTGGATCTGTTTCCCGATTCGCCGGCCGCTCAAGCCTTTGTCAGACTGGCCGGGCAGGTCATGCAATGGCCTCTCCCCGATCTTCCAAAAAGTTCGGTTCAGCTCCTTTGGCGAAGGATGATTCACCTCGGTTGAGAACCAGACACCGGCTGGAGATGCGGAGGAACGAGCGGACATGAGCAAAACGAGTTCCATGAAGACGAGACGGTCACCGGCGGCCGAAGAAACAGGGCGCGAGCAAATTATCCGGGAGTTTGCCCACATCATCCACGCTATGGCCCACCGGCTGTCGTTTCGGCTTCCCGCATATCTGGACGTGGAAGACTTAATTTCGGTCGGCACGATCGGTCTCATGGACGCGATGGAAAAATATGATCCGACGCGCGAAGCCAAATTCAAGACGTACGCCGAGTTTCGAATCCGCGGGGCGATGTTGGACGAGATCCGTTCCATGGATTGGATTCCCCGGTCCGTGCACGAACGTGTCGCGCTGCTGCAAAGAACCCATGTTGAATTGATGCACCGCCTGGGTCGGCCGCCGCGCGATGAAGAAGTGGCGGCTGAGTTGAAAATGTCGCCGGAAGAGCTCGATGACTTTCTGATGAAGGCCAAAGGCGCCGTGATGGTCAGCCTCGACGATCTCAACCTCCATGATATCGACGGGCAAAAGGCCGTGGCGGTGCTGGCCGACACGCAAAATCCCGATCCGCTTGCGGTGTTGGTCAACGAGCGGGAACGAGAATCCGTCGGCGATGCGATTCAGAATCTTCCCGAAAAGGAGCGGCTGGTCTTGACGCTCTACTACTTCGAAGAACTCACCATGAAAGAAATCGGGGAGCTGCTGAAGGTGACGGAATCGCGCGTTTGCCAAATTCACGCCAAGGCCATCCTCCGGTTGAAAGCGCAATTGAGCGCGTCGCGGTAAAGTCGGATGGGGGAATATTTTTCCTCCGGTGTCGGCAAAGGTCGCCTCGTTCGAATCGGGCAGGAAGCACCGTTCACCGGCGTGCCGTGGGCGCGGATGACGCCGTTTCAAGATCTCTCAATAAAATCAGATTGTTCCACCGGTGACCTCCCGAACGACGGGGACCGGATTGGGTGACCAATCATGGCACATGGGTTGCTGAACGACAGGTGCAAGGGAAGAAAGAAGAAAAAAGAAAGAAGGGGAAGACACGTCACATGAATCGCGGCATTTATCCCATCCTGTCCGGAGCGTTGGCGCATGAACGCCGGATGCAGGTCTTCGCCAACAACATGGCCAACGTAAACACGGCCGGTTTCAAGCAGGATCAACAGGCCTTCAAGGCCCTTCTTCCTCCCCGCCGGTCGATTGTTCCGGTGAGCGGAGGGCATGGGCTGCTCTCGCACGTCATGGCACGTCCCGTTGGTGTTTCTGAACGGGTGTACGCGGCGCCCGATCGCGTGACGACGACGTTTGAGCCGGGTCGAATCAGGCTGACCGGCAATCCCTTGGATATGGCGATACAGGGAGAAGGGTTTTTCGAGGTCAAAACTCCCTACGGCCTTCGCTATACACGCAACGGCATGTTTTCGCTCGATGGCCAACGTCGGTTGGTCACGAGTCTCGGGTATCCCGTCATGGGGACCGCCGGCGAAATCAAAATTCCGGTCGGAAAGTTGGAGATCACGTCGCAAGGTGCCGTCAAAGTGGACGAGAAACCGGTCGCCACGATCAAGCTCGTGGAGTTTCCTCCGGACGAGATGCCACAGAAGGCTTCAGAAGGGCTGTTCGTTTCGGACAAAGGCAAGCCGGCCAAACATTCGGTCATTGAAGTGGGGCACATTGAGGAATCCAATGTCAACGTGATCGAGGAAATGGTCAAACTGATGATCGGCATGCGCGGATATGAGTCGGCCCAAAAGCTGATTCAGACGCTCGATCGAATGGCGGAAACGGCGATTCAGGACGTCGGGCGGGTCGGATGATCGCATGACGCGCCTCGCGCGGAACGGGATGGACGTCGGCGGAACGGCGCTCATGGGCGGTGAGCAACGAGGAGGAACGACATGATTCGGGCTATGTGGACGGCGGCGACCGGTATGACGGCTCAGCAGATCAACGTCGATACGATCGCGCACAATCTTGCCAACGTCAATACGAACTCGTTCAAGCGCAGCCGGGCCGAGTTCGCCGATTTGCTGTATCAAATCCAACGTCTTCCCGGGACGAATGCGTCGAACGTCGGAGTCTTTCCCGTGGGAATCCAGGTCGGCGCAGGCGTTCGACCGACGACGGTCGCCAAGGAATGGCTTCAGGGGAATATGCGTCAAACCAACAACGAGCTGGATCTCGCGATCGACGGGCCGGGGTTCTTTCAGGTGTCCCGCCCTGACGGCACGATCATGTACACGCGCAACGGCTCGTTCAAACGTGACAACGTCGGCAACCTGGTGACCGGAGACGGCGATCTGCTGAATCCCGTGATTACGATCCCGTCCGGCGCGCTGAAGATCGATATCGGACAAGACGGCACGGTGTCGGTGCTGCTCCCCGGTGTGACCCAGGCGTCGCAGGTCGGTCAAATTCAACTCACGCGCTTTGATAATCCATCCGGATTGGTGGCGATGGGCAATAACCTTTTCATCGACAGTTTTGCGTCCGGGCCTCCGATTCAAGGCACTGGAGGGTTTTCGACCGGATTCGGGACAATCCAACAAGGATTCCTGGAAAGCTCGAATGTCAATTTGGCGGAAGAAATGGTCAACATGATCATCGCCCAGCGAAGCTACGAGATCAATTCAAAGACTATTCAAGCGTCCGACGAGATGATGGCCATCGCCAACAATCTGCGGCGATAAGGGAGGTGCCATGAGCCGACCGTCGGTGTTTTTTGCGTTTCTTTTGATCGGCTCCATCGTATGGGCCGACGGCGTCTCGTCCGCCGAGATCTTGTCCGAGCCAGGACACGCCGTCATCGGCGTCTCTGGAACGGGCGCCCGATCGGCGGGAGGTCGGTCGGCCCATCGGGCCGTGACTCCGGAGGAGATTGCAAAGAGCATTCAATCGTATTTGGAAAAAGAGTGGGCGCGGACGGTCAAAGAGGTGCAGGTCTCGGTCCTGGAGCCTTCCGATCCAGTCGGCGTGCCGCCTGGAAACGTCGAGTGGCGCGTGATTCCTGTTCGACCGGAGGAGCGTCTGGGGCGCCGTCATTTTCAGGTGGCCGTCACGGTGAACGGGAAAGTCTGGAGAACCCTGGAAGTCGCGGCGGATGTGGCCGCGATGATCGATGCGGTTGCGCTCAATCGATTCGTCAAACCGGACGAGATCATCGAGGAGGCGGATCTCAAGAGTGTTCGGGTGCGCGTGATGCAGCTCGCTCATCCGTTTGTCGTCGATCCGGACCAAGTGATCAGGAAGAGCGCGGCTCGGCCTCTTCCCGCCGATACTCCGTTGCGCGCGGCCTTTTTGAAAGCCCCCGTCGTGATCAAAAAGGGCGACCGAGTGCTGATCGAAGCCAAGCGCGGCGGCTTGTCGGTTCACGCCTACGGGGTGACGAAATCAAGCGGCTACGTGGGGCAAACCATCATGGTGGCGAATGCGGATTCCGGCAGGGAGCTGCGAGCGAAGGTTATCGCACCGGGTCTCGTTCAGGTGGAGTTCTGAGACGGTCCATCACGTCGGCGAAACGTGGCGTGCCGTTGGGGAACGACAGGTGACGATGGAGACGGGGGGCCGCAGCCATATGTTCGGAGGATGCACCGGGGGATGGTGACGGTGAACGGAAGTTTCGGGATTGGCGGGATTAGATGGCTGGCCGTCATGGTTCTGTTGAGCGGATGCGCTTCCCAGCCGAGCGCGTCGAGCAAGGTCACCGTTCCACCCTTGCCTCCTCCCAAAACGGTGGGCTCTCTCTGGCAGGAAGAAAATGGACGGGCGTATCTCTATGAAGATCTTCGAGCCATGCGGGTCGGCGACATCCTGACGGTGAGGATCGACGAGAAACACAAGGGATCGAAGTCGGCCGACACAGCCGCGCAGCGGGAATCCACGGTGCAAAATGGTCTGGTGGGAAGCGGAATGGGCTATTTGGGACTGCCGGGTATCAGGGTCAGTGATGAAACCCGTCGAGGATTCGGCATCGACGCCTCGGCCAACAGCAAGTTCGGCGGTAAGGGCGCGACCAGCCGAACAGGGACCTTGACCGGCACCATTTCTGCCATCGTTACCGAGGTCTTGCCGAACGGCGATCTTCGCATCGAGGGCCGTCGGGAAGTGACCGTGAACAGCGAAAAGCAATTGATGACGCTTTCAGGGGTGGTGCGGCGTGTGGACGTCGACACCAAAAACACGGTGCTGTCGTCGGCCATCGCCGATGCCAAGATCGAGTATGCGGGGCTCGGCGTGCTGGACGACGTGCAGCGCCCCGGCTGGTTCGTCAGGGTATTGGACTGGATTTATCCCTTTTAATCCGATGCGTCCGGGAGACAAAGGAACCGTTATGCACAGATCCCGATACGCCGCTTCATCGTTCAGAGGGCTCAGGCCGAAACCGCTCAACGCTGCGTCTCTTCGCATGATGGTGTTAAGCGGAGTTGTGCGGCGCGCGGACCGCAACCCTCCGTTGTTGCCAAGGCGAGGGATCGAGGCGCAGACGGATCGCGCGCCTGTTCCTCTGACGCCGGAGCCGATGGCGGAAAAAGGATGGCTCTCGCGTATCTGGATTCGCCGCAAGCAGACTCAGCCGGCCGCTCGTTCGCGGAGGGGTGAAGGACCGGGTGGGGAGCATCGGGGGACGACCGTGGCGACCGTCCGCGCTGTCCTCTGGATAGCGCTGATCGGTTCACTCACATGCCCCGTCTCGGCCGACGCGGTGCGGATCAAGGACATTGGCGCCATCGAGGGTGTCCGGGACAACCAATTGATCGGCTACGGTCTGGTGGTGGGGTTGGACCGTACTGGAGATCAAGTGATCGGCGGACAGTTCACCATCCAGGCGATGATGTCCATGTTGAACAAAATGGGCGTCAATTTGGTCATCGATCCGATTCAACTGTTGACGAGGAACATCGCCTCGGTGATGGTGACCGCGAAACTGCCGCCGTTTTCAAAGCCAGGTATGACGCTCGACGCCGTCGTGTCCTCCATGGCGAATGCGAAAAGCCTGCAGGGCGGCACTCTGCTGCTCACGCCGTTGAAAGCGGCCAATCAGCAGGTCTATGCCGTGGCGCAAGGACCGGTGTCGATTGGAGGATTTCTCGGCGGGACGGGAGGGGCGGGGGGGGCGACGGTGGCCAAAAATCATCAAGTCGCCGGTATCGTCCCTGGCGGCGCCATCATCGAGAAAGAAGTGCTCGTCGATCTCGACTCGTGGGAGACCGTGTCCGTGTTGCTTCGACAGCCTGATTTTACCACGGCGACTCGGGTGGCCGAGGCCATCGGCAGCGCGTTCGGCAAGGGAAGCGCCGTGGCCGTCAACGCCGGGCAGGTGAAAGCTGCGATTCCGGCAGAGTTCCACGGGCGCGTCGTGGAATACATCGCCTCCATCGAGGGGTTGGACGTTTCCGTCGACGCCGTCGCGAAAGTGGTCGTCAATGAACGGACCGGGACGGTGGTGCTTGGCGAGCATGTCCGGATTTCGACCTGCGCCATTTCGCACGGGAACCTGACGATTTCCGTGAAGAACACGTTGAACGTCTCGCAGCCGCCGGCGCCGATGATCGGTTCCACCGGTGGACAAACGGTCGTCACGCCGGACGTCCAAACCGAAGTGAAGGAACAGGAGTCTCGGCTGATGGTCGTGGATGAGACGGTGACGCTCGGAGACGTCGTTCGCGCGCTCAACGCAGTGGGAGTTACGCCGCGGGACCTGGTGGCTATTTTATCGGCCTTGCAATCGGCCGGATCGCTACAGGCGAGACTGGAAATTATGTAAAAAGGGAGGACGGCATGGTGAATCCGTCGATTTCCGCAGCAGAAGTGTTCTTCTCGTCATGGCCGTCGCTCCATGCAGCGGCACCAGACGGCGGAATCTCAATCTCGTGGGACCGGAGCCTGACGAATCCAACCACATCGGGCCGGCTGGTTGCCGCCTCTCATCAAGGAGAAGAGGCTCGCCGGCAACTGGTCGAAGCCGGGCGGGAATTTGAAGCGTACTTCATCTCGTATTTGTTGAAGGTGATGAGGGAAACTGTTCCTCAAGGAGCCGTCACGGATAGACAGGGTTCGTACTTCCACTTCTTGTCCGATCAGGAAATCGGGAGGCGGGCTGCGGAATCGGGCGGCATCGGGATCCAGCGTATGTTCCTGGCATATGCCGAGCAGCATCGGTTGTGAGACCCCGAAAAATTCTCAAGTTTTTTCCATATGTACCGATAAGAGATCGACGAGGAGCGAAAGGAGTGTGAGGCCTTCACAGAAGGTATCGAAGAGGAAGGAGTTGGCGCATGCATATCTCAGGAAACGGGAAAACGGATCATCTGGCTAAGTTGCTGCTGGGCGTGCAGGACCTCGACGGCTCCGGCGTCAAGTCTCAACCTGTCTCCAGAGAGGTTGTTAGGGATCAGGTCCATATCTCCGAGCGGGCCAAAGAATTGCAGCGCATATTGACCCTGACCGAGCAGCCGGACCCTGCTCGGGTGGAGCGGATCAATCGAATCAAGCAGGAAATCGATAACGGGATCTATGACGTGAGCGGCCGGAAAGTGGGTGACGCGTTGATCCGACACGTCCTCACCGATGCTATCGTCTAAATCTGCCCAGGCATCCGATGGGCGGCATGACATGATACAAAAGGGACGGCGCGACGTTTCCGTCCCTCCGGAAGGAGCATACATGAATGTGTCGTCTCATACACCGACGCCGGCCGAGCTGTTTCGGCTTCTCGATCAAGAGGAAGCCGCCTGTCGGGCTCTACTGAAAACTCTTGAGGATGAACGTCAGGCTGTACGGAGCCTTGCGATCGAGAAATTCCCCTCGATTAACAGCGAACGGTTGGCTCTGCTGGAGTCTCTTCAACGGCTTGTCCGAGAGACCGATGAGGTCTTGCGAGATCTCGCCGCGCGGCGCGGACTCCTCCAATCGATATCATGGCAGGCCATGCTGGATCGGCTGATGCCGGAGGAAGCCGGAGAGCTTCGCGTAAGGCGTCACTCGCTGACCGAGGCCGCGGAATCGGTCCGTGAGGGGCTGAGGCGGAACGGCGCGCTCGTCGATGCGATTCGAACGGTGATCGATCGGGCGCTGTCGGCCGGAAGCGCCGCCGTCTCGGAACGGGAAGGGTATGGAAGCGACGGGCGACGGGCGTCGGCTCCAGCCAATGGGTTTCTATATCAACAAGGGTGACCGAGGGCGACCGTGACAGGTGGGATTGGTTCTCTATTTGAAATAGCCAAAAGTGCGCTGGCGACGTCCCAAGTGGCGCTGACGGTGACCGGGCACAATGTGGCGAATGTCAATACGACGGGGTATTCGCGGCAGACGGTCGTACTGTCCGAACGTCCGCCGATCCACGGCCGGCCTGGCATGGTGGGGACCGGCGTGTATGCCGCTTCCATCCGCCGTTCCGTTGATCACTTCGTCGAGGTGCAGGTGACGCTGTCGCGGCAGAATATGGGACGGCTGTCGATCGCCAAAGACATGTTATCCCGCCTTCAGAACATATTCGGAGATGGGGTCAGCCACGGCATCGCGGGCGGCTTGACGGAATTCTTTCGAGCGATTCAGGATGTCGCGACCAATCCGGGGGAACTGGCGGCAAGATCGGCCTTCCTCGCCAAAGCCGTGCAGCTTGCCTCGAACCTCAATCAGGCCGCGTCGGATCTTGCCGAGGCCCGGCAATCGGCCAATTTTCAGGTCAAACAAACCGTCGTAGAAATCAACGGGCTGTCCAGCCGAATCGCCGAGTTGAACGGCAAGATCGTGAATGCCGAACTTATGGGGCAAAGCGCCAACGATTTGCGGGATCAGCGACAACAGGCCGTCAACGAATTGGCCGAGAAAATCGATCTCACGACGCTGGAACATGCCACGGGGGCGGTGTCGGTCTATGTTGCCCGCGGTCAGGTGCTGGTGGACGGTGAGACCGTACGGGAATTGACCGCCGTCGAAGAGCCTGGGAGCCAGGGGCTTGTGTCCGTCGGCTATTCTATGGGGGGGACCAGAGCGCTGAGCATCAACGATCTGATTTCCAACGGTCGGTTACGGGGCTTGCTGGATCTTCGCGACGTCACGATCGTCGAATTACAGCGGACGTTCGATCTTATCGCTGCGACGCTGGCGAACGCCGTCAACCAAATCCATCGCGTCGGGTTCGGGCTGAATGCCACGACGGGGTTGGATGTGTTCAGCAACCCGACCGTTTCGACCGCGTCGGCCGTCGCCAATCAGGGAACCGCCTCGGTTCAGACCGGGACGGTGACGGCGCCCAGTCTCTTGACGTTTCATGACTACGAGATTCGGTTTTCGTCGCCCACGGTCTATTCAATCATCGATCGGACGACGGGATCGCCGGTTCGCGGAAATTATTTGGGAACGTCCATCTCGGCTCCCTCGACGGATGAACCGCTTTCCATCGTGACCGGCAGCAATGACACCCTGACGGTGACTGTTGACGGTGTCGCATCTGGAACCGTCACACTGACCGGCGCCGCGCCGCCTGGCCGTTCCTACACCTCCGGCGCTGAGTTGGCGACGGAAATCCAAACGCAAATCAACGCCGATGCCACATTGCAGGCAGCGGGGAAAACCGTGACCGTGGTGTTCGACACGACGACCAATCGCCTGGTCCTGACGTCGAACTCGACCGATTCGACTTCTTCGGTCGATGTCACCGGCGGCACCGCGCGCTCATCGCTCGGCCTTTTGGCTGGTCTGAGCACTGCGGCATCGGGAACCTACACCGATCCCCACACTCTCAATTTCGACGGCATCAGCGTGACGGTGACGGGAACGCCGGCGGCCGGCGACATCTTGTCCGTCAATTCCTATGAAGATGCGGCGCGCGCGATCTCGGTGGTCTTGACCGATCCGGCGTCGGTGGCCGCCTCATCGCTTCGCAACGGGGTGCCTGGCAACAACGTTAACATGCTGGCGCTGGCCGGATTGCAATATCGGCCGTTCGAGCATTTCGGACAGGGAACGTTGCAAGACGCCTATCGGCGGCTCGCGGCGGATTTCGGGGTTACGGTCCATTCGACCGATCGGGATCATCAGGCGCAAGAAATCCTGCGGGATCAAATCGACGCGATGCGCGCTCAGGTGTCCGGCGTATCGTTGGACGAAGAGCTCGTCGCGCTGATCAAGTTCCAGCGGGGGTTCGAGGCCGCATCGCGTTTGATTCGCGTGTCCGACGAGATGTTTCAAACCATCTTGTCCCTCAAGTAACCGAGAGATTACGTATGCGTGTCACGGAATCGCACGTCTTCGGCGTGCTCACCAACAATTTGCAACGATCGCGCGCTCGGTTGCTTGATCTGCAACAGCAAGTCTCCACCGGCAAAGCGGTGCGTCGGCCCTCCGATGATCCAAGCGCCTTTCACCAGATTCTTCATCACAAGGTTTCGATCGCGGCCATCGACCAGCGATTGCGAAATATCAGCTTTGGAAGAACGCGTCTCGATTTCTCGGATCGAGTGCTGATGGACGTGAGCGATTCGCTGTCTCGTCTTCAACAACTTGCCGTTCAGTTCCGCAGTGACACGAACGGGCCGGCCGAACGAGTCATCGGGGCCGCGGAAGTCCGCCAACTGTTCGCCCAATTGCAGCGGTCGGCCAATACCGATCTGAACGGCCATCCCATTTTCACTGGTACCAGCACGCATGGGCGGGCGACCGGTTTGCCCATTGCCGAGCCGGTTTCTCTGGTCAACGGGAGCAACGACACGTTGCTTGTGGAGGTCGATGGGGTCCTATCCGGAACCATCGATCTGACGTCGGGAACCGAGTCGTTGACGGGCAGTGAACTGGCGAGCCGGTTGCAAAATCGAATCAACGCCGATACCACGCTGGCCGGCGCGGACAAACGCGTGACGGTGACGTTCGATGCCGATCGGCTTGTGATCGCCTCCGATTCTCACGGCCTTGCTTCCCAGGTTTCGGTCGTCGGAGGTTCGAGCCGGACCAGTCTCGGCTTCAACGGAGGAAGCACCACGACGGGAGAAGTTCCTTTTGCGTTGACCGCGACCGTCAGTCCGGGATTGGGCAATACGGGCGGGGCCATGGCAAGCCAAGGCCAGGTGGTGGATCCGAACGCCGTGACGCTCGATGATTACGTCATTCGCTTCACTTCGACTTCAACCTATGACGTCTTGAACGTCACCGTTCCTGTCGATACGGCGGCGAGTTCGGCCAACATAGGACACGCAAGAGTCATCGATGCCGGCGTCGTCGAGCCGCAGTCGCTGACATTGCACGAGTATCGTATCCAATTCACGTCATCGACACAATACTCCGTGCTCGACGTGACGGCGGGAACGACGGTCTCGTCCGGCAACGTCTTTGTCTCCGGCGCGCCGATCGAGTTCGACGGCCTGCGGGTGATCATAGGGACTGGAGAGCAGGGTGGCCCGCAGACGGGGGACTCATTTTCCGTCAGTGTGGCGCCGCGGACGGTGGCGGCCAATCAAACGTATCTATCGGGACAGCCCATTGTCGTGAACGGAATCAGCCTGCGGTTGACCAACGAGTCGGGAACACCCGCAGCAGATGATCGGTTTGCGATCGTGACCGGCGTGCAATACCAGGGAGACGACGGCCTTCAGTCGATCGAGGTGGGCCCCGGTCAAACGGTTCCGACCAATTTGCCCGGGCATCGAATTTTCTCATCGGATACGGTTGATCTCTTCGCGTCCGTCAAGCAGTTGGTACGTGCATTGCGGGGCAACGATCGCGCCGGCATCACTGATGCGCTGGGAGGATTAAATGGGAGTATTGCTCATGTGGGAAGCCTCCAGGGTGAAATCGGGGCGCTGTCGAACCGCATGGCGGTCGGTGCGGATCAGTTGGAAGAGGCCAAGTCCTTTTACAGTGAACTGCTTTCTCGGGTCGAAGACATTGATTTGGCGAAGGCCATATCCGATTTGGTGTTGCAGCAGTATGCGATAGAAGCCGCCAGTCGAACCTTGACCCAAGTGTTCGAGAGTTCACTCCTCCGATACTTAAGATGATCAGGTTCAGTCGCTTCGCGTTAAGACGGCCGATCAAGCCTGCGTGTCAGGAGGTTGTTTCGGAGCAAACGTCATGCTGGTTCTGACTCGCCGACGCGGAGAGGGCGTTGCGATCGGGCCCGATATCAAGGTGATCGTCTTGGGAATAAGGGATGGGCAAGTCCGTCTGGGGATTGAGGCTCCACCTCATATCAAAGTGCATCGCGACGAGGTGTACGCCCGCATTCTTCGTGAAAATCAGTTGGCGGCGAAAACCGGCGCTGTTCCGGTTGAGGCATTTCGGTCTTTTTGGGGGAAAACGCCAGGTCTGAAGCGAGCGCGATAGAGTCAGCCATGAAGTGTTTATCCAGCCGTTTTGGGGTGCTTGAGATCGACGAACAGCGTGTACTGACGTTCCCGTCCGGAGTACTCGGGTTTCCGGAAAGCCGGCGATACGTCATGCTCGATCACGATACGGAAGTTCCGTTCAAGTGGCTTCAGTCTCTCGATGAACCGGCGTTGGCTTTTGTCATCATGGACCCCGATCTATTTCTGGGGGAGGAGTATCGAGTCAACGTCTCGGAGGATGCATTGGCGGAGATTCAAGGAACGAGCGGAGATGCGCTGTCGATTGCGGTCATTTTGACGATCCCATCGGACGATCCCGGACGCATTACGGCCAATTTGAGAGGGCCGTTGTTGATGAATCCCCGCACGAGGCTCTGCAAGCAACTGGTATTGTCCGATGACTATCCCACACGCCACCCGCTTTTCCCGCTGCCTGCCTCGATTGTCAACGAGACGATCAAACCGGCCACCTGCCAACCCTGCTCATGATCCTATCGGATCGCCGGCTGAAACCCTTTGATAAACGATGGTTTCTAGATTTATCCCTGCCCTTTTGGGTAAGATGCCCTCGGTGTCGTTTCATATCGGGGATGGATAAGAGGATGGGGGAGGTGTGTTTTCTCTGCGGCGTCCGTTGTTGATCATTTTTGCTCTGTTCGTTTCGATTCTCGCCTTCTTAACATTTTCCAAACATCTGATTGGCCAAGATTATCTCAAAGGGTTCGTTCTAGAACAGCTCGGGGCGAATCTTGGGAGAAAAATCGACGTCCAGGATGTCACGTTCGCACTCTTTCCTCGCCCGCGGGTCGAATTGGCCCAGGTAACCGTTCACGATTCCGGCTCGGATCAGGTCCTGTTGACGGCGAAACGAGTCGATCTCGTCGTGCGGATGTTTCCGCTTCTCCGCAAGCAAATCGTCGGGAAACGGCTGTTGATCGAGGAGCCCGTGCTCACGCTCAGGCGGGATGAAGCGGGTCGCTGGAACGTCGCCGACGGCTTCAGTGAACAGGCGGAAGTCGATCGGCGGACAACGGAAGCCATGCTCCGGATGTTCAGCGTTCAGGAAGCGTCGCTGACCAATGGAACTGTCACGGTCATCGATGCGGCCAGGGATGACGGTGTTCGTTCCATCACGTTGAAACGTGTGGAGGCGACTCTTCTTGTGCGCCCGGAGCAAGGAGCGGCGGAGGTGCGGCTTTCTATTGCTCAACCGGAAGAGCAAGGGGGAGCGGCCGTCTCGCTCAACGGGGCGATACGGCTGTCGGAAACGCGCGCCCCGCTTGCCGAGGGGGACGAGACGACGCAAGTCGTGCCGTTCCAATTCGACGGTTATTTAGATGCCGCGGCCCTCGGCGTTCGGGGGATCGCCGATTTTCTGGGGCCCCGTCCTGTCCCGGAGCAATTGCAGGGAACAGTAGCGTTGCGCGGTGCCATCCAAGTGATGCCCGGCGTCGCCGGATACGATGTTTTGTTGTCTGAGATGTCGGTTCAGCTCAACGAGATGACGCTGACCGGAAAAGCGAATGTGTCGGGCCTCATGACCGCGCAGCCGGCGTTCTCGGTGACATTCAGTAGCTCGCTGGTTTCGTTGTCCCAATTGATGCAGACCGTTCCGGCCGCGTGGGTCGATCCGCAGCTTCCTGCTGTGTTGCAGGAACGGCGCGTCGATGGCAGGGTGCAAGTGATGAACGCGACATTGACGGGGGCGACCACGGAGGGTATGCGTCTGTCGATCGCGGGGGAGTTTCACGTGCAGGACGCGCAGGGGATGGTCGGCCAAGATCGAGTGTTGGCGAAAAATGTCGCTTGCCGCGTGCTTGTGGAGCCGGGGCGAATCCGGGCGTCTAACATCACCGGTCTGTATGGAACGATGGAACTGGCGGATGGAAAGGCGATGCTCTCATTTCTGGAGGCCGGGCCGTGGCTTGAGCTGGAGATCATGGGAAGGACAAGCGCGTCTCATTTGATAGACGTTCTCGAGACGGCGGTGAAGGCCGAGGCAGTGACGCGCCTTCTGGCCGACGTTCGTGACATGGAGGGTGTGGTGGAGCCCACGTTTCGCCTGGCTGGATCGCTGGCTCAGTCGGGTGGTGTCAGGTTCACCGGCGGGGAGATTCTTGTCCGAGCCGTCGGCTTCACCCATCCGGCGTTGCCGGAGCGGCTGACGGGTTTGCAAGGCCGGTTTGCGTTGGCCGGTGGAGCCGTGCGATTGGAGCAGGTCAGTGGGCATCTCGGTGAAACGCTCATCGAGGTTCAGGGGACGGTGACGGGCGGAGAATCAAGCCTGTTGGAAGATTTTTCGATCCGGGCCAGCGGACCCGCCGCGGACATGACCCGCGCGCTGGGCGTCGTTTCTTCGCCCGGCTCGATGGAAGGGCGTCTTGTTGCAACGGCCATGCTCACGGGAGCTGCTTCGACGCCGCATCTTCGCGGCGTCGTGGTGTTCGACCAATCGAGGATCGCCGTTCCTGGCTTGGGAGACAAACCGATCGGTGCACCGGCGGCCATCGAATTCGAAGGCGATGTGACGAAGTCCGGCAACCTTTCCGTGAGCCGTCTGGAATTAATTGTGCCGTCCCTTCAGGTGCCGGCCAAGGGGCGCATGGTGCTCGGAGATCCCTTCAGCATCGATATGTCGTTGGCGACCGGAACGCTGTCGTTGTCCCGCTTGCCCGAGTGGATCTCAAAGGGGGGACTGGAGGCCGGCAGCGCAGAGATTGCGCTCGATGTCAAAGGTAAGGGAACGGACTGGAGCACATGGCGGGTGACCGGATGGGTTGCGCTGACCAACGGCCTGGCGACGGTGACAGGAATTGGAGGAGACGGTCATCTTCAGGATCTCTATGCACGGGTCAAGTTGGTGCACAATGGGGCGGAGATCAAACGGTTGTCGTTCACCATCCTTGACAGCGACGTCGCCATTGAAGCTGCCGTCAGGAACTGGGCTTCAAAACCCGTGATCGTCGGAAAAATCGAATCGAGCCGGATGGATCTCGGTCTTTTGATTCCCAAAGGGGATCGATCGGCTGTCCGAGAATTTTTGGAAAATTTGGCGGCGACCTCGCAGGTGACGATGTCCGCATCAATCGCCCGGGGCCATTACGAGCGGGTACGGTTCACCGCGCTTTCTGCGCGCGTGAACATTCAAGACGGAGTCGTCGATATCGACCGGATTTCCGGCGAGTCGAATGCCGGCCAAATTGCCGGGCGTCTTGTGGCGCAGCTTCCTCGTGGAGCTCCGGCCGAAGTGGAGGTGTCGCTTCGCGCAACGGGTCTGCCGGTTGATGATGTGCTGAGTTTGTTCGACGCCAAGGGTGCTCACGGTATGACCGGCGGCATGCGCGTGAACGGTTCTCTCAGGGGGCACGGGCGTAATCCCCACGGCGTTTATCCGTCGCTCAACGGAAAAGTCGAGGTGCTGCTTCAAAACGGGCGTATTTTTAAATCAAACGAGCGAGTGATCTGGAAGATCATCAGCCTCTTGAACCTTCCTGCGGTACTCCAAGGAAAGGTCGATCTGGAGAAAGAGGGACTGCCCTACAACACGATTACCGGGAGCGTGGCTGTCACCAACGGCATCTTCGAGACGAGCAATCTGATCATCGACAGCCCGATTCTGAAGATTACAGGGGCAGGGCGGTACGATTTGCCGACGGATCGACTGGATCTCGTGGCTGCCGTGAGCCCGTTCGGCTCGTATTCGCAGTTCTTGAAGGCGATTCCCCTGTTCGGACGGATCTTTGCCGGAGAGCGAAAGGGGCTGGCCACCGCGATCTTTTCCGTCAAAGGATCGATCCACAGTCCGGAAGTGACCTATCTTCCGATCAAATCCTTCACCTCGGGTCTGTCCGGTTTGGCCCAACTCGCCGTCGACGTGCTTGTGAATTCTCTGACCGTTCCGCTCGACTTCATTGCACCGGATCAACCGGATCAGGAAGAGCCGCAGCCGGACCTTGAACACAAATCCGTTCCAGCTCGTTCGTGAGCGCCCTGCCTTTCTTGACCGATCAGGACACGCATGCTAGCATCGACCACTCGCGGTCCGATCGCGAGCGATAATGCGCCATGTTCTCTCCTTGTTGATTCGTTCATGAAACCCGTCGAAGAGTCGCAGGCGGACAGTGTCGTCCTCTTCATCGCCGCCAGCGAACACGATTCCAATTTGTATTATGCGACCAGATTCATGGCGCCGGACCCCTTCATTTTTTTGGAAATCAAAGGCGAACGCCTGCTCATTATGAGCGATTTGGAATTGGATCGTGCCAAATCTCAAGCCTCGGTGGATCGAGTGCTGGCCTATTCCGAATTTGAACGCCGGGCCAAAAGGCAGGGAGTTCATGACCCGACGGCGGCCGATATCGTCCATGTGCTGTTGAAAAAGCGAAAAGTCAAAAGGCTCTTGGTCCCCTCGAATTTTCCGTTCATTCACGCCGCCAGGTTGCAAAAATTAGGATACCGACTCACGGCGAAGCGCGAACCGTTTTATGAGCGGCGCGCGGTGAAGACGGCGGAGGAAATTCGTCATATTGAAGAAACTCAGCGGGCGACGGAGGAAGCCGTCGCGGAGGCGATGGCGGTGTTGCGTCGGTCCGCTGTCAAGAAGGGCTGGCTATGGCTAGATGGAGAGTATTTGACGTCCGAGCGCATCAAGAAACTGATCAATGTCAGGCTCATGGAACGGGATTGCGTGGCCCAGCATACGATCGTGGCCGGCGGCGAGCAGGCCTGTGATCCCCATCACGAGGGTGCCGGGCCGTTGCCGGCCGGTCGCAGCATCATTTTCGACGTGTTTCCCCGATCCGCCGTCAGTCGATATTTTGCGGATATGTCTCGCACCGTCGTCCGCGGACCGGTGGGCGCGGACCTCAAGCGGTTATATCGGACCGTCAAAGACGCTCAAGAAGAAGCCATTTCCAAAATCAAGGATGGAGCGGACGGGAAGAAGATCCACCAAGGTATTTGCGAACGGTTTGAGAAGGCCGGTTACAAGACGGGGAGCGTCAACGGCCGAATGCAGGGATATTTTCATGGAACCGGCCACGGCGTCGGGCTCGACATTCACGAGGCACCCCGCATCAGCCGGACTGGGTCGTTGCTTCAGGAAGGACATGTCGTGACGGTCGAACCGGGGCTCTACTATCCGGGATTGGGAGCCGTCCGCATCGAAGATATGGTGGTGGTGACGAGAGACGGGTGCCGGAATCTCACCAGGTTTCCAAAAGTCTTTGAGCTGGATGAGGGATAAATGAACCCCTGTGCCGTGTTTGTTGGTCGTTGGTTCCAGTGTAAGCACGGGTGAACCAGTCTATTGTCGTGACCGCCCTGCTCTCCATGATTGTTCGTCCTCAATCTGACGCTGATACGGTTCTTTTTCCAGCTCTTTGACCAGCCGCTGGAGCTTGGTCCATTCCGTTTCACGGAGATCAAGAAACTCCAAACCGAACCGCCCATCGCGGGACCAACGCACGATGGCCTGGCTGATCAGGATGGGAGGTCCGTTGTCCGACGCTTCGATAGATAACTCCATTCCGGTGCCGGGACGCACGTGCATGGCGCTGGATATTTGGCAGCCGCAAAGCGAGAGGTTGTGCAGGATCCCGTTCCCAGATACGACGTTGATGGAGCTGAAGGAGCTGTGAAAGCGAACGGGAAACCGTGGGTGCCGGCGGTTGTCCATGGAGTCCGGTAGAATCGATCTGTCAGTTCATGCCGTCGAACCGCCATGACCGTTGCCGGGCAGGATGCGATCCGTCAGGCTGCTTCAGGAGTCGTCTTGATCTTGGAGGCCTGGCCGAGAATGTCCAAGGCCGCCACCCGGTACGCTTCTGCGTACGTGGGAAAGTTGAAGACGTTGTCGACGAACGATTCGATGGCGGCGCCTTGCTGAAGGGCCAACTGCCCGATGTGAACCAATTCCGTCGCTGAGTCTCCCACGACCTGTACACCCAGCAATCGTTCTCCAGATGGATCGGCGACCATTTTGAGGAGACCCTGGCCGGCGCCGGAAATTTGGGCGCGCGCGACTTCCTCGAATTTGGCTCGGCCGACGAGGGGCCCCCGATATCGCTCGCGGGCGCTTCGTTCATCCAGGCCGATACTGGCCATTTCTGGGATGGTGTAGATTCCGATCGGGATGGTCGAGGCGGCGTCTCCGACCGGCAGGCCCAGGGCGTGCCGAACGGCCCTGCGCCCTTGTTCCATGGCTTTCGACGCGAGGGCGGGCGGGCCAACCATGTCGCCGACGGCATAGATGTTCGGCACGTCCGTTTGGCAATACTCGTTGACCGGCACGGTTCCTTTCGGGGTGACCGTGATGCCCACTTCATCGAGGTTGAGACCATCCAGATTGGCTTGCCGGCCCAACGCGACCAGGAGTTTTTCGCTCTTGATAGTGAGTCCATCCCCCAACGTCGTCACAACATGAGCAACGCCGTCCCATCGGACTTCCCGAACCGTTCGCCCTCCGAGATAGCGCCCGCCTTTCGATTCGAAGCTGACAATAAATTGGCGTACGAGATCCTGGTCCATGAATTGAAGAGGCATCGGCGCACGATCGACGAGCGTGACCTCCGTGCCCAAAAGCGAAAAAATCGACGCATATTCACAGCCGATGACGCCTCCGCCGATGATCGTCAAGGATCGCGGCAAATAAATCATCGAAAGCAACGAGTCGCTGTCGAGAATATGCTCGTGATCGACGGGGATGTCTTCAGGATTGCGAGGTCGTGAACCGGTGGCGAGCACGATGGTTTGAGCCGTCAAGAGTTGCCTGGCTCCATCGACCGTTTCCATTTCGACGACGGTGGCGCTGCGGAACCGAGCCTGTCCATGGAAAAGATAGATGCCGTTTCGTCGCAGTTGTAGGCTCATGAACCTGTCATGTGCCTGGACGACCTCTTGAAGTCGACTAAGCAGCGCCGAGATTTGCATATCCGGTCTCACGATGAAGTCGAATGCCTTGCTGGCGCTTCGGAGTCGGTCTAAGTGCAGCGCGCTTTCCCGCAAGGTTTTGCTGGGAATCGTTCCGCGGTACACACAACTGCCGCCGATCCCGCGCTCCCGTTCGATGAGCGCCACGCGTTTTTCGGCCTTGGCGCCCTGAATCGCCGCTTTTTGGCCGGCCGGTCCGGCCCCGATCACGATGATGTCGAAGACAAGAGGTCCACTCATAGGTTCATCGATTGCACGATGGCAAGCACTTTGTCTTTACCTTTCACCAATTGTGCAACGTCGCTGGGATAGAGGTTCAATTCTGCGAAAGCCGGGTGGTCTCGAAGAACTTCTTCGGGCATGTCGTCCGGGTGAAGCAGATGAGTGGCCAACCGATCGGCAATGCACGTGAGGATACATTCCTGGCGGAAGGATGGGGCGTGATCATAGTCGGCATAGTATTGTGTGGCTTCGATGATTTGTCGAGGAAGGCCCCATTTTTCTCCGATGAAACCTCCGATTCTTGAATGGTGGCCTTCGATCATGATGTTCAGCGTCGGTCGGTCGAGCGGAATTTTTTGCTCCTGCGCGATCGTTGTGACCGCCCGCAGCACGACCGGTTTGCCGATTTCGTGGAGAAGGCCGCAGAGATAGGCGCTTTCCACGTTGACCCGTCGCGTTCGAGCGACTTCTTTTGCGAACGCGCCGCTGGCCAAGGAATGGTGCCAGAGCGTCCTGACCTCCTCTTCATAGCCCGGAACTTGAAATGCCCCGGCCTTCAGCGAGGCGGTAAAGGCGATTTCTGACAGCAGATTGATGCCCAACATAGCGACTGCATGCTGAAGAGAAACGACGGGGCTTCTGGGCATATAGGCTGGAGAATTGGCAATGCGCAGTACATGGGCTGCAAGCGCCTGGTCTTTATGGATCAGCGCAGACAGTTTGGCTGCGTCGGCATCCGGATCTGATGTCAAAGCCATCACTTCGCTCGCCACTTGAGGCAATAACGGCAGCTCAAGCGCGCCGCTCTCAACCTTGTGAGACAGAATCTGCTCGATTCTCTCAAGCGGAGACGTTGTGATCTGGGAAGCAGGAAGCACGAGGACGACTCCCCCTCTCATGAATCGCCGCGTTTTCGAGCGACATATTTCTTTGTCGGCTTGTGACGGCTCAAAGTTTAGCGGGGCAGAAGCCGGGCGGATCATTAGGTTGATTCGATCTCCTCGGCGCCTTAGTCCGAGGCTTCAGCACGAATGGCTCTTGGATTCGACCGATGGTCTCAGGGGGTAAGAAAAGGGGAGAGGGCTTCGCCCTCTCCCCTTTTGGAGCATTCGATAAGAGGCAGATGCTCAAACTTAAGGTTTGTAGCAGGAACGATCAGCGGGTTTTCCATCGTGAGAAAACTGATTTTCGTACGCCATCACCTGCCAAATTTGTTCATCCGTCAACAGACCCTTGTTCGCTTTCATCTTTGTCTTGGGGATCCCTTCGGCTATGCGCCAGAACCAGTAGGCGTCCGAATAACGACATACGATTTTGGGGTCACGAAGGTCTCGGGCGCCCTTCTTCACCGGCTTGCCGTCCTTTCCGTGGCAGCTGGCGCAGTTGACGTCGGTTTTGAACTCGCCCATATAGATTTTACGTCCCTCCTCAATAAACTTAGGGTCGGTCCATCCACCGGCCGGCATTTTTTTGTCTGCATATTCGGGGGGGACAGGTGGCAAGGGAGGTAAATCTTCGGCTGAGGCCATGCCTCCCGAAAGAAGGAGAACGCCTCCCATGACCATGACTGACAACCGAACCATTTTTCGGGTCATTTGCACCTCCTTAAAAAATTGATTGGGATATAGTGCTGGTTGATGCGGTTTGATTCTGACTCGTCGGGCCTCGCGTGTACGTTCTACCTGCAAACAGCCCGAAACTATAGCACAAACGGTTGTTTCTCAAAATATATTGGGAGAAAATTTCCGGCATCCTTTGAAGGTCAAACCGAAGAGCAAACAGGGTCTTGTCGGAAGGTGATGGGCGTGATTCTTTGGTTCCGTTCGTTTATTATCGGCACTTCCGTCGTTTCGTTGTTGGAGGGAGATGATGCTGGATGGTCGCTTCGCCCTTTTGGTGTTTCTGACGGGAGTGTTATGTGTGGGAGCGACGGTCTCATCGCCGGCTGACACAGGGACAATGACGAAGGATGTGAGAGAGACCGTCGAGGCGGTGAAAGAATATACGATTCAGCAGAAAGAGACGTTTCAGCGGGCGGCCCATGAAGAGTTAACCGTTGTTCAGCAGCAGATCGCCGTCTTGCGGGACAAGGTCGGCGACATGTCCGCCTCTGTCAGGGCGGATCTTCAGGAAGCGATCAACGAACTTGAAAAGAAAAGGGATAAGATTAAAGAACAGTTGAAAACAATGCAGACTACGACCGATGAGAAATGGCATGTCATCAGATCAAGCATAAAGACCGCCATCGAGGAGTTGAAAGATGCGTGCCGAAACGTGATGTCTCGTTTGCCGTGATGCAACTGAAGATCAAGACAAGTGGGATTCGAAAGGAGTCCGGCCATGAAGGTGGTGAAGTGGGCCGATTATCAACAATTCAGCGGCGATAAAATGAAAAAGAACAACGTCTTTGAGACGAAGCGGTTGTTCTGTGACATCTATTGCTTTGAGCCGGGGCAGGAACAAAAGGGGCATACGCATGGCGAGCAGGATAAAATCTATTTTGTCTTGGAGGGGGAAGGTACGTTTCAAGTCGGGGCGGACAGGCAAGTGCTTGGCGAAGGGCAAGGAACGATCGCCATGGCCGGTGAAGAACATGGTGTGATCAATCACACAGGGAAACGGTTGCGAGTGCTGGTGTTCGTTGCGCCGAATCCGTAGCCAGAGAGCTTGAGAGAACCTTCTTTCAACCGCTTGGACCTGCCAGTCTCAGGGGGAGGGGTCGGATGCCATCGGACCGACGGAGATGCACCCTTCGATGAATTCAGCAAGACATCGGCTGCCGGGCGGAATGACCTCGTTCACGATAGCCTTAAAATCGTCGATGGTTCGCTGATCTCGAACCCGGTCGATCAACACATGCCCTTCGACAAGGTCCATGTCGACGCGTTTGACTCCTGGAATCTGATACAGTCTTTTTGTGATCTGTTCGCGGTGCGCTGCGCAATCGGGTCCCGAAAGGGTCAGGGCGATGCGGTCATTCACCCCTTGCTCGGCGCGAAGATCCCAACCGGTGGAAAGCATGCTCGCGATCATTATGCAAAGCGATGTCCGGAGAAACTTCATGACGTACTTCCTCGTGGTGGAAGGGACAAAATGCTCGCCCACACGACTTATCTGCAGGACTTGATTCCGTTCTGCGCCTGACGTTGGTCGGTCAACGTCACCCTGCACTGTGTGCACCATACAGCACGCGACGTATTCTTTCAATGGCGATGACGGTTGTAGGCCGTAGGTTGTTGGCGGAACGGGAGCTTTCTGAGGAAGAAGCTGCGGCGACTGACATGATTTCCAAGCAAACAACGCTTGGCCGCACGGGATGAACGGTCTGCGTCGCTTAGGAAAATTGGGTTCGGCAGCGTACGGTCACCGGGAACAATTGATCACTTAACGATGTGGTTCACCGCTTCGACAATTGCCCGCGCTCCGATGCCGTAATGGTCGATCAATTCTTCCGGCTTGCCGCTGTGGGGAATCTGACGGACGGCGAGCTTGTGGACCTTGATCCCTTCTGTCGAGACCGCGTTCAGCACGGCATCCCCCAGACCGCCGTGGGCGTAGTGATCTTCCACGGTCAAGATGCGGTTCTGCGTTGCCCTGGCACTGTCAAGCAAGGTGGTGCGGTCGATGGGAACAATGCTATACAGATCGATTACACGGACGGAAATTCCTGCGGCTTGTAACTCGTCGTGTGCCTTCAACGCTTCAAAGAGCGTGACGCCGGCCGCCACGATGGTGAGGGAATCGGTGGGACTTTGCCGCAGGACTTTGCTGCCTCCGATGTGAAACGATTCCTCCGGTCCATAAAGAACAGGGGATTTTGGTCTGCCCGCGCGGATATACACCATGCCCTTGTGTCGGGCAGCGGCTTCGACGAGCCGATGGGTCGCCGTGCCGTCCGCAGGGTAAAGAACCGTTATTCCTGGCTGTGCCGCCATCATGGCAAGGTCTTCGAGTCCCATTTGCGATGGGCCGTCTTCACCGATGCTGACGCCGACATGAGTGCCGACCAGTTTGATGTTTGATTCGCTGATGGCCGCCATGCGGATGAAGTCATAGGCGCGCGTGAAGAACGCGGCAAAGGTGGCGACGAAGGGAATTTTGCCGCAGGCGGCAAGGCCAGCGGCAGTGCCTACCATGTTTTGCTCGGCGATAAAGTTTTCAAAAAAGCGGTCGGGAAACTGTTTGGCGAATTTATCCGTATAGGTGGAGTTCTTGACGTCGGCATCAAGGGCGACGACGGAAGGATTGGCTTTGCCGAGGGCGACGAGCGCTGTGCCAAAGGCTTCACGTGTCGCAACGAGGTCGCCTGGTTTATAGGACGGGGGCGCCATGGGCGTTGCCGGTTTCTGACGATGGATCGGCGGGGGAAGCGCTTTGATTTTCGGAGCAGCGTTGGTCGGCTTGATAAGCCGCGTCAATTCGTCAATGGCTTTTTGAGATTCGGCGCCTTTGGGAATCGGTTTCCCATGCCAACTCGGGTGATTCTCCATAAAGGAGATACCTTTGCCTTTGAGCGTTCTGGCCAGCAAGACGGTGGGTGTGCCTTTGACTTTCGCCGCTTCGGCGAACGCCGTCAGCAAGGCTTTGTGGTTGTGGCCGTCCACGACCAGCGCGTTCCACCCGAATCCGCGCCAGCGGGATTTATACGCTTGCATGTCGTGTTGCAACATCGTGGGATCGCTTTGCCCCAAGCGATTGACATCCACAATGGCGCAGAGATTATCAAGTTTGAAATATCGCGCCAGTTCGACAGATTCCCAAACGGAACCTTCGACGGATTCGCCGTCTCCCATCAAGACATACGTGCGAGCGCCGTTTTTGTCGAGCCGTTTGGCGTTCAATGCCAGTCCAACGCCGACGGCCAGCCCCTGACCCAGGGAACCGGTCGCCATATCGACGAAAGGCAAACGGGGGGTCGGATGGCCCTCGAGGTCCGAGGCCAAGGTTCGCAACTTCAAAAGGTCGTCGGTCGGAAACAGCCCTGCCTCCGCCCAAGCTGCGTAGAGAAGCGGCGCTGCGTGGCCTTTGGATAGGACGAATCGATCGCTGTTGGGAGCCTTCGGGTTGTGAGGATCGTACCGCATCACGGAAAAGAACAACACAGCGACGATATCGGCCGCGGAACAGCAGCTCGATGGATGACCGCTTCCGGCCTCGCTGGTCGCGCGTACGCTTTCAATGCGCAGCCGGGTTGCCTTGTTCCGAAGGAACGTGAGGAAATCGGACGATCGATTCGAACCAGCCATGGAAGCTCCTTTGATGAAGGGGAAAGAGCGCCCGCCCAGCCGTCCTGTTTATGGAACGGCATGGGCGGTGGATAACGAAAGGAGGCTAGCAAATCATGATAAGTGAGTCAATTGATCAGAACAATCACACCGGTTGAACGGCTGATCAATTTCAGATGCAGACATGATCTGCGCAAGAGCTACCGCCGCGAGACGACGTCAGCAACGAGCGGATTCGTGTCCGCGTGTTGACTCCTGCCACTGTAACTAAATAGTGACTTGAACCTCATTCGAGCAAGGGCTTTGGATGCCGTTGTATGCGCTCACTGCGAAGTAATAGGTTGATCCAGGGTCCAGGTCGGTGACAGTTCCCTGCGTGGACGAAACAAAAAGAGATTCCTCATAGGCGCAGACCCCAGCCTGGTTGGGAGATTGTTTGCCGTAGTGAATGTAATAGCCGATGACAGTGGGATCGGAGACTGGATCCCATGCCAACATGACCGCTGCCCCGGTCGCAGAAAGAGAGGATGTCATAAGTCCTGGATCATTGCCTGTTCCACATCCTGAGACGAGAAGACCCACTGCTCCCACGATTCCCGTTATGATCGAGCGCAGTGATCGGCCCGACAACGTTCCTACCTCGCCCATTGGTTTTTTGCCGCTCATCGTGTGTTCCTCCTACTTTATTGTGTAGCCGACTCTTCCACGCTCCTGACGAAAGCCTCCTGACAAGGGCCGTGAGGAGAGGTACATCCCGTGTCGGCTCTGACCGGAAAATTGCAATGGGAGTGCCGCTGGGCGAAAGGTGAGAACTATCGAAAAAATAAGGAAGTATTGTTGTTCTTTCGCGGGAACGTGAAGGTCGGGTCCTTCAACAGTTACCAAGCGGACTCGCCGTCGCGATGGGAGAGATCGATTGCTCTTGATTGGATGATCTGGCTTTCCGATGTGATTGGTTGATGAGGTGCGAGATGTTCGGGAAGGGACATGTCTTTCGTCAGATGAGCAGAAGGGGGGTCCGTGCCGTCAAGGTGGGAAGGAGGGCCTGCTCGTGAAGTATCGAAACAGCAAATAACCGTTGAAAAGGATCACAATGCTGACGATACCATAGGTTGTGGGGGCAGTGGCGAGACGGAGCTCTTCCAACACTCGTGTAAGGCCGAATCCCACGATCAGCGCGTCGAATGCCATAGAGATTCGACGGAATGTTTCAGGGTCCATCCATCGAATAAGATAGGTACCTAATGGAATACCGATGAGCACACTGGGGATGATATAGGGAAAGAGTTCCAAACTGTCTCTACTGTAGAACCCAATCATGCCGTAGGCAATGGCCGTGAGAGAAGACTCAGCGGTTCGAATCACTCCAAGTGCCGCTCGGAAGTCCTGTTTGGCGTATCCTTGATTATTAAACAACAGCGCCAACGGTGGCCCTGAAATCGTCGTGACGGAATATAGGAGACCGATTCCAGCGCCGAATGGGACGGCGATGGCGCGTTCTGCCCGAATGGGTTTTCGAATGCCTGCGGCCTGAAGAAGAATCAATGGCAAGAGAAAGAAGTAGGTCACGAACTTGACCCATGCAGGATGAACGAGCGACAGAAGATAGCTGCCGATTGAGACGCCGATCGCCAGTCCGATGAGGATCGGGGCCACTCGTTTCCAGACGTGCGGAACACTGGAACGATTGATGAACAAGACGTAGCCATTGATCACCAGTTCGACCAAGACGAGAGCGGGATTCAAGACGCGATTGGAGTAATACAGGAGGGCGACCGGGACGGTAATGGAAGAAAACCCGTAGCCGATGGCGCCGTTGACGGTCGCCGCGATGAACGTGATCGCCGCCAGAACAAGATGATCCATGATCAAGTTTTTCGGGCGCCGGCTGCGAAGTCGGCGAGAGAGTAGTTATCCAGAATTCCTGCAATGGCGTCGCGCACCTCGCCCATCGCCTGTTGAACGGGGCAGGAAGGGCGCTCGGCATAAGGGCAATCGTCGCATGTCTGATAAGCCGTTTTGCTGACGCAGCCGATCGGAGCCAACGGACCGTCCAGAATACGGATGACTTGTCCCAGCGAGATGGCGTTCGGTTGTTTAATGAGACGGTAGCCTCCGTTCATCCCTCTCCGGCTGGAAAGAAGGCCGGCCTTTTTCAGCGCCAGGAGGATCTGTTCCAGAAACTCGATTGGAATGTTTTGACGAGCGGCGATCTCATGGCGCTGCATGAAAGACGTGGTGCCGTACGCCATCGTCAATTCAAGGAGGGCCCGAAGACCGTATTCACTTTTTTTGGAAAGTTTCATGAGAAATGAAATAAAGTGAGTTTATCAACAAGCATCACATTAGACCATGAAACCGCTCTGTATCAAGGCCTTCCCTCTCATCAACGTGATCACTAAAAAACGATCACGGCTGAGAGGCCAGGGGAAGAGGGCATGTCTTCAGCTGGTTGAGGTCGAGCATCACGAAGGATAATAGCCGCAAGCCGTTGATCGTAGAGGGAATGTTGCTTGACAGCCAACGGCATTCTTGTTAGCTTGCGCCGTTGTTTTCAGCATCTGGGAAACCCGAATCGAATATCCCCTCTATGTTGAGCCTGCCGTGAATTTTCAAGATTTGATCCTCGTCTTACACGAATTTTGGGCCGATCAAGGTTGTGTGATCCACCAGCCGTACGACATGGAAATGGGAGCCGGCACCTTTCATCCGGCGACGTTTCTTCGAGCGTTGGGGCCCGAGCCGTGGCGGTCCGCCTACGTACAACCCTGTCGCCGTCCGACGGATGGGCGGTACGGCGACAATCCCAACCGCCTGCAGCACTACTATCAGTATCAAGTCGTGTTGAAGCCGGCGCCGGATAACATCCAAGCGCTGTATCTAGAAAGCCTGGCCAGATTGGGGATTGACCCTAAGCGACATGACATCCGCTTCATGCAGGATGATTGGGAGTCGCCGACCTTAGGCGCTTGGGGCTTGGGATGGGAAGTGCGCCTAGATGGAATGGAAATTACGCAGTTTACCTACTTTCAAGAAATCGGTGGTATCGAACTCAGTCCCATTACCGGTGAAATTACGTATGGGACCGAGCGCATCGCCATGTATTTGCAGCAGGTCAACAACGTGTTTGATCTGGCATGGACGGAGTCCATCACCTACCGCGATCTTCATCACGAAACCGAAGTACAGGGTTCTCGCTACAACTTCGAAGAAAGCGACGTATCGATGCTGATGCACATGTTTCACTCGTATGAAGCCGAATGCAAGCGGCTGCTGGCCAAGGCCGACAAACGGTTGACATTGCCGGCGTACGACTACTGTATCAAGTCATCGCACGTATTCAATCTTCTGGATGCACGTGGCGCCATCAGCGTCGCCGAGCGGACTACGTATATTGCTCGTGTACGGGCGTTGGCCAAGCAGTGCGCCGAGCGGTATATCGCGGAGCGGGCCGCCATGGGGTATCCACTGTTACGTCATGAGGAACGGCGTGGTGGCCCGAAAGCGACCGCGTCTCGGTCGAAGCGTGCGGTCGGTCGAACCTGACTTTATGGACAATCCAAAGAAAACCGTACGTCGAAGCGTCGCGTCAAAAAGCCAAAAGCCATCACCCGCGCCAGCCGTCGAAGACCTGCTGATCGAGGTCGGCGTGGAGGAATTGCCGTCCCAGTTTATTGCGCCGGCTCTGGCGGCGATGAAGGAGTCGTCGGAGCGGTTGCTGAAAGATCAGCGCCTGGCCTTTCGGGCTATTCGAATGATGGGGACGCCGCGGCGGCTGACGATGGTGGTGGAGGGGCTGGCGGTCCGACAAGCAGGCGTGGTGAAAGAGACGATGGGGCCTCCCAAGGCCGCGGCATTCGACCAAGCCGGCCAGCCGACCCGGGCGGCAATCGGGTTTGCTTCGACGCATGGCGTGCCGGTCCAGAATCTCGAGGTGCGCCGGACTCCCAAAGGCGAATACCTGTTTGCGGTGAAACATGAAGCGGGCCAGCCTGCTTCATCGGTGTTGCTGAGGGTCCTTCCCAATCTGGTCACCGGTCTTGCGTTCCCCAAATCCATGAAATGGAACGAGAGCGGGGTACGCTTCGCCCGGCCGATCCGCTGGCTTTTGGCGATCTATGGAGGGGCCGTGCTTCCCTTCGACGTGGCAGGCGTGACGGCGTCGAATCAGACCACGGGGCATCGGGTGGTGGGCGGAGGAAAATGGATTCGTGTCAAAGACGCCGCGTCGTACGAGGTGTTGATGGAACGCTATGGGGTCATCGTCGATCCGCAACGGCGACGGCATCTGATTCAACAGCAGATCGATGAGATTTGTCGCAAGACGGGATTTGAGCTGAACGAGGACGAGATGTTGCTCGATCAGGCGGTGTATTCCACGGAGTTGCCGACCGTGCTGATCGGATCGTTTAAGGAAATCTATTTGGATGTACCGGAAGAAATTCTGATGACCTCCATGAAGGAGCATCAGGGGTTCTTTTCCTTACGGCGCAAGGAAACGGGGAAGCTGGCGCCTCATTTTATCGCCGTGGTGAACACCCGCGTGACGGATATGTCGCTGATTCGAACGGGCAATGAGCGGGTTTTAGAGGCGCGATTGGCCGACGCCAAATTCTTTTTTGACGAAGATCGGAAGGTGCGTTTGAGCGAACGGATCCCAAAACTGTCGGGCGTCACATTTCATCAAAAACTCGGCACGATGGCGCAGAAGCAGGAGCGGGTGAAACACCTGGCCGGCTTCATCGCCGGGCATCTGTCGTCCGGCCATAATGATCTGCTGTCGATCTGTGAGCGGGCGGCGTCTCTGGCCAAGGCCGATCTGGTGACCGGTATCGTCGGCGAGTTCCCGGAACTGCAAGGCATTATGGGAGGTGTGTATGCTCTGCACGATGGGGAGCCGCCCGAGGTGGCAAGGGCTATTCGTGAACAGTATCTGCCCAAAGGAATTGAAGGTGAGGCGCCGCGCACGCTCGCCGGGCAGGTCCTTGCGCTGGCTGATCGCCTGGATTCCATCGCCGCGTTTTTTCATGTCGGTCTTGTGCCGACGGGATCGGAAGATCCCTTTGCGCTTCGACGACAGGCCACGGCGGTGGTGCGGATCATACTTGAAGCGAATCTCCAAGCGGATTTGGCGACATTCGTCAAGCGGGCCAGGCAACTCGTTTCCGATGACGGCTTCAAGGGATTGGCGGACTCAGAATCTCACGGGGTGAGCCGAATCATCGAGTTCATCCTGGAGCGTGTGCGACATTATTGCCGGGTCGCATACCTTTTAAGGGACGACGTCGTTGAGGCAGTGTTGAAATCCCTTGGTGATCGGCCGTTAGATCTCGTCGATCTCGTCCGCAAGATGAAGGCGTTGGAAGCGGTGACCAGGAAGCCGGAATTCGACGCTCTGCTCATCGGGTTCAAGCGGGCGCATCGGCTCGTTGAAAAAGAACAATGGATCAGAGAAGCGGTGGATCCGTCCCGGTTTCAACACGCCGCCGAATCCGATCTGTACCGGGCGGTGACGGACGCGCGGACTCACATCAAGGAGTCGATCGCCGCCGGCCGCTATGATCGGACGTTGGACGCCCTGACCGGTCTCAAACCGTCTATCGACGAGTTTTTTTCGGCTGTCATGGTCAATGTCGACGATCCGGCGGTTCGTCGGAACCGGCTGTCGTTGCTGAAGGACGTTGACGAGTTGTTCGCATCGTTCGCCGATTTTTCGCAAATCGTGGTGCAAGGGGGCTAGATCGGGGAGAGGGGCGGCGGTGCCGTTCAAGACAACCGGGCGGCTTCGTCGCGATCAGGAACCGCGGGCCACATCGTTCAGGCTTTGGAGGAACGTCTATAAGGAGGCACACACGTGGCAAAGAAATACGTCTACTATTTTGGAGACGGGAAGGCCGAGGGGACTTCGAACATGAAGGAGTTGCTGGGCGGCAAGGGCGCCGGCCTGGCGGAGATGACCAATTTGGGTATCTCGGTTCCTCCGGGGTTTACGATTTCGACGGAGGCCTGCGTCGAATATTACAAGCTCGGCAAGAGATACCCGCCGGGCATGTGGGACGCCACGTTGCAGGCCCTCAAGCGCGTCGAACGTTCAATGGGGTTGCGATTCGGCGATCCCGGGCGGCCGCTGCTGGTCTCGGTGCGATCCGGTGCACGTGCCTCCATGCCGGGCATGATGGACACCGTGTTGAACGTCGGGTTGACGACCAAAACGGTCGAAGGACTGGCGGCCAGAACCCGCAACGACCGATTTGCCCAAGACAGTTACCGGCGCTTCGTGTCGATGTTCGGCAGCATCGTCATGGGAGTGCCGCGCGAACATTTTGAAGCCATCTTAAAGCACAAGAAAGAAGAGGTGGGGGTCGAACACGAAACGCATCTGGATGCCAGGCACCTTCGGGATCTAGTGATGAGCTTCAAGGCGCTGGTCAAGGAAGAGACGAAGAAAGACTTTCCCGATGATCCGCTGGAGCAGTTGCGCATGGCGATCAATGCGGTGTTTTCATCCTGGTTCGGAGCCAGGGCGATTACCTACCGCCGCTTATACGGAATTCCGGATTCCTGGGGCACGGCGGTCAATGTGGTGGCCATGGTGTTCGGGAACATGGGAGAGACGAGTGGAACGGGAGTGGCGTTCACCCGCAGTCCGGTCACCGGCGACCGGGCTCTGTTCGGCGAATGTTTGATGAATGCGCAGGGAGAGGACGTGGTGGCCGGCATCAGAACTCCCCTGCCGGTTGCCGAACTCGCCAAGAAGGTGCCGGAGGCCTATAAGGAACTCGAACAGACCTATAAGAAGCTGGAGAAGCACTACCGTGACATGCTCGACCTGGAGTTTACGATTCAGGAGGGCAAGCTCTACATGTTGCAAACCAGGGTCGGCAAACGGACCGGAATCGCCGCCGTCAAGATCGCCGTGGACATGGTCAAAGAGGGACTGATCTCCAAGCAGGAAGCGGTGCGGCGGATCGAGCCGGATCAACTAGCCCAGTATCTCTATCCTATTTTCGATTCGAAGGAAGAGGCCAAGGTCAATCCGTTGGGGAAAGGATTGCCGGCTGGTCCAGGCGCGGCGGCGGGCAGAATCGCGTTGACTCCGGATAAAGCCGTGGAGATGAAGGCGGCTGGCAGTCGTGTGGTGCTGGTTCGACAAGAGACCAGTCCCGACGATATTCATGGGATGAACGCGGCGGCTGGATTTCTCACGGCTCGTGGGGGTATGACCTCACATGCCGCCGTCGTCGCCAGGCAAATGGGGAAAGTCTGTGTGGCCGGCTGCGAGGCGGTCGAAGTCGATGGCCAGACCGTGCGGATCGGGGCGAAGACGTTTCGTGAAGGAGACTACATCTCGATCAATGGTTCCACCGGCAATGTGTATGAAGGTGATATTCCCGTCGTCGAATCGGAGGTCATTCAGGTCATTCAAGGGGTGTTGGATCCGGCGAAATCGGAGAAGTACCAGCGGTTCGCGACGATTTTGTCCTGGGCCGACAAGTACCGTCGCCTTCGGGTGCGGGCCAACGCGGATATTCCGGAACAGGCGCGGATCGCGCGCGGCTTCGGCGCGGAGGGGATCGGGCTTTGCCGCACGGAGCACATGTTCTTTGCCGAAGACCGTATTCCGATCATGCAGAAGATGATTTTGGCCCGCACCAAGGAGGAGCGGGAAAAGTACCTGGATCAGTTGTTGCCTCTTCAGCGACAGGATTTCATCGGACTGTATCGCGAGATGGAAGGGTATCCGGTCACGATTCGCCTGCTCGATCCTCCGTTGCATGAGTTTCTCCCCAAACGGGAAGAGCTGATGGTCGAGATCGCACAACTTGAATTGACGGGAAAGGATGGAGCGGCGCTTGAAGAAAAACGGCGGTTGTTGACGCGCGTCGAAGAGTTGCACGAATTCAATCCGATGTTGGGGCTGCGCGGTTGCCGATTGGGAATCACGATGCCCGAGATCACCAGGATGCAGGTCCGGGCGATCGTGGAGGCCGCTTGCGAACTGGCGAAGGAAGGCAAAAAAATCGTACCGGAGATCATGATTCCCCTGGTCGGCATGGCTTCGGAAATGAAATCGCAGAAAGATTTGGTCCGCGAGGTCGCCCAGGAGACGATGAAACGGTATAACGTCAAACTATCCTACTTGGTTGGAACGATGATCGAGTTGCCGCGGGCGGCGATGACGGCGGAGCGGATCGCTGAAGAAGCCGAGTTTTTCTCTTTCGGGACCAATGATTTGACCCAAACCACGTTCGGCTTCTCGCGTGACGACGCGGCCAAGTTCATCGATGCCTACCGTACCATGAATCTCATGGAGGCTGATCCCTTTGCCGTTTTGGATCAAGAAGGGGTCGGAGCCTTGATGCAGCGGGCCGTCATCGGTGGACGCAAGACGAGGCCGGGCATTAAACTCGGTATTTGCGGGGAACATGGCGGCGATCCAAGTTCGATCGGGTTTTGCCACAGCCTTGGATTGGATTACGTCAGTTGCTCGCCCTATCGTGTGGCGATCGCCAGACTGGCCGCCGCCCACGCGGCGTTGGCCGGGGCGGACGAGAAACCCTCCGGTGGAAAACCATCGAAGAACGTGGTGAAGGCAAAAGCGTCCTCGCGCAGGAAACGGTGACGCGCGATCTTCGGTTCATGACCCTGGCTCTCCGTCTCGCTGCGAAGGGCCGTGGGACTGCTAGCCCCAATCCGATGGTCGGCGCCGTCGTCGTCAGAGGGGGTCGAATTGTCGGCCGGGGTTTTCACGTCCGCCCCGGCTTTCCTCATGCCGAAATTTTGGCTCTCCGTCAGGCAGGCTCTCTTGCTACAGGCGCGACACTCTACGTCACACTTGAGCCCTGTTGCCACCATAGGAAACGAACGCCCCCTTGCGTTCCGGACGTGATCAGAGCCGGTATCCGCCGCGTGGTCATCGCCATGACTGATCCCAATCCATTGGTCAAGGGAAGGGGTGTGGCTGCGCTCCGCCGGGCCGGACTTGCAGTCACGGTCGGCGTCGCCCGACAAGAGGCTGAGGAATTAAACAAGGCCTACTCTCATTGGATGAGGACGAAACGTCCTTATGTCACCTTGAAGGCCGGCATGACGCTGGACGGGAAAATCGCTACGGCGACCGGCGAATCAAAGTGGATCACCGGTCCATCATCGCGTCGAGAAGTTCATCGGCTTCGCCGCGAGGTGGATGCCGTCCTTATCGGGGTGGGGACGGTCGCACACGATGATCCCTCTTTGACGGCGCGGATCGGCCCACGGCTCACGCGGTTGGCCGAAAGACAGCCGCTCCGCGTCGTGGTGGACAGCAGGTTGCGCATTTCACCGAAGGCCCGAGTCTTGGCGCAGCAAGAGGTGGGGAAGACGGTGGTGGCCACGACCGCTTTGGCTGATCCCGTCAGGAAACGGGCGTTGCTCGAACAAGGGATCGAGGTCCTCACGCTTCCTGCCGTAGGAGAAAACGTCTCATTGACTGCCTTGATGAACAATCTCGGCCGGAGGGGAATTACTTCGGTTTTATTGGAAGGCGGCGGCAAGCTCAATGCCGCCATGCTGAAGGCCCGCCTCGTCCAACGGGTCCGTTTCTATGTGGCACCGCTGTTGCTCGGGGGTGATGACGCGAAAAGCGTCATCGGAGGAAAAAGCCCGGCTCGCCTTGCGTCTGCGATGAGGCTGCGTCATCTGACGACTCGTGCGGTCGGCGGCGATCTGGTCGTTGAGGGCGATCTATGATCGGCTCGATCCTTGGCGTCGTTCTTCTTGGGTGGATCAGTTGGCACCCAGTTGACGGTCGCGCCGAGAGCGGAAACGAGACATCGGGCGATCTGGCGGCCAAGGTGTTCCAATACCTTGACGCGCCGGCGAACGAGGACACCGATCGGTTATTGCACGAAGTCCTGACCCATCCGGAATCGTCCATTGAACGAGTGGGCGACATCATCAGAATCGGACGATCCTATGGTGAACAGCCGACCGGCACCGTTCCTGATTTGCAAGTGTCGGTTCGCGGGCGGTCGTATCCCTTGTCCATCGCCGTTCCCGCATCGTATCACCCATCGAAAAGCTTGGGATTGGTCGTCTGTTTGCACGGGGCCGGCTTTGACGGCAAGGCCTATTTGGAACGGTGGCAGGAGCGATTGGGCGATGCGTACATCCTGGCCTGTCCGACCTATCCAGCCGGGGCGTGGTTTACGAGACGGGCCGAGGAGTTGGTGTTGGCGACCATTCACGACCTTCGGAGGAGATACCGTATTGATCCGAACCGGATTTTTTTGACCGGTATGTCGAACGGCGGCATCGGAACGCTGCTGATCGGGATGCACCACGCCCCGTTGTTCGCGGGCATCGCGCCGATGGCCGGCGGGTTGGACCGGGTGCTGATGCCGTTTCTGGAGAATCTCCGCAATACGCCGGTCTACATCATCCATGGAGCAAAGGATGAGGTTATGCCGGTGGAACTAAGTCGATCCGTCGTGCGAGAGCTGAGGGCGCTTGGCTATCCCTACGTCTATCGTGAGCACCAACGGGAACATCCCATCGCGGGAGGTCACTATTTCCCAAGAGAAGAATTGCCGGATCTCGTGGCATGGCTGAATAGCCAACGCCGAAATCCCTTGCCGCCTCGGCTGACGGTTGCGCGTGACGCGAGCCATCTTCACCCGTTCGGGTGGGTGCGTGTGGATGCGACCGATCGGATCGCGGCCTTTTCCGAGGACTTGGTTGATAGGGCGGACGAGCGGATCGCACGGCGGGAATATGCCAGGCTTGATGCCGTTGTGGCGGGCGCGAATCGCATCGAAGTGAAGACAGAGCGGATTCGACGGTACAGCCTGTTTTTGAGTGACCACCTGATCGATCTATCCAAACCGGTCACTGTGGTCACCAACGGACGGGTCTCGTTCGAGGGGATGGTCACCCCGTCGCTTACAACCTTGCTCCGGCAAGCGAGGCTCCGACAAACGTCCGATGAGCTGTTCCCCGTTCATCTGACGATTGCGGTTGAGGATCAACCATGAACCGCAAGGAGCCGTTTTTCGTTCAGGATATCCAGATGAACAAACCGGCCGAACGTCCCGCGTTGCTCGTTCATGCCGACTGGATGCCGACCTTTGAAGGGGGATTACAGGTTCGATCGTCCGGTCGTACGAGCACATTACAATCGTGATCACCTCCCGCAGTTTCGTGTTGATCTGTACGGTCGGCGTCTTTTGTTTCATCAGTTACAACATGGTGCGGATGCCGGCTCTGTCGCTGTTCGCCGAATCACTCGGCGCGAGTCCGGAACGGGTCGGATTGGTCGTTTCCGTTTCAACCCTGACCGGTGTTCTGCTGAAGCTGCCAGCCGGGGCCTTGTCTGATTTGTACGGCAGGCGCATGTTGTTGCGGATCGGCGTCGTGGCGTTCGGGCTGCCGCCGTTTTTGTACCCCTTCGTGAGCGACATCAACGTCCTGACCTTGTTACGGTTTGTTCATGGACTCGCCACGGCTATTTTCGCTCCCAGTGCGCTGGCGACCGTCGCCGAGCTGTATCGCGAGAAGCGCGGCACGGCGTTGGGCGTCTATACGGCCTGCACACAATCGGGAGCCTTGCTGGGGCCGTTTCTCGGAGGGGTTCTGGTTCACAACGCGGGTTTTTCCACGACGTTTGTGACGGCTGGCTTGTTCGGCTGCGTTGGCATGGCGTTGTTTTATAGTCTGCCGTTGAACGTCGCGGCTCCGCCGGTCAAAGACAAACGATCGGCGGCGGTATGGGCTGAGATGTGGAAAGGGTTTGTCGCGGTCGCGAAGAATACGAGCGTATTGGTCACCAGCGTGACCGACGCGGCGAAGATGATCGCCAATGGCGCGTTGATGGCCTTTTTGCCTCTGTACGGGGTGAAGGCCGGATTGAATCCGGGAGAAGTGGGGCTCCTGTTCAGCGTTCAGGCCCTCACCTCGTTCTTTTCCAAGCCGATTATGGGACGGATCTCCGATCGAGTGGGGCGCCAGCCTCTGATTCTATTCGGGCTTTTCGTCTGTGCGGCAACGTTCGTCTGCATTCCTCGGGTCTCGTTGTTTCCTGTCCTGCTTGTACTCTCGGCCGGCTTCGGCTTCGGCGAAGCGGTCGTGTCTTCCTCCTCGTCGGCTCTCGTGGCGGATAGTTCCGAGTTCAAACGATTGGGCGCTGGTATGGGGATGCAGGGAACGATCATGGACATCGGCCATGCGAGCGGGCCGCTGTTGGCGGGTCTGTTGATCGCGCGTTTGAGTTACGAAGAGGCCTTCGCCGTCATCGCGGCCATTCAACTCGCGGCCGGAGGTGTGTTCTGGGCGGTGATGAGACGCCGATAGGGGGTGAGGCGCCGATAAGAGCGCCGACGATGTTATAATGACGGCCCGCGAGGGCGAGCTGGGGAAAATAATCCTGGCCGTTGCATGATGGGGGATGAAGCATGTTCACGGGTATCATCGAGGAGATGGGAGCGGTTGTGTCTGTGAAGAAGACGTTGGCTGGGAGCAGACTGACCATTTTGGCCTCGATCGTGATGGGCGATCTCAAGATCGGCGACAGTGTCAGCGTCAACGGCGTGTGTTTGACGGCGGTCTCGATCGGTCAGAAAGACTTTTCTGTGGACGTGTCGCCGGAGACGCTTGCCGTCACCACGTTGGGAGGCGTCGCCGTCGGCACGCCGGTCAATTTGGAGCGGGCGATGAGATTCAACGAACGCATCGGTGGGCATCTGGTGGCCGGCCATGTGGACGGGGTCGGCGTCGTCAGGAGTCGGCGGCAGGAAGGCGAGTCTATCGTGATGACCATCGAGGCGCCGTCGTCGATCATGCGGTACTGTGTGGCCAAGGGATCAATCGCGGTGGACGGTGTCAGTTTGACGATCAACGAAGTGACCGATCGCGGTTTCAGCGTCGCGGTCATTCCCCATACGGCGAAGGTGACGACCCTGGGGCTGAAGCAGGTGAACGAGCCCCTCAACCTTGAGTCGGACTTGATCGGCAAGTACGTCGAGCGGCTGCTGCAGGAGCGGAGTCAACTTCCCAGCACCAAAGCCTCCCCGGTCATCGACACGGACTATCTTCAGAAGCGGGGCTTGATCTAAGGCGGGACGGAAGTCGGCCGAGCCTCACGGCTCATTCCTCGCCGAAGAACGATAGAAATAGTGCAGACCGATCCCAGAGAAGATGGAGACGATGATAACGACCAACAGTTGGACGTCGAAGCTGAGCGGGCCGACGAAGGCCTTGTATCCCTGCACGATGACGACCGGGAGCGCCACCGCGCCGGCAAGCGCGAGTATGTGCCGTCGCAGGTAAATCGGCTCACCCGGCCTCCTCCCGCCCCTTCCCACGACCGTTACTCCTCGATCGTTGAAAGGTCGCCAGGATCCTGACCCAGTTCTTTGGCTTTCAGAACCCGCCGCATGATTTTTCCGGACCTGGTTTTGGGCAGGGAGGAGACGATGTCGATTTCAGAGGGGACGGCGATCTTACCCAATTCTTTGAGCACGTGGTCTTTGATCGATTTGATCAGCGTCGGACTTTCCTGCTCGCCTTGTTTGAGAATAATGAAAGCCTTGATGGATTCTCCCACCGTTTTATGTGGTTTGCCGATTACCGCGGCCTCCGCGATGGCAGGGTGGCTGACCAAGGCGCTTTCGACTTCTGCCGTGCCCAATCGGTTGCCAGCCACTTTGATGACGTCGTCTGCCCGTCCCATGAACCAAAAGTAGCCGTCCTCGTCTTTGTGACATACGTCGCCGGCGGTATAACAGTTCGGAATCGTCTTCCAATAGGTTTCATACCGTTCAGGGTCCTTGTAGATCGTGCGCATCATGGATGGCCAGGGTTTTTTAATCACGGCCAGGCCGCCCACGTTAGGAGGCAGGCTGTTGCCTTCGCGATCAACGACGTCTGCTTCGATGCCCAAGAACGGCTTGGCCGCGGAGCCAGGTTTGAGTGGCATGCTGGGAAGCGGTGTGATGAGGATGGCGCCGGTTTCCGTCTGCCACCAGGTGTCCATGACGGGTTTGTCTCCTCCGGTGACGCGGTGGAACCACTCCCAGGCTTCTGGGTTGATTGGTTCGCCGACGCTGCCGAGGATGCGGAGCGACGACAGGTTATATTTGGCCGGCCACTCCTCTCCGTAGCGCATCAACAGGCGAATCGCGGTCGGGGTGGTGTAAAAAACGGAGACCCCGTACCGTTCAATCAAATCCCACCAGCGGCCTGGGTTCGGATAATCGGGTTTGCCTTCGGCGGTCAGGATGGTTGCGCCGTTGAGCAGGGGGCCATAGACGATGTAACTGTGTCCCGTGACCCAGCCGGGATCGGCCACGCAGAAGTAGACGTCGTCGTCTTTGAGATCGAAGACGTACTTGGTCGTAATGTATGTGCCCACCATGTAACCTCCGTGGACGTGGACCACGCCTTTGGGTTTACCGGTTGTGCCTGACGTGTACAGGATGTACAGGGGAGTTTCGGCATCGAGGGGTTCCGCCGGGCAGGTTGTCGATTCGCTTCGCAACCATTCATGCCAGTCGAGTTCTTTGGGAGTGGAGAGGGGCTGTTCGGTCGGTTGGCGGCGCACCACAACGACGTGGTTCACCGTCGGACAGGTCTTGAGGGCTTGGTCCACCACCGATTTCAACGGAATCGTCTTGCCCCTGTCGAATCCCACGTCGGCAGTGATGATGGCCTTGGACTCGGCGTCATGGATGCGGCTGGCGAGGGCCGGGGCGCTGAAGCCAGAATAGACCACGCTGTGAATCGCTCCGATTCTGGCACAGGCCAACATGGCGATCATCTGCTCGGGAATCTTAGGGAGATAGATGGTGACCCGATCGCCCTTTGAGATGCCGAGTTTCTTGAGTGCATTGGCACAGCGATTAACTTGGCGATACAGCTCCGCGTAAGTGAAGATGCGCTCTTGATCCTGTTCTCCCACCCAAATCAGCGCTACCTTGTTCTTGCGCCAGGTGTTGACGTGGCGATCGAGGCAATTGTAGGCGATATTGCAGGTGGCGCCGACAAACCATTTGGCCCAAGGGTAGTTCCACTCCAGGACTGTGTGCCAGGGCGAGAACCATTCCAATTCGCGTGCGACGTTGCTCCAAAACTGTTCTGGATCAGCGACGGATTTCTTGTACTCGGTGTCATAGTCTTTGATATAGGCGCCGGCGACAATTGGGGCGGAGGGGCGATAGAGGCGGCTTTCCTTCAAGAGGGTTTCAATCTCTTCCGTCATGAATCATGACCTCCTTTTGTATCAAAGCCCACTGTGCCTGCGGGCATTATGGAGAAAACACGACTTACCTGCAACCCGGTGTTGGTGGCGACGGGATGGGCAAGTTCATCGGCCATGTTTGAACAAACGTGTCGCACCGTCCTTGGGATTCTTGACAGGGGTGAAAGCCGGCGATAGGCTGGCCAGCGAGCTTTGACTGACCATCCAAGCTGATATGCCGATCACGATGAGACGGTTTCTGCATTTGCTCGGAATATGTGCTGCACTGTCAGGTGCGGCGATGGGGGTGCTGTGGTATTTCATCCCCTCGATCGCTCATGCGCAAGCGGGCAAGCCCGAAGGGCTTTACTACAAGTCATGGGCCGTCATCATCGGCATTGAAAATTACCTGGTAGCTCCACCTGTGTTGGGAGCGATCGATGAGGCGAAACGAGTCGCGCAGGCGTTTCGGCAGTTGGGATTTGACGAGGTTGTGGAGATTTACGAAAAAGATGCAACCTCTCGCCGGCTGCAACAGGTGTTTAACGATATGCTGCCGAGAAAAGTCGGTCGGATGGACAGACTGGTCATCTTCTATATCGGTCATGCCGGCTCCATGCGGGATGCAGAGGGAGAGGAACGGAGCTACCTGGTACCCCTGGATGCGCAGATCGCCCACGTGAGTAAAGCCATGACCGTCGAACAGCTCAAGGAATTTACGCGGCGTACCGCTTCGAAACATACGGTTCTCTTGTTCGACGCGCCGGTCTTCGGGTGGGAAGTGACGGCGCCGCCACGGTTGTCGCTGGAGGGTCGGATGGCGCCGGAGGATGAGAAGGAGCGACGGGCTGTCCAGGTGGTCAGCGCAGCAGGCAAAGGAGAAACGTCGTTACGTCCTGACGGAAAAAGTCTCTTTGTGCGACTGTTGTTGGCCGGTCTCTCAGGCGAAGCGGACTTGGACGGAAACGGATGGCTGATGGCTTCTGAATTGGGAACTTATCTTGTTCAACAGGTTGAACGTGTATCCAACGGCGCTCAGCATCCCATTAGCCTCAGAATCGACGGTGACGGTGACACCGTGTTGATCGAAGGGTCTCCGACTTCATTTCCATCTGCCCCGGCGTCGTCTCCATCTGATTGATGGCTGATTGAGGGACGAGGTTTCCCCGCATCGTCTCTCCCGGTACCTCAGGGGCTTCGAGGGAAAGACTCGGCGTGAATTGCACGTCAACGGACTCATCCAAGGCAATCAAGTAAATTCCTACTCGTTTTCTCCGCCCTTCAAATAGCCCAGCCCGATTTTGACCGCTCGGCGGGTGATTTCAGCTCGGCGTGCAGGAGGATAGGCTGCCAAGATGGCCGCGGCCTTTGTGTCTTGAACGTCCAAATTCACGATGGTGATGATACCGTTGTCGATGTGAATCTCCGCCATAAAAAGTATGCTCCCCATCCATGTGGCCGGTTGATCCATCAGTCTTCCAATCTCCAAATGGAAAGGAAGACCGAAGATATTTCTGCCCAGGTTGAAAGGCTGTTTCGTTGACGGAACCAGGGGGGCATGTTAGCATGAAATCGCTTTTTTTCTCGTGCCGACTGGACGACGGTGGATCTCACAGGAATTACTGTCATCCGTAAGGAGGATTGTTATGATGCGACGGCAAACGAGGCTGGTCGAGACCGGTCTTGTCACCCTTCTTCTGGTGGGGCTTACGGCTTGTGGTGGTCCTCCCAAGTGGGTGGAAAGGGGATCCGGGGCATTCAACGAAAAAGACCGCAAAGCGTTTTATGGGGTGGGTTCGGTAGTGGGCGTGAAAAACGAACCCCTGGCCTGGGATACTGCTGAAAATCGAGCGCGGGCGGAAATCGCCAAAACGTTTGAAACCTATACGGGTTATCTGATGAGAGACTATGCCGCCTCGACAACGGCGGGAGATTTCACGCGGAACACCGAAGAACAGAACGTCGAGCGGGCCATCAAGACGGTCACCACGGTGACGTTGAGCGGCGTGCATCCCGTCGATCGCTACAAGGATGAAAAAACCAACACCTACTACGTGCTCGCCAAGCTCAGCCTGGAAGACATGAAAAACAATCTCGAGCGGGCCAAGGAGCTGAATGCGGAGGTCCGCGACTTCGTCCGCAAAAATGCGGATCGCCTGTTTGATCGTCTTGAAAAAGAGGAAGAGAAACGAGGGATCCGGTAAGGGCCACCCCGCAGCCTTTATTCCTTTATAAGGCGCGATGTTTGAAGGAGTCGTCAGCGTGATCCGAATCACCTTCCGGTCTGTTCCGTTGTTCGTATGCGTGCTTCTCGCGGCGGGAGGCTGTGGGCATGAGGTCAAAGTGACGCGCGTGGACGCCGGCGTCGTGACCGATCTCAGCGGCCGTTGGAACGATACGGATTCGCGGATGGTGGCCGAAGCGATGGTGAAGGAGGCCTTGGAGTACCCCTGGCTTGGAAACTTCTCCAAGGCGAAACAGCGTCAGCCGGTCGTCGTGGTCGGCACGGTGGTCAACAACAGTCATGAGCACATCAACGTCCAAACCTTCATTACGGATCTGGAGCGGGAACTCACCAACTCGCAAAAGGTCACATTCGTAGCGGGCAAGCAAGAACGGGAGGAAGTACGGGCTGAACGCAAAGAACAGGCGGTCTATGCCCGCGAAGACACCCAAAAGGCTCCGGGGAAAGAAAGCGGAGCCGACTTCATGTTGAAGGGAACCATTGCCACGATCGTGGACGAGGCCGACGGCACCAAGGCTGTGTTCTACCAGGTGGACCTTCAGATGATCGATTTGGAAAGCAACGCGAAGGTCTGGTACGGGCAGAAGAAAATCAAGAAAGTGGTCGAAAGGAAACGGACGGTGTTTTAACGGGTCCGAGAGTTGAGATCCCCCCTCCTGCGCTTCAGCCGCCGAGGTTCCGCGCGGCGGCGATCGAGCGGTCCCATCGCAAGCGGGTCCCTCTTTCTTGCCATCGCCGTCATAGGTTTTCTCGCCGGCTGTACGTCCACCAACCGCTACGCCCTCATTGAGCAAAGTCTGCTTGCCGGCGACCCTGCACAGGCCGCTTCCATCGTCGAACGGGCTGAATCGGAGTATGGATCGAAGAGCCGCCTCTTGTACTTGATGGATCGAGGCATGACGCTGCATTTGGCGGGAGACTACGCGCAAAGCAATGAAGCGCTTGAGCAGGCCGAAGAGATCGTTGAACGGCTCTATACCAAGACCGTTCGATCCGAAACGCTGGCGTTTCTGACGAACGACAATGCGTTGCCGTATGAAGGAGATCCCTATGAACACGTCATGATCAACGTGGTAAAGGCCCTCAACTATGCGGCGCAGAACGACGTCACGGGAGCGCTGGTGGAGGCCAGACGCATCGATCATCGCCTCAATGTTCTGAGCGACAAGCTCAAGGGGAAGAGCGGCTATGGAAACGACGGCTTTGCGCGTTACCTGAGCGGCATTTTGTACGAGGCGGCGGGTGATCTGAACAACGCGTTCATCGCCTATCGCAACGCCTGCGAGGCCTATGAGGCGATGCGCGGCTGGTCCCAGGTGGCCTGTCCCGCGTCGCTGCGCGCCGATCTGTTGTCATCGGCCGAAGCCCTCGGACTTGCGAGCGAGGTGGATCGGTATCGGAACAAATATCCCGATGTCGAATGGTTGTCCGCGTCGGCCCGCCAACAGCTCGCCCAAGTTGTCATGATCAGCTATAATGGGCGTGCCCCACGGAAAGAGGATCTGTATCTGGATCTCCCGATCAGCCTGGACGCCTTGCAGTTGGTTTTGTTGAATCGTGGATTCTCCCATTCATTTGAGAACCGGAATCGGATGATGGACAGTGTTCTCTACGGACTCAGCGGGCGGGTGGTGAGAGTTGCGCTTCCCCGCATGGTTCGACAAAAGACCAGGATTCCGTTTGAGACCATCACGTTGACCGATGAGCAGGGCGCCTCCTATGCCATTCAGTCGGAACGGGTTCACGATCTGACAGCGTTGGCGGAGAAGACTCTCGCGGAGCGTCTGCCGGCCATGACTGTGAAGGCCGTGGCTCGGGCCGCCATGAAGTTTTCCATGGCGGAAGGAGCGGTCATCGGCTCTCAACAGGCCGTGGGGAGAGATGCCGCGCCTTGGGTGGGGTTGCTGGTGAGCCTGTTGGCCAAGGGGCTAGCCGTGGCTTCGGAAGAAGCTGATAAACGGAGTTGGCGGACCTTGCCGGATGAAATCCATGTGGCGCGGGTTTGGGTACCTTCTGGTCGGTATCGGGCGACTGTTCATCATGCAGGTGGGGGCGTCGCCGTCTGGGCAGCCGGGGTAAAGGAAGCATCTCTTCATCTTTCCCAAGGTCAAACGATGTTTCTCTTTCGGCGCGTGGTGCAATGATGCTCCCCTGCCGAATCAGGCTGCGTCGATCTGTTCTACGATCTGTTCTCACGGCGAGCTGCATTGGGCTGATTGGGCCGTCCTGGCCTGGTTGCGCATGGATCGGTGGACAGGCCGGGCCGGCCTGGATCGACGATGCCAATCGCAAGTATCCTCCTACCGAGTATCTGACCGGTATGGGACAGGCCGACAATCGGCAAGGTGCGGCCGATCAGGCGTACGCGGCCGTGGCGCGGATTTTCAAGGCGGAGGTGGATGCACGCGCGAAGGATTGGGAATCCTATTTTCTGGTTGAAAGGAGGGGTTCGACGAGCGAGGAGCGGAGACTTGCGCTGGAGACCGTGACGAACATTTCAACCACCAAGGTGCTCGAGAATGTCAGAATCATGGAGACGTGGTATGACCAGGCGCGGGGCGTGTACTATGCGTTGGCCGTGCTGAATCGCGCTCAAGCGGAGGCTTCATTGTTGGATCGATTGTCGGCGCTGGACAGGATGATCGAGTCGGACATCGGGGAATCGCGGCGTACCTCGGACAAGGTGATCACGGTTCGCAACTTGCGGAAGGCGGCAAGAAATTTGGTATTACGGGAGGTGTATAACGCCGACTTGCGCGTCGTTCGTCCAAGCGGGCGAGGCGAGGCTGCTCCGTACGATGTAAACGACATATCCAAGGAACTGGCGCGATTTCTGGCTACGAGCCTGGTGGTGGGAGTGCGCATGGTCGGCGACCATGCCGAAGTCGCTCAACATGCCTTGATGGAAGGATTGATCCGCGAGGGGATCACCGTGACGGCAGGGGCTGGTGAGGGCATGGACGTGGCGTTGACGGTTCGAGGCGTCACCAGACTTTTGCCTGTGGAGGTTCATGATCCCTATTTCAAGTACGTTCGCTGGTGTGGCGATGTCGAGGTGGTGGACACAGCGAGTGGCCGCGTCTTGGGCGTTGTTTCACGAGGGGGAAAAGAGGGGCATCTCACGGAGCGGGAAGCGGCGACCAAGGCCTTGCGCGAGATGCAGCGACATCTGTCGTCGGAAGTGGCGGTCCTGATTGCGGCGCATATTTTTGGGGAAGCCGAATTGCCGGCGCCGGAGAAAATGCCGGCCGGTTGCCCGAGAGATGAGTTGTTCAAGGAGATGATGCCGTAACGATTCATCTACGATAAGGAGGGATGACACGGTGAGCACGATCGGAACACCATCGGTAGGCAAGGCCCCGCGCAGTCGGGGCAGAGGGTTGACCAAAACGGGCCCGAAAATTTCAAGTCGTCTGGCCAAACAACGGTTGAACGAGCGGTTGAAAAAAGACACCGAGTCATTCAATCAGGGCAATCTCGCCGCGACCTTGCGGAAGGAAGGATATGAGGAGTTGCCGCTTGACGAGTTGCAAGACCGTCTCTCCAAATTACCGGGGCCGTTGGCGGAAATCATTCTAAAGGGGAGGGTGTAAGCGGATGCCGTACTATTACTTCGACTCGACAGCGCTCGTGAAACGATACAGCATGGAACGGGGGACCAGGATCGTCAATAAACTGCTGGTTAAGCGAGGAAAGGTTGCCGTTCTTCCGCCCTGGTCCGTGACGGATTTCTACACCGCCATGACCACACGCGCTCAGGAAGGAACCATCACCAGAGACGACTGCTACTCGGTACTCTACAAGTTTGAGATCGAGTCGAAACAGGGGTTGTTTCATTTCATCGCCCCGACTGTCGCGACGTATCTTTCGACCAAGGAATTAGCTCTGGAATATCCTTTTCTGCGATCTCCGCAGGTGATGCATCTGGCGCTCGCGTTGGAACTGAAGCCGCTCCGATTGACTGTGGTGAGCGCCGATGCCAAGTTGTTGACTGCCTCAAAGACAGCGGGGTTGCACATCATCAACCCGGAAGAGGACTGACAGGGCCGTCCGAGAATCATGACGGTTAGGGTTTGTCCGTCGAAAGTTTTTTGCCGAGGCGGCGTGCGAGCCGCACCATGCCGGGTGAGCGGTCGTCCGGATTGAGCAGCACGTTCAGCAGGTGTGGGCGGCTCCGGTCTGCAAAGGCCGAGGCCAGACGCTCTTCAAACTCGCGTTGTGTCGCGACACGGGATCCCAGGCCGCCTCCCACCATTTCGAATATCTTCTCGTACCGCCATTCATGCAGGTCGTTGAACGGTCCTTCCAGAATTTCCCGTTCTGTCGAGTAGCCGCGGTTGTTCAGGACGATGACGATGGGGGCCAGCCCGTATCGAACGTAACTGGCCAGCTCCGTCCCGGTCATTTGAAACGCTCCATCTCCCACCAGCACGAGGGGACGGAGCGCTGGATCGGCGAAGGAGGCACCGAGGGCGGCGGGGACGGCGAATCCCATTGAGGTGTAGTAGGCCGGCGAAAGGAACTCGAAGCGATGGCGCACGTGCAGGTCCGCCGCGGCGAACAGTGATTCGCCGACGTCGGCGATCACAACGGTTTTGTCTGTCAGGACGGTGTCGAGATGCCGGAACAACCCGCTCAAGGTGATGGGCGAATCGGGGGAGGGGAGGGACGGCGTTACCGTGACGGAGAGTGGCGGCTTGCGTATGGGAAAGACCGGCAAGGGAGCCTGCGTGAGGGCTCGCACGAAATCCTGAAACTTAATGGAGTCGAACCGATGGTGTTTGATGGCGACACGATCGGCCGTAGCATGGATGGTCCTGCCTTCCGAAAACAGGGGCGATCGTGGGTCGAGGTCTTCGACATCGGAAAGAATCGAACCGAGAATCAGGAGGCAGTCGGACTCGTTGATGAACTGCTGGACTTCCTCTCGTCCGATGAGTCCTCCATAGACGCCGACGTAGAGGGGATGGTCTTCCCGAATGATGGATTTCCCTAACAGGGTTGACGCGATCGGAACGTTCATCCGCTCGACCAGCTTGGCCAGGTCGTCTTGCAAGCCGAATCGGCCGACTTCCGCCCCCACCAACATGGCCGGTTTCTTGGCGACGGCCAACATGGACCGCACTTCTGCGACGGCTTCTTCCAACGCGGCGGGATCGCTTGGCTCATCCTCGATACAGATCGGTTTCGCCGTATTGGGCAGGGGGGTGTGGACCATGTCGCGGGGAATCTCCAGGTAGATAGGCCGGCGATAGCGGAGGAGTGCGGCAAACGCCCGATCCATCTCGCGTTCCGCGGTGAGCGGATCATCAAGCGTGACGGCGGCCACCGTCATCCGTTCGAACACTTCGCGCTGGGTGGAGAAATCACGGACCATGTGGTGGAGATAGGGAGTGCGGGTCCGTTCGGAGAGACCTGGTGAGCCGGTGAGCAACACGACCGGCGATCGTTCCGCATAGGCGCAGGCGATGGCGTTGACGGTGTTGAAGCCGCCGACGCAATAGGTCACGCACACGGCCCCGATGCCGTTGATACGGGCGTAGGCGTCAGCCGCAAAGCCGGCGCAGTCCTCTCGGGTCGTGGCGATGTGTTTGATCGGCGATGCTTCAATGAGTTGAAACAGAGAAAGGACATAATCGCCGGGAATACCGAAAATATGACGGACGCCGAGCCGATAGAGCCGATCCAGCACCGCGGTGCCGATCGTTACCTTGGTGTTCATTCGTGGCACTCCTTTTTTCTTCCATCGGTTTTCAGGAAACCATACCCTCCCTTGTCCGTCAAGCCATGTCCGTAACTATGCCCCTGTCCTAGAAGCGCAAAGCCTCTTGATCTTTTTCGCACGGACAAGGATAAGTGACCCATGACCATCGGCTCCGACACGGTGACGGCTCAGATTACGCTCAATCGGCGATGGGTCAGACATGAGCCCGGCCATCTGTGGGTCTATGCCGGCCACGTCGGTCACGTCAAAGGACAACCGGCTTCCGGGGATCTGGTCGAAGTCCTCAAGCCGGACGGTCGCTGGTATGGACGCGGTCTGTTCAATCCACTTTCGAAAATTGTCGTCCGTCTGTTGACGTTCAAGGATGAGCCTATTGATGAGGCATTCTGGCAAAATCGAATCACCCAGGCGATTCGTTTGCGGGCACGAGTTGTAACCGACACCAACGCCTACCGGTTGATCTATGGGGAGGGCGATCGATTGCCGGGCTTGATCGTGGACCGCTACGATCATGTTCTGGTGATGCAAACGTTGTCATATGGAATGGACCGCCGTAAAGACGTGCTGGCGGATATCCTGATGCAGGAACCAGGTGTGTCGGCTGTCTATCTCAGGAACGATGCGAAAAGCCGGCGACTGGAAGGGTTGCCCCTCGAACGGCGGTTTCTGCGTGGGGGAGGGCCCACGGAAATCGAAATCAAAGAGGGGCGAGCCCGATTTCTGGTTAACATCGAACGGGGGCAGAAGACCGGCTGGTTTTGCGATCAGCGTGGGAATCGGCTGGCGGCGGCGAAGTTGGCTGAGGGCGGAGAGGTCTTGGACGTGTTCTGCCATACCGGCGCATTCGGTATCCACGCAGCGTTGGCCGGCGCGCAATCGGTGGAAGGGCTGGATGTTGGGGAGGAGGTGTTGGCCTCGGCCCGCGGGCACGCGGCCATGAATTGCGTCGAGTCGCGATGCCTCTATCGGAACGTGGATGCTTTCGAGGAGATGCGCAATCTGGTCAAAGCTGGTCGTCGTTACGATCTGGTGATTCTTGATCCCCCCGCCTTCGCTCGGAGCAAAGAAGCAATTCCCCGCGCGTTGGCCGGGTACAAAGACATCAATCTCATGGGAATCAAGCTGCTCAAGCCGGAAGGCTTCTTAGTGACAAGCTCCTGCTCACAACCGGTCTCGGAAGAAGCGCTTTGGGGGGCGGTTCGATCGGCGGCACGGGACGCAGGACGGCAGATGCGACTCATCGAAGAGCGGGGGCAGGGGCCCGATCATCCGGTCCTGGCCAGTATGCCGGAAACCAGCTATCTCAAGTGTTTCATTGCGCAAGTGTTCTAGGCCGGAATCCATGTGGCAGCGGACGGACACTCGCTCTTGTGCCTGGGCGAAGGCCGAGTTTATGATGGCGCCCGCATCAGGAAAGACGGTGCGGCAAGGAGACTGGGAGGCAACAGCTGGAAAGTCGGAACTGGGGCAAGAACTGTGAGGAAGGAGCGCCAAGGATGAAGAACAGTGGTTCTGCCGAGCAGACGAAAGTCACGAGGATTGAGCGGGATACGATGGGCGAGTTAGCCGTGCCGGCCGAGGCCTACTATGGTGTGCAAACGGCGCGCGCGATCGAAAATTTTCCTATCAGTTCGCTGCGGATGCCTCGTTCGATGATTCGGGCGATGGGGTTGATCAAGCGGGCGGCGGCGACGGTGAACCATTCACTGGGTCTGCTGGACAAAAAGATCGCGGACGCCGTTTATCAAGCGGCTACCGAAGTGGTAGAGGGCAAGTGGGACGGCGAATTTCCCGTGGATATTTTCCAGACCGGCTCCGGCACCTCCACCAACATGAACACGAACGAGGTCATTTCAAACCGGGCGACCGAGCTGCTCGGCGGCGCGCGCGGCAGCAAACTGGTGCATCCCAACGACCATGTCAATCTCGGGCAGTCGAGCAACGACGTGATTCCGACCGCTATCCATATTGCCGCGTCGGAGACGATCCACCAACACCTCCTGCCGGCCTTGAGTCGCTTGCACAAGGCGCTCGATGGGAAGGCCAAGGAGTTCGACAGGATCGTCAAGATCGGCCGCACTCATCTTCAGGACGCTACTCCTGTGCGATTAGGACAGGAGTTCGGTGGCTACGCCCGTCAGATTGAGCTGGGCATCGAACGGGTCAAACGGGCTCAGGACGCCCTGGCCGAAGTTGCTCTCGGCGGCACCGCCGTCGGCACGGGGCTCAATTGCCATCCGGAGTTTCCGGCGAAGGTCTTGGCGATTATTTCTAAGGAGACGGGCTGTACGTTCCGAGAGGCGGTCAATCACTTTGAGGCGCAATCGGCGCAGGATTCGCTGGTTGAAGCCAGCGGAGCTTTGCGGACGGTGGCGGTGAGTCTCATGAAGATCGCCAATGATATTCGCTGGCTTGGGTCCGGCCCCCGTTGCGGACTCGGAGAGATCTTCCTGCCCGAAACCCAGCCTGGCTCTTCCATCATGCCGGGAAAGGTGAATCCCGTGATCGCTGAGTCTGTGACGATGGTGTGCGCGCAGGTTATTGGCAACGACGTGACAATCACGGTTGGCGGGCAGGCCGCCAATTTTGAACTGATTGTGATGTTGCCCGTCATGGCGTACAACCTTCTCCAATCTATCGAACTACTGGCCGCTGCTTCCCATAATTTTGCCGCAAAGTGCATCGAAGGGATCAGGGCGAATGAGGAACGGTGCAGAAACTTGATCGAGCAGAGTCTGGCCCTGTGCACCGCCCTGGCACCGGAAATCGGCTATGAAGCAGCAGCGAAATTGGCGAAAGAGGCCTATCAGTCAGGACGAACGGTGAGGGAAGTCGCGATGGAGCGAGGTGTGTTGCCAGCCACTCGTCTTTCAGAACTCCTTGACCCCTGGCGCATGACTGAACCAGGAGGACCGGTCGGCAGTGCGGGGGGATGATCGGTGCAAGATCGGGAGACGCCATAAAAAGAGGAGGGGAAGAGGGCGGAATTATGGTCGAGGGGACTCTTGGTACCCTTTCGCGAAGTGTCCTGCCGGTGCTGGTTACCGGGTTGGTGGGGTGTGCAGCGGTTGATCGTCAGCTCGGCCAGGGAGCAAACGGGGAGCTTGCGCTTACCACTGGAACGAGAGGAGAAAGCTGTTGCGTCATGGCCAAAGCGACGCCGCCCCAAGCGGCTCTGGCTCGGGTGGCGAGAGGGTTTCTAGGGCGGTCGTCTATCCGCGCAAACGGCCGATCCTATTCGTCAGACTGTTCGGGTCTTGTTCGAGCCATCTACGCCACGAGGCAGGTTGATGTGTATAGTGGGCTTGGTGAATGGGATGGTGGAAACGGAGTAGGGCGTATTTACACCTATGCTATGCAACATGGACGAATTCATTACGGTCCAGCCGTATATCCCGGGGATTTGGTGTTCTTTCATAATACATGGGATTTCAACGGCGATGGCCTGCCCAACGACCCTCTGACGCATGTGGGGGTGGTGGAACAGGTTGAACGTGACGGCACCATTACGTTTGTGAGTTGGGTGTCATCGGGGGTTGAGCGATACAGAATGAACCTCCGGCATCCGAATGTGCACAAGTCTGGAAATGGACGCCTCCTGAATGACTATCTCCGCCGGAAGACTCCAAGGGACTCGCCTGCGACCAGATACCTGAGTGGGCAGCTCTTCGCTGCCTTCGGAACGGTGATCCGGTGATCGTCCACTTTTTCTAGGCGATGAGTGATGAGGGTTCGAGAGATATGGGTACGGAGGAACGTTGGAAGAAGCAGGTCAACCTGACAGAGGCCTTTCCTTACATAGTAGTGGAAAAACCCGAAGAATGGTGTCAAGAAATTTTACTCTTGAGCATGTGAGTCATAACAGATTGAAATGACAGTCAAAAATATTCATAACGCCCTGATTAAAGAGAATCATGCCTGTAAATGGAATTTACGCTTTCAGAATTTTTCCTATGAGGATGATCAGGACATTTTGTTAGAAAATTTCAGTTTTTCAATTCGTTGACGATGTGAATCGATACAAGGAATGGAATTTGCCTACCTAAAGGTAGATCTCGGAGGGCAAGTTCATTATCCCTCATCATCAAAAGGATCAAAAGAGTAAGGAGAAAACAGGCTATGACAACAAAGAACAGAAAAAGATCCGACATTGTCGGGATCATTGTTGGGGTAATAAGCTTGCTCGTGATACAGGCACCGGCGTGGGCGTTGCCGATCGTGTTTAACTTAGGCTATGGGGGGACGGTGTCTTACAGTGGGGGCAGCGGGGCCTTTACCACGACCAACGGGGTAGTGC
>JANDJL010000020.1 GCA_024330965.1 Nitrospira sp. | reverse complement strand
TCGAGCCAGACATACATTCCCCAGCCTGATAGGAGACCCACAAGGATGCCGCATGCCAGGATGAGCCAGCCCAGTCGAACACGATCCATTCGCTTCCCTCTTCCTCTCCAGAAGGGCTGCGGCGCTTCATGCGGAAGCGCCGCCCGTCACTCCGTGGTTGATACGGGGTGGCGCCGGCCCATCAGAACATCCCTGCCAGTCGCTGAAAGACCCCGCGGAGTCGCCCCCCGAACAGAAAGACTGCCGCGGCGATGGCGATCGCGATCCCGGCGACGAGCAGACCATATTCCACAGCGGTTGCGCCCCACTCTTCTTTCCAGAGCCGCTCTTTCCATGACTGCCACTGTTTCTTCATCTCGTTCACCTCCTTAGCTATGGAAACTGTTTGGCCTCTCACATTCCCCATGTCGATATCTTTTCGGCTCCCCCTCCATGAACTTTAGGGGGTGGTCACTCGAGATTTATGCCTAGTCCAGAGGGGGCTATGGTGACAGGCCCTCCGAGACATTGTGGGGATGGCCCTATGGCCGGGGATTGTCTTGTGATAGACTCCCGCCCCGACTTGGTCGGAGAAGAAGGCCTCTTCCGCTGGGTCTTCAATCACGTCTGGTATTCCACCGAGAAGGGAGACGAAGGACGCCGATGGCTACCAATGACAAACAGGTGATTTTCTCCCTCGTCAATGTCGGCAAAGTGTATCCGCCGAAGAAGCAGGTGCTGCGCGAGATCTACCTCGGGTTCTATTACGGCGCCAAGATCGGCGTGCTGGGGTTGAACGGGTCCGGCAAGAGCTCGCTCCTGAGAATCATCGCGGGAGTCGATCAGAACTACACGGGGGAGATCACGAGATCCAAGGGCTACTCGATCGGGCTGCTCGAACAGGAGCCGCAGCTCGATCCGAACAAGACGGTCAAGGAAGTGGTCGAAGAGGGGAAGCAGGAGTTGGTGGCCTTGCTCAAGGAATACGAGGCGGTGAGCAACCAGATCGGCGAGGCCGATCCCGACACGATGGACAAGCTGCTCGACAAGCAGGCGCAGTTGCAAGAGAAAATCGAAGCGGCCAACGGCTGGGAATTGGAAAACGAACTGGAGATCGCGATGGACGCGCTCCGTTGCCCGCCGCCAGACCAGAAGGTCGGCACGCTCTCTGGCGGCGAGAAACGCCGGGTCGCCCTGTGCCGGCTTCTGATTCAAGAACCGGACATTCTTTTGTTGGACGAGCCCACGAACCACCTGGATGCCGAATCGGTGCAGTGGCTGGAGCAACACCTGCGCCAGTACAAGGGCACGGTGATCGCCGTGACACATGATCGGTACTTCCTCGACAACGTGGCGGGATGGATTCTGGAGTTGGATCGGGGGCATGGGATTCCTTTCCAGGGCAACTACTCGTCATGGTTGGAACAGAAGAAGGACCGGCTGGAAAAAGAAGAGAAGGCGGAGTCCAAACGTCGCAAGACGCTGGAGCGGGAGCTGGAATGGATCCGGATGTCACCCAAGGCTCGCCAGGCTAAGGGCAAGGCGCGGCTCAACCGCTATGAAGAGCTGGTCAATCAGAAACAAGAGAGTCGGGCGGAAGACCTCGAAATCTACATTCCTCCCGGTCCTCGCCTGGGTGACATGGTCGTAGAAGCAAGGGGCATCGGCAAAGCCTTCGGCGAGAAGGTGCTGTTCGAAAATCTGAGCTTCAGCCTACCGAGAGGCGGCATCGTCGGCGTGATCGGCCCGAACGGCGCGGGCAAGACCACGTTGTTCAAGATGATCGTCGGCAAGGAGAAGCCCGATACTGGCACCATCACGATCGGGGAGACGGTCAAGTTGGGGTACGTCGATCAGGATCGCACGCTCGACGGCAACCAAACGGTGTACGAGGCCATTTCCGGCGGGCACGACACGATCACGCTGGGCAAAATTGAAGTCAATGCTCGCGCGTACTGTGCTCGGTTCAATTTCACCGGCACCGATCAGCAGAAGAAGGTGAAGGACCTCTCCGGCGGCGAGCGCAACCGCGTCCATCTTGCCCGCATGTTGAAAGAAGGTGCCAACCTCATCATCCTCGACGAGCCGACGAATGATCTGGATGTCAACACGCTCCGTGCGCTGGAGGAAGGGCTGGAGCACTTTGCCGGCTGTGCGGTCGTGAGCAGCCACGACCGTTGGTTCTTGGACCGCATCGCCACCCATATCCTAGCCTTTGAGGGCGACAGCAGGGTTGTCTGGTTCGAAGGCAACTACAGCGACTATGAGGCCGACCGCAAAAAACGGCTCGGCAAAGAGGCCGACCGACCGCACCGCATTCGCTATCGAAAACTCACCCGAAACTGAGAGGCCGGCGTGAGTCCCACGCCCGTGCTCCCCACCGATGAAGCGGCTTGTTCCTGGCTGGTGAGGGAGCCGGCTGCGCCGGCCGTCGGGCGATCGTGACACTCCCTGGGTAACGCCTTCGAGGTTACTTCTTACTGATACGTCTTGAACAGAAACCATCTGGCGTTTTATAAGGCCGGACGGCAGAAACGAGCCGTCTGGTGAGGGTTGGTTCGCTTGCCTACGTGACGTCTCTTTTGCAGACAACGGGGGAATGTCCCCCAAAAATCCGGGAAGGAGGTGAAGGCATCGCCCACGTTCGTTTCACATCCGTCACAGTGGCGGGATAGGTACTGGCAGAACATTCGGGAGATGAGATTGTCCATCGGTAGGACCGACTGAGGGAGGACCGTGATGTGGATGCCAAAGGACTGTGAGGAGAGACGGGTGGCTTCAGTGTTGGTGGTGGAGAGCGATCAGGATCTTCTACGGAAGCTGTTGGACCGGCTGGCGGTCGAAGGGATCGAAGCGATCGGCGCCTCGAGCGCTGCCGAGGCGCTGGCGGTGCTGGGGCGAGAAGGGATCGGGATCGTCGTCACGGAGCTGCATTTGCCGGATCGGGATGGGGTCCGGTTTCTCGAGGAGGTCCGGGCCACACAACACCAACTCTGCCTGATTGTCCATAGCGATGGCGATTTCCATGAGTTGGCCAAGGCATTGCTGCATCTCGGCATCTTTGCCTATGTCGAGAAGAAAGACGGGGAACAGGAGGTGATCCAGACCATCCATCGCGCCTGCGCGGCGGTACTGTCGCAATATGCCCATACATTGGAAGGCCACGTTGCCCAACGGACGGCCGACTTGCACAGGCGGGTGGAGCGACTCGTGAAACTCCACGAAATGGTGATGAGGGTTCATAGGTGCACGGAGCGCAAGGATATCTATGACGCGGCCATAGATATGATGAGTATGATTCTCGGTGTGGATCGCTGTGCCATCCTCCTGTTCGACTCCGATGGAGTCATGAGATTTAAGGCATGGCGCGGCTTGTCGGAATCCTACCGGCGGGCAATAGAAGGGCACGGGCATGGTCCCTGGCATCCCCATACTGTTCGTGCGACTCCCGTTCTTGTGTCGGATGTGCAGGCTGAGCCGACTCTCACGTCCTATCAGGAGCTGTTCCGTCAGGAAGGAATCGGGGCTCTGGCTTTCATCCCCCTCTCATGTTCAGACGAAGGACGGATACTCGGGAAGATGATGCTCTATGCCCCTGCGCCCCTTGCATGGCCCGAAGAAAATATCCGACTCGCCCAGGTCATCGCCGATCACGTGGTCGCCGCGCTCTTGCGGATACAGGCGGAAGAGCTGCTCCGCCGGTCGTATCGGCAACGGGAGCAGTTCTGCCTGGATTTGCACGACGGCATCCTGCAGTCCCTCTACGCGGTGGGCTTACAGCTCCAAATCGCAAGACGAGATGTCGGCTCTCTCGCGCCTCCCATGGTAGCGTCTCTGGAGAAGGTGGTGGGTCAAATTGATGGCATCATCAAGAATGTGCGGGAGTTTATCGAATTTGTCAGAAATGGAAAGGAGTCGGTGAAGAAGCATACCGATTTGGGAGAGGCCCTTGAAGAACTGATTGCCGGCTTGGAGTCGCTCGATACTGGTGAAATTGAGCGGCGTCTCGTTCAGGCGAAACAGATCGTCCTATCTGCCGAACAGATGGCCCAGGTGCTGTACATCGTAAAGGAGGCGCTCAGCAATAGTCTTCGCCACAGTCATGCGAGGCGTCGCTGGGTGATCCTGAGGCCTCGGCGATCGGGCCTTTGTCTCGAAGTCGGCGATGACGGGGTCGGCTTTACATTCAATGGCAAGTCGGCCGGCGGCGACTCGCTCGGCCTCTTGTCCATGATCTCTCGCGCTGAGAGGATCGGCGGACAAGTCACGATCCGCACCGGTCACGGCAAGGGGACGAGGGTCCTGCTTGATCTACCACTCGGCGACGACCAGATCACGGCGGCCATCCGTGGCTGAGAATTCCCCCCTGCTCTCCCCGGACGGCCGCGGTGATGACGCTCATGACTGGAGGGGGCCAAGCCTTTCACGATCCTCTTGTTGTGCTCAAGATCAGCCGTGATCGGCCGATACATCACAAGAGAACCCCTTGTCAGCGAACAGGCTCTCCTGGATAAGAAGGAGTTAGGCTTTCGGTCTCAAGCAGTCCACCTTGTGTGACGCAAGGGTTTCACCGTTCTCAACGTTTTTATGATCCCTCGCGGAATCGCCCAATCATGGAGTGCAAGGCGTTTGGCCCTCCTCAAGACCCTGTCTGCCAACCTCCATGTTCGATTGATCGCCGGCCTGTTCCTCATCGTCGGTTCGATGACCGCGGTGACGGCGGCGGCGCTGTTGTTCACGCAGGAGGAAGTAGCACGGGAAGCCGTCCTAGCCCGTGCGCAAATACTCGCAAGAGGCATCGCTGCCCTCACGGCGACAGTCGATTCTCCCACCGCGATTCTGGACTACCTTGCCCAACAGAGCCGCGATGCCGATCTGCGCGCGCTGGACGTTGTTGATGAAAACGGCGTCGTTGTCGCCTCCTCCTCGTCCGCCCGTGTCGGGATGGCGCTGGGTGATCTAGGTGATCGACTGGGTGATCACCACGATGACGGAGCCGAACTGGTTGGTGAGGCAAGAGTCTATGAACGTCGATCAGCGCAAGGTGAACCGTTGCTCCTGGTGGTCGAACCAGTTCCTGGGCTAAACCGTTCGACCGCTTTTGTCAGGGTCATCTATTCTCTCCGATCGGTGGACGATGCACAGGCTGCTATCAGGTGGCCGGTGTGGCTATTGGCTCTAGGGATGCTCGTGGCAGCCATGGCGCTGGGGAGAATCCTCTTGGGGGGAATCGTAACCCGTTGGCGCACTATTGCTCTCTCGATGCAGGAGTTGCGGAGCTTGTTTGCGAAGCAGGGGCAATCGATCCAGCATCCATCAACCCCGGGAGAGGCCATGAGGTCAATCCTGGCCGGCGACCTTTCTGATTTGAGTCGATTGGAACAAGTGATCGGCGACATTGTGCGGGAGGTCCAAGAGCAGGCGAGGGTGGTGCACGTGGTGATGGCCGGGCTCGAACACCAAGTCCACATGCGCACCGCCGAGCTGGAGGAGAAGGAAGTTCAACTGCGTTCGATCATTGAAACGGCTGTGGAAGGGATTGTGGTGATTAACGAACAGGGGGTGATCGAACTTGTGAATTCGGCGGTCTCTAAGTTATTCGGATACCAGCCGGAGGAATTGATCGGCCGAAACGTCAGCATGTTGATGCCCGCTCCTTATGACCGAGAACATGACGGGTATCTCCGCAACTATCTGACCACCGGCGTTAAAAAGATCATCGGGATCGGGCGCGAGACGGTTGCGAAGCGGAAGGACGGATCCCTCTTTCCCATTGACCTCTCTGTGGGCGAAATGGTGATCAATGGTTCTCGCAAATTTACGGGCTTCATCCGGGACATTTCGGCTCGAAAAGTTGCGGAGAACCGATTGCGAGACAGTGAATCCCGTCTTCAGCTCACACTCGAGGTCTCCACAGACGGCCTGTACGATTGGAATCTCCAGACGCTCCAAGCCCACTACAGCCCCAGTTGGATCAAGTTGTTGGGCCTTGAAGGGCATGAGATCCCACTCAACAACATCAACGATTGGAAAAGCCGAGTTCATCCTGACGATCGACCGTGGGTTGAGCGGGCTCTGACCGACCATCTGGAGGGGAGAGCCGAGCACTTTATTGTGGAGCACCGTGTGCGTCACCGATCGGGAGAGTGGAAATGGTTTGCCATGCGCGGAAAGATCGTTCAGCGGGATGAGTTGGGCCGGCCGCTCCGAATGATGGGAACGCTCACCAATATCACGGAGCGTAAATTGGCCGAGGCCGAGCTGGCCCAAGCGGCGAGAGAACTGGAGCAAAAAAACAAGGAACTGGCCGAAGCGCGGGATCGGGCGCTCGATGCGGCCAGAGCCAAGGCCGAGTTTCTGGCGACGATGAGCCATGAAATTCGCACCCCCATGAACGGTGTGATCGGGATGACGAGCCTGCTGCTGGACACGCCGTTGTCCAGCGAGCAACGGGAATATGCCGAGACGATCCGCCGCTGCGGCGAGCATCTGTTGGACATCATCAACGATATTCTGGATTTTTCCAAGGTCGATGTGGGGAAAATGGAGCTGGAATGTCTAGACTTCGATCTCCGCACGACCGTGGAAGAGACGGTCGCGTTAGTGGCGGAACGGGCTTATGCCAAGGGACTGGAACTGGGGTGTCTAATTCAGGCGTCAGTACCGGCATGGTTGAGAGGCGATCCCGGCCGCCTCCGTCAGATTCTGCTCAATCTGCTTGGGAACTCCATCAAATTCACAGAGCGAGGGGAGGTACTCGTCACGGTGGGGGTGGCGGATGAGGAGTCGAGAGGAAACGGTGACAGTGTGCTGTTGCGGTTCGAGGTGACGGATACCGGCATCGGCCTCACGCCCGCGCAGCAGCAAAAGCTCTTCCAGCCGTTTACGCAAGCTGACGGATCAACCACGAGGCAGTATGGCGGGACGGGCCTCGGCCTCGCCATTTGTAAAAAATTGGCAGAACTGATGGGGGGACAGATCGGAGTCAAGAGTACCTATGGAGTGGGCAGTACCTTCTGGTTCACCGCGCGTTTCCAAGTCCAAGCCGGCGATAATTATCGGCCCGTTGAGTTCGCAGCACGGCCTTCTGGCGGTCGGCGGATTTTGATCGTGGATGATCACGCTGTGAATCGGAAAATCCTGGAACAACAATTGGGTTCGTGTGGCTATGTTTCCGCGAGTGCCGAACGGGGAGAAGAGGCGCTGGAGTGTTTGCGTCAAGCTGCCGAGCGGGGTGAGCCCTTTGATCTAGCCATTGTCGATATGCACATGCCGGAGATGGATGGATTGCAACTGGCGCGATCGATCAAAGCCGATGAGCGGATCAGCTCGACACGGTTGGTGCTCCTCACGTCGATGGGACGTCGGGGGGATGCGAAGATGGCGCAGGAGGCCGGCTTTTCCGCTTACCTGACGAAGCCGATTCGCCAGTCGCAACTGATCGACTGTCTCGTGCTCGTGCTGGCCGGGGCCGGCTTCCGCGATTCCCAAACCGACGGATCGCCGGCTCCTCTTGTGACGACCCATATCGTCACCGAAGCCCGCGCCTCGTTGCGAGGACATGTGTTGTTGGTGGAGGACAACCCCGTCAACCAAAAGGTGGCGGTCAAGATGCTGGAAAAGCTGGGTTGTCGCGTGGACGTGGCGGGCAACGGCAAGGAGGCGGTCGCTGCGCTCGAACGGATTCGCTACGCACTCGTGTTCATGGACTGTCAGATGCCGGAGATGGACGGGTTCGAGGCGACGAAACTCATTCGCGAACGGGAGGGACCTGATCGTCATACCCCGATCATCGCCATGACCGCCAATGCGATGGCGGAAGATCGTGACAACTGTCTCAACGCCGGCATGGACGATTTCATCAGCAAGCCTGTGACAGCTCAGATCCTGGCTTCCGTGTTAAACAGTTGGTTGCGTGAGGAGCGAGACATGCAACGAGCGGCCTAGTTGCGAACCACTCCGCGCATCGTGGCGTTTGGCATCAATCTCCTTCTGCTGGTCCGTCCCCTCACCCTGCCTACCTCCTGACGAAAGGGATCTTGCCGTGACAAGGACCTTTCCCTCTGACAGGCCAACATCGTAGAATCGCCCTCCGTTTTGGTCAGAGAAGCCTGATCCGTGAACTTGCCGGCTGGCTTAAGGCGAACGCAAGACTACCGGAGGTGTCCGTGCGGGCTGTGGCATCAAGGGGAGCCGCCGGTGTCGAGGAAGATCCATGGACGGTGACGGCGAAGCGAGGGACAGATGGACGCAGACAAGGCGATGATCGAATCGAATCCGCTCCCGCTCGTGCTGGAGGGGTACTTCGCCATGATGGTCGTCATGGTGATCCTCTGGTTCGTGCAACGGCGCATCAAAAACGCCGCAATTGCGGAAGTCGGGTTTTGTCTGGGACTGATCTCGGTCGTCGCGGGCTACACTGTCCAGACCATCGGCGGCATAGAACGGACGGTGCTGACGATGATGCTGGTCGTCCTGTATGCCGGACGATTGGGCCACTATTTGCTGGTCAATCGCGTGATCGGAAAAGAAGAGGACACCCGCTATCAACGGCTCCGAAAGTCATGGGGATCGTCGGAGCGGTTTAACATGTTTCTGTACTTTCAGATGTACGCGGTGGCGGTGGCGGTGTTTTCCATCCCATTTCTGGTGGTTCTCTGGAATCCCCGTCCTCCCACGTCGGTGGTCGAACTGATCGGCTTGTTGATCTGGGGGGTGGCGGTGGCTGGCGAGGCGCGGGCCGACCGGCAGTTGGCCCGATTTCAAGCCGATCCTGCGAACCGGGGGCGTGTCTGCCGCGATGGGCTCTGGCGCTACTCGCGCCATCCCAACTATTTTTTTGATTGGCTGCACTGGTGGTCCTACGTCGTCATGACGTTAGGAGCCTCGGGATGGGCCTTTACCTTGCTCGGTCCGGTCCTGATGGGCTGGCTCATCTTCAAGGTGACCGGCATTCCCCCCAACGAGACCGACGCCCTGGAAAAAATCGGGGAGGAGTATCGGACCTATCGCCTCACCACCAATGCGTTTGTTCCCGGCGCGCCCAAAAAGCCGTGAGTCACTCAGTCTTTTGGGAATTCAGCTCCGCCAATCGAGCCCGTGCAATATCGGCTTCTTTGCTCTCGGGATAACGGGCGATGATCTCCTCATAGATCTTCTTGGCGTTATCATAGTTCATGTGACTTTCCTCGTACGCCGCGTTTTCGAACAGGACCTTGGCGTCGTTCCCGGGACAGCCCATGAGCAGCAGAAGACCGAAGGCACAGACGATCAAGGAAATCGTTCTCATAGCCATGACCGCTCCTTCCGGGGCGTATCCTACTCACTTGCCGTGTGACTGTCCAGACGTTCTGCCCGTTCTTTGACCGAGTCGATTCCATAACGTGGAGCCGAAATGCCCTCACTGCGGCAGACGGGGCAGCGGCCCGGCCTGGTCAGTTTTTTGCGGCCTCGAAACACGAATCCGCAATCGAAGCACGTTGCTGGTTCCAGGACGAATCGCCGCATGCGGTTCCGCGCCAGGCTCTTGATGATATGGGGCAGATGCTCTTCGACCTGGCGTTCCGCGATACCGAGCCGCTGGGCGAGTTGATAGGATGACATGCGGGTATCGGCCAGCAGTTCAATGATGCGCTGGCGTACGGTGCGATCGGGCGGCAACATAGACATAATGGTAGGCGAGCGGGGATGAAAAGACCATGGGGGAACAGGCTGCCCCGGCCGCTGTTGGAGCCGGTCGTTAAGTCGAACCCATGAGCATCCGAGCGAGATTCGGAAGCCAGGGCAGCAGGGCCACCCCGAAGCAGATCGACAAGGCCACGATCGAGGCGACGAGGTCTTCGTCGAGCGTGGCTTCGGCGGCATAGATCACCGCCATCACCGCCGAGGGCATCCCGGCGATCAGCAACACCGACGCCCGCTCCAATCCGGTCAGCCCGAGCAGAGCGGCGACCGCCCAACCGAGCAACAGTCCCCCGCCCATGCGCAAGGCCACGCCCAGGCTTGTGAGCGGCCAGGTCTTTCTCAGGGCGTGGATGCTGATCGAGAGGCCGAGCACCAGGCTCGCCAGCGGAATCGTCAGCCAGTGAATGGGCGTCAGGATCGACCGGAGCCCATCCGGCAGATGGAGCCCGCTCATTTTCATGGACACAATCGCCGCCAACGCCCACAGCGGTGGAGAGGCGGCAAGGCGTGTCAACATGTCCGTTGATGAGGCGCCGCCGCTTCCGTGCCGGAGCGCCATCGGATAGAGCACCGTGAGCGTGAGCGTCGTTTGGCCGAGATCGAACAGGATCGCCTGCGCCAGGCCTTCTTCGCCGAAGGTGGCCAACATGACAGGGAACGCGAAGTAGACCGAATTGATCGAGCCGACCGCCAAGGCAAAGCCTCCGCGCACCGGTCGTTCCAGCTTCAGGAAACGGGCCAGGAGCCAGGCGATGGACGCGAGCGGCACCGTCACGAGCCAGGCGGCAAGCGGGAGTTTCCAGGCTGCGGGAGAGAACGTCACCTGGTCCAACGAGACGACAATCGTGGCTGGCAAGGTCACGGAAAAGACGAACGTTCCCAGCCGCTCCGCGTGGCGTTTCTCCAACAGGCCGAACAGACGCAGCGCCACGCCGGTCACAAAGAGAAGGAGAAACAGCAAGAGGGGTGAGAACATGGGAGAGGAGCGTAACAGAAAACCGGGTCGGTATTCGCGGAAAGATGCTCCCTTCCAATGCACGAACATGCCGCCCGATTCATTGACAGCTTCTTGCAGTTGGCGGTACGGTGGTGGTCGTAGGGCGCTTGGGGTGGGATAGGGCGTAATAAGAAGCGGCGAATCCGTCTCGAAAGCCTGAAAGGGCGGATTACAGATCACCAGATCAAGATTGCTCTTGAGCGACAGAGGGCACATCCTGATCGGAGCCTGATCAGGCACTGGGAAGTCGAGATTAGGGCAGGGGAGCGAACCGTGTCGAATCTTGAGCGGCGGTTGAAGAAAGGAACGCGCCATGATGAAAAAAAGAAGGTCGGCCGTGCTCGCTGAAAAACCGTCGAGCCTGATGCCTTCGAGCCCTCTGTTTGGATAATCATATTGATGAAATCGTGGAGGCGTCCGAAGAGGTTTTGGGCCTTGTGGCAATCCTGAAATCGTTGTCTCACACCGATCCCAAGCGAGACGAGTACGAAGGCCGTCTCTACGGGGCGCTGACGCATCTTGAGCACCACGTCAAGCCGGCCATTAAGGAATGGGATCGTGTGGTCGATCGGATGTCGGAAGAATGAGGCGGCTTCAGCGTACGATCCGTGTCATCTCTTGCCCCCTGCATAGGCCCGACCGTCCGCCTTGGCCGCTTTTCAAACGCCGTCGCCTTTGATAGGCTAGTCGATGCGGTGACGGAACGCCTCGTCAACAATCTTTCAACCCGCCATCCGGGAGGCAGAGGATGGGGATCTCCACCAGATTGTTCGCGATGCTGCGGATGATCGGCCGTCTGTGGTACGACCTTCCGCTGCTCATCCGCCTCCTCAGGGCCTGGAAAAACGGCAGTTACCCCGGCCTGTCCGCTCGCACCCTCATAAGCATGGCGGGCGTTCTCCTCTATGTGCTGAGTCCTGTGGATCTCGTGCCGGATTTCATCCCCGGCATCGGCGTGATCGACGATCTGGCCGTGCTGGCGCTTTTGCTGCAAAGTCTGGCTCAAGACCTTGCGGCCTTTCGCGCCTGGGAACAAGGTCGTCGTTAGACCCGCGTCAAGCCGATGACGCTTCGCTCAGCCTCGTTACCGAACAGGGTGTTGCTACGGGTTGCTACAGATTGAGCGGGAGGTGCATCGGATCGTGCCGGTGGCGGCAGCGCCGGTCGTGACGTCATCGGCCTACATGAAGGGGCCAAGACCGCGGACCACATCACTGTCTCCATTTCTTCTCATTGCTCGTGCACCTCTCCTTTGCCCTCGCAGGCTTGAACCTCCCCAATTGTTCTGTCAGAATGCACCGCCGCATCAGGTCTTTCACCAGAAGGATGGAAGCCGGGTCGGTGTCCATCCACCTCCGGTATCCCCGGCGGTAGTGGCTTCAAGACGCAAACCAGACGACGAGGAGGGAGGGTTGAGGGTATGAAGTTCCTCGCGGTGCATCCCGGTCCGCTGATGTACACGAAGATCTATCTCCGGTTGGAGCCGCTCGGCCTCGAAATGGTCGCCCAGGCGGTCCGGCAGGCCGGTCACGACGTCCGATTGATCGATCTGCAAGCCGATACGTGGAAAGATTATGAGGCCCTCATCCGTTCCTGGAAGCCGGATGTCGTAGCGTTTGGATGCAATTACCTGGCGAACGTACCCGAGGTGGTAGACCTGGCGAAGTTGACGAAGACCATTCTGCCGAACGCGTTCGTCTTCGTCGGTGGACACAGTGCTTCGTTTGTGGCCCGAGAATTTTTGGAGCACGCCAACGGGGCGCTTGATTGCGTGCTCAAAGGCGAAGGGGAAGCCTCGACCCCCAAGCTGCTGGAAGCCGTGGCGAACGATCGGAAGGCGATCACGAAGGTTCCCGGCGTCGTCACCCTCGACGGGGAAGGGCCGCCCGCGCAGTTTGTCGAAAGTCTCGATGATGTGCGGCCGGCGAGGGATTTGCTCAGAAACCGGCGCAAGTATTTTATCGGGGTGTTGGACCCCTGCGCGTCCATCGAGTTCGCGCGAGGCTGTCCGTGGGACTGTTCCTTCTGCAGCGCCTGGACGTTTTATGGCCGGAGCTATCGCATGGTCAGTACTGAGAAGGCTGTTGAGGAATTGGAGCAGGTGCAAGAGCCCGGCATCTTTTTGGTGGATGACGTCGCTTTCATTCAAGCGAAACAGGGGTTGGAAATTGGCGAGGCGATCGCGCGACGTGGCATCAAGAAACAGTACTATATGGAAACGCGCGGCGACGTATTGCTGCGGAACAAGGAAGTCTTCCAATTCTGGAAGACGATCGGCCTCCAATACATGTTTTTGGGTGTCGAGGCGATTGATGAAGAGGGCCTCAAGATGCATCGCAAGCGGATCTCTCTGGGGAAGAATTTTGAAGCTCTAGAATTTGCTCGCTCCCTGGGCATCACCGTGGCCATCAACATTATTGCCGATCCGGATTGGGATCGCCGGCGGTTTGAGGTCATCCGGCAGTGGTGTCTGGAGATTCCGGAAATCGTAAACATCAGTGTGAACACGCCCTACCCCGGCACCGAAAGTTGGCACACCGAATCGCGCAAGTTCCAAACGAGAGATTATCGCCTGTTCGATATTCAACATGCCGTGTTGCCGACCAAACTCCCGTTGCCCGAGTTCTATGAAGAACTGGTCAAGACGCAGCAGGTCTTAAATAAAAAGCATTTGGGCTGGGCCGCTCTCAAGGGTACAGCCAAGATTGCGGCGGGACATCTCCTGCGCGGGCAAACCAATTTCGTCAAGATGCTCTGGAAGTTCAACAGCGTCTACAATCCCAAGCTCCAGATCGCCGACCACCAACGCCCCGTCACGTACGAAATGAAGCTTCCCTCGGCTCCACAAGAAGCCAAGACCATCGATGCCAGGCAGTTGTTTATTCTTCCCGCCAAAGGCCGCAAAGGGCGGGCATTGGATGAGTCCAGCGAGCAGTTCGTGGAAGCCACCCGCACGGGGACGAGCATCTAGAGCCGGTTCCGTTTCCGCCGGAGCGGGCGTACGACGCTTCGGCAGAGAGCGGATGATTCGTTGTGACCAGGGGTTCCTCATCCCTGTGCGTTCCCCACCTGGTATACTGATCTATTCCGTTGGTTCAGCGCAGGGGCATCACGATGGGTTCTCCAACCTGGGATGAATTTGCCGAGTTGGCTCTGGCCCGCGTTCGTCGATCCGGTGCGGAATACGGCGACATCCGCATTCAGCATCGCCTCACCGAACGGATCAAGGGTGAAGATCGCCGCATCGCATCAGTTTGCGATGACGAAGACAACGGGTTCGGCGTTCGTGTCCTGTACCATGGTGCCTGGGGATTCGCGGCCAGTTCGGTCCTGTCTTTGGAGGACGTCCCGCGCGTGGCGGACCTCGCCGTTGAGCTTGCCAAATACTCGGCATCGATCGCCACCGAGAAGGTGCAATTGGCCGAGGAACCGGTCCATCGTGATCGGGTTGCAACTCCTTTCCGGAGTGATCCGCACGCCGTCCCGCTCGAAAAAAAGACCCGCCTGCTTCTGGAAGCGATGGAAGTGCTGCACAACGAGCCGGACATTGTTCGAAGCACGGCCGAAATCTGGTGGTGCCGGGATCGCAAACGGTTCCAATCCACGGAAGGCACGGTGCTCGATTTCGACCTGTTGGCCGTCAACGGCTCCATCAGCGCCACGGCGTTGTTCGATGGGCGGTTCGCCACTCGCTCGTTCAACCTGCCGTATCTCCGACATGGCTATGAATTGATTGAAGAGATCCGTTGGCCGGAAGAGGCAATTCGCGTGGCACGCGAAGCCGTCGAAAAGGTTCGCGCGCCGGCTGTCGAGGACGGCGTCTATGACTTGGTCCTTGATCCGGAACATTTGTCGCTGACCATCCATGAATCGTGCGGTCATCCCAGCGAGCTTGATCGCGCCCTCGGGTACGAGGCCAACTACGCGGGGACGAGTTTTCTGACGCCTGAGAAACGAGGCGCGTTTCGATTCGGCTCCCCGCCCGTCACGCTGGTGGCGGACAACACGGAGCCTGGGACGTTGGCCGCGACGGGCTACGACGATGATGGAGTCGAATGCCAGAAGTGGGACATCGTCCGTGACGGTGTCTTCGTCGGCTATTGCACGAACCGGGAAGTGGCACGAAAAATCGGCGAAACGCGATCGCGCGGGTCGAACCGAGCGGATGGATGGGGCGGTGTGCCGATCGTGCGTATCGCCAACATCGGCCTTGAGCCGGGCGAACAGACGCTCGATCAACTGATTGCGGACGTCAAGCGCGGGATTTACATCGAAGGCCACGGATCGTACAGCATCGATCAACGCCGGTACAATTTTCAATTCGGCGGCGACGCTTTCTGGTTGATCGAAAACGGTCGGCGGACCCACATGCTGCGCGACGTGATCTATCACGGCATCACTCCTGAATTTTGGAACAGTTGCGAGGGCGTGGCGGACCGGTCCTTTCGACGCCGACATGGATTCATCACCTGCGGCAAGGGACAGCCGGTCCAGTCCGGCTGGATGACCCATGCCGCGTCGCCGGCCTTGTTTCGAAAGGTTCAGGTGATCAGAGGGGAAGGGGGATCGTGAGCCTGTTCGCCTCGAACCCGTGGCCGAAGATGACGAGCCGGGATGAATTTCGCTTTCTGGCCGATGTGATCTTCGCCCGCTCATCGGGCGACCATACCGTGGTGACGCTCCATGACGAACGAGCCGGCACCACGAGATTTGCTGACAACCGCGTCATTCAAAACGTCGATACGAGGCGCGGTCTCCTGACGGTGACCGTCTCGTTCGGCCGGCGACACGGCACCGCTTCGACGACGGATTTTACGGCCGGCGCCGTTCAAGGCATGGTGGCGCGGGCCGAGCGGATAGCCAGAGCGGCACCCGAAGATCCGGAGTATCTTCCGCCACCGGACCCCCGTCCGTTTCCTGTCCGGGAGACGGCGAGAGAGGAAACGATCACCAACGGACCGGTGCGCCGCCACGAATACGCGAACGAGGCCATGGGCCTCTGCCGGATGGAAAATCTCATGGCGGCGGGGATTGTGTCGTCGTCGGTGGCCTCTGTTGGTGTGGCAGCGAACAACGGTCTATTCGGCTGCGAGACGAGGACCGAGGCGCAGTTCAGTCTGACGGTTCAGGCTGATGACGGGACGGGGTGGAGTGCCGCCGCCCACCGTTCGATCGATCATCTGAAAATTCAAGAACGGACCCTGGCGGCGATCGACAAGGCCAAGCGGAGCCGCGAGGCGAAGGACCTTCCTCCGGGGGACTATCCCGTGGTGCTCGAACCGGCCGCCGTGGCTGGGCTTTGGTCCTGGCTGATCTGGGCCCTCGACGCCAAGTCGTACGACAAAGGAACCAGTCCGGTTGCAGGACAATTGGGAAAACAAATCGTGGACAAGCGAGTGGCTCTGAGCAACGTGCCGGACCATCCCGATCTGTTCGGTGTGGGGTTTACCGCTGAGGGACTGCCGAGCGAACCTTCACAGTGGATCGAGGGAGGGTGTTTGAAACAACTCGCATACGATCGATTTACAGCGCGCGCGCGGGGAGTCAAGAGCATCCCAACGTTGGAATCGCCGATCTTCTCCGTTAAGGGAGCTTCGTTCGGGAGCGTGCAAGAGCTGCTGAAACAGATCGATCGAGCCATTCTCGTCACGAATTTTTGGTACATCCGCTCCGTCAATCTTCGCGATCTGACCTTGACTGGGATGACGCGCGACGGGACGTTCCTCGTGGAGAACGGCCACATCGTCTGTCCGGTGAAGAATTTCCGCTTCCATGACAGTCCCCTCCGTGTCTTTCAGGACGTCGGCATCGCGACGGTTCCTGCGGAGGCGGTGACGCCGGAAGCGGGGAAAATGTTGGCGCCGGCGATGGCCTTGCCTCGCTTTCATTTTTCGAGCGTCACCAGGTTTTGAGGGAAGGGGAAAAGCGGCCTGGGGCGATAGGTCCGAGAGAAAGCCATTGACTCTGCTGTCACGCAGGAGTAGAGACAGCACCTGAGTCATCTCCACACCGGTATGGTCAATCGATGGGGAGAGGCGGATGAGTTTCGAACAGTCTGGAGCCGGACGGATGTCTCGCCGATTCAATGATGAGCCGATCCAAGTCATTCGCCGCATCCCATCGCCTGAGCAACTGGATGCTGTCCGGTCGGTCAAGCGACCGGTAGGCGGGAAATTTGGCGAAGCGGCAGCATCCTTTGCCCGCTCGGTTGCGGAGCGATTGGCGTCCGTCACGAGTCTGAGACCATCGGCGGGTAAGCAAGAGTCCGGCTCGGCTTTTCAAGGGGCGCCCGGCGAGGGGCCGAATGAGATCGGGGCGGAGGCACGTGAACCGATCGAGGGAGGAGCAGACCAAAAGGGAATGCCGAAACCGTCACGGTTCGCGGTAACGCTGACGCCTGACGAATCGGAAGCGGACCCCGTCCATTCGACTGCCGGATCGTCGGCGGTTCAACCGGAGGAAGTGGCCGAGTTGAGGAGCTATCTTCTCCAGCAGCAGCAGGACATCGTCCGTCTGGTTGCTCAGATGCAAGAATTAAAATCTCTCGTGCTCTCACAACAACGTCTGATCGAGCGGCTTGCACAGGAAGTGGCTCACGGATCTGTCTCGTTGACTCAGACCGGACGATCTTCCGCGGTCGCCCGTCCGAACAGACTTGGCCGTCAAAAGCCTGCCGGGGTTGAGAAGGCGACGATGACCCAAAATGATCCGATGCGGTTGCCGCTGAACGTCTAATACCCGATCGCATGATGGCGTCCGGTCGGCTGCTCTCGAGTTTTGCCCGTCGCTCTCCGTCCCTATGATCCATGATCGAAGCCACAGTCGAGTCCTGAGAGCGAGCATGTTGGCGGCGGCCATCTGGGTGGCATCCGGGCAGGGCTCGGTCTTCGGTGCTTCTGGTGGAGAGGCATGTCCCGCCATCTCACTCTGTGACAACCTCGGCACGCTGCACCACCCTGTGACGACGACGTCCGAGCAGGCCCAACGATATTTCGATCAAGGCCTCCGGCTGGTGTATGCCTTTAATCACGAAGAAGCCGTGCTGGCGTTTGAAGAAGCCGCCAGGCTCGATCCTTCAGCCGCCATGCCCTATTGGGGAATCGCGCTGGCGCTGGGACCGAACATCAACGCGCCGGTCACGAAGGAGGGGGAGCGCAAAGCCGTGGAAGCGCTTCGCAAAGCTCGCGCCAACAGTGCTCGCGCGAGCGAGGCCGAACGGCGCTACATCGAGGCGCTCGGCAAACGGTACGGTTCAAAAGGGGAGCCAAGAAAGGCGCTTGACAAGGCCTATGCCGACGCGATGAGGGCGTTATGGCGGGACTTTCCTGATGACGCGGACGCCGGCGTTCTCTTCGCGGAGGCCTTGATGGATCTCCGACCCTGGGATTTATGGACACCAACCGGAAAGCCGAAGCCGGGAACGGAAGAAATCGTCGCGACGTTGGAGTCCGTCCTCGCGCGATTCCCCGATCATCCCGGCGCCTGTCACTATTACATTCATGCCGTTGAAGCCTCGCCGACGCCGGAGCGGGCGCTGGCCTGCGCGGATCGGCTGTCGGGCCTGGCGCCGGGCGCCGGTCACTTGGTCCACATGCCGTCCCACATTTACATGCGCCTCGGTCGATATCATGAAGCCGCGGAACGCAATGCACATGCGGTTCTTGTCGATCGAGACTATCTGACCCGCCGAGCTCTCACCGGCGAGTACGCCGATGCGTACTACGCGCACAATCTCCATTTCTTGTGGGCCTCGTTGGCGATGGAGGGGCGGAAGACGGAGTCGTTGAAGGTCGCGCGCCAGTTGACCTCGATGGTGACCGAGTACAAGGCGCAAAAAGACAAGTGGAAGGAAGGGTACCTTCCGACCCTCATCTGGTCTCTGATTCGATTCGGCCAATGGAGCGATCTGCTGCGAGAACCTGCGCCTCGCGCGAGTCTGCGTCTTCACCATGCAATCTGGCGATTGGGTAGGGGCTTGGCCTTGACTGCCACCGGCCGCTTACCAGAGGCGGAGGCGGAACTGGCGGTGTTGGCCGCCTCGACGAAACAGATCGGGCGCCCCCGCACGGACGAAGGGAAAATAGAACGGACCATGATGAAAATCGCCGAGCGTCTTCTGGCCGGAGTGATCACGGCCTACCGTGGGCGATACGACGAGGCGATCGCATCGCTTAGGGATGCCGTGAAAATGGAAGAGGATTTGCCCTACATGGAACCGCCCTACTGGCCGATTCCCGTTCGCCACTATCTTGGAGATGTGCTGCTGGCGGCCGGTCGATACGGTGATGCGGAGGAAGAGTACCGAGCGGATCTGGCCAGGCACCCTCATAACGGCTGGGCGCTTTTCGGCCTGCTCAGGAGCCTCCGCGCCCAAGAGAAAATCCGTGAAGCCGAGGAAGTCGAGCGTCGATTCAAGGCTGCTTGGACCCATGCCGATGTGACACTGACCGGGTCCCGGTTTTGAAGCAGGAAGTGAAGAAAAGGGGCAGGAGGGGCGATGTATTTTATCGTGGGTGTGATGGGGCCGGCGAAAGCCAGAAAAAAAGATTTGGATCATGCGAGGCTGCTGGGAGAATTGATCGCGAGGCGCGGGTGGGCGGTACTGACGGGCGGACGAAACGTCGGCGTGATGGACGCCGCGTGCGAGGGGGCCAAGAGGGTCGGGGGCAGTTTGACCATCGGGATCTTGCCGACGGCCAAGGACAAAGTGTCGCGCTACGTCGATGTGCCGATCATCACGGAAATGGGCAGCGGCCGCAACAACATCAATGTCTTGACCAGCCACGTGGTCGTGGTTTGCGGACTAACGGGATCCGGGACGGTGTCGGAGGTGGCGTTGGCCGTCAAGGCCGGAAGGCCCGTTGTTTTGGTTGATGCGTCCGCCGCGGACGTGGCGTTCTTCCGCAAATTGGACAAACGGTTGGTAACCGCCGTTGATTCGCCCGAGGAAGCGATCGCTCTGATTATGAAGCGGCTCGAGAGAATCCATCGACGCTCGCGGGTTGTCGCTCCCGATGGATACGATGGTCTTTCAGTGTGACCGGTTGGAAAGTGTCGCGCCGGCGAGCAGGTGTTCCCTGCGCCGTTCGCCTTGGCCGTTCGTCTTGTTGGGTCGTTCTCTTGCGCGTTTGGCCCGTGTAGGATGTGTGCAGGCGTGTAAGAATGGACGATGACCATTCCGGCCACGGAGAACGCCGATGGAGAGGAGGGTGACGTCATGATGTCGATTCGACGCACGGGGTGGCAGAGGATCACGCTGTGCCTGTTCGGAGCGATGGCAAGTGTGCTGTCCGGCACGACGGTCCAGGCGGCCGAACCGGCCAAGGCCTATTTCGCGGGGGGCTGCTTCTGGTGCATGGAGGAAGCGTTTGAACCGGTGGAGGGGGTGCTGTCCGTGGTCTCCGGTTACATGGGGGGGAGCGTCGCCAATCCCACCTACGCTCAAGTCTCCACCGGAAAGACCGGCCATGCCGAGTCGGTCGAGGTGACGTATGATCCAGCCAAGGTGACTTATCAAACGTTGCTCGACGTGTTCTGGCGGAATGTGGATCCGCTGACGCCCAACGGGCAATTCTGTGACCATGGCAATCAATATCGGTCCGTCATTTTCTACAGGACGGACGAAGAACGAAGGCTGGCTGAGGAGTCGAAAGCGGCGCTCGAACGGTCGAAGCGGTTTGATCAGCCGATCGTCACTCAGGTGGTCAAGGCTTCCACGTTCTACCAGGCGGAGGAAGAGCACCAAGACTATTACAAGAAAAATCCCATCCGCTATAAGTATTACAAGTTCGGCTGCGGACGGGCGCAGCGGCTGGAGTCTCTGTGGGGAAAGCCGTGACGGCTGGCACTGTGGGGGCGGAGAATCACAAGGGTCGAACTGGAGGGAACAAACGGATGAAACGGGCGGTGAGTCGGAGAATGGCGGATCTTGCGCAGTCCGAGATTCGAGCGATGACGCAGGCCTGCGCGAGCGTCAAGGGGATCAACATGGCCCAGGGAGTCTGTGATACGCCAGCGCCTTCCCTCGTACTTGAGGCCGCGCAGCGGGCGATCAAGGACGGCCGGAACGTCTATACGCGGTTTGATGGACTCGTGGAATTGCGCCAGGCGCTGGCCGAGAAACTGGCCCGCTACAACAACATTCAGGCCGACCCGGACACGGAGATCGTCGTCAGTGCCGGAGCGACCGGCGCCTTCCACTGCGCCTGCGAGGCGTTATTGGAGCCGGGCGATGAGGTGATCGTGTTCGAGCCGTTTTATCAATATCACCTCAGTGCGCTGCTGGCGGTGGAAGCGGTGCCGATCACGGTCAAGATGGAGGCTCCGGGATGGACCTTCGCGGCTGATCAATTGGAGGGAGCAGTCACTGAGAAAACGAAAGCGATCGTGGTCAATTCGCCGGGCAATCCCTCCGGAAAGGTATGGAAGCGAGACGAATTGGAAACCGTCGCGGCCATCGCGAAACAGTACGATCTCTTCGTCTTCTCGGATGAGATCTACGAATACTTTCTTTATGACGGGCGGTCTCACTTGAGTATGGCCGCTTTGCCGGGCATGGCCGATCGGACGATCACCGTCGGCGGCTATTCGAAGACCTTCAGTGTCACGGGGTGGCGCATCGGCTACAGCGTGGCGGCCCGACCATGGGCCCAGGCTATCGGTGCGGTCAACGATTTGCTGTACGTCTGCGCTCCGGCCCCGCTCCAGATGGGGATCGCAGTGGGTATCCTCGAGCTGCCCGATCATTTCTATGTCGAGCTTGCACGCTCATACCAGCGAAAGCGGGATCGGTTCTGCGAGGCGTTGGCCGAGGCTGGGTTGACGTTCTCGATGCCAGACGGCGCCTATTATGTGCTGGCGGACGTCTCGAACGTGCCGGGTTCGAGCGGGAAGGCCCGCGCGATGGCTCTCTTAGAAACAACCGGTGTGGCGGGAGTGCCGGGGGAAGCATTTTTCTCCGGAACCGAAGGCGCCCGCTTCGTTCGATTTAGTTACGCCAAGACCGATGAAGAGCTGGAGGAAGCCTGTCGCCGCCTGAAGCGGGTGAAATTCTAGTCGACACAAAAGGCTCTGTCCTTGCCTCTCTTGCGCGCGCATGGTATGAGGGACTCTATGAAGAGACGGATCGTTTGTGTCGTCGCCGCCATTGCCGTCGCTCTTCTGGCGACGGCATGCGTCAACCAACCGTTGGGGCAACGTTCACTCCCTGGCGAGTCCCCGATTGAAGGCAAGTCCGTATTGGCGGGGGAATGGGAATACGAAGACGGCGCCGTCGTCACGCTCCGGCTCGATGAGCGAGGAAACGGAACCTATCCTTATAAGGACGGACGGTTCGAAACTCTGCGGCTCAACGGCCGTACGTGGATCGGCAAGTGGTATCAAAAGGAAAACGATCGAGAAGGAGGATTCAGGGTCGTTCTGTCCGACGACTACACGGAGGGGGACGGCACCTGGTGGTATGATCGGATTGGAGAAGACGCAGCCCCTGCACAGAAAGGCGGCACGTTTCATCTCAGCAAACGAACCGCTCTCACCAAGCTCAGTGAGACTCCGCCCGCTCCGTAAACTCTGCCAACGGACCACCCAGGACCATCCTGATCATTCCTAGGGCTGCTAAGGAAGGTCGGTAAATAACCAGGGGGCTTCCTGTTTTCGCCGACGTTCATAGGCTGCGATCGCCTCTTCGTGCTGGAGCGTGAGGCCGATAGAATCAAGCCCCCGGTACAGACAGTCTTTCCTGAACGGGTCGATCTCAAATCGATAGACCGTCCCGTTCGGTGTCATCACTTGCTGAGCGCCGAGATCCACTGTGAGCCGGTATCCCTCCGTGCCAAGAACATCCTTCATGAGAACCGACACCGCCTCGTTGTCCAGTATGACCGGCAGGATGCCGTTTTGGAAACAGTTGTTGTAGAAAATGTCGGCGAAGCTTGGTGCGATGATGCACCGGAATCCTTGATCAAGAAGTGCCCACGGCGCATGTTCTCTCGACGATCCACAGCCGAAGTTATCGCGTGTGAGCAGGATGGTCGCTCCCTGATAGCGGGCTTGGTTTAAGAAAAAGTGGGGGTCCGGCGAGCCGTCAGGCTTTCTCCGCCAGTCAAAAAAGAGCCCTTCTCGGAGGCCGGTCCGTTTGATTGTCTTCAAAAACTGTTTCGGGATGATCTGGTCCGTATCAACGTTGACTCGGTCCAGCGGAGCCACTAAACCGGTTAATCGGGTGAACGCCTGCATCGTATCCAGCCTTGCGTGTTCGGTTTGAGGTTTGTTGTGTTGCGTCGCGTCGGCTCAGCCGGCCGTTTGGTGCTCATGGCCGGTCTCTATGCCCACCGTCTGATGTCCACGAAATGTCCTTCAATGGCGGCGGCCACCGCCATGGCGGGCGAGACCAAATGGGTTCGGCCACCGGCGCCTTGGCGCCCTTCGAAATTTCTGTTGCTGGTGGATGCGCACCGTTCCCCAGGCTGAAGCACGTCGGCGTTCATCGCCAAGCACATGCTGCAGCCTGCTTCTCTCCACTCAAAGCCTGCTTCGCGGAAGATCCGATCAAGCCCCTCCGCTTCCGCCTGCGCTTTGACGAGACCGGAGCCGGGAACGACCATCGCATGCACCCTCGTCGCGACCTTTTTCCCTTTGACAAAGCGCGCGGCAAGCCGCAGGTCTTCAATCCGGGCGTTGGTACACGATCCAATGAACACCCGGTCGATAGCGATGTCCGTCACCGGCATGTTGGGCGTAAGCCCCATATACTCCAGGGCCCGCTCCGTCGCGCGTCTCGTGTTTTCATCCGCGATCGTTCGGGGATCCGGCACCGTTTCGTCCACTCCGACGACCATGCCGGGACTCGTTCCCCAACTGACCTGCGGAGCGATGTCCTCAGCCCGCATGACCACCGTCGCGTCATAGCGGGCGTCTGCGTCCGTCTTGAGCTGGTCCCACGCCTTGACTGCTTGATCGAAAAGCGCGCCTTGCGGGGCGAGCGGCCGTCCCTTGAGGTAGGTAATCGTCTTGTCGTCTGGGGCGACCATGCCGGCTCTGGCTCCCCCTTCGATCGACATGTTGCACAGGGTCATGCGACCCTCCATGCTCAAGGCACGGATGGTCGATCCGGTGTATTCGATCACATGTCCCGTTCCGCCGGCGGTTCCGATTCTCCTGATGATGGCCAGGATGATGTCTTTGGCGGAACAATAGTCAGACAGAGTTCCCTCAACGCGGATTTCCATCGTTTTGGGGCGTTTTTGAACGAGGCACTGGGTGGCCAAGACATGTTCCACCTCACTGGTGCCGATACCGAACGCCAGCGCGCCGAATGCCCCGTGGGTTGAGGTGTGGGAGTCGCCGCAGACGATGGTCATGCCGGGCAAGGTGAAGCCTTGCTCCGGACCGATCACGTGGACGATCCCCTGGCGCACGTCGTTCATGCCGAACAGGGTGATTCCAAACTCGCGGCAGTTTTCTTCGAGCGTGAGGATCTGTTTGGCACTGACCGGATCGGTGATGGGCAGCGTGCGATCGGTGGTCGGCACGTTATGATCCGGCACCGCCAGTGTGGCGGCAGGGCGTCGAGGGCGGCGGCCGGCCAGCTTCAACCCTTCAAAGGCCTGGGGAGACGTTACTTCGTGGACAAGCTGTCGATCGATATAAAGCAACGTGGTGCCATCTGGCTCGGCTCGGACCACATGGGCGTCCCAAATCTTGTCGAACAACGTCGTTCCGGCCATTCCTTCCTCCTGCCTTCCTGTCAAAACGCGCACGGGAGGCGACATTATACAGAGAGGATGAATAGGGTGCCAGGGGAGGAAATGCCCGTGAAATAGCCGGGGGATGTCGTTCACGCTTGCATCGCCTGGTCCCTTCGTGCTACCTGCGGGAATAAGCGATCGCCTCTGTTCCCCTCTTGCAGGAGATGGTCAGAAACGACATACCTCCCATCTGGACCAACCCGTCGGTGCTGGCGTGGTCTCAATATCTGCTTAACAGTTTTCGGCGCTGGACGGGACGTGATCTGATTGCACGATTCGGGTCAAAGCAAGGCGAGGCCGAGGCCTTGTTCGGTGCACCCTTCGTCGTGGTGTCACATGGCACCGAGCCGGATCCCATCCTGAACTATGGAAACCAAGCGGCCTTACGACTTTGGGAGATGGACTGGGATCGGTTCATCCGTACCCCCTCACGCATGACGGCGGAGCCTGTTCATCAGGAAGAACGGCGGCGGATCCTGGCGGTGGCGCAAGAGCGGGGGTATGTGGAAGGCTATCGTGGCATCAGAATATCCGCGACGGGTCGTCGGTTTCTCGTAACGGACGCGATCCTCTGGAACGTACTGGATGATCATGACCGTCTTGTTGGACAAGCGGCGATGTTTCGAACCTGGCGGGACATGCACTGAAGCCGTGCTTCGCTTCAAAGAGGGAAATGCCCGCAACCGCTCTCATCTCCACATGGCGTGTCCTGGAGCGAGGAGGAGGGAGCCCCGCGTGTTCCAAATACGCAGCCGTGGCACTCACGTCCACAGCTCAAGAGGGCCATGGTTGGCGATCCCTCGTAAGAGGTCTCGCGATGAGACAATCCCGATCGGATGTCGGTGTCCATCCAGAATAGGGACGGCGCTGATTTGCTCATCGAGCATGATGCGAGCGATATCGCGGAGATCCGTTGTGACGGTTGCCGAGATGACGCGCGTGATCATGATCTCGGCCAGTTGTAGACGTTCGCCCTGGGGGGACGGAAGTCCGACAATCAGCTCGGGCGCGTGAGCCAACAAATCACGCTCGGACACCATTCCGACAAGGGTCCCGTCTAGTGAAGTGATGGGAATGTGACGGAATCTTTTCTGGGTCATCACGGCCCATGCGTCGTTCAGCGTGCTGTCGGAAGACAGGGTGAAGACAGGCGACGTCATCAAATCACGAGCGATGACCGCTGGCCTTGGCTGCGACTCTTGATGAGCCTGTTGAGAGTAGGCTCGTTGTGCGGCAGAGACGGCTTGATCGTCAGACATAGACGGATTTCGGCCGGAATGGTCCTGTGTTTTCGCCAGGTGGCTCGGCGCATATCGCGGGCCTACCGGTGTAGGGGCATGGGCTTGCACGATGCCGTTGATGGCGACGAGAATTGGCATGTCGAAAGTCCTTAGTGTCCGTATCGGAACATTCGCCTAATACTTAAGGCGAGGCGGATCGGAATCCTCACTCCTCCTGTTGCATTGACCGGGAGGATCGGTGTAGCGTAGGTTCTTTATGACCCCCTTGTTCTTCCCACGCCGTTTATGTATGGATCGACCTGGCCGGTTACGTGTGCTAGGGCTGTTGGCCTTTGCAGGCCTCCTCGCCGCATGCAGCGGGCCTGCGTGGGATGGCTATTTCAAACGAGGGGTCGGGCGATTGACCCAAGATGATGTCCGAGACAGGCTGGGACCGCCGCACACGGCGAAGAATCCGGCTTTGGGTGGTGATAGTCTCTGGACCTATCGGGTTGCGTTAAGCGAGCAAGAATTGTCGACGTGGACGCCAACCTTCCTGATACAAGCCTCTCAATCGGTCGGATCGCTCGTCGGCAGGCCGACTGATCAGCCCAAACCGACCTTATACTGCTATCGCTATCTGTTGACCTTCGCGGAAGACCGTGTGTTGAAAAGCTGGAAACGTGAGGAATGCACACCGGGGACGCGGGAGACACTGAACGCCCGCTGAGTGCTCGAGCTGGGCGAGATGATTGCGTCAACGTTCAACCCGAACGCTGAACGCGCACGGACGTCCCCTGTGTGATCCGGATCCTCCTCCTCGCCGAAACAATCACATGGCCCGCCGACTCTGGCTTCGTTAGCGGTACCCGCCGAGTTGCTTCCCTTTCGCCCACTGTGTTATACACTTCCCCTGGTTAGCATCCACGTGCCTACATGATGGCTTCAGGGGCCGTCTCAACTAGTCTCGAGAGTCCATTGGTCTTCCATAAACATCTATTGAGGCAGGCTTCACCAACCTAATCACTGTTCTGCATTTCGCGAGGGAGGTAGGGGAATGGGGAGGATGACGAGTGTGCTCCTTTTGGGTCTAGGGGTCGTGATGGCCGGAACATCGGCCGCGTACGCGCTTCAAGCCGGCGGTGTTGAAGTCGGCAGCTTGGAAACAGGATCGGTTGTCGGGCAGCCTTTCAAAGAATTGACGGTCGATGCCGCGTTCTATTCCATCGAAATCGGAGAAATGAAAACATGGTATCCACCGATGACCGTCATTGACTTTAAGACCAGACCGGGGGCACCTGTTCTATTAAAGGTTACCAATAAAGCTTCGGCGGAGCACGGATTCCACCTCACTGCCACGGCGACAGATCACTCGGCGCCGACAGTGTTGGACACAAAACTCGTTTTGAAACCGGGGGAGACGCAATATATTGGCGTTCCGACGAGCGATCTCTTCTATGCGGCCGGGACGGTACTGGAATATCGCTGTCATTTGCATCCTGCTCATGTCGGCGGCAAACTGCTCATGTTGAAATAACGTATCGAGGGAGTTGCGAGTCACGAAGATTCAGTAAGGTGTCAGGTTTGAGGAGTATGGTTCACGGCCTCAAGAGAGTTCTCTTGAGGCCGTGTTTTTTGGGAGAACCAGGAGTCAAAACGCAGAAAGAAGAACCTTGGGCAAGCACAGGAGGAGAAACGCGGTCAGTTCCTCACCCCGCTCCACACTTTCGCTGGGTCAATCTCCTTATCCGGGTTCAATCGCTTAGCTTTTTCAAGAAGAGCTTCCGTTGTTTCGGGATAAGCCGGGTCGGGAATGCAACAGTTGTCAACTGGACAGACGGCGGCACACTGGGGCTCGTCGAAATGACCAACACACTCGGTACATCGCTCGTGAGTTATGACGTAAATGTTGTCTCCGACGCCTTGCCCGTCACCGACGTGATAGCCTTTGCTTTCGGCGTCACTTCTTGTTTCAAAAATCGCTTCATTGGGGCATTCCGGCAAGCACGCCCCGCAAGAGATACATTCATCGGTAATCAACAGTGCCATGATCCGCGCCTCCTCCTCGCTTCAAAAGCCAGCAAGACGATATTACCCCAATGATATTGACAAGATTGCGCTGCCCCAATCATAGTCATACACATAGTCATACATAGGCATCGTGCGCATTATGTGCGGGTTTCATAAGCGGGTTTCATAAATAGAGGCGCATTCTATTCTGGGGGTCTTTCCCAAGTCAACAGAGTGAAGAGGAAAAGAAGGCCTAGGTCATCGAAGACCTTAGGCCATTGGGCCCACCGTAATAAGCGAGCAAAAGAATGAGTGCTACCGTGACACAGGCGAAGGACACTTCACCGGGCAGCCAAGGACAATCTAAAAACCGAATTGTCATGATGGTGTTGCTTGCCGTCCTCATGATGAGCCTCTCCGTGTTTGTCGGGGAGAGAAAAGAATCCAGCGTGATTGTCGTCCGATTCCCCAGCGGAGTCGAGTTGGAAGCCGAAGTCGCGGATACGCCGGAGAAGCTTCTGTTCGGACTGGCGTTCCGGGACGAGTTGCCTCCGAACGGTGGGATGCTCTATATCTTTGAAGAAAGCGGCCTTCATCGAGTACGAACCAAAGAGTATCGTTTCCCCGTCGACATTCTATGGGTTGATGAAAGCCGTCACGTTGTGCACATGTTGGAACATGCCGAACCTTGCTCGCAGGATCCCTGCCCTCTTTATGGTCCCCCTCCGGCCGCCGCCCGTTACGTTATTCAGGCCGAGTCCGGATTCCTCAAAAGAGCAGGGGTTGCGCAGAATGACGAACTCAAGTATTCACTTCGTATGTAACGAACCATGCGGGGCATGGGGCGCGCGAACGATTGAGTCGGATTCTGCGGATTCTGAAGGTTGCGATGTCCATGAAACGATGCGGAGAGGTCGGTATGGAGGGATTTCAAAAAGTGGCGCATGTTGACGAACTGCCCCCCGGACAATCAAAGGTGGTCATGGTCAACGCACGGCCCATTGCGCTGTTTAATATTAACGGCAAGTATTATGCGATTCACAACAGTTGTCCCCATGAAGGCGGACCGTTGGTGGAAGGCAGGCTGAAAGGGTTTGTGGTCTCCTGCCCGTGGCATGATCTTGCGTTTGATGTCAGAAACGGACAAGGGACGGACGGCGGAGGTTACTGCGTCGGCAGTTATGAAACCCGCGTGGACGGAACGGACATTTTGGTGGGGCCTCGGCGCAAGATCTGAAACGAAGTAAACACAGCATCCGTTCCCCTTCCAGAGTATTTGATAGAAAGATCAAACGCAGAGCACGTGACTTCGTCAAAGCCAGACTTCATTCCTCTCTCCGCAGATGCCCATGACATCCGTTCACTGACGACGACGGTCGGCCATCCGTTTGTCATTCGTTTGTGGGAAGATCGAACCAGAGGCGAGCTCTGGGTCCCGTCCTATGATGCAAAGCATCTGGTCTTGCTCGGCGACGAGTTTCTTCGCATCGCCAGCAACAACGCCGTAGAAAACGGGCAGCGTGTTTTCGAATTCAAGGTGGTGACACCCGGGACGCACCGCCTCGTGTTCGAGAAACGCATGGGATGGAAATTCACCGCAGAGGATCGTCGGGTGTTTCAGATCGAAGCGACGAGTTCATCGGCGAGTCCATCGGCGAGTCCATCGGGTTGCTGAGCCGTATGCCGGATATTGCCTTCATCAACGGTCGATTCGTTCCATGGGCGGAAGCCACCGTTTCTATTGATGACAGGGGGTTTCAGTTCGGTGACGGTGTCTATGAGGTTATCAGAACCTACCGAGGCGTGCCGTTTGAGCTCGATGCGCATCTTGAACGGCTCAGTCGAAGCGCCAAAGAGCTCTCTCTTCTACAACCCTACTCACGAACACAGTGGATGGAGTGGATAAGGGAAGGGGTCAAGCTGGCGGGGTATCGGGAGGCCAAAGTGTACATTCAGATCACGAGAGGGGTGGCTCCCCGCGACCACGCATTTCCGCCCGACGTTTCGCCCACCGTGGTGATGACGGTTCGGGAACTGCATCCGTTGAGTCCGGCGATACGACACGCCGGTGTCGCCGCCCGTACGGTCGAGGATCTTCGCTGGGGGCGGTGCGACATCAAAAGCATCAATTTGCTCGGCAATGTGCTGGCTCGCGAAGAGGCCAAGAAAGCCGGTGTGTTCGAGGCGATTCTGGTCAAAGACGGACTCGTGACGGAAGGCTCGGCCAGCAATGTCATGGCGGTTCGGGCCGGGAGCATCGTGACCGCCCCCGAAGGCCCTCGAATCTTGTCCGGTGTGACCAGAACAGTCGTTTTGACGATGGCCGCGAAGGAGCGGATCTTGGTCGAAGAACGATTCTTTCCCGTCGATTTCTTGTATACCGCAGACGAGGTGTTCTTGACCGGCACAACGATCGAGGTTTTGGGGGTTGTGGAAATCGACGGGAGAGTCATCGGAACCGGTCGGCCGGGACCAATCACTCGGGCGCTTGCAGCCCGGTGGGCGCGGCTGACGGGGTCGGGATAACGCCCCTTGCTTTGTCGGGCAACGCATGGTATGGTGCAGGCGATTGGAAGTGGGCTCAGGCCCACTTTTTTGTTTGGGCTCCTGTAGTCCATCAAAAATAGGGGAAGCTGGTTGAGCACGAAGAGCCGCGTTGCGCATTCGGTTGCCGACCGTGTGCAAGACGTCGTTTCGCCGATTCTTTGGGCGTTGGGGTTGGAATTAGTCGAAGTTGTGTGGGCAGGACAGGGGGCTCGCTCCGTCCTCCGTATCGTGATCGATAAGCCGGGTGGCGTTACCGTCACAGATTGTGAACGAGCGCATAAGGCATTGGGACCGTCCCTGGATGTAGCCGATCTCATCCCCCACGCCTATACATTGGAAGTCTCTTCACCGGGGCTGGATAGGCCCTTCAAGCGCCTTCAGGACTATCAGAGAGCGATCGGGAAAGATATCAGCCTGAAGCTGCGACAACCGCTGAACGGTCAATGGCGCCTGATCGGTCGGCTGGAAGAAGTCAATGAGCAAGGGGTGTGCTTGTCCGTTGCAGGGGGACGAAACGAGTCAGAGAGAGTGAAGCTTGATCGCGAATCCATTGCCGAGGCAAAGCTGGTGGTCAAAATTTAAACTGAGGGTACGTCCACCGGCTGTCTCCGACAAACAGCAGGAGCGTGACGCATGAATCGAGAACTGATCTCCGTGATCGACGAGATCGGACGGCAAAAAGGAATCGATAAAGCGCGGGTGATCGGGGCCATCGAGTCCGCCTTACAGACGGCGGCCAAGAAACGGTTCGGCCAGGCGGAGAACATTCAGGTCGAAATCGATCCCAAAACGGGAGAAATCTCCGTCGTTTCCAAAAAAGTCATCGTCGATCAGGTTACCAACCCGAAGGCGGAGATTTCGTTGGCGGAAGCCCGCCAGTATGACGCGGATGCCGAGATTGGCGATGAAATTGGATCGTTGATCGAAATGAACGAGCTGGGACGGATTGCGGCGCAAACCGCCAAACAGGTCATCTTCCAAAAGGTCCGCGAAGCGGAATGGGAGGCTGTCCAAAAGGAATACTCGACCCGCCAGGGAGATCTGGTGAACGGCGTCATTCTGGGCATGGAACGACGGAATTATATCGTTGATCTCGGAAAGACGGAGGCGATCCTCCCGATCCAGGAGCAAATTCCACGAGAAACGTATCGCCGAGGTGATCGAATTAAAGCCTTGCTGCTCGAAGTGCGTCGCACGCCGAAGGACGTTCAGGTCATTTTATCCCGTAGTCACCCGCAATTCGTCGCGAAATTGTTCGAACTTGAGGTGCCGGAGATCATGGAGAAGATCATCGAGATCAAGGCGGTTGTTCGAGAGCCTGGTGATCGCACCAAGATTGCCGTCGTGTCGCGAGAGAAGGGAGTTGATCCGGTGGGGGCCTGTGTCGGTGTTAAGGGATCGCGGGTGCAGGCTGTGGTCCGAGAACTGCGCGGCGAAAAAATCGACATCATCACCTGGACGCAGGATCCGCGGGTGTTCATTGCGGAAGCGTTGAACCCGGCGACGATTGAAAAGGTCGGTATCGACGAAGAGAAGAAATCGGCGCTGGTCGTCGCGGCCGATTCGCAGCTTTCTTTGGCCATCGGGAAAAACGGGCAGAATGTCCGGCTGGCGGCAAGATTGACGGGATGGAAGATCGACATCATCAGCGCAACGGAATATGAAAAAGAAAAAGTGGAGCGGGATAAAGAAATCAAAGCCGCACTGGCGGAGGAGGCTGAAGCTCAACGGTTGCAGGAAGAAGCGCGACGAGCGGCCAGGGCTGAAGCCGACGAGGTCTCAAGTATTTAGGAAGACGGGATTCTCCGATGGGTATGCGCGTATATGAACTGGCCAAGAAACTCGGGATGGAGAACAAGACGCTCCTCCCTGAACTCAGGAAGTTGGGGATTACTGTTGCCTCCCACAGCAGCACGCTCGATGACAGTGATGTGCAGAAGGTGCTGGACAAATTTCTCCCGGTATCCAAAGAAGAGGGGCGGCCTGGTTCAGGGCAGGGAGGAAGAGCGGCTCATGACCATGACTCCATCAGAGTGGAGGCCATGAAAAGCTCGACTGCCGAGCAGTCGGCCAAGCCGGAGAAGCGGCGCATTCTGATCAAGCGTAAGAAAGAGGAAGAGCCGACGGAGCGTCTCGCTCCATCTCCCCCTACGCCAGATTTTGCATCGACAGCCGCGGCTTCCGTGACGGTTTCTCAGGCTCCCTCCAGTGCCGTTTCCCATCCCCCGCCGGTTCCCCCGATTCCGTCGGACATTGAGCGGAGTGCTCCCGTTTTACCTGTGGAAGCCGAGACCCCAGTGCCGATGCCTGGAGCGTCGCCTCCGCCTCAACCGGTTGCGCCGCCTGCGGAGCCCATTGCCGCCAAGCCGACGGGCGCCATGCCGTTAAGCGCGGCGGTCACTCTTGAGCCGGTGACGGCCAAAAAAAAGAGCATGGCGTTCGAAGCCATCGAAGCCGAAGGACAGCGGGACAAACTAAAAAAAGGGCGCAAGCCCGGGCGATCAAAAGACGACGAGCAAGACCTTCGATTTCGCGAAGACGCCGCTCGCTGGCAAGATCTCCGGGCGATTCCCGTTCAGCGCCGAGACGATCGCTCCAAGCAGCTCCACCACAGCGCTCCGGGCGAAATCACGAAGCCGCGCAAAAAAAGCGTCAAGGTGGCCCCCGGGATAACGGTCAAAGAATTCGCTGAGTTGATCGGGCAGAGACCGGCGGACGTCGTTCGAAAACTGATGGAAATGGGACAGATGCTCACTATCAATCAGCCAATGAATCTGGACGCGGCCTCGATCGTTGCCGAGCAGAGCGGTGTGAAGATCGAAGTGGCCGCTGAAAAGGGTGGCGAGGAATTGCTCAAGGAAGCGATCGAAACCGACGGAACCGAACGACTTGAGCCGCGTCCTCCCGTCGTGACCATCATGGGCCATGTCGATCATGGGAAGACGTCGTTGTTGGACGCGATCAGGAGGACGAAGGTCGCGGAAGGCGAGGCCGGCGGGATTACGCAGCATATCGGCGCCTATACCGTGCCGGTGCACGACAAACTGGTCACGTTTCTTGATACCCCCGGCCACGAAGCGTTTACCGCGATGCGCGCGCGTGGCGCGAGAGTGACCGACATCGTCGTGCTGGTCGTCGCCGCAGACGATGGCGTGATGCCGCAAACGATCGAGGCGATTCATCATGCGAAGGCCGCAGGAGTTTCCTTGATGGTCGCGATCAATAAAATTGATAAGCCGGAGGCAAACCCCGAACGTGTCAAGAACGCCCTCGCGGAACATGGGCTGATCCCGGAGGCTTGGGGCGGCGATACCATCATGGTCGAGGTGTCAGCCAGACAGAAAACCGGTCTCGATACATTGCTTGAAATGATTCTGTTGCAGGCGGAGGTGCTCGAACTCAAAGCCGATCCTTACCGTCAGGCTAAAGGGACCGTCATTGAAGCGAAGATGGAGCGAGGGCGAGGCCCCGTTGCAACTGTCTTAGTCCAGAACGGGACGCTCAAGGTGGGGGATGCTTTCGTGGTGGGGACATTCAGCGGACGAGTTCGGGCCTTGATCAATGACCAAGGAGTCAAGATTCAACAAGCCGGTCCGTCCATTCCGGTCGAAGTGATAGGACTTCCGGGAGTTCCTTCGGCGGGAGATGTTTTCCAGGTGGTTTCAGATGAACGGGTGGCGAGGCAGATTGCCGAGGAGAGGGCCCAGAAACGGAAGGCTGCCGAGTTGGCCGGCCCCGCCAAGGTGTCGCTCGACGATCTCTTCGCGAAAATTCAGGAGGGGGCGGTCAAGGAACTGGCCCTCGTCATCAAGGCCGACGTGCAGGGATCCTCGGAGGCGTTGGCGGGGGCAGTGGAAAAGCTTTCGACGGACGCCGTCAAGCTGCGCGTCATCCACAACGGGGTGGGAGGGATCATGGAGTCCGACGTGCTGTTGGCTGCCGCTTCCCGCGCCGTGATCATCGGCTTCAACGTGAGGCCGGATCCCAAGGCCGCCGCGTTGGCTGAGCAGCAGGGGGTCGACATCAGGCTCTACACGATCATCTACGATGCGATTGCCGATGTGAAAGCGGCGATGGAAGGGTTGCTCGAGCCGACGTTGAAAGAACGAACCCTGGGACGGGCCGAAGTCCGCCAAGTGTTTACGATTCAGAAGGTCGGTACGGTGGCCGGTTGCTACGTGCTCGAGGGAACGATATCGCGGGCCAGCGCCGGCGTGCGCGTCATCAGGGATAATGTTGTGGTGTATCAAGGCAAGTTGGGGTCGTTGCGGCGGTTCAAGGACGACGTGCGCGAGGTCCAGCAGGGATACGAGTGCGGCCTCAGCGTTGAAAACTTCAACGACGTGAAGGTCGGCGACATCATCGAAGCGTTTGCTATCGACAAGATCGCCGCCAAACTCTGAGTCGATACGGAACGCACATGGTGGTGGGGCTCTGCACCGTTGAACTCTTCTTGGCCGAAAGTCGGTCGCTCAAGGATAAACGGCAAGTGTTGCAGAGCCTGAAGGATCGTCTGCGCGGAACGTTCAACGTCTCCGTTGCCGAAGTGGACGGTCAGGATCTCTGGCAAAAGGCGGTGTTGGCCATGGCCTGTGTGTCGAATGAAAGCGGTCACGCGAACAGCGTATTGGAGCAGGCGTTGAACGTCATTAAGGGCGTGCCTGTCGTCGAGGTGGTTCGCGCGCAGGTCGAAGTCCTCTAGCTCTAAGCAGTTGCATGATGACCGGGTCGGAATGGTCCATTACGAGATCGCTGCACAATGTCCAAAACGGCCTACAAGAGGGCGGAGCGGGTGGCGGATCAAATTCGGATCGAAGTGGCCGATATTCTCATGCGAAAAATCAAGGATCCGCGAGTCCGGTTCGTGACGGTGACCGGCGTCGAAATGACGGCGGATCTGCGCATTGCCCGCGTCTTCGTGACGACGATGGAAACAGGGGAGGCCGAAGAAAAAATCTTTGCCGGCTTGTCGAATGCGAGCGGGTTCGTCAGGTCCGAATTGGGCAGACGTCTGACGTTGCGGTATCTTCCCGAAGTGATTTTCAGGAAAGATATCAGCGGGAAACGAGGCGATCGCATCTTGCAACTGCTGGACACCTTGCAGGAAGGTCAAACAAGCGACACGGTGCCGACTTCCTCTCCACTTCCTGATGTCACGACGTCGGAATCCTAGTCCATGATCGCCTCGATACATAGGGGTCGGCATACCGTCTCTCTGGACGGTATCCTCCTTGTGAACAAAGAGGCAGGGTGGACGTCTCATGACGTCGTCGCCAAAGTGCGAGGGCTGTTAGGGGGCGTCAAGGTCGGCCATGCGGGAACATTGGATCCGGCCGCCACGGGCGTTCTACCAGTGCTGATAGGGCGTGCCACCAGGGTTGCCGAATATGTCGTTGGTTGGGATAAAGAATATCGGGCGGTTCTTCGGCTGGGGGAATCCACCGATACCGAGGACGCAACCGGTCGGGTTCTTGCCCGCATCGACGCCGTTACGGTCAGCGAAACGGCCATTCGTGAGGTGATCGCAGACTTTCGTGGCCCGCAGCGTCAAGTGCCACCAATGTATTCGGCGGTCAAAGTCGGAGGGCGACCGCTCTACAAAGCCGCACGGGCTGGCAAGACGGTAGAACGGCCTGAGCGGACGATTGTCGTTCATGCGCTGGATGTTCTTGCTGTCGACGGTCGGGATATCACGCTGCGCATCGTCTGCTCAAAGGGGACCTATATCCGCACGCTCTGTGCTGACATCGGGCGTGCGCTGGGCGTCGGCGGGCACCTCCTTGCGCTTGAGCGGCTCGGTGTCGGTCCGTGGTCCGTTACGCAAGCGGCGACGATGCGGCAGATCGTTGCCGAGGTGGAGAGTGGAACGATCCATGAGCGTCTGTTAACGATGAGTCAGGCGTTGGCGCGCTTGCCGTCGATGGTGGTGACCGATGAACAGGCTCGGATCGTGTTGCATGGTGGCGCCATCTTTCAGTCGGAACCCTGGCCGTCTTCCGCGGATTGTTCGCTTGCGATCAGACTGGAAGATAAGGGCGGGCGGTTATTGGGGATCGGCGTTCAAGACGCGCATGTCCCGGGATTGATCAAGACGCACAAAGTGTTGGCGGAAATCGAAGCGACGAATTGAGATGGAAAAGGGCACAAGAAAGGAGCAAGAGCCATGGCCTTACAGAAAGAAGCGAAAGCAGCGTTGATCGCACAGCATCGGAGGCACGAGAAAGATTCCGGATCGCCGGAAGTTCAAATCGCGGTATTGACCAACAGAATTGCCTATCTGACCGAACATTTCAAGACTCACAAAAAGGATCATCATTCCCGGCGAGGATTGTTGCAATTGGTCGGGCGTCGGCGTCGGCTGTTGGATTATCTCCGCAGCATTGATCATGCCGGGTATCGGGCGCTCATTGATCGATTGGGTATTCGAAAGTAAAAAGCGAAAGTCAAAAGATGGATGGCGCGGTGGGGTCAGGATTACACCGCGGAATCATAGGCACGTCGCACAGGTGAACACGGACATAGGCTTCCTCCATCAACGTTCGGGCGCGGAGGCTCTCCTTAGAGGCGGGGCGCCGCCTCTATCGTCGTTCGGATCCAAACCCGAAACGGCTGTGAGAGAAGCCTATCTCTGTGGGCATCTGTGGGACCAAGGGCAAGGGAAGGAGACCACAGATGGTACATTCGGTTGAAATCGAAATCGCAGGCCGCACCCTTCGGCTGGAAACCGGGAGGGTCGCCAAGCAAGCGGACGGATCAATATGGGCGTCGTACGGAGAGACGGTGGTTTTGGCCACGGCCGTGGCGGCGCAGACGGCGAAGCCAGGAACGGATTTTCTCCCTCTGACCGTCGATTACCAGGAAAAAACCTATGCGGCTGGAAAAATTCCAGGAGGGTACTTTAAACGGGAGGGGCGACCGTCCGAAAAAGAAATACTCACGAGCCGTCTCATCGATCGTCCCCTAAGACCGCTGTTTCCGGAAGGATATTACTTTGAAACGCAGGTGATCGCGTCCGTGCTTTCGGCGGACAAGACCGGCTCGTCGGATGTGATCGGAATTACGGCTGCATCTGCCGCTCTGGCGGTGTCCCCCATTCCGTTCCTGGGTCCGGTTGCCGGTGTGAAGATCGGTCGTGTCAACGGCCGATTCATCGTGAATCCCGACCTTGACACCATGGAAAAGAGTGAGCTGCACCTGGTGGTCGCCGGGACCGCCGACGCCGTCATGATGGTGGAAGGCGGGGCCGATGAATTGCCGGAAGCCGTCATGCTTGAAGCACTCGAACTGGCTCACGCCGAAATTAAAAAGATCGTTGCGAAGATCTCGGAGTTGGCCGAAAAAGTCGGCAATAAGAAACGAGCGATTCAAGCGGAAGCGATCGATTCGGCATTGGCAGAGAAAGTGAAAGAGATGGTGGCGCAGCCCATTCGTGACGCCATTATGATCCCCAATAAAACGGCGCGCCAGGAACGTTTGGATCAGGTGCTGGAACAGGCGATTGAACAACTCAAGGATCCGAACAATCCGGACAGCGAGCGCCATATCAGAATCGTGTTCCATGGGTTGGAGTATTCGGAAGTTCGGAATATGATCCTCGAAAAAGGAACGCGCGCCGATGGCCGCGGTCCCACGGATATCAGGCCGATCACGTGCGAAGTGGGAGTGCTCCCCCGCACGCACGGCTCCGCGCTGTTCACACGCGGTGAAACGCAAAGTCTGGCGGTGGTCACGCTTGGCACGACGGAAGATGAACAGCGGATCGATGCGTTGGAGGGCGAATACACACGGGCCTTCATGCTCCACTACAACTTTCCCCCGTTCAGCGTCGGCGAAGCGCGTCCCCTTCGATCGCCGGGCCGCCGGGAAGTCGGCCACGGGGCGTTGGCCGAACGAGCGTTGAAGCCGGTGATTCCCGGCAAAGAAGACTTTCCGTATACGCTCCGCATCGTCTCGGAAATTCTCGAATCCAACGGATCTTCGTCGATGGCGACCGTGTGCGGCGGAACACTGGCGATGATGGACGCGGGGGTGCCGATCAAGGAACCGGTCGCAGGGATCGCGATGGGGCTTATCAAGGAAGGGGACCGCGTGATGATCCTGTCCGACATCCTCGGCCTTGAGGACCATCTTGGCGATATGGACTTCAAAGTATGCGGGACAAAAAACGGTGTGACAGCCTTGCAGATGGACATTAAGATCGGGGGCATCACAACGGAGCTCATGCATCGGGCGCTGGAGCAAGCCCGTGTCGGCCGGCTCCACATCCTTGAGCATATGAGCAAAGCGCTCCCAGGTGCCCGCCCTCACTTGTCGCCGTTTGCGCCTCGCATTTTTACGATGAGGGTCAAACAAGACAAAATTCGGGAGATCATCGGTCAAGGGGGAAAAACGATTCGGAGCATCCAAGCCGATTGCGGCGTGAAGGTGAACATCGAGGACGACGGTATCGTCACGATCGCGTCTTCGGATGAGGCGTCGCTGCAAAAGGCTCGAGACATCATCGCCCGACTTACGGAAGAGGTGGAAGTTGGCAAGATCTACATGGGCACGGTGAAAAAAATCATGGATTTCGGCGCGTTCGTTGAGGTGTTGCCCGGCGTTGACGGATTAGTCCACATTTCGCAGTTGGCGCACCATCGGGTGAAGGCCGTGTCAGATGAAGTGGCCGAGGGTGACCAAGTACTGGTCAAGGTTCTGGAAATTGACAAACAGGGCAAGATCCGACTTAGCAGAAAAGATGCGATGCCGGTTCCTGGCGAGGGTGAAGGTGGCGCGAAGGGGTAAGCAGCAAGACGGTTTATCATATCGAAAACGCATACTCGACAACGGAATTCGGCTGGTCACCGAGCGGATCCCCACGCTCAAATCCGTGACGGTCGGCATGTGGGTCAATGCCGGCTCTCGCGATGAAACTCCTTTAGAAGCCGGTTTTTCCCACTTTCTTGAACACATGTTGTTCAAAGGGACGGAGACTCGCTCGGCGACCGACATCTCCCGGGAGATCGATGCGCTCGGAGGCGAAATGAACGCCTTTACGACCCGTGAGACGACGACGTTTTATGTCAAGGTACTCGATCAGCATCTCCCTCAAGCCCTGGAGCTTCTCGCGGACCTTTTATACCGATCCCGCCTCAGCCCCAAGGAAATTGAAAAGGAAAAGCAGGTCGTTCTCGAAGAAATTCGCATGGTGCAAGACGATCCAGAGGACTTGGTTCAGGAACTCCATACCGGGCTTGTGATGGGACGCCATCCTCTCAGCCGACCGGTTCTTGGCCAGGAATCCACGATTGCCCGCCTACGACGGGACGATTTGCGCCGATACCTTGCAAGGCACTATCAGCCGCAAGACATGGTACTTGCCGTCGCGGGGAATTTTGACCAAAACCGCCTTGATAGAGTGATAGACCGTGTCTTCGGAAACCACTTCTCCGCCGTTTCTCCTGATGGTGCCAACGGACGGAAACGCTGGCCGCCGGAGATTTGTGGCGGCGTGATTCTCAAACGTAAACCGCTGGAACAGGTGCATCTCTGCGTCGGACTCAAGGGGGTGGCCGCCGGCCATAAGGACCGCTACGTGGTCTCCGCTCTGAATAATATACTGGGCGGCAGTGTGAGTTCTCGTCTCTTCCAGGAAGTTCGTGAAAAACGAGGGCTTGTCTATTCGATCTATTCGTTCTTATCAGGCTACTCTGACGGCGGGACCATCACGATTTATGCCGGGACCAGGGCCCACGAGGTGGAACGAGTGCTGGAGTTGATTCAACGTGAAATACGAAAGATGATGGCTCATGGCGTCGAAAAGGAAGAACTGCGGCGAGCGAAGGAGCAAATGAAAGGCAGTCTGATGCTCAGCCTGGAAAGCTCACATAGCCGGATGAACAAGCTTGCCAAGGACGAACTGATCGCTGGCCAGCACACGAGTCTCGAACAAATGCTGACGGACATTGATGCGATCTCTCAGGCGTGCGTGGCTCGCGTCGCCCAAAGTCTCTTCGATCCGAAGACCCTTGCTATTACATGTTTGGGCCCTCTCTCCTCGCGTCAGACCGCTATGCTCAGGCAGTGAAAGAAGCGAAAAAGACCCACCGAGTCGACTCATTCGGGTGACCGTTGCAACCAATTGATATGAAAGATTTCATGGTGCTATACTCCGCCCAGCGCGGAACATTTTCTTGACATCAAAGTGAGGTTGCAGTACCGTTTCGCCGCACGGAGGTTGTGAACGTATTCACAATTGTGATGAAAAGAATCCATCTGCGGTGACAAAAGAAACGACAGGCACGGTGTACTGTCTAGCGAAAAGCCGAAAAGCAATGAGCAACGTCGGGCCTTTATCGACCTTGAAGATAGCCTGGCGCTCGGAGAGAAGAATTTTATTACCGACATTCGTTTGTTTAAGGAGGGACGAAAATGAAAGGGGCACTCATACTAGTTGCCATGGGAACGTTCCTAGCAACCGGTCTCTTCAAAGCCGAATCCGTGCTTGCTGACGGGAGCGCGGAGCGCATCGGAATTGCCGATGCAGTCGTCGGCGGTAAACCTCTGAAGGCCGAGTCCCCGCTCAAAACGCTTCAAGGGCGGGTCTGGTCACAGTGGGCTGATAATCCGGATGGAGAACTCCTCTTCGGCATTCAGTACTGGAATTCGGGGGAACCTGCCTCTGGAACTCCGTCGGGGCGGTCTTCAACCATGTTGGATGTCAAGCCTCCGGATCCGTTGTTCACGTGTTGTGCATGGGGATTTGTCGGCGGTGTTGAGAAGAATAATCCGTACTCTGGCTGGTACCATGCGGCCACCACCGTTCGGCTGGCGGTCAAAGATAAGGCGCTGATGGATAAGATCATCAAGGCTTCCCAGGAGCTTGTGGCCATGGAGGTCACCTTGGATGGTCGGACGATTACCGGCTTCAAAGTGTTGAAAGACTGAAGGGCGCTGACTTTGTCTGTCGTTGTAGGCGCGACCTTTTGATTAGGGAGGAAAAGGTGAGGATCATGAGGCTCAAGAAACAAGGTAGAATGCTCTTGGCCGCGGCTATATTGCTGGTTGGAACGACTTCGACGACATGGGCCATCGAGTCGTTTCAAGAACGGTTTGAGTGGGGGGACATGAGTAAACCCACGACTCTTCAAGGTCGAGTCATCGTGCTTGATCCCTATGATGAAGCCGTCTGGATCAACATCGCCGTGTATGGTGGGAATGCCGAGAGCGGGCTCTGGTGGCAGAAAGTCCATCCTGGGAAAACTCTCAAGTTCTATGCGGAAAAGGGTGCATGGGAGGAATTGAAGAAGATGGGTCGTGTTCACGCCGGTCCTGCTGCAGCCAAGGAGGTGCCTCCGAGCAGCACGGCGGATCTTATTGAATTTGTAGCCATTGAAAAAGAACAGAACCATCGAGTCATCTTGTCCGTCAAGAAACTCCAGGAGATAGCCGGCGCGCCGGGGAAACCTCTCAGTATAGCAGCGCTTCAATTTAAAGAATGCCAGGGGAAACACGAGTTAGAACCGGCCTGTGCCAAGGCCAAGGCGGGATTAAATAGTGCGGGCGTTGAACCGGCTATGCAGTATGATGTGATGCTCCCGGGGGGGAAGCCAGTCGGTGGGTTAATTCCTTGGACGGCTCAGTACAACATGCCGAACTGAAAGAGACCTGAAGTTTTCAGCAAAGGGCGACCTTCCTGAGGGAACGTCGCCCTTTCTTTTTCATTTCTGCAAACTTACACGCGACGGTTGGCTGTTTCCATCCCCCGCACAGTAAAGATAGCCAAAGGTGTTACGAGGCGAATAGATCCATCTGTTTTTCTCCCTCGGTCAAAAAATGGGGTTGCGGAGAGGGTTGGAGCAGGCAGTTTGAAGTGCCACCATCTCGTCGAGCAAGACCAGTTTCCGGTTCCTCCAACTGAGATAAAATAGCGGTCGCTCGTTTAATCACGAAATCAGGCAACCCCGCCAGCTTGGCGACATGGATGCCATAACTCCGATCGGCTCCTCCTTCAATAATTTTGTGAAGGAAGATCACGTCCCCGTCCCGTTCTTGTACAGCCACGCGATAGTTTTTGATTCCCTCTCGCTGCAGCGCAAGTTGGGTTAATTCGTGATAGTGAGTCGCAAATAGTGTGCGGGCCCCCAACTTTCCTCGGTCGTGAATGTACTCCGCCACAGCCCATGCGATGCTCAAACCATCATAGGTGCTGGTGCCGCGGCCGATCTCATCAAGAAGAATCAGACTTCGCGGGGTTGCCGTATTGAGGATATGGGCGGTTTCGACCATTTCCACCATGAAGGTGCTGAGGCCGCCCGACAGATTATCCGAGGCCCCGACGCGAGTAAAAATGCGATCCACCACACCAATGTGGGCGTAGGCCGCCGGCACGAAACTCCCCAGTTGTGCCATCAAGACGATCAAGGCCACTTGCCGAAGGTACGTGCTTTTCCCCGCCATGTTCGGGCCGGTCAGGATCAGAAGACGATGGTCTTCAAGATCCAGCAGTGTGTCATTGGGTACGAAGGAACGATCAGCACGAAGCTGTTCAACGATCGGATGGCGACCTTCGCGTATGACGATGCGCCCACCGTTATCGACGAGCGGCTTTGTGTAACGAAGCAAGGCGGCGGTCTCGGCGAGTCCGGCGAGGACATCGATTAACGCAAGTTGTGACGCGATATTGTCCAACCGATGAGCCTCGGCGGCTAACCGGCTCAACACGACCCCAAAGACCGCTTGTTCCAACGCCGCCAGTTTGACGTCGGCGGTCGTGATCCGCTCCTCCAAGGCCCGTAATTCTGGAGTCACGAATCGCTCGGCACCGACCAGAGTCTGTTTCCGAATATAATCGGGCGGCACACGATGCAGATTGGATTTTGTCACCTCGATGTAATAGCCGTAGACTTGATTGTAGCGAACTTTCAACGAATCGATTCCGGTCCTGATGCGTTCTTTACCTTCAAGATCGGCGATCCATTGATGTCCCTCCCTCCTCGCCTTTCGCCATTCATCAATTTCCGGGTGGTACCCGTCCCTGATAATGTTCGAATCTCGAATCGATGGCGGAGCATCAGGATGAATGGCCTGTTCGATGAGGTCGTGAAGGTCCTTTCCGCTGTCTAAAGATTTTCGAATCTCGGCAAGCAACGAGCTTTGCAATGAATCGAGAAGAGCAAGCAACGTCGGCAGCACGCCCAGCGATTTTTTCAACGCCAGCAACTCACGGGGGGTGCTGTAGCCTAGCGCGATCCGGCTGCTGAGGCGAGCCACATCCTGCACGTCTCGCAGGCAGGCGCGGATGGCCGTTCGGTCTTCCCAGCGATCCTTGAGTTCCCCCACGGCCTCGTGTCTGGCCCGGATCTGGTCGCAGTCAACCAACGGCCTGACGATCCACTGGCGCAGCAAACGGGCCCCCATGGCCGTTAACGTGCGGTCGATCGTGGAAATCAAATCAGCTTTCAAAGAGCGGGATCCGTCTTGAACAGGGGCCATCGGTCTGAGAAGTTCCAGATTGCGGATCGTCGAACCATCGAGATGCACGAACTCCTTGCTCCACCGGACGGCAAGACGGCGAATATGAGCCGAAGAGACCCCTGGTTGACTTTCTCGAACATACTGAAGCACGGCCCCGGCGGCCTCTATGCCGGCGGTGAGGTCTTGACAGCCGAATACGTCAAGCGACGGAACACGAAATTGGTCGAGCAACAATCGGATGCTCGCTTGTCGATCGAAAGAAGACACATGTCGTTCGCACAAGCGGGCCCCTTTCACCCCGTCGATCCAGGCCCTCGACTTTTCGGCAAGGCCGCTTGGAAACAAGACTTCGCGGGGTTCAAGCCTCGACAACTCATCCAATACCGACGGGATCGCCTGGGGGCCGTGGAATTCCGCGACCCAAAATTCTCCCGTTGAGACGTCAAGCGACGCCAATCCAATTAGCGTTGGCCGGTCGCTATTCGGCCGGAAGGACAGGGCGGAGAGATAATTTGATTCGTTGGGCGCAAGGAAGTCCGTATCAACGAGAGTCCCCGGCGTGTACAGACGGACGACCTCTCGACGGACAAGACCCTTTGCCATTTTGGGGTCTTCGACTTGTTCGCAGAGCGCGATGGTTTTCCCCGCCTTCAGCAGCTTGGCAATGTAGCCGGTCGCGGCATGGTGAGGAACTCCGCAAAGTGGAATCGGCTGAGGACTCTGTTTATCACGGGATGTCAAGGCGATGGAAAGAAGCCGCGAGGCTATTTCCGCGTCCTCGAAAAACATCTCATAGAAATCGCCAACACGAAAAAACAGGATTGCGTGGGGATAGCGGCGCTTGATCTCTCTGTATTGACGCATGAGGGGAGTCAAATCCTCATCGTTCATCGGTGTGACCCTGGGAATGTTCAAGGGAAGAAGGAGTTGCCGACCGGACGGACAATTTCTCGAACGACTGTCGGAGGCGTTCCAGATCGACCTCTGCTTCTTGAAGCGCGCGCATCTTCCGGCGAAGCTCGATCCGCCCTCTGATCCACGGTGGAAACAGCAAGATACCGGCGACCAGCAGACCAACGACAAAACCCGCCAAAATCGGCTTATAAACCGGTGTTGATTCTTCCATCAGGCCAAAGAAATACCTGAGCGTCACCTCCTGTTCCTGGTTCTGGAGAAAGAACGCCAGCGAAAGGAGCAACAAGATGCCGACGAGAATGACGCGAATCATCGCGTAGCCGCCTTTCTCCGAACGGCGACGCGGGATATTGAGGAGCCTGATCGCCGTTTACTCAATGCCCATGATCGTCTAATACGCCGGAGAAGACCCGCCGCCCGCGGACCGGTGGCTTTCAAGACAGCCCGTCGCCGGGTCAGGCTCCGGTGCCACAGGCAAATGTCGAGGTGGTCTTGTGGAAGAAGAAAAGGGAAACGGTCGGCCCATTCTACGGCTGTCACGCTGGATTCGGTAAAACAACCGGATAGCCCGATGGCTTCAGCGTCGGCTGGTTCCTTCAGCCGGTACAGATCAAGATGAAAAAGAGGCAGTCGGCCGTGATATTCATGAACGAGAACGAAAGTCGGGCTGCTGACGGTCGCTGATGAGATGCCAAGGCCAGCGGCGACTCCACGCACCAACGTTGTCTTGCCGGAGCCGAGCTCGCCCGTCAACGCCAATACATCCCCTTTGTGTAAAACTCGCCCGATGGTTCGTCCCAAGAGATTCGTCCGTGTGGGTGAAGAGAGAAAGAGTTCCATCGTGTAGAGGCCATTGGCCTTGCGCGCATGTCTCTCCGAAGAAGAGAGTCGAGAACGAGTCGCTGAAGATGTGTTACGACTCATAAGCCATTTTGACAGCCGCAGGAATCTTCTCGATCAGATCTCTGGCGATCAGCCCTGCGTGTCCTTTCTCAGCGGCAGCCAGGTCTCCGGCCCAGCCATGGAGATAAGTGGCGGCACAAGCAGCCTCCCACGCGGGAACACCTTGGGCTAAAAGGCCCACCAACATGCCCGTGAGAATGTCGCCGGTTCCAGCCGTCGCCATACCCACATTTCCGGTGGGACAAATGGCGGCGGTTCCGTCCGGTCTGGCGATGACGGTGCGAGCTCCCTTGAGGATAACGAACACTCCTCGCGCCCGGGCGAAACCGATCGCTGTTCCAAGGCGATCGGCGTTCACGGTCTGGGCAGTGGCGTGGGCTTCCAAACGGGCCATTTCTCCGGGATGGGGTGTCAGGATGGGAGGAATCTTGCACGTGGTCAATGTCGATGCGCGGCCCGCGAGCGCGTTCAAGGCATCCGCATCAAGGACAGAAGGACGATCCAATTGTCCGACCAAAGCTTGAACGAGTTCTACCGTTTCTGGATGGGTCGATAATCCGGGCCCGATGGCCACCGCCGTTCTTGCAGCAATAAATGCGGACAACCGGTCAAAAGCGGTGCGAGAGAACGTTCGAGCTTTCGTTTCTGGCATCGGTGCCGTCATCGCTTCCAGCAATTTCGCCTCAAGAATGTCGTTCACGCTCGAAGGGACGGCAACGGTCACGAGGCCAGCCCCGACCCGAAGGGCCGCCATCGCTGCCATCGCCGCGGCCCCTGTTTTCCCAACGGACCCGGCGATGATCCCGGCATGGCCGAAGGTTCCTTTATGGCTCGAAGCCTTACGTGGCGGCAGGGATGTCCGCACGAATGCCGGTGTAATCAACGTGACATGGCTGTTAAGGGAATCAACTAAAGCGGAGGGGAAACCGATATCCACAATCTTGACCGATCCGGCAAGGTCAATGCCGTCATTTTGGAAGAGGCCCAATTTCGGCAAACCAAACGACACCGTGATCGATGCCCGTACGGCCCGTCCCAACGCCCGGCCGGTATCGGCATGGAGACCGGACGGGAGATCCACAGCCACGACGGGGCGACCTGCGTCATTGATACAATCGATGATGTCAGCATAGCGACCGGAGATTTCTGAGGTTAGACCGGTCCCAAGAAGCGCATCGATCAAAACGTCGCTCTCCTGAAAAAGAGCGGTGAGTTGATCTCGTGAAGTAAAAAGGTGGGCGCTGGATTTTCCAGCCAGCCGAACAAAGCGCCGGTACATGAACGAGGCGTCCGGGCTTAAATCGGAGGCCGGGGTCATCATCACCACCTGGACCTTTGCTCCTTCACGGTGGAGGAGCCTGGCGGCGACGAACCCATCGCCTCCATTGTTCCCTTTGCCGCACAGAACCGTGACTCGTTTGCCTTTTATCGGCCCGAACGTCTCCAGCACGGCGGTTGCGACGCCGATGCCAGCTCGTTCCATCAGCACCCTTGCCGGAATGCCGGCTTCTGCTATCGTACGCCGATCCAGTTCTTGCATTTGCGCGCCGCTAACGACCTTGAGCATCTTCGACCTCTAGCGGTCCTGAAACGTGTTGACAGAGGAGAGAGACACGGCCATTCAGGAAGGTCTACTTCCAGGATCAGGTCGATCGAGGAGAGACCCGAGCTCCCCCACAGCCCCTACCGTGGAAGGATCGGGAGACGGCACGGAGCGACATCGCGAAGATCAACCGAGCAAAGCCTTCATTTCCTTGACGGCCTGCGGCAGGCCCACGAAGACGGCCCGTGCGACGATGCTATGGCCGATGTTGTATTCCACGATTTCCGGGATGTGGGTCAATCGTTTCACGTTCCGATAGTTCAATCCATGTCCGGCGTTCACGCCCATGCCGAGTTTGTAAGCCAGCTTGGCCGCCTGGGCGATCGCGTCGTATTCGGCGTCGGCCTCCTTGGACCTTGTGGCGTTTGCGTAGCGTCCCGTGTGGAGTTCAACGAAATCGGCGGCAATTTTATGCGCGGCCTTAATCTGCGGGAGATCGGGCTCGATAAACAAGCTGACAGGAATTCCACCGTTGTGGAGGAGTCCGACCGCGCGCTCGATTCGCTCACGTTGCCCCATAACATCCAGACCGCCCTCCGTAGTGAGTTCCTGCCGTTTTTCCGGAACAAGGGTGACCAGATCTGGTTTGACGGTCAGAGCGATCTTGACCATCGCCTCGTCCGCCGCCATTTCGAGATCCAGCTTGGTGCGGGTGATTTCCCGGAGAAGCTGGAGGTCGCGATCTTGAATGTGACGGCGGTCTTCACGAAGATGAACGACAAGCCCGTCCGCACCGGCCAGCTCCACCAACACGGCAGCAGCCAGCGGGTCGGGGTCGGCTCCGCCCCGTGCTTGCCGCAAGGTCGCAACGTGATCAATATTGACACCCAGTCGAGCCATCCCCCGCCATCTACTCCGTCAAATAAGTCATCAGAAGAAACGTACGGACAACTCAATGGAAATGAGCGGTGGCTGTTTGTATTAGTAGCAGAAAGGCCGGACAGGGGGCAAGAACATGTCGAAGCAACCGGTCAATCCTTCTTGCCTTCTTGGCAGATGCCTCATGTTCGTAGGGGGGGATGAGGTCGCCGAGGGGTTCATACGAGAGAAGGACGGAACCCCACAGAATCACAAGGCAAATTGACTCGACATCGGACATCCAATACAATACGCCTTCTTGTTGCCATCGTGTCTGTGCTATGAGAAAACGTTCAGGGTGACCGGAGGAGGGCTATGGGTTTCGGGGACGGGTTTTATCGAATTAAGCGACTCCCTCCGTATGTCTTTGCTCAGGTGCAATCGCTCAAGTTGGAGGCTCGTCAGCGCGGCGAAGACATCATTGATTTTGGAATGGGCAACCCCGACCAACCCACTCCTTCCCATATCGTCGACAAGCTGATCGAGGCGGCTCGGAAAGGAAAGAATCATCGCTATTCCGCTTCACGGGGCATCACCAAGCTCAGGCATGCCATATGCGGATGGTATAAACGGAACTACGACGTCGATCTGGATCCGGAAACCGAAGCCATTGTCACAATCGGGTCGAAAGAAGGGCTTGCCCACCTGGCTCTGGCGATGATCGGCCCCGGGGATGTCGTGTTGACGCCGACGCCGACCTATCCGATCCATATGTACAGCTTCATCATTGCGGGGGGGGAAGTCAGAGGGATTGAGCTCCGCGAGGATCGGGATTTTTTCGAAGAGTTGACTCGAGTGTATCGCCAAACGTTTCCACGCCCCAAAATATTGGTCGTGAACTTTCCCCACAATCCGACCACCGCCGTGGTCGATTTGGAGTTTTTCAAAAAGATCGTGGCATTTGCCAAAGAACACCAGGTCATTGTCATCCATGATCTGGCCTATGCCGATCTGGTGTTTGACGGCTACAAGGCACCGAGTTTTCTCCAAATCCCCGGAGCGAAGGATGTCGGCGTCGAGTTTTATACTCTTTCGAAGGCGTACAACATGCCGGGTTGGCGCGTCGGCTTCTGCGTCGGCAATCGAGAGGTCGTGGGGGCATTGGCCAAAATCAAGAGCTACCTGGATTACGGCATTTTTCAACCGATCCAAATTGCCAGCGTGATTGCACTCAATGGACCACAGGATTGCGTCAGAGAAACGGTACAGCGGTATCAGAGACGGCGCGATACTCTGGTTGACGGACTCAATCGAATCGGTTGGAAGGTGGCCAAGCCATTGGCCACAATGTTTGTGTGGGCCAGAATCCCGCTGCCGTATCGGCACATGGGTTCGCTTGAATTTTCGAAGTTGCTGCTGAAGGAGGCCAAAGTCGCGGTGTCACCGGGGATCGGATTCGGTGAAGGGGGCGATGAATATGTCCGTTTTGGATTGGTCGAAAATGAGCATCGCACGCGCCAAGCCGTCAGGGGGATCCGCAAAGCCCTCAAGTTGAACGAGGCGCAGGAATGAAGTCGCGCATTGGGGTCGGTGTGATCGGGTTCGGCACGGTTGGTACCGGGGTAGCGAAGGTGCTGCTCGACAACGCCGCGCTCATTCGGCGTCGAGTGGGCGTGCCCGTGGAATTGATTCGGATCGCCGACCTCGACATTGTCAAGGATCGCGGGGTCTCGCTTCCCCCTGGTGTGTTGACGACCGATGTCGGAGCCGTTTTGGCTGATCCAGCCGTCGATATCGTTGTGGAGCTGATCGGGGGCTGTGATATCGCCAAGCGAATCGTGCTGGATGCCATTGCCGCGGGAAAACATGTGGTGACCGCGAATAAAGCGCTGTTGGCCATTCACGGCGAAGAGATCTACGACGCTGCGGCCCGCAAAGGTGTGGAAGTGGGGTTCGAAGCGAGTGTTGGAGGCGGCATTCCGGTTATCAGGTCCTTGACGGAGGGACTTGCGGGTGACGCAATTCGTTCGATTTATGGCATCATTAACGGCACCTCCAACTATATCTTGTCTCGCATGACCCAGGAGGGTCATGATTTCGATGCGGTGTTACGGGATGCCCAGCAAGCCGGCTATGCAGAGGCGGATCCGACCTTCGACATCCAGGGCATTGATTCCGCCCACAAACTGGCGATCCTCGTCAATCTCGCCTATGGCACGCCGGTCAACGTCAAGGAGATCTATACAGAGGGCATCACGCGCATTACTCCGACGGACATCGCCTATGCAAAAGCATTCGGGTTCGTCATCAAGCTGTTGGGAATCGCAAAGCTGGTGGATGGGGAGATCGAGGCCAGGGTGCATCCCACCATGCTGCCTGCGACCTCTCCCATTGCAAGGGTTGACGGCGTGTACAACGCGATTCAGTTGGTCGGGGACGCAGTCGGGGATCTCGTCTTGTACGGAAGGGGCGCCGGATCGATGCCGACCGGCCAGGCCGTCGTGAGCGATGTCATCGCCATCGGGAGGGACGTGCTCTCGGGTGCCACGGGTCGCGTGCCGACTGCGTCGTTTCGTCAGGATCAGCGCCGGCCGTTGCGCGTGAAGCCGATTGAAGAAATTTCTTCGCTCTATTACCTGCGGTTCATGGTGGTTGACCAGCCCGGTGTGCTGGCCCAGATTGCCGGAGAATTGGGCCGTTGCAGAATCAGCATCTCCTCGGTGTTGCAACAGGGCCGTCGTGAAGGGCAAACGGTGCCTGTTGTCATCAAGACCCACATGGCCAGCGAGCGCGACGTGCAGAACGCCCTTGCGGAGATCAATCGCAAACCCTTTGTCTCGGAACCTGCGACGCTCATTCGGGTGGAAGGCAAGGACGAGTAATCAAACGAGCGATCAAATGAATCGATGGCGGGGCATTATCGAGGAGTATCGCAAGTTCCTCCCGGTGTCGGAAAGGACACCTGTCATCAGCCTGTTGGAAGGTAACACGCCCCTCATTCGCGCGGTTCGACTGGCCCAGGCGATCGCTCCCGGTATCGATCTCTATCTCAAGTTCGAGGGCGTCAATCCGACTGGTTCGTTCAAAGACAGAGGGATGACCTTGGCCATCTCGAAGGCCGTCGAGCAGGGAAGACGCGCCGTGATTTGTGCCTCGACGGGGAATACGTCTGCCTCGGCGGCGGCCTATGGAGCGCGGGCCGGCTTGGCCGTGTACGTTTTGATTCCTGCCGGAAAAATCGCGATGGGCAAACTCTCCCAGGCGATGATGCATCAGGCGACGGTCATTCAGATCGAGGGCAATTTCGATCAGGCCCTGGCGCTCGTCAAGGACGTGGCTGCCTCGCGGCGGATCGAGTTGGTCAATTCCTTGAACCCCTTTCGAATCGAGGGCCAAAAGACCGCCGCGTTTGAGGTGTGCGACCAATTGGGCGATGCGCCCGCGCTCCATGTGCTCCCGGTCGGCAACGCGGGCAACATTACTGCCTATTGGAAGGGCTATCGTGAATATCGTGAGGCCAATCAAATCACCAGGCTGCCGCGAATGATGGGGTTTCAAGCCGCCGGTGCGGCTCCCATCGTGTTAGGTCGGGTTGTCGAACAGCCGCACACCGTGGCGACGGCGATCCGAATAGGGAACCCCGCCAGCTGGAACTCGGCGTTACAGGCCGTCCAGGAATCCTCGGGGGCTATTGATATGGTGACCGATGAGGAGATCCTCTCGGCCTATGCGGCCGTGGCGAGAACGGAGGGTGTGTTTTGCGAACCGGCTTCCGCGGCATCCGTAGCCGGCGTCACGAAGTTATACCGCACTGGAGGGCTTCGGGAAGGTGAGACGGTGGTCTGTACCTTGACCGGCCATGGATTGAAGGATGCCGATATTGCCATCAGTGTGTCGAAACAACCGCTGACCGTCAAGGCGACCCACGAGGACGTCGTCCGTTTATTGGAGGTCTGAATCCGGAGAAGTTTGGATGAAGTATCTGATCCTGCATGCGGCCGGAATGGCCGGACAGCCCCGCCCGGAACTGGATGGGCGCACCCCGCTTCAGGCTTCTGCGACACCGAACCTCGATCGCTTGGCCCAGAACGGTGAACTGGGCCAGCTTGTCATCCATGCCGAGGGGGTCCTGCATGGAAGCGGAGCGACCGGAACAGCGATTCTCGGTTATGATCCTAAGAAGTACTATCAGGGGCCAGGCCCGCTTGAAGCGGTCAGCTTGGGCGTCTCGGTAACGGAACAGGATGTCGTCTATCGCAGCACGATGGTGACTCTCAGGCCTGAAGGTGGAAAGCCAGGCGACGACATCAAGAAATTAGGTCCTCATGTGGTGATGGATGACGCGACAGGAGGCTTGATTGAAACGGAAGAGGCGCGAGAATTGATTGAGGCGATCAATGAACAGTTAGGGTCTGAGACCATTCAATTTTACCCGGGGTCAGGCCATCGACACATCATGGTGTGGGTTAACGGCAAACCTCGGGCGAAGTGTGTGGATCCTCAAACCGTGTTAGGGAGATCCATCGCTGAGGCGTTGCCGACTGGTGATGGGTCCGACATCCTTCGGAAGCTGATGGATGCAGCCTATCTGATTCTTCGCAATCATCCCGTCAACGACGACCGTCTGGCCGCCGGGAAAAAACCCGCGAATTGTGTCTGGCTATGGGGAGAAGGTCGAGCGGTTGCGTGGCCCAGTCTTCCGGAACAGTATCGTGTCAGGGGGGCGGTCGTGGCGACCAGCGACGTCCATCGGGGGATTGGTATTGCCGCTGGTCTGGAGGCGGTCGATCTTGATCGGCTTGCGGGCGGAGATTTGCGAACGAAGGCGGCCGTGGCGCTTGAGGAATACACCAAGAAAGACTTTGTCTATATCCATGGCGGCTTGACGGATGAGGCGATTCACAGCACCGACCCCAAAGCAAAAGTTCTCGGCATCGAGGCGTTTGATCGAGAACTGGTCGGTCCTTTAATCGAGGGGTTGGAACGGCAAGGGCCGTATCGGTATCTTGTCGTGTGCGATCATGGCAAGGCAGAGGGGCGCGCTCTCTACGCTTTCGGAGAGAGAGGCCGGAAGGGTGTGCCATCATCGAGCCGGCGTTTTACGGAGCAGGACGCCCAAGCGACTAATCTCCCTCCCAGAGATGCCACCAAGTTCATCAATCGGCTTTTTGCGAACGGATAGAGTCGGTGGCGCTCATCGTCCAAAAATACGGCGGGACTTCCGTCGGATCAGTCGAACGAATCCATCGCGTTGCCGATCGAGTCGCTCGTGCCTGTTCGGAAGGACACAAGGTGGTCGTGGTCCTTTCGGCCATGAGTGGAGAAACGGACCGTTTGATCAAGCTGGCCCATGAGGTGACCCCAAATCCCGACGAGCGGGAGCTCGATATGCTCCTGTCGACGGGTGAACGGGTGACCATCGCGCTGTTGGCAATGGAACTGAGGGGCCGGGGGATCAACGCACGATCCTATACGGGAAGGCAGGTCGGCATTCTGACCGACAGCGCCCATACCAAGGCGCGCATCGCGCGGGTGTCGGCGGACCGTATCCGCGAGGCCCTGAAAGAGGGAGTCGTTCCGGTGGTCGCCGGTTTTCAGGGCATCAATGAAAAGTCTGATGTTACAACGCTGGGGCGAGGTGGATCCGACCTGTCCGCTGTCGCGCTGGCGGCGGCCTTGAAAGCCGATCGCTGCATCATTTTTACGGACGTGGACGGCGTGTATACGGCGGATCCCAACATCGTGCCGGCTGCCAGGCGTATCGACAAGATTTCATATGAAGAAATGCTGGAAATGGCTAGTTTGGGGGCCAAGGTGCTTCAAACCAGGTCGGTCGAATTTGCCGCCAAGTTCAATGTGCCGGTCGAGGTCAATTCAAGTTTCAAAGAGGGGAGAGGGACGCTCGTGACGAAAGAAGACCCGGATATGGAAGCGGTGGCGGTGGCAGGGGTCACCGGTGACCGAAACCAGGCGAAAGTGACCATTGTTGGCGTGCCGGACAAGCCGGGTATCGCGGCAAGAATTTTCGGGCCGGTGGCCCAGGCTAACATCAACGTTGATATGATCATTCAGAACATCAGCCAGGCGACGTTGACGGACGTGTCGTTCACGATCCCTCGCGCGGATCTTAGAAAAGCCGAACCGATCATCCAGGCTGTGGCGAAGGACATTGAAGCCAAGTCTGTGTCCATCACCGAGGCGATTGCCAAGGTCTCGCTCGTTGGTGTCGGCATGCGCTCACATTCCGGTGTCGCGGCCAGAATGTTTGATGTGCTTTCACGGGAAGGGATCAACATCATGATGATCAGCACTTCGGAGATCAAGATTTCCTGCGTGATTGAGGAGAAGTATCTTGAGTTGGCCATGCGCTCTTTGCATACGGCGTTTGGCCTTGATCAAGATCGGGCCTGATAGGGTCACAAAAAGTCAAAAGCCCTGAGAGGGTGCGTATCGGTTTTGAGTCTCATGTTCTTTGTGCAAGCGTTGCCTCCTGCAATAGTCTCAACATTCATTTCGCAATATTCAGAGGACGACGATTGAGACCATAAAATATACCCACTCACTGAGAATAGCGACTGTTTACAAAATGGACGGCTTGGGTTTTGGCGGAGGAGCTGGTGAGATTAACGTCGCCGGAGATGTGGACTACGCGAGGGCAGTTGGCCTGTTCATTTCTGAGGGAATCGGTCGGGTGTTACGCTAAGCGATTGAAAAATAATGATCTTTCAAGTCCTTGAAAATGGACCTAACTAGAGATAAAATTAAAACCGAGAAAAAGGGGGTTCAGTGTGAAGGCGCCTTGTAACTGAAAGGTGTAGAAACGAGAAGCAGAGGATAGTGCGAGGCAGGTTAATTTTTCAAACATGAAGGAGGGATGACCTATGGCGGCAGAGCGGGGTTATGACATTTCGGAGTGGTATGATTCGCGGCCGTGGAAGATTGGCTGGTTTGCGATGTTAGCGATTGGGATTTTTTGGGTCTTATATCAGCGGACATTTGGGTATTCGCACGGGTTGGATTCGA
>JANDJL010000001.1 GCA_024330965.1 Nitrospira sp. | reverse complement strand
GCCACGCGACCGGCTGCATCCTGGGGCAGCGCCTACTTGGATAGCGGTTGAATGATGTGCGGGAGTTCCGGCAGGATCAAGGCTTCCATCGCCAACTTCACGGCATGTTCGGAGCCGGGAATGGAAAAGATGGCTCGCCCCTTGATGATACCGGCGGTGGCGCGCGTCATGATGGCCGCCGAGCCGATCTCTTGATAGGTCAAATGGCGGAAAATTTCGCCGAACCCGTCTAATCGCTTTTCCAACATCCGATCGACCGCTTCAAATGTGGAATCTCGGTGCGAAATGCCGGTTCCTCCGTTCACGATGATGGCGCGAGCTACACCATTAGCAATTCCTTGATTGATGCGAAAGAGAATTTGCCCTGGGTCGTCTTTGACGATGTGATACCCCACCACAGTGTGTCCCGCGTCCTTGAGCATGTGCATGAGCAACTGTCCGCTGCCATCAGTTTCCGGGGTGCGGGTATCGCTACAGGTGATGACGAGGCAGGGAACGGATGTTGGGGCTTGGCTCTTGTGTTCGTGAACGGCGTGGCTGGTCATCGGGCATACCCTCTGGTGAAGACTGAGTTTTGTTCAAACCACGAGCCATGGAAACTTGCCATGCTGTTCGCACTATTCATGAGCGCGATTGTCACTGCCATACAGAGTCCGGTTTCAAGCTTGCCACAGGTGTCCCTTTCGCGATGTGTTCGTCGAGAATCGTGGCGACGTCGGCTTCCGTGACCTTGGAGTACCATGTTCCATCCGGGTACACCACCACAGTGGGCCCCTGCTCGCAGGGGCCGAGGCAGCCTGTCGCGGTGACCACGACCTGCCCAGGCGGCACGGCCCGTTGCATCAGGCCCATGTTGAAGGCCATGAGCAGTTGAGAGGCTCCCGCCGATCCGCAGGACGGTTTCGGGTGACCGGGCGGCCTAGAGTTGGTACAGACTAAAATATGATATTTGGGCTTGGGCATAGATCTCTCCTTGTTTCTTCTTTGTGACGATGATCGTTGTGAACGGGGAACGGTCCCGTTGTTATCGAATCTTGTAGCCTTCCCATTGTCGGATGACTTCCTCGGGAAAGCCCCATCGCATGAGTCCTTTGATCACCCACTCCAGGTAATGGTCCTTCGGTTTGAACTTGCCGATCGGAGCGGCCACGTAGGTGGTTACGAGTTCTTTGTTTCCGTGCCGGTCGGTGACTGTAACCTGCACATGGCGATAGGCGCCCTGAGGCACGTCGTTTTCAAACTCGTCCATGAGTTTGACGTCTTCCTCCGTCAACTCGAAGACGCCTCCCCACACGTGCTCGCCTGGTGACGGGATGATGCTGGCCAAACCGCAGCGCCATTGAGAGGACCATCGACAGAACGTGATCGTATGATCCGCGAGCGTGGCGAGATGGAGGAACTGGTGTTCCGGGGCTCGGCGCTTGAGTTGGGCTGGGTTGAGTTGATCCGCGTATAGAAAAAACCTCATGCCATGCGTCATGAGCCTCCCACCCCAACATGAACCGACCGATACTTGTAGCACAAGGTTATTTTCCCAGACAAGCGGCGAAAGGCGGAGCACGGTTGTTAGGCTTCGCCGGTGGTCTCTCGCTCCGATCACGATTCTCTCCGCAGAGTTCTGTGCGAGCCGGCTGGCAGGTCATGGTTTCAGGCCGGCTCGTTGACAGGAAGGAAACGCTCTTCCTATGATTTATTTCATCACACGCCGGCGTGACACGGCGTGGGCGATGTGGACGATGAGCTTCCGGGCAGTAGATCGAGATGCCGAAAAGGGAGATGATGCGATTGTTGATGAGCCGGGCCGGTCAATGGATCGCCACCGTGGTTGTCGTCGTAGGGGCGGCGTACTACGCTTGGATCAGTTTGCCGGGCGCTCGCGAGCCGCTGGATCGCCGCGAGGCCGAAGCCCTGGCCATGGTGCAGTCGCACCCGGCCATCGGCGGCGGCACCATTCTCCAAGCCATGGAAGAACATGTCCGTTCCATGAAGGAGCGCGGACAGGGGGTTCGACTTGGCGAGTGGCGCGTGCAACAGGTCGAGAACGATATCTATGAAATCCGTGTCCAATTGAGGGATCAAAGTGTGCTCGGTCAGTGGTTCGAGCGCGAGTTCATCTGGCACGCGCATCTGGCCCGCAAAAAAGTGAACGCGGCCTCCCTCCCGGCGGACGGTCTCACTCCGAAAGATCTCGATGACGACCCTGTTTCTTCATCAAGCTGAAACGGCTAGGGTGTGACAAAGCCGTGCGGCAGCGCGACTTGGACGGAGTCGCCATCAATCCTCACATGGCAACAGGCTACCTCAAAGTCGGGATTCCCCTCTCGCCGGCCGGAGACAACGCTGAATTTCCATCCATGCCATGGGCATTCAACGATGGTCCCATCCAATCGTCCTTCGCCGAGCGGGCCGCCGGCGTGGGGGCACGTATTGTCGATGGCGTAGAACGTTCCATCGACATTAAAGAGCGCGATCCATACCCCATGGACTTCGACGATTCGCCCGGTTCCGGGTTGAAGGTCGTCTCGCTTTGCGACCGTGACGAAGTCGAGCTGTTTCGTTGGAGGAGTATCGGTTTCCATGGAGCCTCGCCTGGATCATCTAACCGGAAGCTCGCTTGATTTCAAAAAAAGCTTATGGCATACAAAATTGAAAGAGGGCTCTCCCTCGGTACAATGTCTTTCGGGAGAGAGGTTGCGAATGAGGTTAGTCCATGGAAATGACGCTGCTCCTCAACGCCACGTACGAGCCTCTTCGGGTGCTCCATTGGCAAAAAGCCATTACGCTCCTTTGGCAAGGTAAAGTCGAAGTCCTCGAGGTTTACGACCGCGAAATCCACGGTGTCTCCATCTCGTTTAAGCTTCCCGCCGTGATGAGGTTGCTCAAGCTCGTGCGGCTGAAAGACAGCCACCGGGCCGTCAAATTTTCCCGCATCAATATTTTTACGCGCGACGGCTACACGTGTCAGTATTGCAATCATCGCTTTCGGACCGAAGAACTGACCTTCGACCACGTTGTTCCCATTGCCAAGGGAGGCAAGAAGACTTGGGAAAACATCGTCACCGCTTGCTGGCGGTGCAATAATCGAAAAAGCGGCCGCACGCCGGAAGAAGCGGGCATGAAATTGAAAAAACGGCCGGTGAAGCCACGATGGAGTCCCATGATTACCATCACGATCGGCATTCGGAATACGCCGGAAAGCTGGCGTGATTACCTCTATTGGAACATGGAATTGGACGCCGATCCCGCCGAGCGCTGATTCGCCCAGCCGATAAGTCTCATTCTCTCCGGTGCCTCCCGTCACGCAGCATCGTTTCACATGGAATTCACGATGCTTTTCGAACTCGGTCGAAGGTCGAGCGGCGGGATGGAATTATAGATGAGTTGTCGTTACGGGTCGAGCCGAGAAACGAGAGAGCGCCGTTTACGATCTCGAAAGTCATATTGTATGATGGCCGTTGCCGCAATGTCGGTTTGTATGAGACGAAGGAGAGAACGATGACTCCGAATCCCGGCTTTCCGCTGGTGTTGGATGTCAAGGGCTGGACGGTTTTGGTGATCGGGGGCGATGACGAAGCGGCCGAAAAGACCCAGCGATTGCTTGAATCGGGCGCGCGCGTCATGGTCGTCAGTCCAACGCTCAATGAAACGCTGCGCGAGTTGGCCGCTTCGGGGAAGGTGATCCACCGGGGGCGGCATTTCCGCGAGTCCGATCTCGAACACGCGATATTGATCTTGAATACCGTGCGAGGGGACCGCGACTTTGCCCGAACGTTGCTTGCCAAAGCGAGAGAAAAACGAGTGCTGGTCTGGTCGGTCGATTTCCCGGAAGCATCCAGCGTGACAATGCCGGCTGTGGTGTCTGCGGGACATATGCGGGTCGCCGTCAGTTCGAGCGGAGTTGCACCGTTGTTGTCCGGGTTTATGAAAGAGGACCTGGAACGGATATTGGACGACGAGTTTGCCGCGTTCGTTCGGTGGCTTGGGGAATTGCGGGAGCAGGCGAAAAAAGACGAACCGGACGCCGAGAAGCGGCGGGCGCTTTTGCGTGAGGCACTCGACGGGTTTCGATTGTTGGGGAAGGTTCAGTATCCGAAAGTGTGGCTGGAGGAGCGGACCAAGCGCGAAACCGCCGCAGAGCCCAAGGCCAAGGGATGAGGCGGACGGTGTAAGTTCGAGGACGATGCACGTCAAGTAAGGAGGCGAGATGGTTTTGTTGGAATTCAGCATGTCCCCCTTGGGAAAGGGAGAAAGTGTCGGCAAATATGTGGCGCGCTCGTTGGACATCATCGACAAGAGTGGAATTCCTTACCGATTGAATCCGATGGGAACGGTGTTGGAAGGGGAATGGGATGACGTCTTCGCCGTCGTGCGCCAATGCTATGAGCGCATGAAAAAAGACTGTAACCGTATTTCCTGCACGATCAAGGTCGATTACCGCAAAGGGTATGCAGGCCGGTTGCATAGCAAGGTTGCGTCGGTTGAAAAACGACTCAAACGTTCCGTTAAACAATAAGCCGATGGACCGCCACCCGTTTCCCGGTTCTTGAATTCACCGCGATCACGCCCAGCAAAGTCATGTCTTGGACGAGGTCTCCGATGAGGTCACGGCGACCCGTTTTGATTTTCATGAACCAGACGCGGGCTTGACATCGAAACGTCGGCCCGGTACCATCCACCTACCTTTAAGGCTCATCCGGTGAGGTGAGCAAGGAGCGACACAATGAAAGCCGCGCCAATCGGCCGGGGCATCGGTCACTCAGCCTTCTCACATCACGGGTGAGGAGGTTTTTTTTTGCCTGAAAAGCCGGAATATCGGGCCGACAGCATCGCGATGCCGGCTTCAACTTCAAATCAGGCGGTGCAGAGTGAGATACATCACATGCGCGAGGGCAAAACCGATCGATCGAACGAAAAGCTGATTATGGACGCCGGTGATATCGCCCGCGCCCTGACTCGTATCGCTCACGAGATTGTCGAGCGCAACAAAGGGGTCAAGAACGTGGCCCTGATCGGCATTCGAACGGGCGGCGTCCATTTGGCGTATCGACTCATCGAGCGCATTCAGGCCATCGAGGGGGTCCGTGTTCCGATCGGTGAATTGGACATCACGCTCTACCGCGACGATCTTGCGCTGCGCAAAAATCAGCCGGTGCTGAGGAAAACTTCCGTCCCCTTCGATATTGCCGGCAAGGTTGTGGTGCTGGTAGACGATGTGTTGTTTACGGGACGGACAATCCGAGCCGCGATGGACGGCTTGATGGATTTAGGAAGGCCGGAAGAGATCCAGTTGGCGGTGTTGGTCGATCGCGGCCATCGTCAACTGCCGATCAAGGCCAATTATATCGGCAAAAATCTTCCCACCTCCCGCGAGGAAAAAGTCAGAGTTCTACTCGAGGAGCTTGGTGAGGACGACCGGGTGGTCATCGTCAAGCCTCCGGCGTGAGAGACGGTATGGGCCTCAAACGCAAAGATCTGCTCGGTCTCGCTTCTCTGTCGATTGACGAGATCATGCTCATTCTCGATACCGCGGACTCGTTCAAAGAAGTCACCGGGCGGGAGATCAAGAAAGTGCCCGCGTTGCGAGGGAAGACCGTCGTCAATCTCTTCTTCGAGCCGAGCACGAGGACCCGCACGTCGTTTGAATTGGCGGCCAAGCGGTTGAGCGCGGATGTGATCAATTTTTCGCCTTCCATGAGCAGCGTCGTCAAGGGGGAGACGCTCCTTGACACGGCTCGCAACATCGAGGCGATGCAGGCGGACATTATCGTGTTGCGACATTCCTCAGCCGGCGCCGCGGAAACGTTGGCGCGCGGCGTGAAGTCTTCCGTCATCAATGCCGGGGACGGATGGCACGAGCATCCGACACAGGCTCTCCTTGATCTGTATACGATTCGGCAACGGGGGTTGGAGTTCAAGGGGTTGCGGGTCGCGGTCGTCGGCGATGTGGCCCACAGTCGCGTCGCCAGGTCGAACCTCTTCGCGTTGACCAAACTCGGCGCCGAAGTCCGTTTGGTGGGCCCGGCGACCATGATGCCGTCTGGCGTTGACCGGCTGGGGGCGACGGTGTACCACGACATGGATGAAGGGTTGCGCGGTGTGCACGTGATCATGATGCTCCGCCTTCAACTGGAGCGGCAGGGACGGGCGCTCTTCCCGACCATCCGCGAGTACGCGAGACTCTACGGCTTGACGGCTGAGCGAGTCGCACTGGCGGATCCAGGGGCCATCGTCATGCATCCGGGGCCAATCAATCGCGGGGTGGAAATCGCGCCGGATGTGGCGGACAGCCTTTCCTCCGTGATTCTTGATCAGGTGGCCAACGGTGTGGCGGTGCGCATGGGGGTGTTGTATCTCATGTCCGAAGCAGGATAACGGCATAGAGGAAAGGAGAAAAACAGCGATGGCATTGCTGATCAAAGGCGGGCAGGTGATTGATCCGGGCCGATATGTCGGCACGGGAGACGTGCTGATCGATGGGGGAAAAATCACCGCGGTCGGCCGGAATCTGCCGGCGCCTCCCGGCTGCGACATCATTGACGCGCAGGGGTTGCTTGTCCTGCCGGGATTGGTCGATCTCCACGTCCATTTTCGAGAGCCGGGGTTTGAATACAAAGAAACGATTCAAAGCGGCAGTGCAGCAGCCGTCGCCGGCGGGTTCACGACGGTCTGCTGCATGCCGAATACGAATCCGGTCAACGACAATCAAGCAGTGACCGAGTTCATTATCGAACGAGGCCGTGAGGCAGGTCTGGCGAACGTGTTGCCGATCGGGGCAATTACAAAACGATCCGAAGGGAAAGAGCTGGCGGAGATCGGCGACCTTCGCAGATCCGGTTGTGTGGCGATTTCGGATGACGGCAAGCCTGTGATGAACAGTTTGGTCATGCGCCGGGCGATGGAATACGCGCTGGCGTTCGACCTCACGGTGGTGGACCATTGCGAGGATCTCAACTTGGCCGAAGGTGGATGTATGAATGAGGGGCTCGTTTCGACAGAGTTGGGGCTTCCCGGTATTCCGGCTGCCGCCGAAGACGTGATGGTGGCCCGCAATCTGTTGTTGTCGGAGTTGACGGGGGCGCGGCTTCATCTGGCTCATATCAGCACGGCGGGATCGGTACGGATGGTGAGGGAGGCCAAGGCCCGTGGCATCAGGGTGACGGCAGAAGCCTGTCCGCATCATTTCACGCTGACCGAAACCGTGGTTCACGGGTACAATACCCATGCCAAGATGAATCCGCCCCTGCGCACAAACGAGGACGTTCGCGCGATCAAGGAAGGCTTACGCGATGGGACGATCGATGTGATCGCCACCGACCATGCGCCGCATGCCGCCCAGGAAAAGCAACAGGACTTTACTGAGGCGCCGTTCGGCATCGTCGGGCTCGAAACCGCCCTCCCCTTGACGCTCGGTCTGGTGGAGGAAGGCGTTTTATCATTGGAGCAGGCGGTGACGAAACTGACTTCCGCTCCGGCCGCCGCCTTCGGCCTTCGGAAAGGCACCTTGGCGGTGGGCGCCGATGCTGACGTCACAATCGTCGATCACCACGCGCAATGGGAAGTCGATCCGAATACGTTTCGATCAAAAAGCCGCAACACGCCGTTCGCCGGTTGGAAAGTCAAGGGACTCGTGAAAACGACGATTGTGGGCGGGCGCGTGGTGTACAGGGCAGGTCCATAGGATTCGAATGACCGTGCGGGGCGTCAGGTGGTGGAGCTTGATCGGTTGTCTGACGCTGGAATGGTTGGCGCTAAGCCTGTGGGTGGGAGGTTTGGCCGTGATGATCGGCGGGGTCATTCCGGCGGTGTTCAACACGTTTGGCGGGCAGGATGTCGGAGGTGTGTTTTTGACCAAGGCATTTGAGAACTATCAGCGGTTTCTCCTGGGCGCCGCTGCGACGCTTTGTGTGGGGCTTATGTATCGTTGGTGGATCGGAGAAGCGGTGGCGACGGTCGGATGGGGCGAGGCGATGATTGTCGCCGTGATGGTCGCGAGTGTGGGAGTTATCGTGCTGGTGCTGCATCCGCAGGCCGTCTCTTTGCAGGAACAGGCGTTTGCGGCACAGGGGGAGGAGGCCAAAAAGGCGGCCTTCGAGGCGTTGTTCCGCGTGTTGGCGCCAATTCGTGTCTTGTATGCCGGCACTCTGGTGTTGGGAGTGGCCTTAATGGGGATCAAGGTGCGGGCATCCCTTCTAAGCGCCGGAGGATCCCGATGAAGAAAGCGTTGCTGGCGTTAGCGGACGGCACCTGTTTTGAGGGACGGGCTCTCGGCTGCGAAGGAGAGGCGATCGGGGAGGTCGTGTTCAACACGGCGATGACAGGCTATCAGGAGATTTTGACCGATCCATCCTACAAGGGGCAGATCATTACCATGACGTGTCCGCATATCGGAAATTATGGGACTGTGCCGGAGGACGTCGAATCCCGGCGCGTGTGGGCCGAGGGGTTTGTGGTCATGGAAGCCAGCCGCTTGGCCAGCAATTGGCGGAGCAAACAGACGATTCATGAATACTTGACGGAAGCGAAAGTTGTGGCGATCGAAGGAGTCGATACCAGGGCGTTGACGAGACATTTGCGGGAACAGGGGTCTCAACAGGGGGTCATCACGCACGGGGGGCTGGATACGGCCGGCGCAGTGGCCAAAGCGCGAGAGGCGCCGAGTATCGTCGGGCGCGATTTAGCCGGGGCGGTCACCTGCGAGTGCCCCTATGAGTGGGAAACGGGATCCGGAGTCTGGATTCCCGATACAGGAGAAGGACGCCGGCCCGGCCCCAATGGTCGCCCCTGGCACGTGGTCGCCTACGATTTCGGCATCAAGCGGAACATCCTGCATCGATTGGCCGACGTGGGCTGTCGTGTCACCGTAGTGCCGGCGGCGACAACTGCGGCCGAGGTTGAGGCTCGACGACCTGCCGGAGTGTTTTTGTCGAACGGCCCCGGCGATCCAGAGGGGGTGCCCTATGCCGCGGAGGAAGTGAAGAAATTGATCGGCCGCTATCCGATCTTCGGCATCTGTCTCGGCCATCAAATTTTGGCATTGGCGTTCGGCCTCAAGACCTACAAGTTGAAATTCGGTCACCATGGTTCCAACCATCCAGTCATCGATCTCAGGACCAGAAAGGTGGAGATCACGTCGCAAAACCATAATTTCGCCGCAGCCATTTCCGCGCCGTTGCATGAGGTTCCCGACAGTCCGCCGATCATCGAGACTGACTGTGGTCCGTTGTCGATCACGCATCTCAGCTTGAACGATCGTTCAATCGAAGGTATGGCCTGCCCGAGTCGGATGCTGTTTTCCGTGCAATATCACCCGGAGGCCTCGCCCGGCCCCCATGACTCCGCCTATCTCTTTGAGGAATTCGTTAGACTCATGGAGACCTATCATGCGTAACCGATTTGTCGCGACCGTCCTGATGGGATTGTCGATCGCACTGCCATTGTCGGGCTGCTCGTTCAACTTTACTTTGTTCCCCGGCCAGGGACCGCTCAAGGAAACGACGGTGAGCGGAAGCGGATCGGCCAAGGTGTTGCTCATCGATATTTCAGGCCTGATCAGCTCGCAGGAAAAGGAAGGGCTTCTGCCGGCTCCCAGTCCCGTCGCGAGGGTAAAGGAACAATTAACGAAAGCCGCCCAAGATGACAATGTGAAGGCGGTCGTCCTCCGAATCAACACGCCGGGCGGCACGGTGACGGCATCGGACATCATTTATCACGAGATTAAGTCGTTCAAGACGTCCAAGAAGGTTCCGATCGTCGCCTCGATCATGGACCTGGGAACGTCCGGCGGCTATTACGTCGCCTCCGCCGCGGACGCGGTGTTGGCGCATCCGTCCTCGGTGACCGGCAGCATCGGCGTCATCATGCTGACGATCAACGCCCGGGGATTGATGGAAAAGGTTGGATTGGAAGCGACGGCGGTGACCTCTGGTCCGCGCAAGGACATGGGGTCGCCGTTTCGCGTGATGACGCCGGAGGAGCGGACGATTTTTCAAGGGCTGATCGATTCGTTCTACCAGCGATTTTTGTCCGTCGTGCAGGAAGGCCGTCCGCACTTGCCGATGGACCGGATCAAACAACTGGCCGACGGACGGGTCTATGCGGGCGATCAGGCGAAGGCGGCCGGTTTGGTGGACGAGATCGGCTACTTGGAGGATGCCATCGAGCTGGCGAAGAAAAAAGCCAATCTCACCGAGGCCCGCGTCATCACCTATCAACGACCCGGCGAATATGTGAACAATGTCTATTCACGGCTGCTGGCGCCCGGCCCATTGGCGGCCGTCGGCGATCTCGACCTGCTGACGTTTCTTCGAGGGGGCGCGCCGCAGTTCATGTATTTGTGGATGCCGTAGCGAACTGTAAGATGATCTATCAAGATCCGATCAGCCGATCGGTCCGAGAGGCTCGAACGTCCGATGGCCTGTCCCAACGATTCTCCAATCGATAGGATGCTTTCCCTGTCAATTGAGCGCCGCGTGCTGCTCCGCCGGGGGGTTCGGTTTGTTGTCGGATTACAGGGGCTCGTGGGTTTCGGGATGGCCGGTTGGTTCGTCTCCGCCGTAACCGGCTGCTATCGCGCGCCGGGGACCGCGCGTGATCAATTCATCACCATCTCCGAAGAAAAAGAAATAGCCATGGGAATCAGCGCCTTTCATGAGATTCTCCGTAAGGCCCGGTTGAGCGATGATTTGGAAATCAACGAGATGGTCAATCGGGTCGGCCGTCGTATCGCCGCCGCGGCGAACAAACCGGAGTATCAATGGGAATTCGTCGTCATTCAGGACGATCGCACCGTCAACGCGTTCGCCCTGCCGGGTGGGAAGGTCGCGGTCTTTACCGGCATTCTCAAATTCACTCAAAACGAAAACGGGTTGGCGACCGTCATGGGCCATGAAGTTGCGCACGTGCTGCAACGCCACGGTGCCGAGCGGTACAGCAGGGGCATTCTGGAGACGATCGCCCAGGTCGGCGCCTTGGCGGCAGGGGCGGCGGCTGGACGGCCGGATGCGGCGGTGGCGGCCATGAGCGCCTACGGGGTGGGTGTGTCCCTGCCGTTCGGGCGGAGTCAGGAATCCGAGGCCGATTTTATCGGGCTTCGACTGATGGCTCAGGCAGGGTATGATCCCCGCGAAGCGGTGCCCTTTTGGGAACGGATGAGTGGGTGTCCCAGGCAGTTGATCGGCAAGGCCTGTTTCCGAGCGCAACAAAATATTCCTGAGTTCTTGTCGACGCATCCGTCCGATTCGACACGACTCAACCAAATTGAGGCATGGTTGCCGGACGCGCTGAAGCATTATCGAAGATCGGAGCAGCAGGACCCGTCGCCGGCTCAGCCCTATTACCCGACGATCGGACCGCCGCAACCGTCCTGATGACCGACAGGGATTCATAAGGAACGCTATGCCGAAACGCACGGACATCCGCTCCGTTCTGATCATTGGCTCCGGGCCGATCGTTATCGGCCAGGCCTGCGAGTTCGACTATTCCGGCACGCAGGCATGCAAGGCGCTCAAGGAAGAAGACTATCGGGTCATCCTCATTAACAGCAATCCCGCCACGATTATGACTGATCCGGAGATGGCCGACCGCACCTACGTGGAACCGATTACCGTGGATGTGGTCGAAGCCGTGATCGAGCGGGAACGGCCTGACGCGTTGCTGCCGACAATGGGCGGGCAGACGGCGCTCAACACGACCATGGGATTGGTCAAAAAAGGGGTGTTGGACAAATATGGAGTCAAGCTGATCGGTGCGTCAGCCGAGGCCATTCACAAGGCGGAGGATCGCGAAGCCTTCAAGGCGGCGATGCAACGGATCGGACTGCGTGTGCCCAAGAGCGGCACGGCTCACAACCGCACAGAGGCGATAGCGCTGTTGGAAACGGTTGGGTTTCCCGCCATTATCCGTCCTTCGTTTACGATGGGCGGAAGCGGCGGCAATATCGCCTACAATCGCGAGGAGTTTGTCAAACTGATCGATTGGGCGTTGACCATGAGCCCCGTGAGTCAGGTGCTGATCGAAGAGTCGGTCATTGGATGGAAGGAATACGAGTTGGAGGTGATGCGCGACCTCAAGGACAACGTCGTGATCGTCTGTCCGATCGAAAACCTTGATCCCATGGGCGTTCATACCGGAGACAGCATCACCGTCGCGCCGGCCATGACGTTGACCGACAAGGAATACCAGCGGATGAGGGACGCGGCGCTCAAGATTATCCGGGAAATCGGTGTCGAAACGGGTGGCTCGAACATCCAGTTCGGAGTGAACCCCGCAAACGGCGACATGGTTGTCATCGAGATGAATCCTCGCGTTTCCCGAAGCTCGGCGTTGGCGTCAAAGGCGACCGGATTTCCGATCGCTAAGATCGCTGCCAAACTGGCGGTCGGCTACACGTTGGATGAAATCACGAACGACATCACCGGTGTTACGAAGGCGTCGTTCGAGCCAGCGATCGACTACGTGGTCGTGAAAATTCCGCGGTTCGCCTTTCAGAAGTTCAAAGGCGCCGATCCGACGCTTACGACCCAGATGAAGTCGGTCGGGGAAGCCATGGCGATCGGGCGGACATTCAAGGAAGCGTTGCAGAAGGCGATTCGATCGTTGGAACTGGAGCTGAACGGATTGGCCTCGCGCATGGGAATCGATCGAGGGCTTCCCGCCGGGGCGAATCGGGATGAGATGATCGAACAGGTCCGCCGTCTGTTGCGCGCGCCGCTTGCGGAACGGCTTTGGTATCTCGCCGACGGCATTCGGTTGGGACTCGGCTCCGAGGAGCTGTTCGCAATCACCAAAATCGATCCCTGGTTCATCGAACAGGTTCGGGAATTGGTGGAATTCGAGCGGAGACTCGTCGACAGGGCGGAAGAGCTGGCGGCCGGTCTCAGTACGGCGATGAACGGATGGCTGTGGGAGGCCAAGCGGTTGGGATTCTCCGATGATCGGATCGGCCGGCTGCTGGGGATTGATGCGGCTTCCGTCCGCAGGGCGCGCATGGGGGATGAGAAAGAGACGCCGGCCGCGGCTGATCGCCGGTCCGTCACGTACAAGCGGGTCGATACCTGCGCGGCGGAGTTTGAGGCCCATACGCCGTATCTGTATTCCACCTACGGAGATGAGTGCGAGGCCAGGCCGTCCGATCGGAAGAAGGTGATGATTCTTGGTGGTGGACCCAACCGGATCGGACAGGGGATCGAGTTCGACTATTGCTGCGTCCACGCGGCCATGGCGCTCCGGGAAGAGGGAATTGAAACGATCATGGTCAACTGCAACCCTGAAACGGTCAGCACGGACTATGATACGTCGGATCGGCTCTACTTCGAGCCGCTGACCGAGGAAGATGTGTTGAACATCGTGCGCAAGGAACGACCGATGGGTGTGGTGCTTCAGTTCGGAGGGCAGACGCCGCTGAAACTGGCGATTCCCCTGTCCAGGGCCGGTGTCAGAATCCTAGGCACCAGCCCGGATGCCATCGATTTGGCCGAGGATCGCGAGCGGTTTCGGGATCTTTTGATGAGGCTTGGCCTGCGCCAAGCCGAAAGCGGCATGGCACGTTCCCTCGACGAGGCGGTTCGGGTGGCGGAGGCTCTCGGCTATCCGGTGATGGTGCGGCCTTCCTACGTGCTCGGCGGGCGGTCGATGCAAATCGTCTATGATCATGCTGGATTGATGGAGTACATGAAGTCCGCCGTCAAGGCGTCTCCCGACCACCCCGTCCTGATCGACAAGTATTTGTCCGATGCCATCGAAGTCGACGCCGATGCGATTTCAGACGGGAAGACAGTCGTCGTGGCCGGCATCATGGAGCATATCGAAGAGGCCGGTGTCCATTCCGGTGACTCGGCCTGTTCTCTGCCGGTCTATACGTTGGACAAGGCCGTCGTGTGTGAGATCGAACGGCAGATGAAACTCTTGGCCAAGGCATTGGGAGTGGTCGGGCTGATGAACGCCCAATTTGCCGTGAAGAATGGAACCGTTTATATCCTTGAGGTCAATCCGCGGGGATCGCGCACCGTCCCTTTTGTCAGTAAAGCGATCGGGGTGCCCCTGACGAAGTTGGCCATGAAGGTGATGCTGGGGCGCACGCTGGATGAACTCGGTTTCACGTCGCCGCCGCAACCGGCTCATATGTCTGTCAAGGAAGCGGTCTTTCCGTTTACGAAATTCGCCGGCGTTGACGTGCTCTTGGGGCCGGAGATGAAATCGACCGGGGAAGTGATGGGCATCGATGAGGACTTCGGCTGGGCCTTCGCAAAATCACAGGCCGGAGCCGGAGCCGCGCTTCCCAAGTCGGGCACCGCCTTTATCAGCGTCAAGGCTGGCGATCGGCCCGCAGCTTTGGAAGTGGCCAGGCGCCTGCGAGCCGTTGGCTTTTCCATTCAGGCGACGACCGGCACGGCACACTATTTAAGAGAGCATGGAGTCGAGGTGGCGACGGTCAATAAAGTGAGCGAGGGCCGGCCGCACATTGTGGATCACATCAAAAATGGAGAAGTGGCGCTCGTGGTCAACACGGTTCAGACCGCCTCGGCCCATTCCGATTCCGTTTCCATCCGCAGGGAAGCGTTGCAAAAGGGGCTGTCGTACTACACGACCATGCGCGGTGCGATGGCCGCCGTCCTTGGCATCGAAGCGATCGTGAAGAAAGGGCTGTCTATCCGTTCATTGCAGGAGTATCATCGGCCGTACGTTGGCCGGGAGTGAGGCGCAGATGCCGACACCGATTACCAAAAAAGGATACGAGGCGTTGAAGGCCGAGTTGGACCGGTTGCGAAAGGTCGAACGTCCCAAAGTGATCGAGGCGATTGCAGAAGCCCGTGCGCACGGGGATCTGAGCGAAAACGCCGAATATGACGCGGCCAAAGAACGCCAGGCGTTTATTGAATCGCGAATTTCCGAGATCGAAACCAAGCTGGCCGACGCCCGCGTCGTCGAAATCACGGGGCGAAACAGCGACACGGTGGTGTTCGGCGCGACCGTGATGGTGATCGAGCAGGAGTCGCAGGAGAAAAAACGATATACGCTCGTGGGCCAAGATGAAGCCGATTTGAAGTTCAACAAGATTTCCGTCCAATCCCCGGTCGGCCGTGCGCTCATCGGGAAACGGGTGGGCGATTTCGTGGAGGTGAAAACGCCGGCGAAGACGGTCGAGTACGAGGTGGTGGAGATCACTTTCGAGGATGTCTAGCGTGCCGCCGCCGCGGCCTCTTATCACCCTTTTGTCGGATTTCGGTGTGCGAGACTGGTTTGTGCCGAGCATGAAAGGGGTGATTTTACGGATCAATCCCACCGCCTCGATCGTCGATTTATCACACGATATTACGCCGCATCGGATCGAAGAAGCCGGATTTTTTCTTGCCTCGTGCATCCACTATTTCCCTGAAGGGACCATTCACGTCGCGGTGGTCGATCCCGGAGTCGGAACAAGCCGACGGCCGTTGTTGATCTCCACGGGGGTTGCGTTTTTTATCGGCCCGGACAACGGGTTGTTCAGCGAAATCCTCGATCACTATCCGAAAGCCGAAGTGCGAAAGATTACCAACCGGCACTATGGGCTGGAGACGGCCGGTTCGACTTTCGACGGCCGCGACGTGTTCGCGCCGGCCGCCGCCTGGTTGAGTACAGGGGTGCCGAAGGAATTGTTCGGCCCCGTGATTCATGATCCGGTCCGTCGCTTCCTGGTGCGCCCGGTGTGGGAGGAGGAATCGCTTTTGGGACGGATCGTGTGCGTCGATCACTTTGGAAATCTCATTTCCAATCTGCGGCGGGAAGATGTCGATGCCGTGGAGGTCCGTTCGCGGTGCGCCGGCGTTCTGATCCGGGTCGGAACCTGGACGATCGACGGGCTCGTCACCAGCTACAGCGAAGGGTCGTACGATGATCCCTGTGCCCTGATCAACAGCAACGGCTATGTCGAAGTGTTTCTTCGTGAGCGCAACGCCGCGGTCACGCTACACCTTGGTTTGGGCGACGAAGTCCGCCTCTCGCCGCGCGACAAAAGGGTGACGGGGATGTCCCATCATGACCGATTGGAAAGGGCGTGACAGGGTTGAGTCAATGAGAAAGAGCCGCGCGTCAGGGCGGTTCAAAAGCGGTTGTTCAGCGACCGGTCACCGTCTCGATCGCCGAGTGTGTGATAGCCACCATGCGTTTGAGTTCCGGGAGGGAGGTACTCAAGGGGGGCAGCAGCACGATGACGTTGCCCAATGGACGGAGTAACAGACCGTTCCGCCTCGCCTCGGTGGCGACGTGGTGACCGATTCGTGCCGTGATGGGATACGGCTCTTTGGTGGGACGGTCCCGAACCAATTCAATGCCAACCATCAAGCCTCGGTGTCTGATCTCGCCGACATGGGGAAGGCGAGCGACAGGCTCAAGCCACCGTGCCAAGGCTGCCGACTTGGGGCGGAGCCGAAGTAACGTGCGTTCCCTCCGAAAAATACGCAGGTTTTCAAGGGCCACGGCGCAGCCAAGGGGGTTACCCGTATAGCTGTGACCGTGAAAGAACGTCTTGAACTCTTCATAGGTCCCCAGGAACGCTTTGTAGATTTCTTCAGTGGTCAGGGTGGCAGCCAGCGGCATGTAGCCGCCGGTCATGCCTTTGCTGATCGCCATAAGATCCGGCGTGACGGCTTCGTGTTGGCAGGCGAACATCTTGCCGGTTCTGCCAAAGCCGGTGGCGACTTCATCGGCGATCAGCAGGACGTTGTATTTCGTGCAGAGTTCACGGATGCGTTTGAGATAGCCGGGTGGATGGGTGATCATGCCGGCTGCCGCTTGGACCAACGGTTCAATCACGAGGCCGGCCAGCTCCCGGTGTCTCGTTTTCAACAATCGCTCGATGGGCTCAAGGCAAGCCACTTGGCATGATGGGTGGGTCAGTTTGAGCGGACAGCGATAGCAATAGGGGGGGTCCGCTTCGACGGTGGGAAATACAAGCGACTTGAATGGGGCATGAAACAGGTCGATGTTGCCGACACTGACGGCGCCGATAGTGTCGCCGTGGTATGCCAGTTTCAGATGCAGAAAGCTCCGTTTCGGGCCGGCGTCCGGATGCCGCTGCTGCCAGTATTGGACGGCCATTTTCAAGGCCACCTCGACCGCCGTTGACCCATTGTCCGAATAAAAAACGCGGGCGAGCCCTGGAGGGGCGATGCGGATCAGCTCGCGGGCAAGCTCAATGGCCGGCGGGTTCGAGAGGCCCAAGAATGTTGAGTGGGCGATCTTGCCGAGTTGCCGTTTCAACGCCCGGTCAAGGGCGGGATGGCGGTGGCCATGGAGGTTGACCCAGACGGACGAAGTCCCGTCCAGATAGGAACGGCCCTGGATGTCAAACAAATAGGAGCCGCGACCTCGTTCGATGATCAGCGGCTCGTCTTGCTCCCATTCCTGCATCTGAGTGAAGGGGTGCCAGACGTATCGGCGATCCCATTGTGAGAGCTGTCGAGCGGAGGGAGTGTGTTTCACGATTCGTATTCGTTATGTATGTCTGGATTGAAAGAAGCGCCCTCGATCATGATGCGGGAGCTGTCACGCGCGCCTATCGCCCTACAGGTTCTGAACCGGTTGACGGTTGGCGTGTGACAAAACCGCCGGGCGGGCGCGGCGCGGATTATACGGGGCGGGCGTTGTTTTGACAACCTGCCGAAACACCCTCTATAATACCGTCGCTTCACAGACACGAGTTCGGATTTGCAAAGCCTGATACGCAATTTCTCGATTATCGCCCATATCGATCACGGCAAATCGACCCTCGCTGACCGGTTCCTCGAAGCCACAGGAGCAATCACGGCCCGAGAGGCCAAAGAGCAGATCCTCGATGCCATGGACCTGGAGCGGGAACGTGGCATCACGATCAAGGCCCATGCGGTGGCGATCCGGTACAAGGCCAAGGACGGAAAGGTGTATGCTTTGCATCTGATCGATACGCCAGGCCATGTTGATTTCACGTACGAGGTGTCCAGGAGCTTGGCGGCATGCGAGGGGTCTTTGTTGCTAGTTGACGCGACGCAAGGAGTGCAGGCGCAAACCATCGCCAATGTGAACTTGGCGATGGCGAATAAGCATGTCATCATTCCCGTGATCAACAAGATCGATCTGGCCAGCGCCGACGTCGAGGGCACCAAACAGTCCATTTCCGAGGTCTTGATGCTGGACTCGGCCGAGGCCATTCCGATCAGCGCCAAAGAAGGCCGCGGGGTGCCGGAGGTGTTGGAGGCGATCATCGAGCGGATTCCTCCTCCGTCCGGCAGTCCGGACGGTCCTCTGAAGGCGCTGATTTTTGATTCGTGGTTCGACAATTATCAGGGCGTCATCGTCCTGATTCGCATCGTGGACGGCTCCGTGCGCCCGGGCATGAAAATCAAAGTCATGTCGAACGGTCGGTTGTTCGAGGTGACGGAGGTCGGTCAATTCACGCCCAAACGGGTCAAGAAAGCCGAGCTGTTGACCGGCGAAGTCGGCTATTTATGCGCCAACATGAAGGAAGTCGCGGACGTCAAGATCGGCGACACCATCACCGACGCGGTGAGACCGGCGGCGGAACCGCTGCCGGGTTACAAAGAGGTCAAGCCGTTGGTCTTTTGCGGGCTGTATTCGACCGATACGGCGAAGTATGAAGACTTGCGCGACGCGCTGCTGAAGTTGCGACTCAATGATTCGTCGTTCGTGTACGAACCGGAAACTTCCCTGGCGCTCGGGTTCGGGTTTCGATGCGGGTTTTTAGGGCTGCTCCACATGGAGATCATCCAGGAGCGTCTTGAACGGGAATATGGACTGTCGCTCATCACGACGGCACCGACCGTGGTGTATCGGGTGACGACGACGAAGGGACAGGTGTTGGAGATCGACAATCCCGCCAAATTGCCTCCTCCCCATCTGATCGAGCGATTCGAGGAGCCGTTCATTTTAGTCACGATCATTACGCCGGAACGGTACATGGGCGCCATTCTGCAATTGTGCCAAGAGCGGCGCGGGATTCAGCGAAACATTCAGTTTCTCGATCCGACTCGCGTGATGATCGGATACGAAATGCCGCTGAACGAAGTCATTTTGGATTTCTATGACAAGCTGAAATCCCGCACGCAAGGCTACGCCTCGCTGGACTACGAGATGTTGGGCTATCGGGAATCCGATCTGGTCAAGCTCGACATTTTGTTGAACGGAGAAGCCGTGGACGCCTTGTCGTTCATCACGCATCGAGAGCGATCCTATCCTCGAGGCCGGCAGTTGGTGGAAAAGATGAAAGAGTTGATTCCTCGTCAGATGTTCGAAATCGCCGTTCAGGCGGCCATCGGCAACAAGATCATCGCGCGGGAAACCATCGGTGCCATGAAAAAGAACGTCACGGCCAAGTGCTACGGCGGGGACATCACGCGGAAACGCAAGTTGCTGGAAAAGCAAAAAGAGGGCAAAAAGCGGATGAAGGCCGTCGGGAGCGTGGAAGTGCCCCAAGAAGCCTTTCTGGCGATTCTTCGAGTCGGGGACGAATGAGCGCCGATCGCAATCAAGCCGACGCCGACAAAATGTCCGGCTCCACGAACGGCGATCCGTCTCTTCCCGCGGCCAAGGCGGCGGAGCACGAGACGGATCGTGCCGGTCACAAGTCGATTCTCCGCGAGTATACCGAAGCGATCGTCGTCGCCATGCTGCTCGCGTTTACGATCCGGGTTTTCGTGGTGCAGGCGTTCAAGATTCCGTCCGGCTCGATGATCCCGACCTTGCTGATCGGCGACCATATTTTGGTGAGCAAGCTCTCGTACGGCCTTCAGTGGCCGTCGGATTGCAAACTGCAATGGAACCTTCCTCCCATCAATTGCTATACGTCCCGGACATTGATCGAGTTCGGCAAACCGCAGCGCGGCGACATCATCGTCTTTCGGTTTCCAGAAGATGAAGAAAAAGATTTCATCAAGCGTATTGTCGGGCTCCCGGGCGATACGGTGCAGATTCGCAACAAAGTCGTATTCGTCAACGGCCAACCGCTTGACGACAGGGCCTTTACCCAGCGAGTCGACCCCAGTATTATCGACGGCACGATTAATCCGCGCGACAATTTCGGTCCTGTAACGGTTCCCGAGGGATCCTATTTCGTCATGGGCGACAACCGTGATCAGAGCCTCGACAGCCGGTTTTGGGGGTACGTGCGGGAGGAGAAAATTCGGGGCAAAGCCTTCCGTATCTATTGGTCATGGAACGGGCAAGGAAATTGGACCGAATGGGTCCGATGGGAGCGGTTGGGCAAAGCTATTCGATAATAAAAAGGAGGGGGCAATGGCGGAGGAGGTGGGCAGCGATAAAGAGCCGACACCACGGATGCTGCGCCGATATGTCCAGCGCTTTCCCCAGGCGTCCGTGCTGGTCGTGGGGGACCTGATTCTCGACCATTACGTCGTCGGCAAGGTCAGCCGCATTTCCCCCGAGGCCCCGGTTCCCGTTGTCCATGTGGGATCCGAGTCCGTTCGCCTCGGCGGCGCCGCCAACGTCTTCAACAATATCTTGGCTTTGGGGGGGAAGGCCGATATCTGCGGCGTGATCGGAGCGGATGAAAGCGGACGGCTCTTGATGAAAGAGCTCGGCGGGAAACGGTCCGGTCGCGGAGGCGTGGTGATCGACCATGATCGCCCCACGACCAGGAAAAGCCGGGTGATCGCACATAATCAACAGATCGTGCGGTACGATATCGAGGAACGGCGGGAACTGAAACCGTTGCTTCAACGAAGAATTTTGCGCTACGTTGAGTCACGCTTACGGGAGCTGTCGTGCCTCGTGGTCTCCGATTACGCCAAAGGTGTTGTCTCGGCGTCGTTGATGTCCGAGTTGACCAGGTTGGCCACGTTGCGAAGGGTTCCTGTGATCGTCGATCCGAAGGTCGAACATTTCGGGTTTTACAAAGGCGTCACAGTTATCACACCGAATCACCTTGAGGCCGTTCAGGCATCCGGATTGCACCGCGACGACGATCAGGCGATCAACGAGGCCGGCGCCGTGATTCGACAACGACTCGGTTGTCAGACCGTGTTGATTACACGCGGCGAAAAGGGCATGAGTTTATACGAAGGCGACGGTGCCTCGTGGCATTTGCCGACCAAGGCCAAACAGGTGTACGACGTCACCGGTGCCGGCGATACCGTCGTTGCGACATTGGCGTTGGCACTATCCGTCGGCGCAAACGTGAGGCACGGGGCCATGTTGGCGAACCACGCGGCCGGCATTGTGGTGGGCATGGTCGGAACCGCAACGGTCTCTCCGGAGCAACTCATGGAGGCAGTTGAACATGGGTAGCGCTCGCCCGATCGTCGTTGTGATTCCTGCGCGATACGGATCGTCCCGATTCCCTGGGAAACCGCTTGTCATGCTCAACGGCAAGCCGATGATCCAACATGTCTATGAACAGGCGTTGGCCTGTGATCTGGTGTCCGATGTCATGGTGGCGACGGACGACGAGCGGATCAAACAGGCGGTCGAGCGGTTCCAGGGGCGCGTGGTGATGATGAGTGGAGACTATCGTACGGGAACCGATCGAGTCGCAGCGGTGGCGCGCATGTTTGCGGGCGATCTGTTCGTGAATCTGCAAGGCGATGAAATTCTCTTGAATCCGCGCCTGCTGAACGACCTGATCGATCCGTTCGTTCGCAGCGGCGTCGAGATGGGCACGTTGAAGCGAGAGATGGATGTGACGGAGGATCTGCACAACCCGTCCGTGGTCAAGGTGGTGACGGATTCGCGCGGCAATGCCCTCTATTTTTCGCGGGCGCCGATTCCTGTCGTGCGTGATGATCCGGACCGTCGAGTCGTCGGCGGACTGCATTACGTCCATCTGGGGCTGTACATGTACAAGCGGGAGACGCTGTTCAAGCTGGCATCGTTGCCGACCGGTTCTTTAGAGGACGCCGAGAAACTGGAACAGTTGCGGGCCTTGGAACACGGCATCCGAATCAGGGTATGGGAAACCAAACATGCGTCGTTGCGGGTCGATCGGCCGGATGACGTGTCCACGGTCGCCGAGAAGCTGCGAGAATTCGAGATCGTGAAACGGGAAATCCAATTACGAGGCTCCGCCTAGCGAATGTGGACCGATTGATGAAGCGCAACGGCATACCGATGGGCGGCGGCGCCGCACGGTCACAGTGGCGGGGGAGGCGGCCATGAGCAAATTTATTTTTGTGACGGGCGGGGTTGTATCCTCCTTAGGGAAAGGATTGGCTTCAGCGTCCATCGGCAACCTGCTCGAAAGCCGAGGGCTTAAGATCACGTTTTTGAAACTCGATCCGTACATCAATGTCGATCCAGGAACGATGAATCCCTATCAGCACGGCGAAGTGTATGTGACGGATGATGGAGCTGAAACCGACTTGGATTTGGGGCATTATGAACGGTTCACCTCGCTGTCGCTCTCGAAAGAAAACAATTACACGACGGGAAGGATTTATCACTCCGTCATCACCAAGGAACGGCGGGGGGACTATCTCGGCGGGACGGTCCAAGTGGTTCCCCATGTGACAGACGAGATCAAACAGACGATCACGCGCATAGCCGAAGGTGTGGATGTGACTATCGTCGAGATCGGCGGCACAGTGGGAGATATCGAGAGCCTGCCGTTCCTCGAAGCGATTCGGCAATTACCCTACGACGTGGGCCGAGACAATGTCCTCTACATCCACTTGACGCTAGTGCCTTATATCAGTGCCGCCGGTGAACTGAAGACCAAGCCGACTCAACACTCAGTCAACAAGCTGCGCGAGATCGGTATTCAACCGAACATCCTTCTCTGCCGCACTGATCGGTACTTGCCACCGGAGCTTAAGAGCAAGATCGCCCTCTTTTGCAACGTCGAAAAAGACGCAGTGATCACCGCCAAAGATGTCGAAACGATTTATGAGGTCCCAATCGTGTTTCGGAAGGAGGGGTTGGACGAGTTAATCGTTCGTCTCCTCCATCTGAACGCGGGACAGCCGAACCTGCGCGAGTGGGACGCGATGGTTCAGAAGATCAAACGGCCCAAGCATGAGGTCTCGATTGCACTGGTGGGCAAGTACGTGGGGCTGAAGGAATGTTACAAGAGCCTGGGGGAAGCGCTCGTTCATGGAGGAATCGATCACGAGACGAAGGTCAACGTTGCGTGGATCGAGTCCGAGGACATCGAACGGTTGGGCACGGAACGGCTGTTGCGCGAAGCCGACGGGATTCTCATCCCCGGTGGGTTTGGAACGCGCGGCATCGAGGGCAAGGTTGCGGCGATCACCTACGCGCGGGAACGACACATCCCCTTTCTGGGGCTGTGTCTGGGTATGCAGTGCGCCGTGATCGAGTTCGCCCGTAACGTGGCCGGGCTTGCCGGCGCCAACAGCGCCGAGTTCGACGAACACACTCCGCATCCGGTGGTGCATTTGATGCCTGATCAGCATGGAATCAGCGACAAGGGCGGCACGATGCGCCTGGGCTCCTCGGTCTGCAAACTCAGCGAGGGGACGCTTGCGCAAAAAACGTACGGGGTTGAAGAGGTGCGTGAGCGCCACCGCCATCGGTACGAATTCAACAACGCCTATCGCGAGCAGTTGACGAAGAACGGACTCGTGCTGAGCGGCTTGTCTCCGGACGGTCGGTTGGTTGAGATCATCGAATTGAAGGACCATCCCTGGTTCTTGGGAACCCAGTTCCATCCGGAATATCGTTCCCGTCCCCACTGCCCCCACCCGCTGTTCAGCGGATTCGTGGGCGCGGCGTTGCAGAGAAAACTGGGGCGCTAGCGAGAACGTCGGGGCCGAGGCCGCGGTGCCAGTCAAGAAACGGACGACGTTCCGTTCCCCCTCGCTTTACCGTGACTGAAGCCGGAGCATACACGTCATGGCGCACCTCGTTGAAATCGGTACCATCACGGTCGGGCGTGGACGGCCACCGTTCTTGATTGCCGGTCCTTGTGTGATCGAGAGTGAACAGTTGGCGATGGACACGGCGGGACGGGTGGCGGAGATCACACGGTCGCTTGGAATGCCGTATGTGTTCAAGTCGTCGTTCGACAAGGCCAACCGTACGTCGATTTCATCGTTCCGCGGGCCAGGATTGGAAAAGGGGCTGGCCGTTCTGGCGCGAGTGAAGACGGAGCTCGGGATTCCCGTCTTGACAGACGTACACACCGAGCAACAGGCCGCCGCGGCCGGGACTGTCGTGGACGTGCTGCAAATTCCGGCCTTTCTGTGCCGCCAAACAGACCTGCTGGTTGCAGCGGCGAAGACCGGCAGGGCGGTCAATGTAAAGAAGGGGCAATTTCTTTCTCCCACCGAGATGGAGAACGTGATAAAAAAAGTCGAAGAATGCGGCAACCGTCGTTTGATTCTCACTGAGCGGGGGTCGTCGTTCGGGTACAACAACCTCGTGGTGGACATGCGGTCCTTTCCTATTATGCAGCGGTTCGGGTACCCTGTCGTCTTCGACGCGACGCACAGTGTGCAGTTGCCGGGTGGGGGGGGGACCAAGTCGAGCGGCCAGCGGGAGTTCGTGGAGCCGCTTGCCTGTGCCGCGGCTGGTGTTGGGGTCGATGGGTTTTTTATGGAGGTGCATCCCGACCCTGATTGTGCTTTGTCCGATGGGCCGAATATGGTGCCGTTGCATCAATTGAAAAGGTTGTTGGAGCGGGTCTTACGAATATGGAACGCGGCAAATCGGGAAAACTAAGGTCATCCGCCGTGCCGGCCTCGTCGTCGGTGTCGGGCGAGAGGGGACGTGCGGAGAGTCTTGATGAAGGTAGGCGTGTGCTCGAGGTCGAGGCCCGAGCCGTGTCGGCCCTCATTGATCGATTGGATGACACCTTTGTCCAAGCTGTGGATCTGTTGGAGCGGTGCGAGGGGAAGGTCGTCGTGTGTGGAATGGGCAAATCGGGTCTCATCGGTCAAAAGATCGCCGCGACGCTCGCCAGCACCGGCACGCCCTCGTTCTTTGTCCACCCCGCCGAAGGGGTGCACGGGGATCTCGGTATGTTGGCACGGGGGGATGCGCTGATCGCCATTTCAAACAGCGGAGAGACGCAGGAATTGCTTCAAGTGCTGCCGTATGTCGAACGGATGGGGATCCCGGTGATCGCCCTGACTGGGCGGATGAATTCCACGCTGGCCAAACACGCCGATGTGGCGTTGGATGTGTCAGTGGCGGAAGAGGCCTGTCCGCTGGGATTGGCTCCAACCGCCAGCACCACCGCTACTTTGGCCATGGGTGATGCGCTCGCCGTGGCGCTGTTGCGGAGGCGGGGGTTCCAACAAGAAGATTTCGCGCTCTTTCATCCGGGCGGGACGCTTGGTCGCCGGTTGCTTATCAAGGTCAAGGATCTCATGCATGCCGGATCGGCCGTCCCGATGGTCAAAGAATCCACTGCCGGCATGACGGCCATTCTGGAAATGACGGAGAAAAAACTTGGCATGACGACGGTTGTGGACGAGCGCGATGAGTTGGTCGGCGTCATCACTGACGGCGACGTGCGCCGATTTCTCCAGCGGGGAGGCGACATCGTTCATGCGACGGCGAAAGACTTGAGTACGGAGAACCCTAAAACGATCGGGCCGGATGATTTGGCGGCGAAAGCCGTCGAAATCATGGAACGGTTTTCAATCACCACGCTTGTCGTGACGGCCGGAGACCGCCGTATCCTGGGCGTGATTCACCTGCACGATTTGTTGAAGAACGGAATCGTATGAACCGCGTCCTCGAAACCTGGAAAGAGATTGGGCAGGACTCCCTCAATCTGCCCAACGTGCTCACGTTGGGCCGAATCCTGTTGATCCCGATCTTTGTGCTCGTCTTCATAGAGCCGACGCCAGACCGGTCGCTGTGGGCCGCCGTCATCTTCACCGCCGCGGCCGTGACTGATCTGCTGGACGGGTACATCGCCCGTCGCACCGGTCAAATTACAAAACTGGGGAAGCTGCTTGATCCCATTGCCGACAAACTGTTGGTGCTGTCAGCGCTCATTCTCCTGGTCAACGTGGACCGGGTCGGTGCGCTGGTGGCGATCCTCATCATTGCGCGGGAATTGACCGTGACGGGCGTCCGGGCCATAGCCGCCGGAGAACGGATGATCATTGCGGCGCAGACGATGGGCAAGTACAAGATGGCTCTTCAAGTCGTGGCTATTGTGCTGTTGATCTTGGACGGAACCTGGCTGGCCGAAATCGGCAATGTCTATCTCGTGGGCACCGCCACACTCTATCTGTCTCTTGTGCTCGGGTATCTTTCTGGCTGGCAGTACGTGCGGAGTTTCTGGAAGCAAGTCGTGGCCAAGGGGTTCTGAACGGCTTCGAATGACCGACCAGCCGTGCAACGCCGCGCGATCCTCGGTTCCCTCTCGTTTGGACTCATACTGCTGCTCGCGCTGGTCGCGTGCCGGGGAGGTGATGGGCCTCCATCGTCCCCTGCGATGGAGGCCTATGTCTATCCCGGCGCGGTTGCGGTGAGGTGTACGGCTGGGGAGCGGAGCGGACCGGCCGGCGCAAGTGACGGTCGGGTGTCGGCCGGTGGTCTGCGGTACCATGTCCGAACTCCCTCCAATTATGATGCCACCGTCCCCCACCCCTTGCTGATGGTCTATGCCGCGGCTGGCCGGAGCGGATTGGCGATGGAACAGTTCACAGGCCTCACGCCGCCGGCGACGAAGGCCGGGATGATCGTCGCCTATGTCGATCATCAGCCCCTCAACATTCCTACCATCGAACGGCTGGGGTCGTTGCCCGGCGAGCTTGCAAAGACGTGGTGCATTGACGAACGTCGCGTCTTTGTGACCGGCCATTCTGACGGAGGCACGGCGGCCTTGGCGCTTGCAGTGCTCGATCGAACGAAGCACATCCATGCCGCCATCGCACCGAGCGCCGCCGGTTGGACCGGCAAGGATTTGGAGACCTATCAATGTCCAGCGCCGCTGCCGGTCATGATTCTTCATGGAAAGAATGACCGATTGTTTCCGGGATGGGGCCGTCAAACGGCGGACTGGTGGGCCGCATGCAACCAGTGCGATGTAACAAAAACTACCGTTATCGAGAAAGGGTGTCGTGCCTATCAGAATTGCGAGACGAACGGCCCGACGCTCTATTGCGAAGGCTCCGGTGGTCATCGTGACTGGCCCGGTCTCAATCATTTGATGATCGAGTTGTTCACGCAGCCGGACAAGTTCCGACAGGATAAGAAGTCCTCGTTGAGCCGCACGGCAGGTGGAGGGGAGAAACTCGAGGTGCGTTTATGGATCTTGCCGGATTGATCGTTCCCCTGCTCATCATCGGATATCTGCTGGGCGGTATTCCCTTCGGCATTGTGGTCTGTAAAACGATGGGATTTCCGGACCCGAGAACGGTCGGCAGTAAAAATGTCGGGTTCACCAACGTCTTGCGCGTGGCGGGCAAACAGGCCGGCCTTCTCACCCTGATCGGCGACATGGGCAAGGGATGGGTCATGGCCTATGGAGCGACACAGTGGTATCAGACGGAATGGACGATTCTCTTGATGGCCCTCGCTCCCTTTGTCGGCCATCTCTACTCGCCGTTTTTGAAGTTCAAGGGCGGCAAGGGGGTGGCGACGGCGTTGGGGGCCGTGCTCGGCGTCGCGCCCATGATCGGGCTGTTACTCCTATTGGCTTGGATCGGAGCCGTGGCATTGTGGCGCTATTCCTCCGGCGGTGCGTTGACCGCATTCGGACTCTTTCCGATCATTGCAGTGATCGTGCACCCGACAGGGCCATTCTTGCTCTTTTCGCTCACCATCACCGGACTCATTATAGTCAGGCACAAGGACAATATCGTGCGGCTGCTTCGAGGGACTGAGCCAAAGATTGGAGAAAGAAGATAGGGGCTCTCCTTAGCGGCTGGGGAATCGACGAGAACTATTTGGTGACGTGGACCAGTACTTTGCCGAGTGGCCCTTCGGCAAGTCGAGCGAATCCCTGTTTGATCTCTTCGAACTTCACAATGCGATCCACCAAGGGTCGTCGGCCTAGGGTTGCAAGGCGACGGACAATCTCTTCCCAGATGTTCCTGGCCTCTTGCGGCGAGTAATCGCCGACGGAGACACCGCCCAGCCGGATGCGTCGGAATAGGAGTGTGGCGGTGTTGAATTCGGGCACGACTCCACCGCTCCGTCCTACGATGCTGACCTGGCCTCCATAACCCAATAGGGCGATGACTTTGGAGAAGAACGGACCACCGACTGTGTCGATGACAAGGTTGATGGCCTCTTTTCCAAGCCTCGCGGTGACGGTGCTCACCAAATTCGGCTCGGCCGGATCGAACACATGGTCGGCTCCGAGCTCGAGCAATCGTGCCGCCTTGTCACGATTGCGTGAGAGGGCAACAATGGTGAGCCCCATTGATTTCCCCAACAGGACCGAGGCCACTCCTACCCCACCTGATGCGCCGGTCACGAGCAGGGTCTTGCCAGGTGGAGGAGGGGCTGGAGGATCAGACCATTGTGTCAATGCCTGCCAGGCTGTAAGAAACACGAGGGGAGCGCCGGCCATCTCCTCATGCGACCAGTCGTCGGGGATAGGTGCGACACTGTCTGCGGGGACCGCAACCTGTTCGGCAAGGGTCCCCCAGCGGGTGACACCTACATCGCAGCGCAAGATACCTACGTGATCGCCGAGCCGGAGGTGCCGGACATCAGAACTGATGGCGGTCACAATCCCCACGCCCTCGCGCCCCAGCACATGGGGAAGGGAAGGGCGAGCTGGATAGAGCCCCTGAGCCAAAAAAGCGTCGGCAGGATTGAGGGCGGCAAATCGCACCGTGAGCACGACCTCACCGGCCTTCGGTTGAGGTGCCGGCACCTCCGCCAACCGGAGTTGGTCGATCCCTTTGAAGTGATCCATCAGCCAGGCACGCATGGAGTGACCTCATGAAAACGGAAAATCCTTTACCCAACGGTTTTGGGAAAGCACATCATTCTATCATTGTGTGGGAAGAGAAGTTCGCTCTCGGCCCTATGGGATCTGAAGCGTTCTCTTGATTTTGCTAGATTGAAGATGTCATGGAGATCACTGCGGTTGTGAGTATGGGGCAACGGTTATCTTGTCTCTTGGGCGCGAGCGAATGGAGGCGCGGTAAAGAGGCGCCTGTCTTCAAAACCGGGGATCGATCTCCGATCGGCTCTTCCTCTCTCTCGATCCCATAGTCCGATCATGGGACAACGGCCATCGTGATGGTTTCTGCCCTTTTGCAGATTGATGACGACACATGAGGCCGGCGGCGGGGGCTGACCGATCCGACCATTGAATTGACTCTCCCCGGACCCCTTCCTATAATGCCCGCAACGACGAGTGTCGAAGCCTTTCCTGATACCCATGTCTTCCGTTCTCAAACCATCGTGGGCTGAAACCTGGAGTAGGGTTCAAGCGGGATTCCGCCATGCCTTTGCCACCGAAGCAGATACGGCGGCTTTGTCTCCAGAGGACCAGGCTTTGCTGGATCGGATCGCTGAGACTGTTGTGCAACGAGGGATGGCGGGGCCGACGACGGTGTTTTTGGAATCACTGGGGCCGATGAACTTTCTGGGCGGCCAGGCGCTGCATTTCTTGGCTCCCATCCTTGAGGTCGTGCTGGATGCCAAGGTGTTGGAACATGCGGCCCGGTTGCTCGAACGGCGCGACACGATCGGTCGTCTGATTATGTTGATCGAGGCAAAATCCCTGTCTCGTACTCCACCCCCCCACGCTCCAAAAGGCGTGTCGGCTCAATGACGGTTCCTGTTCCGAACGATCCCCCGATCCATCGCCCGCTCAGGGTCGTTGTCGCGACCGATTGTGGCAGCACCACGACAAAGGCGATCTTGATTGAGAAAGTTGGGGATGAATATCGCCAGACCTATCGTGGCGAAGCGCCGACCACGGTCGAGGCTCCATTCGAAGACGTGACCCGTGGGGTGCTCAATGCCATCGCCGAGATCGAAGAACTCTCCGGTCGCAAGATTCTCGATGGCGACCGTATTCTGACCCCCTGCCGGGACGACAAGACCGGCGTCGATCTCTACATCTCGACTAGCAGCGCGGGCGGCGGCTTGCAAATGATGGTGACGGGCGTGGTGCAGAACATGACCGGCGAGAGCGCCCAGCGGGCCGCTTTGGGGGCTGGAGCGATCGTGATCGACGTGTTGGCCTCCAACGATGGGCGGTTGCCGCACGAAAAGATCGAACGCATCAGGACCATGAGGCCCGACATGATTTTGATGTCGGGAGGGACGGACGGGGGCGCGGTGACCCACGTGGTCGAAATGGCGGAATACATCGCGGCGGCGGAGCCCAAACCCCGGTTCGGTGCAACCTACAAACTGCCGCTGATTTATGCCGGCAACAAGGCCGCGCAAGGGCAGGTCAGAAGCATCCTTGGCGAAAAGACGGCGTTGGAGATGACCGAGAACATTCGCCCCGTCTTGGAACGGGAAAATCTTGGGCCGGCACGCCACAAGATCCATGATCTGTTCCTCGAACACGTCATGCAACAGGCTCCAGGGTACAAGAAGCTGATGGACATGACCGGCGCGCCGATCATGCCGACGCCGGCCGCCGTGGGACTGATCATGGAAACGATCGCCAAGCGGGAACATATCAACCTGATCGGCGTCGATATCGGAGGGGCGACGACGGATGTTTTTTCGGTGTTCGACGGCACGTTCAACCGGACGGTGAGCGCCAATTTAGGAATGTCGTACAGTATTTCCAATGTTCTCGCTGAGGCTGGATTGGCCAACATCATGCGGTGGGTGCCCTTTACGATCGACGAGCAGACGTTGCGCAACCGGATCAAGAACAAGATGATCCGCCCGACGACGATTCCGCAAACGCTGGACGAATTGCAGATCGAACAGGCGATCGCCCGCGAGGCCTTGCGGCTCGCGCTGATCCATCACAAGTCGCTCGCGACCGCCTTAAAAGGCGTGCAACAGGAGCGGACGATTTCCGACGTGTTCGAGCAACAGACCTCCGGCAAGACCTTGATCGACATGTCGAAGCTGGATCTGATCGTCGGCAGCGGGGGGATTCTGTCTCATGCGCCGCGTCGGGTGCAGGCCATGATGATGATGGTGGATGCCTATGAACCGCTGGGGGTGACGAGGCTGTCGGTGGACAGTATCTTCATGATGCCGCATCTGGGAGTGCTCTCGACGATCGACGAACAGGCTGCAATGGACGTGTTCGTTCGCGACTGCATGGTCTATCTGGGAACCTGTGTTGCGCCGGTCGGGCAGGGGAAAATCGGGGATCGATGTGCCGACTATGAGATCGCTTTTCCCGACGGCCGAGTCGTCAACGATCGACTGAAGTTTGGCGATCTGCGGCTGTATCCGCTGGGGGTCGGGGAGCAGGCGACTGTTATCTTGCGGCCGGTCAAGGGAGTCGATGGCGGCGCCGGATCGGGGGCACCGGTCACCAAGACAGTTCATGGCGGAGTCGTGGGGCTACTCTTTGATGGGAGGGGGCGTCCCTTGCAACTGCCGGCTGATCAGCAGGCGCGTGTCGCGTCGTTGACTCAGTGGTTCAACGCTGTGGAGATGTATCCGACCAGCATATGAGAAGGACAAAGATTCGGCCGTCCGGACCTTCACGCAGGTGCACGATCAAGCGTCGATGTTTGATGACTCATGGCGGCCGGCTGATCACGAGGGGCCGACAACCGGCCACTGACTGCTGATAACTGATAAGCGGCTATGGCTCATTCCTACACCCCCGGTTTGACGGTAACCGACGAGACGGTCGTTCGACGGGTGCGGCAGTTGCCGCTCCAGGGAACGGTGTTGGTGAAGGAAGGCGAGGTGGTTCGAGCGGCGCAGTCGGTCGCCCGCGCTGAGTTGCCCGGCAAGGTCTATCCGTTGAATCTGGCCAATCAGTTGGGGGCGGCCCCCAATGAGATCAAAGACTATTTGGTGAAGCGGGAAGGTGATGCCGTTCGCAAAGACGAGGTGCTTGCTGAAAACAAGCCCTTTTTTAAGTGGCTCAAGACGGAAATCCGCTCACCGGTGACCGGGACCGTTGAATCGATCTCGCTTGTGACGGGACAAGTGCTATTGCGGGAGCCTCCGCGTGTGTTGGATTTGTTGGCTTACGTGGACGGCCTGGTGGTGGAGGTGCGGCCCCAACAGGGGGTGACGGTCGAATGTCGGTGTAGTTTGGTGCAGGGGATCTTTGGGATCGGAGGAGAGGCTTACGGGGAAGTCGTGATGGCCGTTGAGGCTCCCGACCGCCCGCTTGCGCCCGATCGGCTGACGGCCGACATGAAGGGGAAGGTGGTGGTGGGAGGCTCGTTCTTACCAGCCGAGACGATGGCCAAGGCCAAAGAGATTGGGGTCGCCGGGCTGGTCGTGGGTGGTATTCACGATCACGATTTACGGGCTTTGTTGGGCTACGACCTCGGGGTGGCAATTACCGGGTCGGAGCAAGTGGGGTTTACGTTGATTCTGACAGAGGGATTCGGCGCGATTCCCATGGCCGCCAAGACATTTACGGTGTTAGCTGCTCATGCCGGCGCGATGGCGTCAATTTCCGGCGCGACTCAGATCAGGGCCGGCGTGATTCGTCCGGAGATCATCATTCCTCTGAAAAACGGGGGGCACGCGGAGAAGCGGATGGGAGAATCAGCGCGGGAGGGCATTCAACTGGGCGATCTTGTTCGGATCATTCGTGACCCGTTGTTTGGAAAGATCGGCCGTGTGTCGGCGCTGCCGTCCGAATTGCGAAAGATTCCGACCGAAAGCGAAGTCCGTGTGCTCGAAGTGCGGTTTGACGATGGATCGGCCGTGGTCGTTCCCCGAGCCAATATCGAAGTGATCGAAGGAGCGTAGGACAGGTGAGGCGGCTGGTTGGATCGACGGCGGCCATTCTGGGGATCGTGGTTTGGTCCATCGATGGACCGGCTCGATGGGAATTGGCATCGGTTCAGGCGGAGGTGACGGCGCCGGATATGGTGCGTGTCTTCGATACGCCGAGTGACGGAGGAGGCAGTCTGACAATCGTCTGGCCGCCTGCGCCCTCTGATTCGAGCGAGGTTCGCTACCAAGTGTTGCTGGGAGAGGCAACGGGCGAGGTGGATCCGTCAAGCCTCACGATTGTCGCGGAATTTCCTTCCAACACGCACTATGTGCGTGATGCCAAGTGGCCCTGGTGGACCAAACCAGCGCGGGATGACCAGCACCTGTTCGTCATCAAAAACGGCAAGACCGTCGAACTCAAGAACGGAACTCCCTATGCCGTGGCTCTCGCGGTCGTCGCTGATGGGCAGCGGGTTGTCAGTCAGCCGGTGTCCGCCGTCCCGGAGCCTGATTGGATCAACTGGAATCAAATCAACAATCTGTTCCTGGCCGTGCTATTCGGTGGGATCGTGTTCGGCTCCATCGGGATGGCCAGAAAGCGCGAGATGTTTCTGCGGCGCATTCCCGGTTTGGATGCCGTCGATGAAGCGATCGGTCGGGCAACTGAGTTGGGCAAGCCGGTTCTGTATTTAACCGGTGCTCACGACATGAGCGACCCCTCGACGATCGCGGCGGCGGTGATTCTGGGGCGGGTGGCCAAGCGGGCCGCCGCATACGAGACGGAGTTGATGGTTCCCCATCGCGAGCCTATCACGATGGCCGTCTGCCAGGAGATTACGAAGCAGGCGTATTTGGAAGCGGGGAAACCGGATCTCTACAAGGAAGATGCCAATTTTTTCATCACCTCGGATCAATTCAGCTATACGGCCGCGGTGGATGGGATCATGTTGCGCAAACGGCCGGCGGCGAATTTTTTCATGGGCTCGTATTTTGCTGAATCGCTGTTGCTGACTGAAACCGGGGCGAGCACCGGCGCCATTCAGATCGCGGGAACGGATTCCGATCACCAACTCCCGTTTTTTGTCACGACCTGCGATTACACGTTGATCGGCGAAGAACTCTACGCTGCCAGCGCCTATCTCTCGCGGGAACCGGTTCAAGTCGGTACGTTGCGTGGTCAGGATATCGGTAAGGCGTTGATCCTCGGTGTCCTGGTCGTGGGCACGTTGCTGGCCACTGTGGGCGCTGCGACGGAGGTCGAGTGGCCCCGCTGGTTGTTGGATGTCTTCAGGGATGTGAAATGATCCTGCTGCGCCGACAGTTGCCGCTTCTGATCACGTTGATCGCCGGGCTGACGATGGCCGGCCAGTATTACGTGCCCCATCCTGCTTCCGAAGAGCTGCTGACCTCCGTGACCAAGTGGCTCCAGATCATTGGCGGGTTTGCGCTGGTCTTGGGCGTGAGCAGTCTCTTCCACCAGCATGCCGTGAAGATTCGCCGGCGGGAGGCTGGATGGGGCTATAGTTTGGTGTTGTATGCCGGCATGTTGGGCACGATCGTCGCGGGACTCTGGGCCGATGGGAAAGAAAGCCTCGATGGGGTGCTCACGGCGTTCGGCTGGGTGTACAACTACATGATGGTGCCGTTGCAAGGGACCATGTTCGCAATCCTGGCGTTTTTTATCGCCTCGGCGGCCTATCGTTCGTTTCGCGCCCGCAGTCGGGAGGCGGCCGTCCTCCTCATTGCGGCGGTGATCGTGATGATGGGACGGGTGCCGCTGGGGGAATATGTCTTCCCTGCCAGCGGGGACATCTCTCAATGGATTTTGAATGTGTTAAACGCCTCAGTGCGGAGGGCCATTTTGATCGGCGTGAGTTTGGGGGCCGTGGCCCTGTCGTTGAAGATCATCTTCGGCGTGGAACGATCATACCTGGGCGGCGGAAGGGAGTAGGTGTGGAACATCGCTCTGGCGCTCTTGTGGATCAGGGTGCTTAAAAAGATGGGGTACGGAGCTTCATGAGGAATCGTCCATGAGTTTCGCCGAGCGGATGCTTAAGATTGATCGGCGGATCATCTTTCTGATCGTCGGCTTGTGTACGCTGGTGCCGTTGCTGTACCCCGTCGGTCTCCCGATCAACATTTCTCCCGAGGTCCGCGCTGTCTATGATTACATCGAATCGTTGCCGGAGGGATCGGTATTTCTACTCTCGTTTGACTTTGATCCCTCTTCTAAGCCTGAACTCTATCCCCAAGCCGTGGCGTTGCTCCACCATGCCTTTCGGAAGAACCTGCGTGTTGTGGCGATGACCCTCTGGGTCAGCGGAACGGGACTGGCCGATCAGATCATTAGTCAAGTCGCACGCGAGGCGGGAAAGGAAGACACGAAAGACTATGTGTTTCTGGGCTGGAGCCCGGGAGGCACGGCCGTGATCATCAATATGGGGCAGAACCTTTACACCACGTTTCCGACCGACTACCACGGTAGGCCAACGAAGGGGCTGCCGGTGCTGGACGGCGTGAATAATTTGCGGGACGTGCACTACGCCGTGAGCCTGGGGGCTGGCAATCCTGGTGTGGAAGCCTGGTATGTGTTCGGCAAGGACAAGTACAAGTTCGAGATGGGGGGCGGTTGCACGGGAGTGATGGCGCCGGGGCTCTATCCGCTGTTGCGGAGCGGGCAGATCAATGGCCTCATCGGCGGGTTGCGCGGAGCGGCGGAGTATGAAAGTTTGATCGGCCGCAAGGGACAGGCGATTGCCGGGATGGACGCCCAGTCGGCCACCCACATGGCGATCGTCGTCTTGGTGATCCTGTGCAATCTGTTCTACTTTTCCCTGCGGCGGCGAGGAACATGATGGGGAAGGGATGCCCGAAGAGAGGACGTTCCGCGTGAAGGTGCGTCTTCCTGCTGTGTTGTGGCGGTGACCGAGGGTGGTATGTCGGTTGAGTCCATCATTGGAGCGTGGGTAGCGACGGGGTTGACCCTGTTCATTTTTTCGTTCCTGTACAGGGACAATCCCTTGTTTAAGTTGGCCGAACATTTGTATGTCGGCGTGTCGGTGGGATACACGATCGTCAAGACCTACGATACGGTGCTCGTGCATCTGATTTGGAAGCCGATTGTCGAGAACCATGAATGGACGTTGCTGATCCCTGTCTTCATCGGGACGTTGATGCTGGCGCGGTACGTGCCGAATGTGGCGTGGCTGTCCCGCTACGCCTTTGCTTTCATCGTGGGGGTGGGGGCTGGATTGGCGATCCCTCGGACGATTTCCTCGTTCATCTTAAAACAGGTTGAAGATACCATCCGTCCCTTGCTCGTGATGGTGCCGGGGCAGGGAGCGTCGTTCACGTGGGACCTGCTGAATCCTGCTAGCGGTTTGAATACCATCATCATTCTGATCGGGGTGAGCTCCGTCCTCTTTTACTTCTTTTTCTCCGTCGAGCACGCGGGGCCCGGCAAGGCGGTGGCTCGAACCGGGATTTTCTTTCTCATGATCGCCTTCGGCGCCGCCTTCGGCTACACGGTGATGGCTCGCATGTCGCTGTTGATCGGACGCCTGACGGATCTCATCGGGTATGCCGATGCGTCATATGGACGGCCGACCCTGTGGCTGGCGCTCGTCACGGTGGGAGCGCTCGTATTTCTGAGCCGCCGTGTCAAACCCCAACCCCCTCAAGAGGGATAAATCCCCAAGGCCTGGGGGAGGCAGCACGCGACCGTTTGTTCTTCTTCGTGCAGCGTCACAATGCTGGCAGGCTCTCGTTGCAGCGCCCTCCTTTCATCTTCTACAATGTCGCCGCCATGTCCGCTGGAACTGTGAGAGATCCCAAACAGTATCCGGTGCTCCGGAATCTTCAGTACTCTCCCATCAAACAGGGGGAAGATTCGTACATTGTCTTGTGGGATCCGTCGGGGTTAAGCCAAGAAAAGCTGGTGCTGCCGCTGAATTATTTTTTTATCATTCAACATTTCGATGGCCGTCATTCTCTGACGGACATTCTCTCGCTCTATCTGAAACGGTTCGGGGAATTTCTTCTGCCGGCCAAGATCGAGCGGTTGGTAAGGGAGCTGGATGAGAAACTGTTCCTTGAAGGGGCGCGCGCCGAAGCGGCGTTGGCGCGAGCCATAGATGCCTACCGACAAGCCCCCTGTCGGAAGCCCACGTTCGCGGGGCGAGGTTATGAAGCCGATGGTACCAAACTGAGCAGGCAGATTGAGGGATTCTTTTCATCTCAAGAAGGGCCGGGGGGCAAGCCGTCAGCCCATGCCGGCAAGCCGATCAAGGGACTGGTGACGCCGACCTATGATCTGAAGCAAGCCGGACCAATCTATGCGTGGGCCTACAAAGAGTTGCGGGAGGCGGTGCAACCGGCCTTATACATAATTTTGGGGGCCGCCTCTGCTGGTAGTATGACCTCTCCGTTTGCTGCAACCGACAAGGATTTTGAGACGCCGCTGGGCTTGGTTCAAACGGACCGGGCGGTCCTGTCGAGGCTGCGGGATCGCCTGCCCGATTCATTTCAGGAGGATCTGTGTCATCAGGCCGAACCCGCGATCGAGTTTCAACTGCCGTTCTTGCAGGAGGTCGTGGGTCGTGAGAAGGCCTTCACCATCGTGCCGATTCTCTGTTCCTTTTCGGCGCTTGAGATGGCTGATCACGAACTGAGGCAGGGAGTGAAGGCGTTCCTGGATGGCCTGCAGGAGATTCTTTGCGAGGACGGCCGACCCTTTTGCATCATTGCTGCGGGAGAGCTGGCTCATCTCGGTCTGCGCTACGGTGACAAGGAGCCGCCGACCGATTTTTCTTTCCACCGGTCGATGCAGCGGGATCTCGAAATGCTCAAATTGGTCGAGGAGCTCAAAGCCGACGAGTTTGCCAACTTTATCGTCAAGGAAGAAGATCGGCGGCGCATTTCCGGCTTCGCGCCAATCTATTCGCTCCTGCGGCTGATCCAAGCTGAAAAGGGGGAGGTGCTCCGTTACGATCGGGGCATTACCGATCAGTTCAATTCCACCGTTACGTACGTCAGCATGGCGTTCTTCTAACCGGTTGAGGCACGGACGGCCGTGTCTCGCACATTTTGACAGCCTTCTACGCCAGAGGAACATGACGCGCTGCCTGGTCGGGACATGTCTTGCTGTATGAATGTATGAGAAAGAAGGGTTCGAGGGCGGCTAAAAGGTATTTGCCGGTGATTACTCCTTCACCTTGACCATGATTCTGATCGGCTCCAGCGGATTGTCCCGTTCGTCGCGTGGGACGGCGGCGATTGTATCGATGACGTCGAGACCGCGGAAAACTTCTCCAAAGACCGTGTAGCAACGGTCGAGTCCGTTGTTATCATCCAGGCAGATAAAGAATTGCGAACCGTTGTCGTTGAAGTCGCGGGTGCTGTTGCTCTCGCGCGGCATTTTGGCCATGGAAACGGCGCCGCGCTTGTGGGGGCGGTCGTTGGGTTCCGGAGGAAGAAAGTAGCCCGGGCCGCCGGTGCCGTGCAGGGATCGATCCGGTTGCTTGCTGAGCGGATCGCCTCCTTGAAGCAAAAAACCTGGTACGACGCGATGGAACGTGGTGCCGTCGAAGAATCCAAGTCTGGCGAGATTGAGAAAGTTTTCGACGTGGCGCGGGGCGTCGTCGGGATACAGGCGAATGGCGATCTCTCCGAATTTTGTGACGATGGTAAGGCGAGGATCTTTTTTTTGGAACTGCATCGTCATAGCGGCACTTTATCAAGGACGACGCTTTTGCGGCAAGACTGGATCGAGCGTGGAGGAGTCACGTGAGGGGCTTCGACATATCCCCATCTGAAGACTGGCGTTTTGCGGCCGATGGCTAGCTCGGCGCCGCGTGTTCACACGCATACAGACCTTTTTCCGGATCGATCCTCAACCACATGAGCCCGCCGGCGAGCGCGATCAATGCCGCGACAGAGAGCGAGAGGGGCCATCCCCACTGCTCGGCAATCCAGGGCGTGAGTGTGGGGGAGATGGTTCCCCCCACGTTGGCTCCCATGTTCATGAGGCCGGATAGACTTCCAGCGTGGGATTTTGAGAGATCGCTGGTGGAAGACCAGTAGGCTCCAACCGAGAAATACAGCCATCCGGCTCCGAAGGAGAGATTGGCGATGGCCCAATAGGGCGAACCGGCGATCGCGCCGCCAGCGATAAAGAAGGCGGCTAAGACCATTCCCGTTTGGCCGACAATGCGACGTCCTTTGGTGACACCGTGTTTCAAGGCCATCCGATCCGTGATCCATCCTCCCAGTGGGCAGAACACAAGGATGGCGAGGAACGGTGCGGCGGCATACAGACCGCCTCGTAGGAGGTTGAACCCACGAACGTTGACGAGATAGAGATAAAACCACGATAGATAGATATAAGCCACGTATCCCAGGCACGTGTAACTCAGGACAAGCCACCACACCGACGGTGTCTTTCGCCAGGCGGCCCATGGAATGGCAGAAGATCTTGTGGTGGAACGGCCGCTGGAAGAACGTGCGGGGCACTCTTTTTTCTGTGAATGGTCGCCTGGATGGTCACGAACGACGCTCCACCACAGACCAGCCAGTCCGATTCCAAGGGCGGCCGAAAGGTAAAAGGCGGTTTGCCAACCGTAGTTCACCATGATCCATGCTGTCAGCGGAGGAGTGATAGCGGAGCCGACGCCGATTCCCCCAATGGCGATTCCGATTCCCATGCCCCGTTCCTGAGCCGGAAGCCAGTCCGTCACGGCTCGGTTGAACGTGGGCAGCGCCACCCCTTCACCGACCCCGAGCAGGAACCGTATCAGTACCAACGCACCAAGGATTCCCAATAGACCGGTCAGAAACGAGGCGGCGGCGATCGCAGTCAAAGCGGTGAAACAGGACCACCAGAGAAGCCCGATGGTCAGCACCAGGCGGGCTCCCCATCGATCCGCCAACCATCCGCCTGGAATTTGAAACAGGGCGTATCCGATGACGAAGGCGGAAAAGACGAACCCCATTTGTTGATCGGTCAAACCGAGCGCCGGCATCATCTGACGTGCCGCGACGGAAATATTGACTCGATCAACGTAAGTCACGATGCTGACGGCAAAGAGCAGCCCAAGAATCAGCCAGCGTGAAGGGGGAGAAATCGGCGACTGTCCGCCAAGGAAAGAAGAGAATAGCCCGCTCACGGTTGCTCCAGAAAGCAGGTGTTGGTGCGATGAGTCCGGTGGGAAGGACGGCCCCTCCTTCGCTGAGAGAGGACCGCCTTTCCTCGGACGACGGTGGGAGAGAGACAGGTTCCGGTTTCTGTCAGCGGCGGTCTCTTTTCCAAGAGGAAGCGGTACGATCGCGCTTATTTGGAAATGATTTCCAGCAGCTCGACCTCGAACACCAACGTCGCGCCCGGTTTAATGACGGGCGGAGAACCACGATCTCCATAAGCGAGATTCGACGGGCAGATCAAGCGACTCTTTCCGCCGACCTTGATCTGCTGCAGGCCTTCAGTCCAACAGGTGATGACTTGATCGAGAGGGAACGTGGCCGGCTCGCCTCGTTTCACGGAGCTGTCGAAGACGGTTCCATCGATCAACGTCCCATGGTAATGGACTTTGACCGTATCGGTCGATTTCGGGGTTGCGCCTGAGCCGAGCTTGATGGGAGTGATGAGAGCTCCGGATTCCGTTTTGATCGATCCTTTTTCAGACGCGGCTTTCGCAAGGAACGCAGCGCCCGCTTTTTTCTCCTGTTCGGCCAAGATGCCAAGCCTGGTTTGCTGAAGCTGTTGAATCTTTGGGCCGTAGGCCTGGAGATCGACCTTCGGTGTTCGTTTCAGTACGCCGTCAACCATGCCGATTTTGACCATCTCGAGCTCGGTTTCACTGAGCGCAAAGGTCGAAAGCGATTGGCTGATGGCCAGACCAAGGGCATACAAGGTTTTCTGATCCTCGCTCGCGGGTTCTGCTGATGGGGCGGCCAAAGCCGGCGAGCCGGCTAAAAGGAGAAATGTTCCCACAACGGCGATGAAGGTATGCATTCGAGATCCTTTCTTGTAAAGACGAGGTGAATGAAATGAGCATACGATACCAGCCTGAGTCATACAACAGAAATTTTGTCTTCAAAAAGATGGAATGTCTGATGGGATGATCTGATAGGTGGCCGATGGAGAGGAGCCTTTGATTGTTTACGAGGATGATGGCGGGGCGACTTATGACTGATATGGCGGAGAGGGAGGGATTTGAACCCTCGGTAGAGGTTTTAGCCCCTACGACGGTTTAGCAAACCGTTGCCTTCGGCCACTCGGCCACCTCTCCATGCTCCACGTGTTCTTAAAAGGCGATGCGCACAGAGGCGGAGAGCCTCTGTGCCTTTGGCAGGGCTCTCCCGGCGCGTGGGCGATATTACCTCAGCCTCCGTGGACGGCACAAGAGAGCGGTTCAAATCCTCGAGAAATACGAACGGGCGGTCAATTCCCGTCGAATCCAATGGAACAGATGCAGGCAGCGTGACTGCAGTTGGGTGTAGGATTCTTGAAGCCTGAGCCGCTCAATCAAATGGAGTGCGCGGGTTTGAAAGCGGCTATACAGGAGATGAAAGGGAGTCGGAGAATCGGCCTCAGCCTCAGAAGGGGGGGCGACGGCAAAAGATCTGGCCAGGATGCCGCCCTCGTCCGGAGAGGTTGAATAACGAAATTCGACGTTCCCCGGCCGTACCGCTCCGCTGATCGCCAGCATCTGAAGGGTCTTGCGGGCCTCCTCTTTGCGTTTTCGATAGGTCTGCCAAAGTTCAAGAGGCTTTGCGATCGCCTGTTTGTGATCTGGAACCTTGATGGCTACGAGGTTCTTCCAAAAGCCGTCGTCCAGTTGTCGTGGGCGGTTGCATTGCACACATCGGGCGAGCATGTTTGACTCTTCCTCTGTTGCCGTTGAAGAATGAACAAGGAGTTGATACCGATAACCTCCGCACAGTGGGCAAGCCTTGCCGCGAATTTCTCGTCGCACCGTTCCGATTTTCCCAAGCCGTTTCTGCATGCAACCCTCCTCTTTGGTCGATAGTCGGGAGTTTTTTTCACTCACCACCCGCGCCGCTCATTTCAACCGGCGCGATACGGAAAGCATAAATGCGGAAAGGGCAGATGAAAATACCATAGAGGTAGTGGGGGGGATAGACGAAAGAGGGATGATAGGACCGGCGGCAGATGGAACATTGGTTCACGCCATAAACCTACGGTGAGCATGAGGGAGCGATAGATTAAAAGCGAATCAGGATATGTTCCGCAGAGAGTTTGTGTGTGGGGAGCGTCACTTGCTGTGAGGATTTGAATTGATTCAGCTTGGCTCGACCTTCTGGGGAAAGTGACAGCAGGTCGACTTTGAGTCGGTGGCTGTCGATCCAATCGACTTCAGCCAACTCGACGGAAATGTGGGAGTCCTCGTCGGGCAGCCACAGGCGAAGCTTCACGTAATCGCCAGCGCGCAGTTGAGTCTGGGGCGAGACGCTCCGATCCGGTGCCGAAAGATCGTACAGACAGCCGTCTCCTTCCAAACCGGAGCCGCCCTTTGCCAGAAGGCAATTGATTGCAACTCGAGAGAGTGGTTGAAGTGACATGGCGAGCCTCCCTCCACAGCGCGATTGTGGGGGGTACCATAATATGAAGAACTGCGTTTCTTCAACTCCCTCGACCGGTTCATAGGACCCAACTAAAGTGGTATATGAAATTATCTCTGTGGGTCGGATCGCCATGAGAAAGGAAGGTCGTGTCACCACATCCCGGCTTCTCCCTCCGGACAGTTCCGTGACTTTGGAAGGCGTTGAGAGGAATGGACTCTGGGCTCTTTGAGCCGCGGCTCATTATCGGGAAGGGAGGAGAAGGGTAACGTTTCCTCGGCAGCCGCGTCATCCCCGGTTCGCAATAGCCCTTCCCGATTTAAAATCTTGAGCGCATTGGTGCGGGAGACAATCGGAGGGTACTCGTGGAACTGGTCTGATGCGACAAACGGCACTTGAATGGTGACGGTTCGGCGGTCTTCATAGATGAACTTGCGCAGATTGTCGTCGAGGGGCGTTTTAAGGCTCAAGACGACGGAGGAGCGGGGGGCGATCGCGGGAATGGTGACGACGAACCACCGGCGGCCATCGTTCGGCGGTGTTTCCATCTGTCCCGTCACTTCCATTGTGGGAGCGGTCGAGACCTGTGTTGAAGAACCAATAGCCGGCGAGCGGACAGCCAGACGAAGATGGGTGATGGAGTCATCCGATACGTTTTCAAGCAGCAGCTTGATGACGACCCATGATTCCTGCCAAGGAGGTTGGACCTCTCCGGGAGAGATCGTCTGCTCGACGCGACGGAGGCTGCAATTGGTCACCAGATTACGTTTTTCAAAAAAGTACGTCGCTGTCTTGCCTTCCGTGACCTGAGCCCGCTCGTAGGTATAGAACGCAACGCCGACGTTGAGCATGGTGGGTTTGAACCAGGCCACGATGGTGGGAAGGAAAAACGGAACAATGACGGCGAACAGACCTAGAATGATGATCTTGTTCAGCCACGTTTGCCGCTGAAACCACTGCCAACCAGCCCGCAAGATGTTCATGCGATTCCGTCGTCGGTGAACCGGTCAGGCGCCACACCATCAGGCTCAGGGCCGAAGATGAATCACAAAACACGCGCAGATGATGGCGGAGGGGGCGAGATTTGAACTCGCGGATGAGTTGCCCCATCTCCGGTTTTCAAGACCGGTCCGTTCGGCCGCTCCGGCACCCCTCCGCCTTGCTTGTCGTTTCAGAAGACAACCGGCTTCTGATGTGTGGACACCTCACCGTCATGCCTCTGCTGTGACCGCTCAAGCTTTTGTCAGCCGTTCGATCCCCCCCATATAAGGGCGTAACACTTCAGGAATCAGGACAGACCCATCTGGCTGCTGGAAGGTCTCGAGAATTGCCACCATCGTTCGGCCGATGGCCAGTCCTGATCCGTTTAAGGTGTGCACAAAGTCTGGCTTCGCCCCTTTTTTCGCTGATCGATACTTGATATTGGCTCGCCTTGCTTGAAACGCTTCAAAGTTACTGCACGAAGAAATCTCTCGGTAATAACCTTGAGAAGGGAGCCAGACCTCGATATCGTACGTTTTGGCGGCGGAAAATCCAAGATCTCCCGTACAGAGGGCCATGACCCGATAGGGAAGGTTCAGGCTCTGCAGGATTGCTTCAGCATGACCTGTCAATCGTTCGAGTTCCTCGTACGATTTCTCCGGTATCGTGAAGGCGACCAGCTCCACTTTGTTGAATTGATGCAGCCTGATCAAGCCTCTGGTGTCCTTGCCATAGGATCCTGCCTCGCGTCGGAAGCAGGGGGTGTAGGCCGTATACCGAAGAGGGAGCTGGTCTTCCGTGAGGATTTCATCCCGATGGAGATTGGTCACCGGCACCTCAGCGGTCGGGATCAGAAACCAGTCTTCGTCGCGCAAGCGAAACAGATCGTCTTCAAACTTGGGAAGTTGCCCGGTTCCGGTCATCGTCTGCCGATTCACGATGACGGGAGGTAGCACTTCCTGATAGCCGTGTTTGGTCGTGTGAAGATCGAGCATGTAATCGATCAACGCTCGCTCCAATCTTGCGCCCGCTCCTCGTAACAGGGCAAACCGAGCCCCCGCGATTTTCGCGGCTCGGTCAAAGTCCAAAATCCCAAGGGCCTCGCCGATTTCCCAATGGGGTTTGGGCGGAGTAGGAAAGGAAGGGATGGTTCCCCATCGTCGAACTTCGACATTGTGCGTAGCGTCGGCGCCTTGAGGAACCGTCTGGTGCGGCAGGTTTGGGATACGAAAGGCGTGGCTGCTTAAGGCCTCCTCCGTTTCCCGCAAGCGCCCTTCAATCTCTTTGATCCGGTCCCCTATCCGTTTCATCGCCTCGATGGCCTCGTCGGCCGGCTCGCCGGTCTGACGCCGACGGGCGACGTCGTCGGATCCTTTTTTAAGCTCATGCCGGAGCTGCTCAACCTGTGTCGTCAGCGCACGCCGTTCCTCGTTGAGTTTCCGGACGAGGTCCCACGGGACGTCGCGGCCACGGGGTCCCAAGGCGGTGCGGATCTCCTCAATGTTTTCCCTGAGATATTTTGGGTCATGCATAATGATGGTTCTTCCGACTCGAAAGCGTCTGGAATCTAGCATCGGTGTCGGGGAGAGTCAATGAAACCACCGGCCGACCGGCGGGATGGCAGGGGTGCTCGTTGACACGAGGGAGCGATCGTAGTCACCATAAAAATATGAGAGTCATCGCCAACCCTCCCAATCCGTACGAATCCAGGCACCGGGATTTACTCGAACCGGCCGGTCCTGCCACGTTGACAGTCTATGAAGATGCGACGAGGGAAATCCTGAGTCGCAATGAAAGTCCGGATCTTCCCTTTCGATGGAGCGTGAATCCGTATCGAGGGTGTTTTCACGCCTGCGCCTATTGTTATGCCAGGCCGTCGCACGAATATTGGGGGTTCGGCGCCGGGACGGATTTTGACAGCAAGATCGTCATCAAAAAGGACGCGCCTCGATTGTTGCGACGTGCGTTCGACAAATCCTCGTGGCGTGGGGAGCTGATTGTGTTCTCGGGGAATACGGACTGTTATCAGCCGCTGGAGGCTGTCTATGGCTTGACCCGAGGCTGTTTGGAAGTCTGTGCCGAATATCGCAACCCGGTCGGTATCATTACGAAGGGAGCCTTGGTCCTGCGGGACCTCGATATTCTTAAACGTCTCACTCAGGAGGCATGGGTTCGGGTGTACGTCAGCATTCCCTTTGCGTCCGACGCGATCGCCCGAAAAGTCGAGCCCCACGCCCCATCTATTTCAAAGCGATTCGAGACTGTCCGCACATTGGCCGACGAGGGGATTGCCGTCGGCGTTTCGCTGGCGCCGATCATACCAGGCTTGAACGATGGGGATATTCCCGAACTGATGGGACGAGCCAAAAAGGCGGGGGCTTGTACCGTCTTTGCCACGTTACTGCGACTGAGCGGGAACGTGGAAACCGTATTCCTCGAGCGGATGAGAGAACTGTTTCCGGACCGTATCGGGAAAATCGTGAACCGATTACGGGAAGTGAGAGGAGGATCGTTGACGGAGAGCGAATTTTTTCGACGGCAGGTTGGTACGGGAGCCTATTGGGAGATGATCGAGCAGTTGTTCGACGTGGCCAGGAGACGAGCGGGATTCCCCGATGATGATTCAGGCTCGATTCCGGATACGTTCCGGCGACCGGGAGGCGAACAGGGACGCTTGTTCTAAGCGAGCGCTGACGTTAGGCCCAGTCGAAGGAGGATCCTCCTCTCGCGGGCACACCGAGAGTGATCGATCTCACTTGTTGGTCAGATCGAACTCTTTGACGACTTGCTCTGTGAGATCGATGGTATCTTTGTTGTAGATGACGATCTTCATGGTCTGCTCGCTGCCTTTGTCCAAGACGATGGAAAAGCCGCCCTTTTCGGCCACGGTCTTGGTCGCCGCCATGATCTTTTTCATGTACTCATCGACCAACTCTTTTTGCTTCCGTTGGAGTTCTTGATTGAACTCCTGCGCGCGCTTTTGGTAGTCCTGGACCTTGGTACGGAACTGCGTTTCTTTCTCCCGTTTTTCGGTCTCGCTCATCTTGGCCGCCTGCTCGCGAAGCTGCTTTTCAGCATTGCGCAGCTCTTCTTCATCTTTGGCCAACAGCTTTTGTCGGATGGACACATATTCCTTTAATCCTTCCAGCGCCCGTTTGCCCGCCTTGGATTTTTCCAAGACGATTTGGGGATCCACGACGCCCATCTTGAAGTCTTCGGCCGCCGGAGCGGGAGAAGAGAAAGACGCAAGCGGAAGGACCAGTATCGATGTCGCGAGAACGCGTCGCAACGAGAGGATTTGCATTGGAACTCCTTCTTTCTAAAGGTGTCGGCATGCCTTGAATCAAAGCGGAGGCAGGATAGCTTTGCGGTAGTAGCCTGTCAAGTGAAGGAAGACTACCATGAATCAAAGTTCAGAGATTCTTCGCCGATCAACGCGTCGACTCCGTGCGCCCATTTCAACCGGCGGGCGACGGCCCGCAAGGTCCGTTCGTCCACGAGGTCCGGGGCAAAAGGGTCATCGATCGCTCTGAATCGTTCCGTCGAAAGAACCGGCTTGTAGCCCAGTTCTTTCATGGCAAGCGCAAGGAGGTTCAGTTGAGTGATACGGGAAGCTTGATTCAGGATGGCCAATGCCGTTTCCGGTGATGTTCCTGCCGAGCCGGTATTTTGCAAAAATTCAATGACGCGCTTCTTGAGTTCGGCCCGTTGCGCATCCGTCAGCGTCGGCAGCATCAGCTCGACCAGCAAAGCGTTCGTGGACCCAGCGAACGACGGCAGGCCGAAGAGTCGGCGAAACAATCTCATACCTCCCTCTGGCTGGACCGATACCCTAAAAAGACGCGTGCAAAAGATGCGTGGAGTCTACTGAAAACGAATGGCGATTTTCCAGAGTGCGTTCACCGTAGGCGGAACGACCAATGGGCGAAGGGATGAAAAGAAAACCGTCCTGTTTTCTTTATGGTCTCCCTGTCGCCGGGCGGTTGAGGCGGGCTGCCACGGCGAAGTGAAAGAAATAGCGGTCCAGTGAAGCCCAATCGCTGCCATACAGCTTCCCACCATACATAGTGTCACACAAGAGCTCGCGCGCACGGGTCAATTCTTTGCGGCGGCCCTTCCACCTGGGATCCGCGATCGTCAAATCCAACAGTTCGAGGGCTCGGACAAAAGCCTGCTCGCAACGATCCCGATCCCTGTCGAACCAGCGGCCGGCTCGAGCCACCTCGCTGCCGACGTTGGCTAATTGTTCCATGAGCGAAAGCGAATGCCATCGTCCTGATGCCAAGTGTTTGTGGATGGGAGCCATGAGGGAAGGTTAGTCTCGGATCAACCGATTGACGATCGTGACAATGGTGTTTCGAATCTCGGCTCGTTCCACGAACCGTGACCGGTTTCCTTGGGCAGGGCGGACGTTGATCATCGAGTCGAACTCAATCCACTCCAAAGCCGGTCGATCGGGGTAGAGATTGACGCCCCACAGGTTCTCTTGATGCGACCCATCCTCCAACAACAGGGTTTCCTCATCGGCGTGTAGCTCGCCGCCGAGCGCCATGATGCCTCGATCGACATCGACAACGGCCTTAACCATGTCGCCGAATTGTTGTGCAGCGATGGTTCGGAGTTCACTCTTGGTCATGGTGTCGCGGATGATTCGGATGTCCATGCATACTCCATGGGGAGTGGTCGGCTGGGTTCTGTCGGGCGCGAGTACGATCGCGAAAGCCGTTCGTGTTTGTCAAGCGTCGTTTCGACGACCACACCGCGTGATTGGGAAACGGCTCGGAGGAGATTCGCTCTCGGTGAAGAGCAGCCGGCCCACTTCGCACCGATCCCCAACAGCTGCCCTTCATGTCGGGACCGAGGATGGACGGTGATTCTTATAGATAGATGGCGCCATCCGTCATGATCACCAGAACGTTCTGGTTCAGACTGGCAATAAACTGGAGATGGTTGGATGGATTGCCATCCACCGGCAACAGATTGGCCAAGGCCCCTTCTTCGACCACGCTGAGTGTGCTGAAGAAATTCCGGGCCCCGATCACCTGAGCAGCTCGGGGGGGCAGCTCCGCATGGGGTTGGGACAGCATCTGCATGGCGAGGAGACCTCGATTCACGACCTTCTCTCTTCCGACTACCCCCGTTCTTCGCACCATGTCATTCCCCAGGGTCGCTACGAAGACAGCAGCCGTTCACATTGCCCAAAGCAATCCACGAATAACTGTAATTGGCGACGATTTGGAGGTACCGGCCTGATGTTGGTGCGAAGGAGAACGTGCCTGTCACTCCTGCTCCTGGAGGTGTGCTAAGAGGATTGGTAGGGCTGGCGATCAATTGCCTGACGGGAGTCAGGGAAGTCCATGAATTGCCGATGGGATTATCTGAGAGAAAGACCTTGAGATGATCGGAAAGGAGAGGAAGCGAGCAAGAAGAAGCCTCCGTCACTTGAACCATTGACAGGGTGTTGGTCGTGCCCATGTCGGCTTGTCCCCAGCGATTACCTGGCTGTGCGCATTCCAGTATCCGCCATTGAACACCGATGAACACCGATTGTGCGCTTGATCCAAGGTGCCTTGTGCCATAGTTGGAAGACTCTGTCTAGCTTAAAGCCGGTAAATCTTCAGCGAATGGCGGGATAATTGGAGCAACCTGGACGTGGGCGACGAACCCGCTGATGGACAGGGCGAACGTCAGCGCCCAGATAGGCCCGTGAAGGGGCCGTCTGTTTTGTGGTGCGTTCAGATAACTGAAAGCGTTCATGGAGAGCGTTCTTTTCTTCGACTCTGGCTCTTCGGCCAGTTTGATGTTCTGTCAGTGTGTGGTGATAATTGGGACGGGCTCCCTTGGAGCCTGCACCACGTTAATTCTGGCAGAGCGACCGACCGTGGTTTTGCGCGACCAATGCTCAGATCGCCCCTTGGCAGCGGTCGATGGTATTTGCACCATGGACACGTTTCTCTGGGAGCGGCGGTAGAAACCTGTGGGGAACAGTGAGGCTGTGTCTCTCTATGGTTGTGCTACAGATTCTGATCCCGCAGGTCTTCAATAAGTATTAACCCTATATTCTTGAATCCTGTTCTCGCCTGTCAGCCCAGCCCATTCCCTTTCATATTCATACAGCGATGAGGATTTTTGTGTGTATCCCTTAAAAGGCAGGTGGTAGCTGTTAGCCCGGCTTGACTCCCTTTTGAACCGCTTTCTATAATGCGCCACCCCATACTTGCGTGGTGGCAACCACCTGATTTACCGAACAAAATGGCTGATTTCACCCACTTCGATGAAGCCGGGCGGGCCCGGATGGTGGATGTGACCGCCAAGGCCTCGACCGAACGGCTCGCGACAGCGCAGGCCACCGTGCTTATGCGGCCGGAGACGTTGGAGAAGATCCAGCGGGGGAAAGTTGCCAAAGGCGACGTGCTGGCGGTTGCGCAGGTGGCCGGGGTGATGGGCGCGAAGCGGACCCCAGATCTCATCCCTATGTGTCATCCGCTGCTGCTCACCAGTGTGGAGATTCGCTTCAAAGAAGAGCCTCAGCCCAATCCTGATGGTCTCTGTGCGGTATCGATTTTTGCGACGGTGAAGACGACGGGACAAACTGGTGTGGAGATGGAAGCCATGACGGCGGTGTCGGTGGCGGCGCTCACGATTTACGACATGTGCAAAGCGATCGACCGGGGGATGACTGTGACGGATGTGTGTCTTCTCACCAAATCCGGTGGCAAATCGGGGGTCTACCACAGGCAGGGGGACGGAGGAGTCAGGCCATGACGGTGGTCAAATTGTTCGGGATGACGAAGTCCCTGGCCGGCAATCGTGAGCATCTCTCGTTGGGGTGGACGGAGGGGTTCACAGTCAAGGATCTCCTCCGGTTGCTCGATCAGGAGTATCCCCGGATTGGCGAGTTGATCCATCAAAAGAAAGTGCTGGTGTCGGTGAATCAAGAGATTGCCCACGAGCAAACGGAAATTCGGGAGGGAGACGAAATAGCGTTGCTACCGCCGTTTGCAGGAGGGAATTCGACAGTCGGGCCAAGTGAAGAGGTGCTTGTTCGCGTGCAGCGGGAGAATTTCTCGATCGATCAGGAACTGGAACGAGTTCGGCGCCGATCGACCAGCATTGGCGGGGTTGCCATGTTTCTCGGAACGGCAAGGGATCGTTCGAAAGGCCGGGAGGTGGATCGCCTCACGTTCGAGCACTACGAAGGCATGGCTCAGAAAAAACTGCGGGAGATTCGTGACCGCGCACTGAGGGATTTCGACATTCTCGAACTGCTGATTATCCATCGCTATGGCGAGATCGCTATCGGAGAGAACATCGTGCTGATCATCGCTGCCGCCGAGCACCGGGCCGACGCTTTTCAAGCCTGCAAGTGGGCGATCGATGAGCTGAAACAAATCACTCCCATCTGGAAACTCGAACACACGCCACAAGGGGAAGTCTGGGTGGAAGAGCACCCATAGGCTGGCAACATGTCGATTTGACCAACCTGCTTGAGCGAGCGTTATGGACGATCTCTTTTTGCATCGTGCCCTGGATGAATCGATCAGGGACGTGTACGACCGGCCGCTCCGGAGCCTGCGTCTTTCCGTCACCGATCGTTGCAATCTGCGCTGTCGCTACTGCATGCCGGAAGAGGAGTATGTGTGGCTTCCGCGCAAAGATGTGCTGAGCTTCGAGGAGATGGCGACGTTGGTCGGGTATTTTGTTGACCTGGGGGTAGACAAGGTTCGGCTGACGGGCGGCGAGCCGCTGCTCCGGCGAGACCTTCCTCGGCTGATTCGGCTGCTCTCGCAGAACCGAGGGATTGTTGAGATCGCGCTGACGACGAACGGGGTGTTGCTGGCCGAACAGGCGAAGTCCTTGTATGACGCGGGGCTTCATCGGGTGACCGTCAGTCTGGACACGCTCAAACCCGATCGGTTTCGGCGGTTAACTGGTCGAGATGAATTCGCACGTGTTCTGAAGGGGATCGAGGCGGTTCGTACTATCGGATTTCCGGATCTGAAGCTGGATACGGTCATGATCCGCGGGTTCAATGATGATGAGCTTGTGAGGCTGATCGAGTTCGCCCGCTCCATCGATGCCGAGGTACGGTTTATCGAATACATGGATGTGGGCGGCGCCAATGAGTGGACGATGGACAAGGTGCTGTCAGGCGCTGAAATGTTGGAGCGCTTGAGCCGACACTATGGACCGATTGCGGCGATTCCAGGTCGGGGGGCGGCTCCGGCTCAACGGTACCAGTTGGCGGACGGCACGACGTTCGGCGTCATTCCTTCGACGACGACGCCCTTTTGCGCACAGTGTGATCGGAGCCGTGTCACGGCCGACGGGATGTGGTATCTCTGCCTCTATGCGACCGATGGAATCGACATGCGCGGGCCGTTGCGCGGGGGCGCCAAACCGGATCAGATTCGGGAGATCATCAGAGCCGGATGGGGATTGCGTCGGGATCGCGGCGCCGAGGCACGCAAGGAGTTAGAACGAACGGGAGCACGGGAGAGCGGACTCATCGGGATCGAACGGTTGCGGGAAGATCCTCATCTCGAGATGCACGCGCGGGGAGGCTAGATCCAACTTCGGCGATCCGCTGTTGCCCGAAGAGATGCACGAATGAGTGACTCCTCATACACCCTCAGCCTGGGAGTGGGATTCCTGTTAGGTCTGAGGCACGCGCTCGACGCCGATCATCTGGCCGCCGTCTCGACGGTGTTGGCCGAACGACCATCGTTCCTGGCGTCCGGAGCCGTCGGATTTTGGTGGGGCGTGGGGCATACGGCGACGCTGCTGGCTATGGGAGCGATCGTCTTCGCGTTCGGGATTCGTATTTCGGAGCGGTTCGAAGTCATCGCCGAGACCGGAGTCGGGGCCTTGCTTGTCGTGCTCGGGGGGAATTTGATCTTTACACTCTTGGCTGAGCAGTGGCATGTCCACCCTCACACTCACGGTCATGGGGTCCATATTCATTGGCATAGCCACCGCCGCCAGGCCGATCATCACCACCGGCATTGGATGGCGGATTCCATTCGCCCTCTCTGCATCGGAATGGCGCACGGGTTGGCCGGATCAGCGGCCTTGATGCTTGTGATCTTGGCGTCTGCTCAGGAGTTGAAGACGGCGTTGTTGTTCATTGCCGTGTTCGGTGCCGGATCGATCATCGGCATGATGGTAGTCGGATTGACGATCAGCCTTCCGATTGTGTACTCGATGGCGTTCAGCCGACGGGTCTTTGCAGGACTGCAATGGCTGGCCGGTACGGCCAGTCTCTGTGTAGGGGGGTGGATGTTGACGAGGCAGGCGTTGTTGGTCGTGGCGCCGTAAGGCCCGCTGGGGAGAGGTCAGGGTGTGAGAACGTGCGTGATAGGGAATGACATGCTAGGCTGCGTCGGCGTCTGTGGACGGCCTGATTCATGGTCTTTCATCCTCTCAGAAGGAGTGAATGATGGCGTGGTTTAAGAAAGACAAACCGGCGGAGATACCAGTTCCTCCTCGGTCCAAAGGCGCCGAAGGGATGTGGCTCAAATGCAACCACTGCCGGGAAATCGTTTATCGCAAAGAAGTAGAACGCAATAACAAGGTCTGTCCGAAGTGCGATTATCATTTCCCGATCACCGTCATGGAGCGGATCGGACTGCTCGTCGACTTGGGGACGTTTCGAGAATGGGACGCCGAATTGGAAGCGCAGGACCCGCTGAATTTCCACGACACGAAGTCCTATCGCGAGCGGATCAAAGCTCAGCAGGAAAAAACCGGCCGCAAAGATGCGCTCGTCGTCGGCGAAGGCCTGATCAACGGCCAGCGGGTGGTGTTGTGCGTGTTTGACTTCGGTTTTATGGGCGGCAGCATGGGATCGGTGGTGGGAGAAAAGCTTTGCCGCGCCATCGATCGGGCGGTGGAATTCAAGCTGCCGGTCATTTTGGTGACGGCCTCCGGCGGTGCGCGCATGCAGGAGGGCATTCTCTCGCTGATGCAGATGGCCAAAACGTCGGCAGCCGTCGCTAAGCTGGGCGAGGCCAAATTACCGTTCATTTCCATCCTGTCCGATCCCACGTTCGGCGGTGTGACAGCCAGTGTGGCGATGCTGGGCGATGTGATCATCGCCGAGCCCAAGGCGTTGATCGGGTTTGCCGGTCCTCGGGTCATCCAGCAAACGATCAAACAACAGTTGCCGGATCAGTTCCAGCGAGCCGAATTTCTTCTTGAACACGGGATGATCGATATGATCGTCGAGCGCAAGCAACTCAAAGAGACGGTCAGTACTCTCGTTTCTCATTTATAGCCGTACGCAGCTCCTCCGATAGCTGATGACCTATCCCGCCGCCATTGACTATCTGTACGGGCTCCAAAAACATGGCATCAAGCTTGGTCTCGAAACCATGCGGTCGTTGTTGTGTGCAATGGGGAATCCAGAGCGGCGGTTTCGGGTATTGCACATCGGAGGCACGAATGGAAAGGGCTCGACGGCCGCTATGGCTGCAGCCATGCTCGAAGCGGCCGGCTTGCGGGTGGGGCTGTATACCTCCCCGCATCTGGTCGACTTTTGCGAGCGGATCAAAGTGAACGGGCGCATGATCGGGCAAGAAGAACTGGTGGAATTGGTGGACGTGGTCCGAAGCGTCATTCCGCCGTCGTCGGCTCCGACATTTTTCGAAGTGACGACGGCCGTTGCGTTCCGTTATTTTGCCGATTCAAGCGTTGATGTGGCGGTTGTCGAGGTAGGGTTGGGCGGTCGATTTGATGCGACGAACGTCGTCCAGCCGACCGCTTGCGCGATCACGACGATCGGTTTGGATCATGAAGAGTATTTGGGGCATACGGAAGAGGCGATCGCCTTTGAGAAAGCGGGCATCATCAAGCCGGGTGTTCCGGTGGTGATGGGACGGATTGATGCACGTGCCGGAGCCGTCATCAGGCGCGTAGCCGAACAGCGGGATGCGCCCTTGTGGAGCTTAGGGAGCGAATTCTTTGTAAGGGAAGATGGGCCGAACCGATTCACCTATCGGGGGCCGACGTGGAAAATGGACGGGCTTTGCCGTCGGCTTGCCGGGCGGCATCAATCGGACAACGCCGCTTGCGCGATTGCCTTGCTTGAAGCATCCGGCCAATCGGGACTGTCGATAGGAGAAGATGCGGTTCGACAAGGGCTTCAGGCCGTCGCCTGGGAAGGGCGGTTGGAATTGCTCGATGGAGAACCGCCGGTGCTGTTGGATGGAGCGCATAATCCCGCCGCCGCTCTTGCGCTCGCCCGTTATCTGGAGGAGTTTCTTGCCGCTCATCCCGATTCGCGCGTGATCTTGGTGTGGGGCATGATGCGGGACAAGGATCGCCGCGCCTTTATTGCCGCCCTGCTGCCCTTCGTCTCGGAAATCGTGTTGACTCAAGCCGGTCTGGCGCGCTCGGCTGGGGTGGAGGATCTTCGCCAAACGCTGGAGGGCTGGTCCAATCCCGTCTGGGAAGAGCCCTGTCCGGCCGAAGCCCTTCGGCTGGCCAAGCACCGTGCGACCGCACGCGATCTTATTTGTGTGACAGGGTCGCTGATGCTGCTCGGCGACGTGAAAGCGGCTCTGTGTGGAGGCCGGCCGTCGGTGTTGCGAGGATAGCATGCGGGGATCCGGGCGGATGATGCGCCGATCTCGCGTCCTTGTCTTGGCCGTCGTGCTGTTCTGGATCGCGCCCGTTGTGTTTGCCGCTGAGATGGATATGGACACCGGCGGCCAGCCACGTCCTTCCACGCCGTTGGACGTCACGGCGGCACGTTTGGAATATCGGCAGGACCAAGAGGTGTATGAGGCGGAAGGGTCGGTTGTCGTTCGTTACGGAGCAATCACGCTGACGGCGGATCGCGTGACGATTCACGTGCTGCCAGGAGTCCTCACCGCTAGCGGCCACGTTCACCTGACGGATCCTCAAACGGACCTGACGGCCGAACGGCTGGAATTGAACGTGAACACCGAAGCCGGTGTCGTAACTCATGGCCGGCTCTTTGCGTCATCCACCAACTCGTACGTGACCGGTCGGTTGTTTCAGCGTTTCTCTGAGTCTCACTACCGGGTCAAAGAAGGCAGTTTCACCAACTGCGACGCGCAGGAAGGGGAGGTGCCGGCCTGGCGCTTGAAATTTGAGGATCTTGACGCCAGGATCGGCGATATGTTGTCGTTCAGCCGTGCATGGGTTTGTGTCAACGATGTGCCGCTGATTCCCGTGCCGGGATTCACCTACCCTTTGACCAGACGGAAAACCGGTCTGCTGATTCCCGTCGTCTCGTACGACAATCGATTCGGCTTCCACGCGCAAGCAAGTTTTTATTGGGCGATCAATCCGAGCCAAGACCTCACGATCGCTCCGAAGTATTACAGCAATCTTGGCTACGGATCGGATTTCGACTACCGCTATGTGTTAAATCGGCAGTCGCGTGGGCAGTGGCACGTGGGATATCTGCAGCAGACGGAGTTGCCCAACGTGGCGGGGGTGAGCCAAACGGAAGATGTCAAACGTGCCCGCGCGACGATCACCGGCAGTCACACGCAGATGTTTACCGATACGTTGCTGCTACGGGCGAATGTCGGTTTTGTCACCGATCCGAATTATTTTCAGCAGCTCAGCAACTCCGGGACTTTAAGGGCCTCCCCGAGCAACGAATCCAATTTATTGGCGACGCAGCGGTTGCCGTACGGGAATCTGTATCTCATGGGTCGATACCTCCAGCCGCTGCAAGCTGGCGGGCGGGATACGTTTCAGCGCCTCCCGGAGGCAGGCTACAATCTGCCGGAAGTGTCTGTGTTCGATTCTCCGTTGCTGTTCGGGGCAGAAGGGAATTTCGTCAATTTTTATCGCGAACAGGGATTCACGCTGAATCGCGTGGATGTGGCGCCTGGAATCGCGACGGACGTGATCGATTTCGGACACGTGGTCGGCGTCCGGCCACAGGCCAAATTCCGTGAAGTGTACTACAGTCGCGGCGCACGAACGTCCACGTCTCAGCATCGGGAGACGTTTTGGATCGGGGTTGACGCGATGTCGAAATTGACGCGTCGCTATGGCTTGGAGAGGGGCGGCAGTCTGTTGCACACGATCGAACCGACGGTGACGTACGAGTATGTGCCGGCGACGGATCAATCAAACTTGCCGTTGATCGATCAAGTTGATGATTTGCCGAGGAAGAATCTGTTGACCTATGCGTTTCGGAGTCGGTTGTTGGAGCAGAGCGACGCCCAGTTTTTCAATTGGCTGGATTTGACGGTCGCCCAAAGTTATCAGGTGGGAGGCGTGCAGAGGTTGGCGAGAGATTTTACGCCGGGTGTCGATCCGTTTCTGGGATCGGTCACGCAACCGATCCAACCGAGAACGGTTCCCATCCAAGGCAGAAAATTTTCGGACATCTGGGTGCGCGCCGTCATCGGCAATAATATGCCTCACGCGGTCAGGTCCCAGATGGACGCGGCGGGGTTTGATCGCGCGGCCGGCCTGCTGGGGGCGAGCGTGCGGCCGCCCATCAACCAGTATCTCATCGTTGATGCGTTTGTCGATCCGTACAAGGGGACCGTCAGTCAAGTCAACACTGATATTCGGTGGCAGGAAGAGAGTCATTGGTATGTCGAGATCGGCCAGCGGTATTCCCGGAGCGGTCCTCGTGTGAGACGGGGAGACATCTGGAATCCCATCTCATTTAACGAGGTCTATGCCCCGACGGGCGAAATTCTGTTCCTGACGGCGTCGGGAGCGTTTCGGACTCCCTGGGGGTGGACGATCGGAGCCAAAGGGTACTACGACGTGAAGCAGCGAAAAAGTCCGGAATACGACATCGTCGCGCTGTACCAAAATCCTTGTAAATGTTGGTCGGTGGGATTCTATTACGTGCAGTTTCCCGATCGCCATCAATTTAGTTTCATGCTGAGCCTGACGGGACTGGGCTGGACCGAGAATACCGGTACCGCCGTGATGCGGTCGATTCTGTCTCCTCTCTTGTGGGGCGAGCGCGGTCTTCCGTGGTATGTGCCGTGGGGGCAATATGGTATCAGGAATCATGAGCGGATGGCTGAAGACGGTTCGACAGGGGCTCGCTGAACAGGAGCTGAAACTTGTCCCGCGGAAGCTTGTCCTGTTATGGTGTGCCAGGAGGAGGAGGGGGATTTGACAGCCCAATAAGGGTGGGGTACGATGCCGGCGCGTTGGTGAGCGTACGCTCATTTTCTTTTAAGGAGGGAAGACACGTGGCAGGAAATGCCTTAAAAGTGGAAGAGTCCACCTGGGATGCCGAGGTGATGAAGGCGACCGAACTTGTGATGGTCGATTTTTGGGCGGTGTGGTGTGGCCCCTGCCAGATGGTGGCGCCGATTATCGACGAGTTGGCGGAGGAGTATGCGGGTAAAGTCAAGGTTCGCAAGCTCAACACGGACGAAAATCCTGAGATAGCCGGTCGTTATCAGGTGATGAGCATTCCCACAATCATCTTCTTCAAGGATGGCCAACCGGTCGAAAAGCTTGTCGGGGCCAGGCCCAAGCGGCAGTTTAAAGAAGTGATCGATTCGCTCCTTGCCAAACACGCCGGCGCTGCCTAGGCGCCGCCGCCGCAGCCATGTTGACCGCGCTGCGCATCTCTAATTTCGCCGTTCTGGAACAGATCGAGCTTACCATCGAGTCGGGATTTACCGTGCTCACAGGGGAAACCGGAGCCGGTAAATCTCTTCTGATCGATGCTATTGAACTGCTCATGGGCGGACGGGCCTCCAGTGATCAGATTCGGTTTGGGCAAGAAGAGGCTATCGTGGAAGCCGCTTTTGACATTCCGCCCGACCACCCGATCCTGACGACGTTGCGCGCTCAAGGAATAGTGGGCGAAAGGGACACTCAACTCGTCGTGCGGCGTGTCATTGCGAGATCGGGTCGGAATCGGGCATACCTTAATGGGGCGATGAGCCCGGTTCATGCGTTGGAGGCTCTGGGGGGAGTGCTCGTCGATATTCATGGCCAACATGATCAGCAGTCCCTGCTGGCACCCTCCATGCAACTGGATGCTCTGGATGCATTCGGCCGTCTTCATGGATTACGGGAGCGGTATCGGCAATGCTATCGAGACTGGGTTCGGCTGCGTCGGGAACGGGAGAGCGCGGCGGTCAAAGCACAGGAGGCGGCGCAGCGCGAGGAGTATCTGACCTTTCAGTGCCAGGAATTGGACGATGCGGCGCTCCGTCTGGGGGAGGAAGAAGCGCTGGAGTCCGAACGTCGGCGGTTGGCGGCTTCGCATCGATTGGGCGAGTTGGCGGGGGAGGCTCAAGCCAGACTCGTAGAACAGAACGACGGGATTCTGCCGAATGCAGCCTTCGTCGAACGGATTCTCGGCGAGATGGCCAGGCTTGATCAGGCGATGCAGGAGCCGGTTCGGTTGATCGCCGATGCAAAGGTGCTCGTAAAGGAAGTCGCGGATTGTTTGCGGGACTACATCGGTCGATTGGAGACCGATCCGGGTCGATTGGCCGTGGTCGAGGATCGCCTGGCGCTGATTCAGCGGCTCAAGAAGAAATATGGCGGAACCGTTGAGGCAGCGTTGGAGGCTCATCGCCGAATCAGGGAGGAATTGCAGGGCATTCAACGCTCAGACGAAGAGATTGGCCGGTACGATACTCTGATACGAGAACGATGGGCGCAGGTTGAGCAGTTGGCGCAGGAATTGAGTCAGAAACGAAGGGAAGCGGCCGGGCGAATGACGGAAATCGTGCGTCGAGAACTTGATGCGCTCAAAATGGATCAGACTCAATTTCAGATTGAGATCACGACGGGAGAAGGAGATGACGCTTACGGTTCGGAAGGGTTGGATCGTGTGGAGTTCCTCTTTTCGGCAAATAGCGGTGAACCGCTCAAACCGTTGTCTCGGGTTGCTTCCGGCGGGGAGATCTCCAGAGTGATGCTCGCACTCAAGTCCGCTCTTGCGGGTGTCGATCGAGTGCCGGTCATTATTTTTGACGAGATCGATACGGGTGTGGGAGGAGCCGCGGCGGCGGCGATTGGAAAGCGGCTCAAGGCGTTGGGCCGCAGTCATCAAGTTCTGTGTGTGACCCATCTTCCGCAGGTGGCATCTCAGGCTGATCATCATTGGTATCTCGAAAAAGCGCTGGTGAAGGATCGATCGACGACGGTGGTCCGTTCGTTAAAGGGAGCCAGCCGGGAGAAAGAGATCGCCCGTATGCTTGCGGGAGAGACGGTAACCAAGAAAATCAGGGAAACGGCGGCAGAGTTGATCGGCGGGGCTACCGAGTAATCAACGATGCCGGAATAGTCGGGAGGTTTCCCGGCACTGTAATGGGGGGAACGGCCAAGGGCGGGAGGGAATCTCGGTAGCGGGTCAGAACCTCGACAAACGAATCGACCAGCGACGGGTCGAAGAACGAGCCCGATTCACGGGAAATGCTGTGGACTGCTTCCTCGATCGTCAGGTATGAGCGATCGGCCGCTTCGACGGTCATATAGTCGAATGCCTCGGATACGCTCACGATGCGTGCAAAATAGGGGATGCCTTCGCCTCTGAGTCCATGGGGGTAGCCTAATCCATCCCACCGTTCATGGTGATACAAGATGACTTGGCCGACTTCGGCCGGCAACTCTAATGAGTGGATGACGCTTGCACCGATGAGTGGATGTTGTTTTTCCGTTTTCATGATGCAGGCGAGAGGATTCCATTCTTCCAGTGATCCCCGTAGTGCGGGGCAGGTCTTGCCGAGATCATGAAGAAACGCCCCGATCGTCAGCGACTGTTGATCTCGGTCGGAGAGAGTGAGCCGAGTCCCTATCAAACCCGCATAAAAGCTCACGCGGCACGAATGGCTCCATAATCGGTGGTCCGTCGCTTCGATGATGTCCGAAAGAAGAGGCAGGCAATCGGGCATGCCGAGGTGAGGCGAAATGTTTTCAGGTATATGATGGATGGTCAGCGTCCGGTAGCTGTTTTTCAACGCCTGCCAGGCTTGCGCGGCTTCTTCTTCGGACCCCCAAAGCTCGGGGGATGAGCGGAGAGAAGTCCGGAGAAAGTCAAGGCGGCGCTTTTTCTCCAGCGTCTGGTTCACGAGTATAAGAAGCTCATTCGTATTGAAGGGCTTCAGCAGGTATCCCGCTGCTCCGTGGTGAATAGCCGTCATGGCCGATGAGAGACTGCCGTACCCTGTAATAATGATGACTTCAACTTCAGCATGGGTTCGTTTGATGTCTTGCAGCAGGTCAACACCGGACCTATCCGGAAGTTTTTGATCAAGCACGACAAGATCGACTGGTTGCGTGTGAAGAACCCGAAGCGCGGCGGCGGCGGTTTCCGCCAGGCACACGTTGAAAGAAGGATGAAGGATGATTTTCAGAGCTTCACGCGGGCCGGTTTCATCGTCCACAACTAGGATTGTGGCTTTGCGATGACTGCCATCTGAATGCACGGTCTTGTTGACCGTCAACGGCGTATCGGTTTTCTGTGTCGGCATGGGAACTTCTTTTTTTATCGCGCTCCGTTAAAGATACGAGATACAAGCATATGGTGGTTTAGGGGGTCAATATGGCCATATGGAGTGGCCGATACGTCCATATGGGACCTGTCCCTTGCAATGGAGCAGCACGCGGCGGCACGAATGTTTTAAGGATATGGTCCGGAAGGTTCATTCTTGGCTTCGTCCTCTCCCGTTGCGGTGGGGTGAGGATCCCGTCTGCTGATACCCAACGTATCCATGCGGTATTTGAGCATGCGTCGACTGATTCCCAGCAAATTGGCGGCATGGGTTTGCACATAGTTGGTGCGTTTGAGGGCGTCAAGAATGATGTCCCGCTCGAATTCCATGACCGCTTTTTCGAGCGACACGCGGCCGGCGATGATGTCGTCATGGAGCGAAGACGAACGAATGTCCCCTTTGAGCGATGCCGGCAGATGTTCCGATGTGATTTGAGAAGCACCCTGCGACCAGATAAGGGCTTGTTCCACTACGTTTTCCAGTTCGCGGACGTTTCCAGGCCAGGGGTAACGGGTCAAGGCTTCCAGTGCGTCTTTTGAAAACTCGATCGGCGGGCGCTTTTCCTCTTCAAGCCGTTTCGCAAGAAAATGGTTGGCGAGCAGGGCGATGTCCTCGCCGCGCTCCCGGAGCGGAGGGAGATACAGTGCGATGACGTTGATCCGATAATACAAATCTTCTCGAAACTGCTCTTTCCGAACTAGTTCGTCCAGGTTTTTATTGGTGGCCGCCACGATTCGAACGTCTACCTTGATCGGTTGAACACCCCCCACCCGCGTGAATTCCCGTTCTTGAAGAACCCGCAGCAGCTTGGCTTGTGTCACGAGGCTCAGTTCGCCGATTTCGTCGAGGAACAAGGTGCCCGTGTTGGCCAGTTCAAACTGCCCTGTCCGCCGAGCCGTGGCGTCCGTGAACGCGCCTTTTTCATGACCGAACAGCTCGCTTTCAATTAGGGTTTCCGGTAGCGCGGCGCAGTTGATGGCCACGAATGGTCGATCCCGCCGTGAACTGTTGTAGTGCAGCGCCCGTGCCACCAGTTCTTTGCCGGTTCCGCTCTCTCCCGTGATGAGGACGGTCGTGCGGCTGTCTGCAACCTGCTCGATTTTGGCGTAGATTTCCTGCATGCCTTGACTTTTCCCTATCAGGTTGTGAAAGGCGTATCGCTGCACAACCTGACTGCGCAACTGTTTGACCTCCCGCTCCAGTTCAGAGGCGTTTATCGCGCGATCGACAGTGATGCGCAATTCCTCGATATCGAAGGGTTTGGATAAATAGTCCGCCGCTCCCAACTTCATGGCGTCGACGGCGGTTTTGATGGATTTGGTACCGGTCAGCATAATGACCGGCACTATTTTGCTCTCGGAGCGGATGGCTTGGAGCACGGTCAATCCGTCGGTATCCGGAAGAATGACGTCGAGCAGGACAAGATCCGGACTCTCGGTTCTGAACGCGGTGAGCCCATCCCGTGCGTCTGCCGCTTGAAGAATCTCGTATGACGGCTCAAGAACCGACTTCAGGGCGGCGCGAACCCGGGCTTCATCGTCGATCAAAAGAACGCGTTTCTTGGGAACGTGGCTTTCCACCATCTTCCTCTCTTCGTCTTATCCCACGGACGGCAAAGTGATCCGGAAAACCGTGCCGGCTCCTTCCGTGCTCTGGACGTGAATGGTCCCTTGGTGCTCTCGGATAATTTGATGGGCGATGAACAAGCCCAGCCCCGTGCCTTCATGCTCGGAGCTTTTGTGTTTGGTCGTATAAAAGGGATCAAAGATACGTTCCAGATCGGCGGCTGGAATACCATGACCGGTATCCGCAATATCGACCTGCACCTCCCTCCGTCCTTTCCACCGTTCTATGGCGTGCGTTTTGACCAAAAGCGTGCCCCCGCGGTCTCCCATGGCATCCAGAGCGTTCGTAAAGAGGTTCAACAGCGCTTGTTTGATTTGTTGCTGGTCCAACATGACACGAGGAAGCTCGGACGCCAAGTCTTTTTGAATCATGATCCCTCGATCGCGGGCCTTGGCATCAAGCAAGTACAGGCACGAGGATACCACGGTGTTGATGTCTTCCTCGGCCAGTTGAGGCTCCATGGAGCGAGCGTAGCCGAGAATCTCATCGATCAATCGCTCGATGCGACGAACGTCGCCGAGAACCACTTGGCTAAATTCCCGTATGAACTCGGCATCGTCTTTTCGTTCGGGGGTCAGTTGAATGAAGGTTTTGATCGACGTCAGGGGGTTTCTGATTTCATGAGCAAACCCGCCGGCCAATGTTTCAAGGGATCGCAGTCGATCCGCTCGGCGAGTCAGCTCTTGCGAGGAATGGAGATCGTTGCAATTTAATAGGCAGTCCAATGAGCTCGCTCCGCTTTGCGCGATGATTCGCAAGAGGTCCGTGTTTTCCCGGTAGAAAGCTGATATGTTCGAGTCGGATTGAAGGATGGCAAATGCAAGCAGTCTCCCGCGATTGACAAAGGGAATCGCCAAGCTGCAACCGATGAAGTCCGATGTGTTCAGGCTGACGTGACCGTCGGTGTCGTGGGGTGAGAATCGGCGGTCGAGAATCTCATGCCGATGAGCGAGTTCATGGACAAGAGGATGGGAAAGTGTCAACGTTCTGGGTGTGGCTTTCAGTTGATCAGGTTGATCAGATTGATCGGTCGTCAAATGATACAGGCCAGTCCGTTCTTGATCGAGCAGATACAGCCAGCCTTGACGGCCGTGTGTGCGTCTCAACAGTTCCGTGAGGAGTCGCTCGGCAAGCAAGGGAAGTGTTGGGATCTCCCCGATATCTTGTAAAAATTCCCTTAAATGCCGGAGGGATTCGGTGGTTTCGGGGGCCGTGTTTATGTGAGGAGGGGAAAAGTCCGTCATGGGGATTCAAACGTTTCCTCATCGGGGCATGTTACGAACGGTACCTGCCTTGAGAGCTTGAGAGATGGAGCGATCCATATCGGAACGTTCATGTTGCCATCGGAAGGAAGTATACCCAGCATGGCCCGTTTGAGCCAGCGGATTAGATTTTCAAGCGAATGAGGTGAGTGAGCTCGTCGATTGAAGCTGACTTGTCAAAAACGTTGAAGTGTTGGGAGTATCGATCGTTGGAGAGAAGAAACGTTGAATCCTGGTCGTGCGAGCTGTAGCGGCCTCGCCGTTACCTGTAACGGTTTTTCTTTTGGAAAGGGGATCGCCACCGGTCTCGACGAGTTCTGAAAGAGATGGCTTACGTGGTGGAGGGATTCGCGGGAAGAGGCCTGTTGGACCCACAATGTTTGATAAACCTCTCCCCGCGTGATCAAAACGGTGAAGTTAATAGGCAGCGGCCGTATTGTTTGTTTCAGGACAGGCTCCTCGTGTCATATACAGAAGGTAGTTGCCCATTCCATGCTGCGGTTCAGTTTTTTCCAGTGGGTGGTGATGGACCATCACCATTTCATAATCGTCGACGGTGTTGACGGGAAACCCCCGACTGTCTCGATAAATTTGATGGGGGAGAAACTCTCGGAGAGTCCCATCTTGCTCGACATCCGGTACAGTTCTAAGCAGGGTCTGTTTTTTCGTTTTATTCTCCAGCGCGATCATGAGCAGTTCGTCGTGCCCGTGCGGATAGGCGAACTTGACGCACCCGTCGACGCTGAACTTGAGGGGTGCCGTGTGGACCTGGACACCTGGTTTGATCTCGATCCCTTCATCCGTTTGGTCAGGGGGACGGTCCCCAAATTTGGTGAAGCAGACGATATTGACTCCGACTTGATAGATGTCTAACTCCTGGATGTGCTGTTCTTTGGGTGCAAAGTACATGGTGAAGGTGGCGACCACGCCTTTTGTAGGAGGGGCGCCATGATAGAAGGCAACGACTGTCATGAGTCGGTCGTCTTTTGCGAGTTTCACACCGTATCCGTCGGGAAAGTGCGTTTCGGCCATTTCCAATCCGGCTCCGCCGAAGAAGAGCGGTTCGCCGGGGCAGGTCAAACTGGGTTTGCTGTTGTTGATCAGCAGAATATGATGGAGATAGTTTTTCGGCAATTCTTTCCCATCGACTGTTGACAGAGCGGATTTAAAGCCGACTAGATATTTATCTTCCGGGAGTTGGAAGTGGAATCGAGGCATGGAGTCACCCATGTCACCTTCATTATGGCCGGTGGGAAGATCAATGGGACCAAACGTAAGTGTTGCGGTGTTCTCTCCATAGGTGATTTTCGACCCGACGTGTTTTTTCAGCGTGGGGACCGCGTGGTGGTCATGCATGTGGGTGCCGTCCGCATAGGCCGATGAACCCATGAAGACCAACATTAAGGCAATCAGAAATCTTCGCATATAACCTCCGAGCAGAATTATAAGACCGTGTTTTGAACCGGACTCCGTGGAGTTTTCACGTGAAAGATGTCTCCAGTCATTGAGAGGGGGGCGGCGTTAATCGTTTCCACTCGTACGTCCCACCGTGTTCCCGTGGGGGAATGCCTTTCTGTTTGCCTACGCGGGTGTACCACCAAATTCCTTTAGCGTGCATCCCATCCTCTGAAAGAAGCACTTCAAATCCCCCCTCCCGATCATTGCCTGGTTGATGCCAGGTGCCTTGCCATAAACGATCCGCGAATTTCGTCGTGACGAAGCGACCGCCATGTTGCGTATAGGGGCCGTTCCCGTTTTTATCCAACGTGGCCTTGTAGCGTTTGTTGTCTTCGACCTCGAGAATGTCCCATTCGCCGCTGAGGTCCGGTGTCGCGGCGGCCGGAGGGTTGCTGACCAGAAGCTGTTGGGATGACGGCAAGGTTGATTCAGCCGTCGGGCCGGTCATCTGCGCGGACCGGAACGATTCATGAAAAGACAACAAAATCCATTGTCCGTTCCGTCGTTCCAGGACACCGGTTTCCCGCAGGGGGAGAACCGTGCGGGTTTGGTTCGCTCCCGCCCCCACGTACCGGATGTAGTCCAGCTCCATTGAAAACCATGCAATGTCTCCCTTGCTCCACACGTTGAGCTCAAGAATCGGGATTTCGAGTTTCTCGACATTGACGAATTCTTCCTGCATTTCACGTTCGAATTCCGGCCATCCGACGTATTTACGGCCCCCGACCGAATAACTCCTGATGTCGGCGTCATGCGCCATGAGGCGGGAAATGACCGACATATCTTTTTCGGCGTTGGCTTGAACAAGCCGACGGATGACCGCTTCCGGAGTATCGGGATCCGACGTCTCCGCAAGCGCGAACGATGAAAAGGCGAGCAATCCGGCCAGGCAACACCCCCATACTCTGACAAAGCGATCCATACCGTGGCTCCCTGTGAGTGATCTCTTCTGTAATTGGAGAAGAAGACTACAAAAGATTGGAAGAGAAAGCTACACGGGTCCACCGGGAGTTGTCAACCATGGTCCTGCGTCGATCTCTGATTTCGGAGATCATGGTGCAAGTTGCGTGGTTACACGTGGCCGACAACGATCACGGTGACATTATCCGTGCCTCCACGGTCGAGAGATGCGGTGATCAGGCTCTGGCAAGTTTGGGTCGGATCACCTTGGGTTATGGAACAGATGTTTCGAATCTGCTCGTCATCCAACATTTTCGTCAGTCCATCTGAACAGAGCAACAAGAGGTCATTCTGCTCCAGAGGGTAGGATGAGAAGGAAGGTTTTACGAGGGAAGAGACGCCCAGCGCTTGTGTGAGAACATGTCGTTCCGGGTGTGTTCGCGCCGTCTTGGGTGTGAGGATACCGTGTTCGAGGTATTTTTCAATGAGCGTGTGGTCGCGCGTGAGAGGGGTGAGGGCGCCGGCTCGGAAGAGATAGGCGCGACTGTCTCCGAGATGCGCGATGTGCGCAATGGGAGTCGGTCGCGGGCGAATGAAAAGCAGGACGATCGTGGTGCCCATCCCTTTCAGCGAGGGGTCGAGTCGAGTCCGCTCCAGGATTGCGTCGTGGGCGTGGTGGATCAAATCCGACAAAAACGCCGACGGGGCGTCTGGTTGTCCCTCTTGAATGGCCTCGGCCGTTTTCATCGCGCGGGTCTTGATGCTGTTGATCGCAATCTGAGCCGCGATGTCGCCGCCCACGTGACCGCCCATACCGTCGGCGACAGCCCATAGGCCGAGTCGATCCAGCAAAAGGTAGGCGTCTTGGTTGCTGGAACGCACCAAGCCGATTTCGCTGCGAGCGACGCCGATCCATATGCTCATAAGCGTGACGAACCTTGTTATGACGATGGTCGCGTGATGGAAGACGTCTGTACGGATTCAGGACCGAACCGCGCCCGCATTTCTTTATAGACGAGGTCTGCGAGCGGAACAAGATTTTCCGTATCGGCGGCATTATAGGCCAACAGGGTATCGAGTGCGGCGCGGTTGCCGCAGCGCCATTGAGACCACAAACGGACTGCATCCCCGCCGTCAAGGCCGGCTAAGGCCGGTTCTCGCTCGATCCCCATCGCGCGCTCAAGTCGTTTAAGTCCTCCATGCAGTCCCAGACGACGGGCAGCCAAGCAGAGATCAAAGTGCGGCATGGGAAAACGGAGGCGGGGAAATTTGGCCTGTAAATAGGGCACGTCGAATCCGCTCCCGAAGAACGTCACGAGCAACGTGCATTGGTTGAGCTCAGTTTGGAGTCGGTCGACCGTTAAGGTCTCGCCATGAACGAGGGTAAGAGTTCGACCGTTTCGGTGAAGGCCGACGAGGGTCACGATTCCGCTTGGATTGTGGGCGGAGACGCCGTTCGTTTCGATATCGAGGTAAAGAACGCCAGACCGGTCATTGTCGTAGAAACGCCAATGTTCCGACTTTCGGATTTGTGATGCCAGCGATTGCAGATTGCCCTCGTCAAGGTCGGTCTGCGCGAGGGTGAGTATTCGGTCATAGAAGGTTTTCCGCTCCGGCGAGAGCCCGGCGACACGAGGGCGTTCGATAAAGCGCCGCCAATCAAGCAGCCCCTCTTGCCACCATCGACGTTCGGTTGCGGGACCCACGCCTTGGAGCAAGATGAACGTGGAGGTCAACACGCATGGATTGTAGCCTTGATTTCAGAGGAGAGACAAGCTAGAGTTGCCTTCGTTCGTCGTCGCGAATCGCACGTTGAATCCCCCATCCCCGACGAGTTGCTCTTTGCATGGCACAGCCGCCGAAACATATCCGGATCATGATCGAAGGAGTGCATCTCGACGCGGAACTCAACGGCACCAAGACCGCCGATCAGATCTATGCCGCGCTTCCGTATGAAGCTCCGGTCCACACCTGGGGTGAAGAGTTTTATTGTACGTTTCCAGGTGTCACCGATTATCGCGAAACCGCCACGACGAATGTGCGGATCGGCGATATCGCCTATTGGGGAATCGGCCGCGTCCTGGCGATCTTTTTCGGGAGGACTCCCATGAGCACCGGCGATGATCCGGTTCCGGCAGACCGCGTGAACGTCGTCGGACGGATTGTGGGAGATGCGACTCAATTACGCCGTGCAATGGGAGCGTCGACCGTTCGGATTGAACGGAGATAAGCGCCATGCGCTTGTCAAAGGAGCGTGTGCGACATATGGCCCAGGCCGTCGCTGGTCGTCTTCGACAAGAGGGGTATCTTGAAACGGTCGGCGATGACAAATCGTTGATTGAGGCGCTGGAGCGGGCTATCACCGATGAGCTGTCGGTGGAAGATCGTTTAAACGCCGAAGTGCGCGCCATGCTCAAAATGTACGAAAGGCAGATCGAACAGGGACAGGTCGATTATCAGAAAATGTTTCAGTTGATCAAACAGAAACTGATCCGTGAACGGGGGCTTATTCTGTAGAGGTTCGCGAGGAGATACCGGCGAAGCAGGTTGCATCGGCGAACAGCGTGTGTCGAATGTTGAGCGAAGAGAAAGTCAGCCATCTCTCACACGTGATTTTACAGGCCGTGAAGCGTCATCAGTCCGTAACCGTACACGGTGACGATGAACGGATGCTCAAGGAAATCAAGCGGGTTCTCGCCGCCGAGTTGGCGCAGGAGGAGGAGATCGATCGCAAGGTCAAGGCGAAGCTCGCTTCCTATTCTCGCGGCATTATTGAGGGGAGCGCGGAGTGGGACGTCCTCTACCGGAAGACATTTGAAGAGGAAACTCGGAAACGAGCCCTGTGAGAGATTGAAAAAAGGCGGGAGATGACGGTCGTAAGCAGCCGGATGAAATGGCTGGTGGTACTGAGTGCCGTATTGATGGTCGTGATGCAGGCCGGAGGCTGCTCAGCCAAGCGAAAGCCGCTCGTTCCGTTGGCATTGACTGATGCCGGAATCAGTCGCGAGGCGGTTGCTTGGACGGAGCAAGGAGCACGGGCCTATCACGAAAAGCAATTCGGCGAAGCGAAGAAGTATTTTGCAGAAGCCATGGCCGCTGCGCCTGCGTCCGGACAGGCTCATTACAATTACGCGTTGGCATTGAACGCGCTTGGCGAGGCGGCGGCGGCCCGGCACCATTTTCTTGAAGCAGCGAATTTGGCGCCCGGTGACAAGGTCATTTGGGATTCTCCGGTGTTGGCGCCGTACGGTGATCCCGACACGAGAAAACAGACGAAAGACCGTCCCTATGGAACGGAACGGCCTACATTCGGCGGGATGCCGCGGCAGAGATAAGCAAGTTTTGAATGTTTTTGTTTGATTGAGGGGCGCTGTCTATGGCTAAAGAACTGACGGTGGGAGACCAGGCACCGGAACTCGAGATTCCGGATCAAGATGGACGGCTCGTGACGCTTCGCAGCCTTAGAGGCAAACAAGTCGTGCTGTATTTTTATCCCAAAGACGATACCCCGGGCTGCACCAAAGAATCCTGCGATTTTCGTGATACCGAGGCTCAAATTGTAAGGGCGGGAGGAGTGATTCTCGGGGTCAGTTTGGATGGACGGGAGTCTCACCAAAAGTTCATTAAAAAATTCGGCCTGCCGTTTCCGCTGCTCAGTGACGAAGACGCAAGAGTGTGCAAGGCATACGGAGTGTATAAGCAGAAAAACATGTACGGGAAAAAGTATTGGGGCATTGAGCGCAGCACGTTCATCATCGATCCCGAAGGAAAAGTGAAGGCTGTTTTCCGAAAAGTGAAGGTGGACGGTCATGCTGATCAAGTGCTGGCGGCCTTAAAGGCGCAGCGTTCATCGTGAATTGTTCATTTTCTCACCATGGTGATGCGGCTGGCGACAAGAGATGCTCGTACAGCCGGTTTTATCAGATTACTCGTCGTCATTTTTCTCTCTCTCCCCGGCGAGGTTCTTCTCGCCGCTGACAAGGCTGCCGTAACGCTTTTTGTGAAAGACGCGCTGACGGTTCCCGGTCGATCGACGACGATCGAAGCTCGGCTCTCGACCGCTGGACCATGGACGACAGCGGGGGTGGGCGGGGAGCCGATCGAGCTGTTGGTGGAAGACAAGGTTGTCGCGACCGGCATGACCGGGGGAGATGGGCGGGTGTTTCTGAGTTATCGTTCAAACACGCAAGGTATATTACCGATTCGCGTTCGAGTCGGTAAGAGTTCGCGTGTCTCACCGGTTGAGGGATGGGCGAACCTTGTCGTGTGGGAGCAGCGAAATCCCATCGTCGCGGTCGAATTGGCAGCATTGATAGAGCAACCGCCTCCGCCGCCCCCTGTCCCCCTGATCGGCGCCGTGCTCGATCCGGGATGGAAACCGATGCTGAACGCTGCCGAGCAGCTTGCTAAGCTGACCCAGTTTTATTATCGCGTCATCTACGTCGTTGCACTGCCTTCTTCGGGCGCGGACGGCTTTCGCGTCGCGAATCAAGCACGGGAGTGGCTAAAGGCTCATCAGTTTCCGCTCGGCTATGTTCTGGTGTTGCCGCCTGGCGGTGATGCGTTGGGAGAAAAGCTCGATACGCTGCGCGCGGAAGGATGGAAGACCGTGAAGATCGGCATCGGCCGGACCAGAGGCTTTGTCGAAGCCTTTCTCAATCGACGGTTGCAAGCGGTCATGGTGCCGGAACCGGCCGGCGAGGCGCCGCCGAAAGTCCGCGTGGCGAAGGATTGGAAGGAAGTAAGAAAAAAACTGTAAGCGGTCGGCTTTGTGGGCCAATCGTGTGAGGGCGACACGCAGCGATTGCCGGCTTGTCTCTGATCGGTGCCGAGGTGGTCACTCTCAATGGTTTTTCATATATGACAGCCTCTCCTCATTGAGCGGCCACTGTCCGGCTCTTCCTGTTTATCAGCCGAGGTGGAGATTCTTCGTCGATCCTTTCTTTTGATGGGCCCGTTCTTTAATATTAAACAGACCCCTGCAGAATTCATCGCTTGCTGAAGGTGCCAAATTTGAGAGCCAAAACCATCTTTTCCTGCCAAGCGTGCGGACATCAAGCTCCGCGATGGCTGGGTCGCTGCCCCGACTGCGGTGGTTGGAACACGATGAAAGAGGAGCGGCAGGCGGCGGGCGGTAAAGGGCGTCCGATGGCCATGAAGATGGCGCAGGCCAAGGCCACGCCCATCGCCGAGATCGAAGTGGTGGGGGAAGACCGCCGGCTCACGCGCATCGGGGAGTTTGATCGGGTGTTGGGTGGCGGGGTGATTCCCGGTGCGGTGATCCTGATCGGCGGCGATCCAGGGATCGGGAAGACCACCCTGCTGCTCCAAGCCCTGCCGCGATTGGCGACCGATGCGGCACCGGTGCTGTACGTTTCAGGCGAAGAATCGCCCCGCCAGATCAAACTGCGCGGGCAGCGGCTGGGGATCGAGCATCCCCGTTTGCTGATTCTCGCCGAAACCTTGCTGGAGCAGATTCTAAAAACGGCTCAGGAGATGCAGCCGGCCGCGATAGTGGTGGACTCCATTCAAACCATCTATACAGAACAGATGACCTCGGCGCCTGGGAGCATCAGTCAAGTTCAAGAGGCGGCCGGGCAGTTGATGTGGTTTGCCAAGCGGACCGGGGTACCGGTCTTCGTGATCGGCCATGTGACAAAAGAGGGGGCCATCGCCGGGCCTCGTTTGTTGGAACATATCGTCGATACGGTGTTGTATTTCGAGGGAGACAGGGGACACAGCTATCGCATTCTTCGGGCCGTCAAAAATCGCTTCGGTTCGACGAACGAAATCGGTGTGTTCGAAATGAAAGATACGGGGCTCGAAGAAGTCGGCAATCCCTCAGAGCTGTTTTTGGCCGAACGCCCGCAGCACAGCACCGGCTCGGTGGTCGTGTCGAGTCTTGAAGGGACCAGGCCGATTCTCGTTGAACTGCAAGCGCTCGTATCCTCGACCAGCTATGCCATCCCGAAACGGGTGGCCAACGGGGTCGATCCCAATCGCGTGTCGCTGCTGATCGCGGTGATGGAAAAACGGCTGGGCGTCCATGTGTCCGGACAGGATGTCTATGTGAACGTGGTGGGAGGGTTGCGGATCGATGAGCCGGCAACCGATCTTGGTATCGTTGCAGCAATCACCTCCAGCCTGCGAGAGATACCGGTCGAGCCAGGTCTGTTGATTCTCGGCGAAGTCGGTCTCGGCGGGGAAGTGCGAGCGATCAGTCAGGCGGAGTTGCGTATTCGCGAAGCGGCAAAGATGGGGTTCAAACGGTGTCTGTTGCCCGAGCGGAATCTGGCGAAACTGGAGACGATTGGCGGTATAGAATTGATCGGTATTCAAGATGTGAGGGAGGCACTGAACGTTGTCTTGGCTTAGCCGTAACGGACACCTGACGCTGGGCGGGACATGTGGCTTTTTGATGTGTCTGCTGCTGTCCGGCTGTTCGCTGATGACACCCAAGAACGAAACGTCATTCGAACAAACCATACCGACTACGGCGGAGGAGTTGACGACGCTGCTGCGTCAACGGGAAGCGGCGATTCATTCGCTCAAAGGACTGTTTACGGCGAAAGTCCGCGGCGGGCTGATTCCCATTGCGTCGCGGGTTGAAGGAACGGTGTACTATCGCCGTCCCAATGCTGTGCGGTTGCGCGGATTCACACCGATCGGCGGCGAGCTGTTTGAATTCGTTCAAGCCGGCGATCTGTACAAACTCCGGTTGCCGACGATGGGACGGGTCTTGACGGGCCGACAGGCGGAGATGGCGACGCGACACGAGCTGGCACGCCCGTTTCAGCTCAGCATCTGGGCGGTTGGAGGAGTACTCGGTACCGGAGTCGTCGCAAACGGTGAGACTGTAAGGCTGACCGAAGCAGGGGATCGCTATCGATTGGACGTGTACGCCGCCGGCTGGAGTGACACCGGCAGGACAACGCCGATCCGCCGTCTCTGGTTCGATCGACGGACGTTGTTCGTCGTACAGGAAGACCGGCTGGCAACGAACGGCGACATCGACGCCACCATCTACTATGAAGATTTTCGACCGGTGGAAGACGTAACGGGAGATTCGTGGTCCCTGGAACGGAGGAGCGCGCTGGTTCGGCCGTTCAAAATTTCCCTTGAAGACGGGCGCGGCCAGGGGAGCATTCAGATCGTGTTTCATGAAATCCTGTCCAATCAGACAATCAAGACGGAGGAGTTGGGAGAGGCGTTGTGAAAGGGAAGAGGATCTTAGCGGTCGAGACGGCCACGTCGTGGCAAAGCGTCGCGATTCTTGAAGAGGATGTCGTCTTGGCGAAAGAGGAGCAGGATGCCGGCGGTGCTCATGGTCTGACGTTGCTGCCCGCCATCGATCGGTTGTTTGAGCGCACGGCTCTGCAAGTGACCGACCTTGATGGGTTAGCATGTTCCATCGGTCCCGGTTCTTTCACGGGTATTCGCGTGGGCGTGGCGACATGCCTCGGACTTCGCACGGCGGCCGGCCTTCCGCTCACGTTGGTCCCGACGTTGGAAGCTATGGCAATGGATGTCGAATCGGCGGTCTCTCGTCTGTGTCCGATGCTGATGGGACGGACGGGAGAATTGTACTGGGCGATATTTCGGAGGATGAAGGGCGGACGGCTGGAGCGCATCCTGGCCGAGCATGTCGGTCCCCCAGAAGCGGTGGCCGCCAGTCTTGACGACGACACGACGGTGTTCGGCGAGGGATGGTTCAACATGGAGCCGCGGATCCGAGCGGCGCTCTCTTCTTCGATCACCCTGTTCCCGGCGAAGGCTGACCATGTGAAGCCCTCCGCCGTGGCCGTCGGGCTTCTCGGTCTGGAAAAGCTCCGTCGTGGAGAAGTCGCCGGCGACTGCGTCGTGCCGCTGTATGTGCAGCGATCCGAAGCGGAACTCGTCTATGATCGGTCGGGAGGAATCTCGCCGGTCGTCCGGCGGCAGGAGCGGGTGGCTGCTAAAGTTGCTCGGCGCCTGGCGCGGGCGCGGCGGCAAGGGAGACCGGCAATTCGTCCGGGCCAGGCGAATGGCGCGTGAGTTTCGGATCGTGCCGGCGACGGTGGAGCTGTTGCCGGAGTTGTTGGAATTAGAACGAACTTGCTTCTCCCCCCCCTGGACGAGCAGAATGTGGGAAGCTGAACTGATCGGCAACCCGTTCGCGCATGTGCTGGTCGCCGTAACGGCGGACCCTCTGCACTCGGGAGGCGGGTCTCTGATCGGCTTCCATTGTTTTTGGATCGTGTTCGAAGAACTTCGACTCATGAAACTGGCCGTGAAGGAATCGATGAGAAGACGTGGCGTCGGACGGACCCTTGTTGCCGAAGCCATCGCAATGGGGATGGCACAGGGTTCGTCACGGGCGGTGCTCGAAGTGAGAGCCTCCAATGAAGCGGCTCAACGGCTCTATCGAGAACTGGGGTTTGTATCTCTCGGTGTCAGGCGCGGCTATTATTCGGAACCCACGGAAGATGCGGTCGTGATGGAAATGGATCCATTGTCGGCTCCGGCCGGCTTGCAGCCGAGTCATGAACGGAGAGGTGGCGGGGAATCGATTTCAGCGCATGTTCATGAATGATAACCAGGAGGTGCGTATGCAGACGGATGATTTCATTGTGGAGCAATTGCGCCAGTCCAATCCGGAGTTTCGGGAACTGGAAGCGTCTCATCACCGCTTGGATCTGGAATTAAGCGAATTGCAGAAACGTCACGTCCTGACGCCGGCGGAAGAAATCGAGAAGAAGCGCATTCAAAAAGAAAAGCTAGCGAAAAAAGACAAGCTCGCCGAGCTGATTCGACATTACCGCGATCAATTGCAGTCTGCGGCCCGCTAAAGGAGACCATCAGCCGCCGGCCTGGCCGGCGGCTGAATCATTGTCATGGATCCCGTCGCCAATCCGTTTGCCGTTCATCTCCAAACCGTCAAGCGCCGATTGATTGTGATTGGAGGGACTATCCTCGGATGGCTGGTGATCGCATTTTCCTTTTCGACCGACATCATGGCATGGATGAATCGGCCTTTCCGGAATCAGCTTGTCTTTTATGGCCCCACGGAAGCGCTCTTTGCCTCGATCAAAGTCTCATTTCTCGCAGCCGTCATTCTGAGTCTGCCGGTGATGTTTTATCAGATCTGGAAACTCATCGAGCCGGCATTGCTGCCCAACGAGCGGCGATGGGCCATTCCATTGTTGTGTTTGGCGGGAGGCTCCTTCTGGCTCGGCTTGGTGTTTTGCAACGTAGTCGTCCTTCCTCTGGCAATCGATTTTTTCGTCAGTTTCGGCCTCGATCGCGACGTGACGCCGCAGCTTAGCGTTGGGACCTACATTGATTTCAACGTCAAGTTCCTTCTGATCTTTGGATTCGCATTCGAATTGCCGCTGGTCATGACGCTCTTGGCGGTCGCGGGAGTGGTGCCGGCGGCGACATTCGCTCGATATCGCAAGCATGCGATTTTGGCGGCGCTGATTGTATCGGCCGTGGTCACGCCGGATGCAACCGTCTTCACGATGTTGCTGATGGCCGTTCCGCTGATGCTTCTCTATGAAATCGGCATACTGGGCGCCAGATTCTTCGGTCGCCGTTCCGCCAATGATCGAGTGGACCTTCCGCTTGATCCTGATTTGCCAATGGGGACGGCGGGGACGAGGATACGATGAAGAGTCGATCCCATATTGCGCCGAACGTTCGCACGGTCGTGATCACGGGACTCTTGGTGCTCGGCGTGTCCCTTGATGTGTTTGAAGCAGAGGCTGTCGTGGCCGCAGATGTTCTTGTTGAACGGACGTCCGACGCGGAACGACGGGATCGAGTTCCTGTCAGTGTACAAGCGCTGGCCATGAGCCAGACGGGGGTGGTCTACGCCGGTTCATTCGGCCATGGGATTTTTCGCACCGTCGATCGAGGCGCTACGTGGACGGCCGTGGGCGGCGGTGTGACCGATCCCTTCATCCTGAGTTTGATCGTCAGGCAAGACGGCTCCATTTACGCCGGAACTCTGCGCGGCGGCATCTTTCGTTCGAGAGACGACGGTGCGAGCTGGCAATCCGTCAATGCAGGACTCAAACGATTGGAGGTCAAGGCCCTGATGGCGACGGATGATGGGCTGTACGCGGGGACGGGTGACGGTGTGTACCGTCTCAATGAAGCGGGCGACCGCTGGTCGGTTCTCGCCACGGGGCTTGATGATGTCTTGGTCCATGCCTTGGCTCGGTCCACGGACGGGACGTTGTACGCTGGCACGTCAGGCCAGGGCGTTCTCCGTTTCATCCCGCGGTCTTCCGGCTGGGAACGTCTGCGGCATGGATTGAAAAATCATGAAGGGATGATCGAGAATTTCGTTCGCGTGTTGGTGATTGATCAGGAAGAGGGAATTCTGGCCGGCACGTTCGACGGTGGAGTGTTTCGGAGTATTGACGGGGGAATGACCTGGCGCCCCATCAGTCGCGCTCTTCCGAATGATTCCATCCGCGGGATCGTGTTGTGGGGGCGGGATGTGATTGTCGCGACCGGAAACGGCATTTTTAAAACCCAAGACAAGGGCAAACGCTGGACGCCGGTTAACAAGGGATTGACGAGTCTGTCGATCCAGACGTTGATCGGGGCCGAAGATGGAAGTCTGTATGCGGGAACCAGCGAGGGGGTGTTTCGAAGCGACGACGGCCTGGCCTGGATCGCGGTCAATCAAGGGCTTGAAGGGGGGACGGTGCCTCCTCCATTTCGGTTTCGAGAATAACGCATTGAAAGGAAAGGACGAGAACAATGGCCGATTCAACTCAAGACGTTCGGGCGACAATTTCAGTGACCACCAAGGGGGCTCCGGTGGGGGAGATCGTGCTCAGATTTTTTCCGGATGTGGCACCGATCCACGTGAACAATTTTTTGAAACTGGCGAGGGAGGGGTTTTACAACGGCACGACGTTTCATCGCGTCATTCCTGGCTTCATGATTCAAGGGGGGGATCCCAACAGTAAAAAACCGGATCGTTCCCTGCACGGAATGGGCGGTCCCGGCTATACGATTAAGGCCGAGTTCAATAGTAAACCGCACAGACGGGGGATCGTCTCGATGGCCAGGAGCAATGATCCCGACAGCGCCGGCTCGCAATTTTTTATCTGCGTGGCGGACTCAAACTTTTTGGATTGGCAGTATACCGTGTTCGGCGAAGTGGTCAGTGGAATGGATGTCGTGGACAAGGTGGTCAACATGAAACGAGACGGACGGGATAATCCATTAGAACGGGCGGAGATGACGGTGACGGTCCAAGAGGTGTGAAGCTGGGGAGGTTGAAGTGGGAGGGCAGCGTGTGTGAAATATGGATCTAAAGTCGATGTGTCAAGTCGCGGTCTTCGTTGTGACCGGGGCTGTGCTGATGACCGGATGTGCCATTCCCCATGTGCCATCTCGAATCGTCTATGAAGACCCTGTCAATTTCGTTCGGCTGGAAATCGACAAAACCGTTCTTCCGGAGTGGCCTCAAGGCCATTTCTCGCATCCCGCGATGTTGGGGAAAGAGGTACTGCGAGCCGTTTTGTTGGGGCTGAAGGTTCAAGAACATCGGATTGCGCCCCAGCAATGGATTCAAGGCACGGCGCCGATCGTTCCGGCTTTTGACGAAGAAGAAGTGGCGCTGCTGTCGGAACAGTTGGCGGAAGGGTTGGAGCAGGCTCAATATAACGAGCGGGTGACGTTTTATCTGAGCGAGCCCCTTGCCTTTTTCCGGCGCATGGTGACCTCGGGAGGAATTTACGTGCGTGGAAAGGAGCTGCACGTCATATTGGGCAACTGGAAGATTATCTACGGCATTCCCGCCTACGGCATGATCTATGACCGTCGATACCCGATGCGACCGACCGCCGCCAAAGGGTTCGACCTCCTCTTTGAACCGGCCGACGCGGTGATCCAGCAGCAAAGCAGCCTGTTGGACACTCTCTTCGCCAATACCAAAGACGAATTGGTCATCGATTTGAGTAAGCTGGCCGTTTCTCCGCCGAAGACGGAATCGGTTGGGCCTACATCGTTTTATCTCCTTGATTCGGAAACAGATGAGAACGATCATTTCGACGCGAAGCGTCGCCAGGACATCTGCGGCACCTCTCTAACAGCTTCATAGATCGTCGACCAGCCGAGTTTGCTGTGGCCATAGGCCCGATCACGGAATCGGATGGGAATTTCGCGTACTCGCGCCTTCAAACGGATCGCCCGCCATGCCATCTCGACTTGAAAGACGTACCCTTTGGCTCTGATACTGGCAAGGTCCATTTTGGCCAACAATTCGCGCCGAAAACAACGGAACCCTCCCGTCCAGTCTCGTATCGCTGAACCCAGAAACAACCTGACGTAGGCATTGCCGAGTTTTGAGACAAGACGCCTCCGCATGTCCCAATTTTCCGTGTCGCCGCCTGGGATATATCGACTTCCGATCACGAGATCGGCGGCGGCGCCTTGATAAACCAGTCTGGGCAAATCCCACGGCGCGTGGCTGAAGTCGCAGTCCATCTCGATGACTAACTGGTAGTGTCTCGCCAATGCCCAGTGGAATCCAGCCACGTAAGCGGAGCCCAATCCCTCTTTACGGGAACGATGCAGAACATGGATGTGTGAGTGTCGTCGGCTGAGTTCGTCCGCTATTTGACCGGTGCCGTCCGGTGAGTTGTCATCGACAATTAAAATATCCGCTGCCAGATAGCTGCCGATTGATTGTACGACGGCCTCGATGTTTGGCCGCTCATTGTACGTGGGCAGCACGACAAGAACGGGTTGATCAAATTGAAAGGCGGTTCGAGGGATCAGTGGTCCGTTCGGACTGTTCCAGACATAATCCGAGCAAGTCTCGTTCGATGGGAGATGCGGGGTGACGGCGATGCAGGCGCTGTCGGCTCCGCGGGCGATCAATGCTTCGGCGAACTCGAAAGATGGCACCATGAAGGCTTCGTCCGGCTTCGGGTGAATGTGATCGGGGATATCCTCTAGCGCATGGATCAAATGATAACGCATAGAAGTCCAAGAGACCGTGCCTTATGAAAATAGTGGTTGCGGCACGAATACGCACCCGCATTGAGCTGCGACCACCTGCATCGTCGAGTGTGATTGGGTCGTCGATCGGTCTGTAAGGGAGTGGCTGCCGCGTGTCGGGACTGATCCATCTCCACGAGAACGAAAATGACGAAAACAACGGTAGGCAATGCCCACAATCAAAAGCTGCCCCGCTTCTCGTCGGCGGAACGCCATGCCCCATTCTAGATGACTGGCATGCTATGAGCAAGGAACAGGACTTTCGCGGTTTTGTATTTTGAGGTTTTGTATTTTGACAGGTGTCAATCTGCTGTGTTAAGTTCCGCGGGCCGTTGGCTTGTATGCTTGGTGTGTGATCTCTGTTGTAATCTTTGCAAAGGATCAGTACATGAGCGGAAACCGATCGCACGTTGTCATTGTCGTGGGAGCCGGACCTGCAGGAATGGCAGTGACGAATACGTTGGCGAAAGCCGGCCATGAAGTGATCGTGTTGAATCGTGATATTAAATTCGGCGGTTTGGCCGAATACGGAATTTTCCCCGCCAAGCTTAAACTGCGTAGTGGTCTCAAGAAACAATACTGGGAGTTACTGCAACAACCGAACGTCCATTATTTCGGCAATGTGTCAGTCGGGAACGGGAGAGATCTGACGGTTGAAGATGTACGGGAACTCGGCGCTTCGGCCGTTGTGTTTACAGTCGGCGCACAGGGAACCAAGGCCATCGGGGTTGAAGGCGACTCAGCTCGAGGGGTCTACCACGCAAAAGACGTTGTCTATCATTTCAACCGTTTGCCAGGCTTTGGCGACCGGCCGTTTGAGATGGGGAACCATGTGGCGGTGATAGGCGCCGGAGACGTGATGGTCGATATCGCTCATTGGTTGATCCGCTATAAAAAGATAGAGCGGGTCACTGCCATTGTTCGTCGAGGACCGGCTGAGCGGAAATATAACCCGAAGGAAATCCGAGCCATCTGCTCCAATATGGATCTTGAAGGAATCCATCAAGAGTTCGACCGTATCAGAGATCGTATGATCGCCGTCGGACAGAATGCCGATGAGGTGTTGAAAGGTCTCTTGGACGAGTTTACCAAATGCGAACCGAAAATCAGCGAAACGAAAATGGGATTTCGGTTTTTGGCCTCGCCGAAGCGCATTCTTGTCGATGGAGATAACCGTGTCAGAGGCCTGGAGCTTGAGGATAACAAGCTGGAGTCAAAGGGCGACGATACGGTTGCCGTGGGATTGAAACGCTATTATGAGTTCCCGTGCGATGCCGTGATTTTTGCCGTCGGTGACAAAGTGGATGAAACACTCGGCCTTCCTTATAAAGGAGGCACCTTCGTGACCAATCCCAATAAAACGGGAAATGAGCCGGACGACGCACTGTTTCAAGCCTATGATGAGTCGGCCGGGAAAGTCGTGGACGGTGTCTTTCTGGCAGGGTGGGCGAGAAAAGCAAGCGAGGGGCTCGTCGGCGTTGCAAAGCGGGACGGTGACTGGTGTGCGGAAGTTGTGGAACGCTACCTCTCGGCGAAGGCCCCTGGCAACTCTATCGCACTCGTTCTTGATAAATTGCATCGGATCTTGAAAGAGAGAAAGAGTTGCCCCGTTACCGTTCAGGGCTTGCGCGTGCTTGAAGCCGCAGAGCGAGCGCATCAAGGCGAAGCAGAGTGCATCGGGGAATTCAAATACGCAAGTAATCAGGAAATGCTTCGGGTGATCGAACGAGGCTTGGCCCAGGCATCCTATAAATCGACGGATACGTCATCCGTCTCCCCACTTTAACTTCTCCCTGAGCACTTCATAGTAGTGGCTTTCAGGAAACCGAATCAGTTTTGTTCGGCGATCGGACGTCCTGATAAGTGCGGTATCTCCTTGAACCATGGCGATACCGACTTGCCCGTCGAGTGTTGCCATGGCTCCATCGTCCTTGCTGGTCAGAATGACCTCAATTTCAACGTTTTCCGGAACGATCAAGGGACGGTGAGTTAATGTATGTGGACTAATGGGGGTCAAAATCAAGGCTTGGACGGAGGGGTTAATAATGGGGCCGCCGGCTGATAAGGAATACGCGGTCGAACCTGTCGGGGTGCTGATGATGAGACCGTCCGCCCGAAGATTAGTGACAAATTGGCCCTGGATCGCGATTTTCAACTCGATCATGCGTGCCAGAGTACCTTTGCTGATCACAACGTCGTTGAGGACAGTACCCTGTGCCACTGTTTCTCCATGTCGATGGATATGGGCTTGGAGCATCAATCGTTCATCAACTGCGAAGTCATTGGCGAACACTCTCTCAAGAGAGGCGTAGAGATTGTCAAGCCGAACCTCCGTCAGAAATCCAAGGCCGCCCATATTCACGCCGAGGATGGGGATGCTTCTGTCCGCCGCCAGCCGGGCAGCGGACAGAATGGTTCCATCTCCCCCTAACACGAGCAAGATGTCGGCCTGATGGGCCAGTTGTATTTTTTGAATACCGCCCAGCTCGTTCAACAAGGCTGCGGCTGTTGTATCCAAGAGAACGGGAATGGACCGTTCTCGTAGCCAGGCGACCACTCCTTGGAGAGTGGGTTTTATTTCAGGAGATTTCGGTTTGATGAGCAGCCCGATCGTTTTACTTCTCATATAGAAGAATTGAACTTGGGGGGAGACGTTCTTGTTATCGGTGTTATCGGAAAGTCGATGGCTCTAGTATGAGACGCGTCTTTTCTCTCAACGAGGAGAGCGTACGCAACTGTTTTCATTGTGCAATAGCCACGATCAATCCTGCAATCGGAATTATCGAGAATCTCGACGATCGATCCCTTTCTTTCAGACGCAACCTTGACTCACGAGAATGCCGAGGTTAAAATTAGTTCAACTTTTTCGCGTGGTTTGTTCGCGAGCGAACTTACGCTGGTCGGGATCCAGGAGAAGGAGGCAGGATGTTCGAACGATTTACAGACAAGGGTCGAAAAATCATCATCCTTGCGCGTGAGGAAGCTGAGCGACACCAGAATGACTATCTGGGGACAGAGCATCTTGTCCTGGCCATCCTGCGTGAGACGGACGGTATCGCCCTCATGATTTTGAAGAAAATGGGGCTTTCTACTGAGCAAATTCGCCTCGAGATTGAGCGGAATCTCCCGGGAGGGGGGACGACGATGACGTTCGGTGAGATCCCCTTCAGCCCGCGCGTAAAAAAAGTGATTGAGTACGGAGTCGAGGAAGCCAGATTGTTGGGGCACAACCATATTGGAAGCGAGCATCTTCTTCTGGGGTTATTGCGTGAGGAAGAAGGCATCGGCGGAAAAATCCTTCGAAGCTTAGGGGCCAACTTGCTGACCGCGCGGCAATTGACGGTGACTTTTTTGCGAAAGTCCGCTCCTCGCGAGCGCGATCGGAAAAGCAATACGCCGGCGCTGGATGAATTCGGGCGTGATCTGACTCAGTTGGCTCAAGAGGGTCAACTGGATCCGGTCATTGGAAGGGCGGACGAGATTGAGCGGGTTCTCCAGATTCTGAGCCGAAGAAGCAAGAACAATCCTGTGCTCATTGGGGAATCAGGCGTAGGGAAGACCGCGATCGTTGAAGGATTGGCCCAGCGGATTGTTCAATCCGAGGTTCCAGATAATTTGTTGTCCAAACGGGTCATCGCATTGGATTTGGGATCGCTGGTTGCCGGCACAAAATACAGAGGCCAATTCGAAGAACGGCTCAAGGTCGTGATGAAGGAAATTGTGCAGGCCGGCAATATCATTATTTTCATTGATGAGCTCCACACGTTGGTCGGAGCCGGAGCGGCGGAGGGTTCGATCGACGCTTCGAACATGCTCAAGCCCGCTCTCTCGCGAGGGGAAATTCAGTGTATCGGGGCGACGACGTTGGATGAATACCGGAAACATATTGAAAAGGACGGTGCGTTGAAACGTCGGTTTCAGCCTATTTATGTGCAGCCTCCCAGCGTTGATGAAACGATTCAGATCATCCATGGATTACGAGATCGGTATGAAGAGCATCACGGAGTCGAAATTACGGAAGAGGCGATCGTGGAAGCCGTCAAGCTCTCCGATCGCTATATCACCGATCGGTTTTTGCCCGATAAGGCGATTGATTTGATTGATGAAACAGGCTCACGCGCCAAGCTGCAGACCTATGCGCTTCCGTCGGAATTGAAAGCGATGGAGCAAGAACTCAAAAAAGTATCTCGTGAAAAAGAACTGGCGATTTCCATGCAAAATTTTGAAGAAGCCGTTCGCTATCGGGAAGAAGAAGAGCGGCTGCGCAAATTGTTGGATGAATCAAAGCGGGAATGGAAAAAGAGCCAGGAGAAGAATAAACCGGTGATAGGCAGAGAAGATGTTGCCTATGTGGTCTCTAAGATGACCGGCATTCCACTTTTTAAGCTGGAAGAAGAAGAGTCCAACAAATTGTTGAGGATGGAAGAATTTCTCCATAAACGTGTTATCGGTCAAGATGAGGCCATTTCCGCGGTTGCACGAGCGATTCGGCGGTCTCGTGCGGGGTTAAAAGAAGCGAAGAAGCCGATCGGTTCGTTCATCTTTTTAGGACCTACAGGAGTTGGAAAGACCGAGCTGGCGAGAACGTTGGCGGAATTCCTCTTTAACAGCGAAGACGCGTTGATTCGTGTTGATATGTCTGAATATCAGGAAAAATTCACCAGCTCGCGGCTTTTTGGCGCTCCACCCGGCTATGTCGGTTACGAGGAAGGGGGGCAGCTCACTGAAAAAGTCCGCCGTCGACCCTATTCGGTCGTTCTGTTCGATGAGATAGAAAAGGCACACCCTGACGTCTTCAACGTATTGCTTCAAGTATTAGACGATGGGGTGTTGACCGATAGCTTGGGCCGAAAGGTGGACTTCAAGAACACGGTTGTCATTATGACATCCAATATCGGGACAAAGAATATCCAGAAGGGGGTCTCGCTGGGATTTCAAAGTACCGAAGATGAAGTCGCCCGCCGAAAGAAGGAAGAAGTAATGGGGGAACTGCGCAAGTCGTTCAGCCCTGAATTTTTGAACCGAATCGATGAAATCGTTATCTTCCATCAGTTGGGCAAAGAACATCTCTATAGCATCCTGGACATTCTGATTCGGGAACTGAACCTCCGTCTTCTTGAGAAAGGGATCGAAATAGAAGTCGATGATGAAGTGAAGCAGTGGCTTATCAAGGAAGGGTATGAACCTTTGTACGGAGCGAGGCCGATGCGCCGGGCGATCCAGCGGGCAATCGGCGATCCTCTCTCTGACGAACTCATTCGCGGCCGCTTCAAAGAGTGCCGCAAGGTAAAAGTGGTACTTCGAGACGGTGCACCTGTCTTTATTCAACAAGAAGCGATGGCAGGTGTGTAGATGGTCAGGGGGTGCGACCGTTTCTTGTGATCGCGAACGTTTGACAAGCCTGAGGCAAGATCCAAGCGGTTACGTTTTGCGGTTACCTTTTTGATTGTGTCGTAATTGAACTTTCCATTTCATCCGCTGCTCTTGGCTTCCGAACAATGTTAGCGAGCCATTCTTCATGGGATCCATGCCCCATTCTTGGGGTTGAATCTTCATGCGATGAAACAGCCGCGGCTGTCATCGATAAAGACGGTCGGGTGTTATCGAATGTTGTTTCATCCCAAATTGCCGTCCACCAGAAGTTCGGGGGGGTGGTGCCCGAATTAGCCGCTCGAGCCCATATCGGAATGATCAATGGAGTCGTTAATGAAGCGTTAGAGCAGGCCCGTATTAAGAAAACAGATCTTGGAGCAATCGCCGTTACCAGAGGACCAGGGTTGGCGGGCTCGCTTTTGGTAGGTGTCAATTATGCCAAAGCCCTTAGCTATGGCCTCAAAATTCCGTTGATCGGCGTCAATCACCTGGAAGGGCATATTTCTTCGGCTTGGCTTGCCGATTCGGATTTTCCCCTCCCGTGCATTGTCTTAGTCGTTTCCGGTGGTCATACTCATTTGTTCAGACGAGAGCAGAATGGTCGGTGCGTCTTGCTTGGCTGTACAAGGGATGATGCGGCGGGAGAAGCTTTTGATAAGGGCGCGCAGATGCTGGGTTTGGAATTTCCTGGAGGACCGGCGATTGATAAGCTTGCAAAACACGGTGACCCGAACGCGATTCAGTTTCCCCGCCTTCATCATCGGAAAAGCCGTTTGGATTTCAGTTTCAGTGGGCTGAAGACGTCGTTGTTGTACAAATTGCGTGATATGAATCAAGATGAGCGGGCGAGGCACGTTGCCGACCTGGCGGCAGGGTATCAGGAGGCGATCGTTCAAACGTTGGTCGCAAAAGCGTTTTTAGCGCTCGCTCAGGAAAGGCTCTCCGCGCTGGCGGTTGTCGGAGGAGTGTCGGCGAACAGTAGATTACGGGCTTTGCTTCGGGAGCGTGCGCATCAAGAAGGAGTGAGACTTATTGTGCCTCCCATCGAATATTGTACGGACAACGCGGCCATGATCGCGGTGGCAGGCAGGCAGGCCTTGTTGACTGATCCTCGCTGGACGCGAGACTTTGACATTCAACCGGCGCTTCAGGTTGGGTCTTTGCGTGATGTTGAAGATGTTCGGATAGAGGAGGCTCTTTATTCCTGAAGTGCATGGCCATATAGGCGGTCTTCGGCCGAGCCAAATCGCGGCGATCGAGCGGCTGTATCGACGTCGTGTGGCAGCGGACCAGGTCTTGGGATTCGAGTTGGCCAAAGCCATGAGCCAACTGACCCTTGACGTTAGCCGTCCCATCGGGGTTTTTCTGACGCGACGTGGAATTGTCGAGGAAGTCGTTGTAGGAACCGATGTGTGTTTATCTCCCATGACGGCGGCAAAGTTCCGGGCCGGGCCTCGGTCGTTGCGAGGATTGCGATTTATCCGAACGCAATTGCATGATCAACCGCTGAGTCAAGAGGCCATTACGGATCTTGCTTATCTTCGGTTGGACTTGATCGGTACGCTTTCTGTTTCATCAGAGGGAACCCCCGGTCGTTTTTATCTCGCGCATATTCTTCCTCCCAATGAGGAAAATAGGATTTGCAACGTTCTAGGGGCGGTCCCATTTCAGCACTGCACTCTTGAATTTGACCGATTCATTGAGGAGCTGGAAGCAAAGGTCCAAGCCGCCCGTGGTCACCACGTGATCAAGAATGGTCATGAGACCGCTATTTTGGTGAGCGCGTCGCCGCAAGGAAGAGGTGAGCAGGAGGAACGGTTAACCGAGCTGGCCGAGCTTGCTCGTTCAGCCGGAGTAACCGTGATTGATCGTATTGTGCAACGGACGGACGAAAGCCCCCAACGGTATTTACTGGGAAGTGGAAAATTAAAGGAGGTGTTGATCAGAACGCTTCATCAGGGGGCGGACATGGTGATCATTGATCAAACGTTGACGCCCGCCCAATCACGTGCCATCGCCGAAATGACTGACATCACAGTGATCGATCGGACGCAATTGATTCTGGATATTTTTGCCAGAAGAGCACACAGCCGTGAAGGAAAAGTCCAGGTTGAGCTGGCACAGCTACGGTACCTGTTGCCCAGACTGTCAGGGAGGGGATCTGACCTGTCTCGACTCGGCGGCCGAATCGGATCCAGAGGTCCTGGAGAAACAAAACTGGAAACCGATCGGCGTCGGATTCGGGACCGCATTACGCGCCTTGAGCGGGAACTCGCACTCTTTTCCAAGCAGCAAGACCGACGCCGAGTCAGACGCCGGCGCTACGGCCTTCCGATCGTGTCGCTTGTCGGGTACACCAACGCGGGAAAATCCACGCTGTTGAATCAATTGACCGGTAGCTGCGTGTCAGCGAAAGACAGGCTGTTTGAGACGCTGGATACCACGAGCCGACGTCTTCGGTTTCCTCGAGATCGCGAAATCATCATGACCGATACCGTTGGGTTTATTCGCGATCTTCCCAAGGAATTGGTTCGAACGTTCCGCGCGACGTTGGAAGGATTACGCGAAGCGGATTTGTTACTTCACATCGTCGACGCTAGCGCGATGGACATCGATATGCAGATTGCGGCCGTCACCGACATCATACAAGATCTCAATTTGGATAACGTTCCGCGTGTGCTTGTCTTCAATAAGTGCGATCGACTGCCTGTTCACCATGTGGAGGCACTCTGTCGCCGCTATCGTGCGATCGGGATTTCTGCGCTCCAACCACAAACGTGGCCTCCGTTGTTGGAGGTGATCGAGAAGGCTGCGTCAGGATTGATGCCAGGACATCGAGAAGTTTCTTCGATGCACGTCTCCCAAGAGAGCGCCGCCCTTGTCTTTCATTGATCGCCCACATCAATCTGGGACCAGACTGTGACGATGCAAACGCCGCCCCATGGTGACCGTCCGGCGACGATTGCGGCTGTTCTCATGAGGGCCATGAAAACTGCGAAAGTCGAGCTGAACTATCGTTCTCCCTGGGAATTGTTGGTGGCCACAATCCTTTCCGCGCAGTGCACCGATCGTCGGGTGAATCAAGTCACACCGGACTTGTTTCGTCGATATCCGAGCCCCCATCATATGGCGCAGGCGGATCCGACGGAGGTTGAGTCCATCATTAAGCCGACCGGCTTTTATAAAACGAAAGCAAAGCACGTGATTGGGTGTGGGCGAGCCATCATGGAGCGATTTTGTGGAAAAGTTCCCATGACACTGGAGGAGCTGACCTCTCTTCCTGGGGTGGGGAGAAAGACTGCCAATGTTATTCTGGGCGCTGCCTTTGGCCGTCCTGCCGTCGTTGTGGATACCCATGTCAAACGTGTCGCCAATCGGTTGAATTTGACCGATTCCAACGATCCGGAACGCATCGAACACGATCTGCAGCGCTTGTTTCCTCGACGTCAATGGACCGGTCTGTCCCAGCGGCTCTTGTTGCATGGGAGATACGTGTGCCTTGCACGAGCGCCTCGATGCGGAGTCTGTCCGTTGTACGATTTGTGTCATTGGAAAGGAAAGCGACAGCGATGATTACGAGCATGACGGGATTCGGTCGACGGCAGGCCGCCTGGTTGGGTGGGAGCGTAACCGTCGAAGTCCGATCGGTGAACCACCGATTTTTGGAAGTCATGATCCGTGTCCCCAAATCCATGGGAGTGCTTGAGGACCGACTCAAAAAAGCCGTGCAGGATCACTGTGCCAGAGGTCGCATTGAACTGACCGTTATGGTGCAAGGAGGAAGGACAGGGACGAGGTCTCTTCACCTTGACGCTGAGATGGCAAAACAGTACCATGACGCGCTTCGATCTCTTCAGCGAGCCTTAAAGCTGAGAGGCTCCCTTGACATCCGACTTGTCGCGGGGTTTCGCGACATCTTCGTTCTTTCGGATCAACCGGCGGATGATCCAAAACTCGCGAAACTGACGGAAAAGCTCGGGACACAAGCGATCAAAGATCTCGTCACTATGAGAAAAAAAGAAGGGGCGATACTTGCCCGTGATCTCTTAGGTCGCTTGAAGACAATCGACGGACTCAAGAAACGGATTGCGGAACGGGCTCCGTTCACCACACAAGAATCGTTCTCCCGCATGAAAGAGCGGGTTCAGCGGCTGCTCAATGGGGAGATGCCGGATGCGCAGCGGCTTTATCAGGAACTGGCCGTGTATGCGGACCGAAGCGATATCACGGAAGAATTAGTCAGACTCAATGCACATATGATACAGTTTCAAGAAGCAGTTGGGAGTACCCAACCGGCTGGAAAAACGTTGGATTTTCTCATTCAGGAAATGGGACGAGAAGTCAACACCATTGGATCAAAAGCTGGCGATCTTACCATCACCGGGGCCGTGGTGCAGATCAAGGCGGAGTTGGAACGTCTTCGCGAGCAAGTCCAAAACGTGGAATGACTACCGCGATGTCGGTTGAGACACAACAGGGGGCTCAGGTATCGGGTCATTATCCCTATCGGCGGAATGGGATTCTTTTTGTCATTTCAGCTCCGTCCGGGACGGGCAAAACGACGCTCTGCAAGCGATTGGTGGCCTCTATTCCGGGGGTGTGGCATTCCGTTTCCTATACCACGAGAAAGCCGCGTGCTGGAGAAGAGAGCGGACGCGAGTACCATTTTGTCGAGGAGCATGTGTTCCAGGACATGGTAGCTCGTCAAGAGTTCTTGGAATACGCCCACGTGTACGGCAATTGGTACGGGACGCCACGGGCGGTCTTGATCGACAGGATGGCACAAGGCATCGACGTCTTGCTTGAAATTGACGTTCAAGGCGCGCTCCAAATCAAAAAACAATTCGAGGACGCGGTCTTTATTTTTATTCTTCCACCGTCTCTTGAGACGCTGCGAGTTCGACTTGAAGGACGGGGCTCGGATACGCCGGAAGAGATCCGTCGCCGGCTCCAGCAGGTGAAAGAAGAAATCCGTAGTGTTCGTGAATATGGGTATATCGTCTTAAACGATGATTTGTCACAATCTCTTCGAGAGCTGCAAAGCGTCTTTCTTGCAGAGCGGCTCAAGACGTCGCGGGTAGACATGAACTGGTTTGAGCGCCGATTTGCGCTCGACGGAGACGTTGTGCAGAGCAATCAGAACCATTCCCTATCCAGATAAAAGGAGAGGAGCAGTCTTATGGCCGATATGTTGAATTTGTTGCCGCAGTATACACCGGAACAATTCGATTCTCGTTACCGGTTGGTGATCGTCGCCGCACAGCGGGCCAAGCATCTTACGCAAGGGGCGAAACCGGTTGGGGGCTCGCGTTTCACCAAAGAGGCGACCATCGCTCTCGATGAAGTCTTGCGCGGCAAGGTTCCTTATTTGACCGGAAAAAGCGCACGTGAAGCGATGAAAGAGGCCAAGCGCGGAAAAGACGGCGAGACCGAACGTATCGCCATGATGACCGGCGAGGACGCTCAGGAGATCAGGAAAGAACTCAGTGTGTACGTTGACGATACCACCACGCCGTCGAAGACTGAGGCCGAGGAGTAGTCGTGAAGCCCGATCGTTCACCGGGAATCTTGCAGGGCAAGCGGCTTATCTTGGGGGTGACGGGGAGTATTGCCGCCTATAAGGCCGTTTCCTTGCTGCGGACGTTCAAAGCGCAGGGTGCCACCGTGTCGGTTGTCATGACGGCTGCTGCAACGAAATTTGTCGCTCCCTTGACTTTCGAAGTCCTGTCCGGAGAACGAGTCATCACGGATTTGTTTCACGCGCACGAGGAAATGACCCATCTCACCGTTCCAGAGAACGCACATGCGATGGTGGTTGCCCCTGCGACGGCCAATTTCCTGGCAAAGGCAGCCTTGGGATTGGCAGATGACGTACTCTCCACTATGTTATTGGCCGGACGCTGTCCTCTTATCGTTGCGCCGGCTATGGATGGTGGAATGTGGCAGCATCCCACCGTGGTTGAGCATGTGGACCTTCTTCGATCCCGTGGCGTCTGTGTGATCGATCCGGAAGAAGGTCCATTGGCTTCCGGGCAAGTGGCGCAGGGAAGGCTGGCCACGGAGTCGAAAATTGTTGAGGCGGTGTTGGCAGTGTTGACTCCGCGATTGGATTGGCAAGGACAGAATGTTTTGATATCCGCCGGTCCCACGCAAGAGGCAATCGATCCTGTGCGATTCATTTCCAATCGCTCGTCTGGCAAGATGGGATATGCCATAGCAGAAGCAGCACGAGAGCGGGGAGCCAACGTGGTCTTGGTAACAGGGCCGACCTCTTTGAGCAGACCGTCCGGGGTGGAAGTGATTTCCGTTACGACGGCGAAAGAGATGGCGGAAGCGCTCTGCCAACGGTTTTCATGGGCGACCGTTGTCATCATGGCTGCCGCCGTCGCGGACTTTTGTCCCAAAGAACAGGCGCCACACAAGTTAAAAAGACAGGGCCGGTCATCGCTCGTCCTCGAACTTGAGCCAGCACCTGATATTCTGACGATGCTGTCCGCTCGGAAAACCAATCAGATTTTGGTCGGATTTGCCGCTGAGACCGAACAGCTTGTCGCCCATGCAGAAGCCAAGTTGAAAGAAAAGGGGCTTGACATGATCGTCGCCAACGATGTGACACGAGTAGGCGCCGGTTTTGGGAGCGATAATAATGCGGCTGTCATTCTTACGCGCGAGGGGCGGCAGAGGGAATTGGGGTTGATGCCAAAACGAAAGTTGGCGGATGAACTTCTCACGGAAGTGAGAAGCCTGTGGGCTGGCTGTCGTCCGCAGCCAGCCGCCACGGTAGGGTAGTGTGGCATGGGATCGAAATACGAGAAACCGGCGAACGCGGCGGAAATCGATCGATTGGCCTTAATTGTGGCGAAAGATCCGGGATCGAAGGCGTTTCTTTCTTTAGCGGAAGAATACGGGAAAGCGGGGATGTGGGAAGAAGCGGCCGCCGTCCTGGAAGACGGATTAAAAACCTACCCGAATTTCATCACGGCAATGGTGGCGCTGGGTAGAGCCTATGATCAACTGGGGCAATCCGTTAAAGCCGCGGCTATCTTGGAAGAGGCTGTACGGATCAGCCCAGAAAATCTTCGGGCGCATCGAACGCTTGCCAAGATTTATGCCTCTCACGGCCGGAAGGATGCCGCTGTGCAATCCTGTCGTGTCATTTTGGCGGTCAACCCACAGGATCAAGAGGCTCTCTCGATTTGCGCTCTGTTGGGCGTGCCATCGGTCGAAGCGGAAAAAGAACCACCGCGGCGTCGGTCGGGTCGAGCGCCGGTCATATCGGTGGCGGAGACGACGCCACAGGAAGGCAATCGGTCGTCTGCGATTGTTGAGCCGCTGCATGAGGGGGAACGTTCGTCGGACGAGCCGGGTATCTCTCGTGAGCAGAAAAAGATGGTCGTGGCACGTCTTGAGCAGTGGCTCGCCACCATTCAACTTCGCCGACGTGATCAACATGCGATGCGTGGTCATGCCGGATGATTTTCTTGCGTCATTTGACCCTGTCCGGGCGGAGCGTTACAATGCCGCTGACCAACGGTAACGGCGGAGGGGCAAAACTGTAGCCACGGTGAAGATGGAGTGTCGGCTTTATTATGATGCGGGTGCTGATCCTCCATGGGCCGAATCTGAATTTGTTGGGCAATCGCGAGCCGTCCATCTATGGAACGGCGACGCTTGACGCCATCAATGAGTCTCTCCGGAGACTTGGCGACGAACTGGGAATTAAAGTCGACGTTCGCCAGTCGAATCACGAGGGAGAGTTGGTCACGTGGATTCAAGAGGCCAAGACGGTTTATCAGGGAATTATCATCAATCCGGCTGCCTATACCCACACCAGCGTCGCCATTCGAGATGCCTTGGCGGCCGTCTCCGTCCCTGCGGTGGAAGTGCATCTGACGAACATTCATCGCCGTGAAGCTTTTCGCCAGCACTCGTATATTGCTGACGTCGTGCACGGCCAGGTTACAGGGTTCGGGCCTACAGGGTACCTGTTGGCCTTGCGGGGATTGCACGCGCACCTTTCTCAACAGGTGGCAGGAGGCATTCCTTTGGAGTGAGGTACGGAAACAGGAAGATCACCAAAACAGACGGTGAAGTGCAGCAAGGAACAGGAATCGATTTATTGACCGGAGGGAAGAGAGAGTGATTTCGACCGTCGATTTTCGAAACGGAGTTCGCCTCATGGTAGACGGCGAGCCCTTTTACATCGTTGAATTTCAACACGTCAAACCAGGAAAAGGCGGGGCGTTTGTTCGAACAAAGCTCAAAAGTTACCTGTCAGGGAACGTCTTGGACCGAACGTTCCGGTCAGGTGAGCGGTTTGAGGAACCGAATCTCGAAGAGCGGGAAATGCAGTTTCTGTACGCAACGGGAGATTCGTACACCTTCATGGACACAGAAACATACGAGCAGCTTTCATTCGAAAAACACGCTCTTGGAGAAAACGTCGATCTCTTGAAAGAAAACATGGTGGTAAAAATTCTTATTTATGAACATCGGCCGATCGCCGTTGAATTACCAAATTTTATCGAACTCAAGGTCGTTGATGCAGAGCCCGGTGTTCGCGGAGATACCGCGTCTGGCGGCACCAAGCCGGCGGTCGTTGAAACGGGGGCCACCATCAAGGTACCGCTGTATTTGGAAGTGGGAACCGTCATCAAAATTGATACCCGAACCAGATCGTATGTGGAGCGTGTCCGGTGAGCGCGCAGGAGACCTCTCCTTCTAAAAAGAAAACGCGCCGAATCCTTTCGTCAACCACCTTCGGTCGGCCGAGTCAGGAACCGCTGTTGACTGCGGAGCAGGTCAGTCAGATACAAGATTTCATCAATCTGCTTCGTCGGAACAACTTGACCGAGTTGGAGATAGAGCGACAAGGATTGCGCATACGAGTCCGCTATGAAGTCGGCACCAGGCCTGGTTCACCCTCCTCGGCTGAGTCGGCGGTGAGCGTCCCTCAAACCAGCCCGCGTCCAGAGGGAGAGCCTGTGTCACCGGAAGAGGACGCCTCCGGTTTGGTGACGATCACCTCGCCAATCGTCGGGACGTTCTATCGGTCTCCGTCTCCTGATGCAGACCCCTACGTTGAAGAAGGTGATTTTGTCAAAAAAGGGCAAGTCTTGTGCATCGTTGAGGCCATGAAGCTCATGAACGAAATCGAGTCCGAAACGGACGGCCGGATCGTCAAAGTGTTGGCCGAAAGCACCAAGCCGGTCGAGTACGGGCAGCCCCTGTTTCTCATCGACCCCAAAGGTCGCTGATAACATCAACGCCCTCCTCACCGTGATTCCGGGGTGAAATCGTGTTCAAGAAAGTTCTTGTCGCCAATCGCGGAGAAATCGCACTGCGCGTGATTCGAGCCTGTAAAGAGCTGGGGATCAAGACCGTCGCCATCCACTCGGAGGCCGATAGCGGCGCCGTTCACGTCAGGGCCGCCGACGAAAAGATATGCGTAGGTCCTGCCGACGCGGCGATGAGTTATCGCAATATTCCAAACGTGTTGAGTGCAGCCGAAGTCACCGGCGTCGATGCCATTCATCCCGGATACGGGTTCTTGGCGGAAAACGCACATTTCGCGGAGGTGTGCGAGTCCATCGGCATCAAATTTATCGGCCCTACCTCGGACAATATCGCTCTGATGGGTGACAAAGCCAAAGCACGAGAAACCGTCGCCAAGCGAGGGTTGCCAGTCACGCCCGGCAGTCTCGGTGCGCTCCGGAACGAAGACGAAGCGATGCAGGCCGCACAAAAAATCGGCTTTCCTGTCATCATCAAAGCGACGGCCGGCGGCGGCGGACGTGGGATGCGCGTCGTGAACAAGGCAGAAGATTTGGCCAGAGCCTTTCAAGCTGCCCAAGCGGAAGCCAAGTCCACTTTCGGAAACGAAGAGGTCTATCTTGAGCGATATTTTCTGGAACCGCGCCATATCGAAGTTCAGGTGTTGGCCGATTATCGGGGACACGTCATTTATCTCGGCGAGCGGGACTGCTCCATTCAGCGGCGTCATCAAAAACTGGTCGAGGAAACCCCATCTCCCGCTGTCGATGACAAACTTCGCCGGGAGATCGGCCGAGTCGCGGTCGAGGCGGTCAAAGCCGTGCAGTATCGGAACGTCGGAACGGTTGAGTTTTTGCTCGATAAGGATCGCAATTTTTTTTTCATGGAGGTGAATACCCGGATCCAGGTCGAGCATCCGATCACCGAAATGGTCACGGGCATCGATTTGATCAAAGAGCAGATCCGTTTGGCTGCCGGGTATCCGTTATCGATTCGGCAACAGGACGTGGTGATGAACGGCCACAGCATGGAATGTCGTATCAACGCCGAAGATCCAGAAAAGTTCATTCCGTGTCCAGGTCAAATCACCAAGTACAGTGTGCCGGGAGGATTTGGTGTACGGGTCGACTCCGCTATGGAACCGGGCGCTACAGTTGTTCCCCACTACGACTCTCTGATCGCGAAGTTAATCACTCACGGTAAAGATCGCCAGGAAGCGATGGCGCGAATGAGGCGCGCGCTTGATGAATTCGTGATTGAGGGAATCAAGACGACGATTCCGCTTCATCGAAAAATCTTCGAAGACGCCGATTTTCAGAAGGGACACGTCTCAACCGCGTTCCTTGATCAACTCTTGGCTCGATAACTCATCCCAAATTTTCCGACCGTCAGGCGATCGTCAGATCAGACCAAACCAGCGCAGTCGCTGGATCAGTGTCACATGGAACGGGGAGACGCGGACCACGGTGGGTCTTGCTCCCCAAGATGATTGGCCGGATGCTTCCTGTTAAGATACAGATGCTGGAGATTTCATAGGATAAAGGCATGAAGCGCGTCAGCATGATTCTCACCGTCGTCGCCATCGGGCTGGCCGTCGGGGGATACGTCCTATTCAGTGGAGATCGGAAAGAGCCGGTTCGATATCGGACAGCCACGGTCGAGCGAGGTGCTGTGGTGTCGGTCGTCAGCGCTACCGGAACGATCAACCCCGTGGTGTCGGTACAAGTCGGCACACAGGTGTCCGGCATGATCAAGAGCCTCCATGCCGACTTCAATACACGGGTGAAAGCGGGGCAGACGGTGGCGGTGATCGATCCCGAACCGTTCAAGGCCCGTCGCGAGCAGGCCGCAAGCAATCTGGAAATGGCGCGGGCGGCCGCGGCCAAGGCACGGACAGACCTGGCACAGCGCAAGCGAGAGCTTGAGCGACTGAAACCGTTGATGGCGGATCAGTTCGTTTCGCAAAATGACGTCGATCTCGCCACGACCAATTACGAAAGCGCCGAGGCGCAAGTTCGGGTCGCCGAGGCGCAGGTCAGACAGGCGGAGGCGGCATTGAACGCGGCCGATCTTGATCTCAAGTACACGATCATTCGCTCACCGGTGGATGGCATCGTCGTCGCGCGCAATGTCGAGGTCGGGCAGACGGTAGCCGCGAGCTTTTCGACGCCGAACCTGTTTTTGATCGCGCTGGATTTGACTAAAATGCAAGTGGACACCAACGTCAGCGAGTCCGATATCGGAGGGATTGTCGAAGGTATGGAGGCGACGTTTACCGTTGACGCTTACCCGGGTGTTCAGTTTGAGGGGATCATTCGACAGGTTCGATTAGCCCCGATCAACGTACAAAACGTCGTGACCTACAACGTGGTGGTGGGCGTCGACAATCAAGATCTGCGTCTGAAGCCCGGGATGACGGCGAATGTCTCGATCGTTGTCGCCAGAAAAAATGACGTATTGAAGGTGCCCAATGCCGCGCTGCGATTCAGCCCGCCTCAGAAGGATCGACAGGATACCAGGGGGAAGGATGAACAGATCGCGAAGACCGGAGGAAGGCCGAGCGGTGAGTCTGCGGTTCCAGAACATGGCGGACAGGCAAAAAGAATATGGAGACTGGTCGATGATGAGCCGGAACCGCTGGTCATTCGGACGGGCATTTCAGATGGTGTGTGGACGGAAGTGTTGGATGGCTCGGTGAGAGAGGGAGATTCGGTCATCGTCGGTGTTGAATCGCTTAGAAGTGAACGGAGGCCGAACGAATTGCCTCCCGGATTCGGCGGTGGTCGACGTCGGTGATTCGGCGTTCGACTTGGCGGCCGGCGGGATGGATCTCCAGGGAGTCGCACCGGTGAATCGTCGGCCCGTGGTCACTGCGATTGTCACAAAAACGGAGAAAGTCAGCGTCGATGGCTGCGCTCATTTCTTGTGAGGACCTCTGGAAAATTTATCGCCTCGGTGACGTGGAGGTTCAGGCCCTCCGAGGGATCGATTTACTCATTAGGGAAGGGGAGTTTGTTGCGATTATGGGGGCGTCCGGCTCGGGAAAATCGACGTTGATGAATATACTCGGTTGCTTAGACAAGCCGACGAAAGGCTGTTATCGGCTGCAAGGAATCGACGTCGGGGGGTTGCGCGCCGATCAATTGGCGGAGATTCGAAACCGCCGGATCGGCTTCGTGTTTCAAAACTTTAATCTGATCCCTCGCACCAGCGCGTTGGAAAACGTGCAACTCCCGTTGTTTTATCGAGGCCTGCCGCTCAGACAACAGCGGGCTCTCGCGGCGGAGGCGCTCGCGCGCGTCGGGCTTCAAGGCCGGGAGAATCATTATCCGTCGCAACTGTCGGGAGGCCAACAGCAGCGGGTCGCGATCGCGCGGGCGTTGGTCGCTTCTCCGTCGCTTTTACTGGCCGATGAGCCCACGGGCAATCTGGATACCCAATCGAGCCTGGAAATTATGGCGATTCTCGATCATTTGAATAAAGTGCAGGGGATTACCATCGTTCTAGTGACGCACGAGACGGACATTGCTGCCTATGCCGAACGGGAAGTCGTCATGAAAGATGGCCGCATTTTGACAGACCGAAAAATGCTGTCTGGCTCGTCCGCCCTCTCAGTTGAGGCATAATGCCCACTTATTTGCTGGTAACTGCTCTGACAGCGATCAGAATTCTCGGTCGCAATCGGCTCCGAACCGGATTAACCATGTTGGGGATTGTAATCGGCGTGGGATCCGTCATTGCGATGGTCAGTATCGGCGAAGGGGCGAAGGCCGCCGTTGCCGAACGGGTGGCCAGCATGGGGACCAACGTCATCCTTATCCTGCCCGGGGCTGTCACGACCGGCGGCGTGCGGGGAGGGCAAGGAGGGGTGGTGACGTTGACGACGGCCGATGCCATCGAACTGAAAAAACGCATTCCCCTGCTCCGCGAAACCGGATGGGGCAGGCGAGACGTTATGCAGATTGTGAACGGAAACAAGAATTGGAATGGAACGGTCAATGGAATTTCCCCCAGTTATTTGACGATTCGGGGGTGGTCATTCACCGGCGGCGGGCCGTTTACGCAGCAAGATCTTGATACGGCGGCCCGCGTGGCTGTGCTCGGACAAACGGCGGTCGACAATTTATTCGAGCCGGGGGAAGAACCGGTCGGCGCCATCATCCGCATCAACCACGTGCCGTTTCGCGTCATCGGCACGTTGGCTCCGAAGGGACAGTCGGCCCAGGGCATGGATCAGGACGACGTTATTTTTATTCCCTTCAGCACCGCCGAGCGGAAAGTCTTTGGCACCTATTTTTTAGGCTCCGTCGGAGCGTTATTTGCTTCGACGGAACGACCGGAGGATCTTGCACCTGCGGTGGCGCAGATTCGCGAAGTGCTAAGGCAGCGCCACCGGTTGCAGCCGGATCAAGACGACGATTTCTTCATCCGTACGCAGGTCGACATCGGAAAAGTGCATGAGGAAACGAGTGAGACGTTAACGGCCATGCTGTTGGCCGTCGCTTCCGTCTCTTTGATGGTCGGGGGCATCGGCATTATGAATATTCTTTTGGTGTCGGTGACGGAACGAACCAAGGAAATCGGCGTGCGGATGGCGGTGGGAGCGACCAGGCGACATATTCTGATTCAGTTTTTGGTGGAAGCGATGACCTTGAGCCTACTCGGAGGCTGTATCGGAATTCTCGTCGGTATTCTAGGAGCGCGGGCGACGACGGTTGTTGCCGGATGGCCGACAATTATTTCCGGAGAGACGGTGGCCGCTGCCTTCCTATTTTCTGTGGCCGTGGGGTTGTTCTTCGGCTTGTATCCGGCCAACAAGGCCGCCTGGATGAATCCGATCGACGCCCTGCGGTACGAATAGGCCGATGGAGAGCGGCCAGCCGACCATCCAGCCACTCGGTCAGCGATATTCCAGAATCAGGGCTGGAAAAAAGGAGTTGTCATTGCGAGTGGACCGTCCGGCTTGAGCTGCGGCGGCATCAAACAATGTCACAGGCCGCATCTCCTCCGTTGAGCAATAGATCGATCATCAGTGAGACTGACATCTCTGTAGCCAAAAAGCTCGTGAGACAGTTTCAACGTCATACTTGTTCTCAGGAACAAACAAGACCTGAACGGAGAATTGTCAAGGTTTGAGCGAGGAATCGGCAGGGGCTAGGCAGACTTCGATCCGAGGGGCGAGTTTGTCCATCCGTTTGTACAAGTGGGTTTCGATAATGCGGTTGTCGTTAATGCCCAGTCCTTCGCAGACGGCATCCTGTGTGATTTTCAAACCGCCGTCCACGTCACGACGCAACGGCGTCGTGAAATAAAAGTGAATCGAAAGAGCCAGTGGTGCCGATTGGAGCCGTTCCATCAAAGAAGCGCGGACCGGTGATTGAGCTAGGGCGATCCAGATGTGGCGGCTCACGTGAGCCTTGTACGACCGACCGGCGGAGGATAGCAAGCGGCGGCCGTTCACGGTGGCATATTGATGATTAATGCTGGGAGGAACTGGCAAAATCATCGACAGCCGTTCCGACGTCACCGTGACGGTCGAGGAGCATTCAGATTGACGCCCGAGTTGTTGAACCCTGTGCGGAGGGATCGATGTGGTGGAACGAGCGCGTGTGACCGGAGGGACGAGGGCGGAGGGCGGCTCTTCTTTCCGAGAACGAGCCGACAGCACTGGAGCAGAAAATCGAAAAGAGTGCGGGATGAATCGTCGACGACGTGAGGGCATGACTCGAGTTACAAGAGATTCATGATCTTGGCCATGTTTTGCTCGTACCGATCTTCCGTGCGAGTCAGATAGCGCCGCCATTCGATGGGGCTCCAAATCTCGATTCGATGGTATAGACCGACCAAGATGATTTCCTGGTCGTCATCAAGTGGCAGCACTTTTCGCAAGCGGGCCGGGATCAGAATGCGGCCTGCTTTGTCGATATCTGAGGTGCCGGCTTCCGAAACGACGAAGTGCATGAAGAGACGGCTTTGATCGTCATCCAGCGAAGCCTTCGTTCGCTCGAGTACGTGGTTCCATTCCCTTGCCGAGTACAACAGCAGCGATTGTTCAGGTCCTTTTAAAAAGACGACCGCCTGCCCTTCCGCTTCGATTTGCTCGCGAATGGGGGAAGGGGCGATAAAGCGCCCCTTTTCATCCAGTTTGCACAGATATTCTCCGGCGAACATGGCTGCCTCGTCAGCTCAGCGATTGGTCATGGGTCTGGTCCGGTTGCGAATCCATTGCTCCAGGTCCGATCGGACGAACCGCCATTCTTTCCCCAACTTGAACGCGGGAATCTGATGACTCCTCAAATACCGATAGAGCGTGCGGCGAGTGATTTTCAGATAACGACACGTTTCTTCGACCGTCAGCAGTTCGCTTTTCGGAAGCGCGCTCATCCCGCCACCAAGGTCCGTGCTTACAAAGCAATTCTCCCACACGCATCATGACAATGGAGCGCATTGTCCGGCGACCTGTGGCGATTGTCAAGGAAAATGTATGACAATGACGGTCATTCGCTGTCACTATCGCCTGACCCTTCGTTTTGATCCATAGGGGGTTCTTGATCCATCATGGCGTCCATGTCCAGGTCGTCGCTGAAGTCTTCGCCCATTTCCCGTTTCATCTTTTGCATGAAACGAGCCATGCTTTGCGGATCTTGCTCATCCAGTCCGTCGAAATCGGCAGACTCAGCGAGAGACTCCAGACGGGCCTCTTCGGATTTTGGCGCGGCAAACCGGGACATCACACGGTCCAACTCAAGACCACCGCAATGTCGGCAGGAAGCCGAGAGCTGGTTGCGATAATTCAAAACCAAGAGCGAACTCCGTTTCTTGCAACTTCGACACACATATTCGTAAATCGGCATAGGTTTATTCTCCTTCTCGTTAACCGGATGGCCGGCCGTCCTGCCGTTGACCCAGTCGATCGGGGATATGGCTCGCGTCCATTGTTCGTCCCAACGTAAGAGCGAACACGTCCCCTGATCCAGCCTTGCGGAGCGCCTTGGCGCATTCGTTGATCGTTGCACCGGTTGTGAAGACATCGTCGATCAACAAGATGCGTTTCCCGGCCACGGTGCGAGGGTGTCGGACGGTGAACGCGCCGCGGAGATTTTTGAGTCGTTCTTTCCGCTTTAGCGAGATTTGTGCTGGAGAAGGTCGGTGGCGGATCAAATCGGTGCAAGATACGGGAAGACCGAGGTGGCGGCCGATTCGATCTGCTAGAAGCAACGATTGGTTGAATTCTCGTTCACGCAGTCGTTCAATGTGGAGGGGGACCGGAATGACAATATCGACAGACTCGAATCGAGGAAGATGGTTGGTGATGAGGCTGGCCAATGGAGCTGCCAGTGAGACCTTTCCCTGGTATTTGAATAGATGCAGTGCTTCACGGAGAGGCGAGCGGTAGGGATACAACGTCCAGGCCTTCGTATAGGACGGGGGATGTTTTCTGCAAGATTGGCACGTATGATCAGATGCATGGGATGTCGCGGCCGGCGAGAGGAATGGATAGCCGCAACGGGCGCAACGGGAAGAGGCGATGGGAACAATGGAATTCCAACAACCGACGCAGAAGCAAGGAATCGGGCTGTCGGCCAGAGGAAGACCGCAGGCCGCACAGTTGACCGGCAACAGAAACCGCACAGCTTGACGTGTTATTCCGCGAACGGAATCGATGAACGAACTAGCCATCGATGACATCATTCCGACGGTAAATCGGCGACACTGGTCCATAAGCCGAATGCTGGGGTTCTGTCAAGGTTGTGCCGTTCTGAACCGGTATGCTATACGATTGCCCGTTCGTGCCAAGCCGGGACGACAGCACGGAGTCGTCGAGGACGCGGGCACACGCATGGTTGTTCTTAAACGACTGTCGAAGATCTACGCCCGAGGCGGGGCCCTCGTCACCGCGTTGTGCGAGGTGGATCTTGATATCAAAGAAGGTGACTTTTGCGCGTTCGTGGGGCCGAGCGGATGCGGCAAAAGCACGCTGCTGAATCTCGTCGCCGGTTTGGACCAGCCGACGTCGGGCGAAATTATTCTCGATGGGCGATCCACCGTTGGATTCAGCAATGCCGAATGGACGGCCATGCGCCGTGAGACCATCGGGATCGTTTTTCAAGCGTTTCATTTGGTTCCTGCGCTGACGGCGGAGGAAAATGTCGCGTTGCCGTTGCTGTTGCGTGGGGAAGGACGGCGCGATGTGATGAAGCGTGTGGATGAAATGTTGGAGATGGTGGGGATGAGCCCACGGCGAAGCCACCGCCCTGGAGAGTTATCTGGCGGAGAGCAGCAGCGGGTGGCGATTGCCAGGGCGTTGGCCCACCGCCCGCGGCTGCTTCTAGCCGACGAGCCGACAGGGAACCTTGATTCCCATCAGGGCGCCGAGATCATGACGTTGTTGAAAACGCTAGCGACGGCGGGAAAGCAAACGGTCCTGCTGGTGACGCACAGCAGGCACGCGGCTCAGACCGCCGACTACATCTGGACGATGCAAGACGGCCGGCTCGTGGCGCGCATCGAGCGGACGAAGGAGCCGGTTTCGTTATGACGGATCTGTCCACGACGATCGCGGGGGTCAAATTTCCCACCTGCTTCATGAACGCTTCCGGCGCGTTGTGTGTCACGCGGGAGGAACTGACGGCGTTGGGGCGGTCTCGTGCTGGCGCCATCGTCACCAAGTCGATGACGGTCGAGCCCCGACAGGGCAATCCGGAACCTCGGTATTATGGATTCCCGGGCGGATCCATCAATTCCATGGGGCTTCCTAATCTCGGTTACCGGGCCTATGCAGAATTGATCCCGGATCTGAAACGGTTCGGAAAGCCGGTCATCGCGAGCATCGCGGGACTGTGCGAAGAGGATTTTTCTATCATCGCCGACACGATCAATGCTGCGGGACCTGATTTGATTGAAGTGAATCTGTCCTGTCCGAATATTCCTGGGAAACCGCAGATTGGTTATGACCTGGAGGCTTCGGAACGGGTGATGAAACGGACGCGCGCACTGATCACGGTTCCTATGGGGGTGAAACTCCCGCCGTACTTTGATCCAGCGCATCATGAGGCGATGGGGCGGGTCATCGCACGAAACGGTGTCGATTTTCTCAACGTCATCAATTCGGTGGGCAACGGGCTAGTCGTCGATCGCGAGCGGGAGACTGTGGTCATCAAACCGAAGGGAGGATTCGGAGGAGTGGGCGGAAAAATCATCAAGCCCGTGGCCCTCGCCAATGTCCGTGCGTTTTACAAATTGTTTCAAGGTGCCGTTCCCATCATCGGTACGGGCGGCGTCGTGGACGGTGGAGACGTCTTTGAGCACATCTTATGCGGAGCGTCCGCCGTACAGATCGGGACGGCATTGGTGGAAGAAGGGCTCGATGTTTTCGGCAGACTCGAAACCGAGTTGACCGCGCTGTTGGCGAGGAAAGGATACCGCTCAATCGAAGACTGTAGAGGAGCCATCAAGGAGTTATAAGACGTGGGGTTATCTTCCGAAACGGCGGGGCAACAGCCCCAATTTCAATGATCGACGGAGGAGCTGGGCGACGTTTCGGACGTCCAGCCGGTGCATCAAGTGATAGCGATGCACTTCGACCGTGCGAATGCTGATGTCCAGCGCGGCTGCGATTTCCCTGTTGGTATGGCCCATGGCGACCATGGTCAGGATTTGGGATTGCCGAGGGGTCAGACGGCCAGACGCGCGGTGGGAACGTTTGGCTCGCGGGCTCTGAAGCGTCGTATTGCCTCTGCTTCGCATCTTCGTGCACTCCTTTCGATTAAACAAAGTTAGTCTAACAAAGGATCAAAAATGTGTAAACGAATCGAGCGATTTGCCCGCTTCTCCGAGCGTCTCGTGATCCGGCCCGAATGATGGCCGCAGTGTCCTTCCTCAAAGTGCTGCGGCTGATTCTCGCCGCGCAAGTCTTCCAACGACCTCTTCGCACGGGGTTGACCGTCATTGGTGTCGCGCTCGGCGTCTCCGCGTCGGTAGCGGTGCGGACGGCCAACGTGGACGTCCTGCGTTCGTTCGAACAGGCGGTCTTGACCGTGGCAGGACCGACGACGCTGGAAATCTCCGGAGGCGAACTGGGGCTTGACGAACGAATCATCACGGCAGTCCGAAATGTGCCGGGCGTTCGCTCCAGCGCTCCGGTCATTCTGCAAACGGCGGTGATCGAGCGCGGCGATCGCCAAGAGGCCGTCCAGGTGCTTGGCTTGGATCTTCTTGCCGAAGTCGAATCGCGAGGATTTCGTCTTACTGGACAGTCGGCGGATCGCCGGTTGGAGGCCATGCTGGATCCGCACACTATTTTGTTGGGAAAGGGATTGGCGGCTGAGTGGGGAGTTTCCGTAGGCGAGACGATTGATCTTCAGGTAGGACCCGGTTCGGTGGCCTGTAAGATCATCGGATTGCTTGAAGACGCAACGGATCGAACGGCTCTGTGGAATCGCCTCGCTGTCATGGACATTGCGGCGGCTCAAGTGGTGTTTGGTATGGTCGGGCGGTTGGATCGGATCGATCTTGTCACGGAGAAGGATCGTGGCGTCGAAGAAGTCGCGCAAGCGGTGCGCGCGGTCGTTCCGCCGACCGTGACGGTCGAGCGCCCGTCGAGTCGCACCGCGCAGGTCGATCACATGATGCGGGCCTTTCGCCTGAACGTCACGGTGCTGAGCTGGGTCGGTCTGTTGGTCGGCATGTTTCTGATCTATAACACGATGGCCTTTGCAGTGGCACAACGGCGGCGGGAGATAGGAATCTATCGCGCGATTGGGATGACGCAAGCGAGGGTAGCCGGTTTGTTTTTATCTGAAGCCGCTGTGTTGGGATTGGCTGGGGGCCTGCTCGGAAGCGCAGCGGGGTTTCTTCTGGCCAGAGAACTGGTGAAGTTGCTGAGTCGAACGATCTCGGATTTGTACGTTCCCATAGGAGTCGGTAACGGTCTTGCCCTGGAGTCCGATTGGCTTTGGCGGTTGGCCTCGGAAGGGATTTTCGTCGGCTGCGCCGTCTCCATGATCGGTTCGGTCGGACCGAGTATGAACGCGGCTCGGACGGCTCCTGTGCGGGCCTTGGCGCCCGGTGATTACGAAGCGGGGCAACGGCTGCGAGTCGGCGCGTTGGGCATGGGTGGATTCATCCTGCTCGTCCTTGCGGGAGTGTTGAGTATGGCCGATCCCGTCGATGGCGTCCCTCTCGCTGGGTACGCCTCAACGCTCTGCTTATTGGCCGGCCTGTCGTGCATCGCTCCTATTTGTGTGACCAGTTGGCGCCGTGGAATCCGCCCGCCGGGGTTTCAATCGACGATGGGGGGCATCATGCGGGCGATTGCGATCGATCATGCATCGCGTAATCCCGGCCGCAACGGGGTGAGCATCTCCGCCTTGATGGTCGGGCTGTCCATCATGATCGGCGTGTTGGTCATGATTAAAAGCTTCCGACACACAGTGGAAATCTGGGTGTCGGAGACCGTCATGGCGGATGTGATCGTCGCACCATCGCTCTGGCTTCGTGGAACGGAAGCCGGGAGTACGGGGAGGAGTTTACCAGGATCGTGGGCGGAGGTCTTGTCTTCGATTCCCGGCGTCGCGGAAGTGGATACGTATCGAGACGTTCGCGTGGCCGTGCAGGGGAGACGGGTGGCAATCGTGTCGCGCGACTTGCGGATTCATGCCCGGATGAGTCGATATTGGGTGCGTCAAGGTGATTCCGCCTCCCAACTCGTCCGTGCGGCGGATATTGACGGCGTGCTGGTTTCCGAGATCCTGGCCGATCAGCTTCGGATTCAGGAAGGTGACAGTCTTGAGCTCGTCACGCCGGAAGGAGCCAGACGTTTTCCGGTCGTCGCTGTGTTCTATGATTATGCGACCGACGGGGGGAAAATTCTCATGGATCGCCGGCTCTATCAATCTTTATGGCGCGATGACCTCGTTACCGTGTTTCCCGTGTATCTGGACCGGGGAGCCGATCTTGATCTGGTCCGAGAACACATGGCGGCCCGATTGAGCGATATCGGAGGCCGTCTTCCTCCGTTGTTGATCAGCAATGCCGAACTTCGCAAGGAAGTGCTAGAAATTTTTGACCGGACGTTTCTGTTGACCTATGTGCTTGAAGCGATTGCGGTCGTGATTGCCATGCTCGGTATTGTCAACACGCTGGTGACGTCGGTATTGGAACGTCAAAGGGAGTTGGCCACGCTTAGGGCCATCGGGGCCGGCGACAGGCAAATAGGACAGTTAGTCTTATGGGAAGCGGCGTATCTGGGTCTGATAGGAATAGGACTGGGGCTTGTGGGCGGAGGAGCGCTCGCCGTGTTGCTGATTCAGGTGATCAATAAGCAATCGTTCGGCTGGACGATCCACACGATCGTCCCGCTCGGAGGGATTCTGCAGGCGGTGGGATTGGCCGCTGCAGCCACGTTGGTGGCAGGCTACGTCCCTTCGCGCTGGGCGGCGAGACAGTCAATCGTGGAAGGATTGCGAGAGGAATGATGTTGCGGTTGATAGATGACGAGGGGACTTTATTGCTTCGTTTATCGGTGTTGCCTTCATGAGACGGTTTTCATGTTGGACTAATGCCGTTCTCATGATGGGCACTTATAGTGGCGGTGCGGGCAAAAGCCGATGGGATGAAAACGCCGGCGTGACCGCGTTTAATCCGACGGCATGGCGGGATTAACAAAGGAGGAGAGAACATGAAAGACATGATCATGGCTCTGCCGACCACAAGGCTTCAGGCGATGAAACGGGAGCCCTTTCATCTAGGGGAGTCAGCCGCTTGGTTGCTCAGATGTTATGCAGAGCGATGGAAAGAGCGGGCGAAGTTTTATGAGAGCTACCGCTGCTATTTCCCGAAACTCTCATCCGGCCGTTTTGTCAAACGGTGCCGAGAATTGGAGAAAATGTATCAGAGGCTTTCGATGATCATGTTGGCTGTGCCAGCAAGGGAAGAAGAAGAGTGGGGTTCCGTGCGGCTTCCCCTCGCGCGAAAAAAGAGAGGACGATTGATCACCAGGGATCACTAGCGGCTCCCCTTTCTTTCTGGGAAATGAAGGAGAGGATGCGGTCCGCCTATCAACGATGCCACGTCGGGACGGATGGGAAGACGGCCTGTGCGGTCTGCATTCCAAGCTCTTCTTTCTGGAAGGTACGGAGAATCGGCCGGTTCACGCCTCCGGTGTGGAGCAGTGGACATGCTGTCATCGGGAGAAAATAATGGGTATTTTCAGGCGACCTGAATTGGAAAAGGACAATCCGGTTGCGCCACAACTCTACATAGGACCGAGGAGGCGTCGCAAGCTGCTCCAAGATGCCGGGCATGACCCCTCTTCCACGGGCGGTCACCTGGCCGGCGCGTTGCAGACCCTGATCCAAGCTGCGAAACGATTTTCGGAAAGCGTGCCGATTTCAAAGAGCAACCAAAAGGAGCGGGCGGCTCTCCTCAAGGCCATTGAGGAGGCCAACCGTCTCTTGCTGAAAGACTAAAAGAATCCATCTGGTTCCGACTCTCACCGTCGATGCTCCTTTCTGCCCCTCCGTCGTCAGGAAAAAGTTGCCCGGTTCGGACATAAATGCCTCCTCATGGGGATCTTTCTTCTCGTGAGGATATCTTCATTTCATAGCGGAACGATGAACGAGCGTGGCGTGAATCTTGAACGTATCGTTCGCGGTTGAATCTGTGGAAGTGGAAGGGGTGCGCAACCATGGGTGTTCTTCCGGCCGTCGGTGACATGTGGGTGTGGATGACGCGAGATGTGCCTCTTGTTGATGGATTTGAGATCCCGCTGGCCAGTGGTATCGGAGCCATGGGCATCATTGGTTTTTTTCTCTGGCACAGCGGGCAGTTTCTCCGAGGCATCCGGCGGCTACAGACGGCGACCAAGCGAATCGAACCACAGCTTCTGCGGCTTGCCCAGAAAAGACGGCAAGCCGCCCCGGAGTGGGTCGTGTCCTCCGGTGCGACGAAGAAACGGACAAACAAGGCAAACAATCCGGTAGAACAGCGAGATCTCGATGATCTCATGGCCTTGGATCGGATCATGGGCGGAGAGCCGACCTATGCGCGAGACTGGCTGATTTTCCGCAGAAGTCTTGTGATCGAACAATCGTCCTGGTTTCTGGAACCAGCCGTGTATGCCGATAAATCGGCGGCGGAGTGTTTCCCATTTGAGACGGCTTGCGCAAGCCATTTGAATTACCAGTTCTACCGGCATGTTCCGTCTTTTCTGACGGGAGTCGGCTTGCTGTTTACCTTTCTGGCCATTTTGATCGGACTTGGCAAATTACACGCGAACGGGACCCAGATCGAGGGACTTCCCGGGTTCATCAACGGTCTGGCTGGAAAATTTGTGACCTCTATGATCGGTCTCGCGTGCGCCAACCTCTTTCTTCTGTTGGAAAAATCAAGTTGGCACGGGCTGACCGATCGCCATCGCCGGATCGTCGCGCTTCTCGATGAGATGTTTCCGCAAAAGATTCGAGATTATGGCGCACTCGGCCGCCCATCGGTTTCACCGGGCAGCGGGGAGTATGAGAAGGCCGGTCTCGATCATGCGGCGCTTCAAGGGATCAAGACCATCCATCAGCGGATGGACACCGCGGTCGAGGTTCTTCAGGAGATTTCCAAAAGCCTCACTTTATTGAGAAAAGAAGACCTGCAAGTCGAACGGGAGCGCCTGGCATCGACGATTCGCGAAGAAGTGCGGGGCACACTCGCTCAGATTATGGATTCGGTACATGTCGCTGTTGATGAGCTGGGCCGGTCTCTTGAAACGCTGCGGCAACCCAATGCGTTGTCTCCTCACGATGTCAACCGTCTGATCCAACAGCTCGGCGAGCGACAGAGAAAGAAGGCTATGCCTCCAGTTCCATCAGAGACTCAGAGGACTGGATGGCGATGGTCTCGCTTGTGGCCGTAGAGACTGTGGTGGGGGATGGACATGAAACGCCACTGGCTTGGACTGCATGATTCCGAAGAGGAAACCTTCTCAACAACCGCGGGGACGACCGATCTTATGACCTCGCTTGCCGTGGTATGCATGTTGTTGCTGGCGGCACAGAGTATCACGGGGGTGGGAGAAAATCGATCGTCGTCGGCGCCAGCGGCTTCCGCCGTTGACGTGCTCCGTCGGGAGATGGAATCTGACGGTCTTATGATCGCAGGGGCAGATGATCCGTCTCTGCTCAGGGTGGTGGTGCCGGACAATATGTTGAACTTTGCGTTCGGCAAGAGCGCCCTTTCTCCAGAGGCTGGCGCGTTCTTAACGGAAGTGATGCCTCGCTACGCGGCTGTTGTTTGTGGATCACACAGTGATGAGGTGGAAACATTCGTGATCGAAGGCCACACTGACGACCAGGGGGACGATATCTTGAATCTCAAGTTGAGCCAAGAACGATCATTTGCCGTGCTGTCCAAAAGCCTCTTGGCGATTCGAGACCGTGCTCCGTGGGCCTATGCCTGCTTTCAACGGAAGGCATCGGCAAACGGACGAGGGAGCCACGAACTTATTCGGAATGATCGAGGGGTTCCCGACCGCGAGAGGAGCAGGCGCGTGGTGTTCAAACTGTATCTCCGAGCGACCAGCCGGGGTTGATCCTGGTGTGGAGAGCCGGTCGATGGCGCATCAATTTCTAGGTGTCTCCTCCTCGCCGGATTGCCATCAGCAATCCGGCGGTTCCCACGACTCCGCCAAGAAACAAGAAAAACGACCGTGTTTCGGGAAGAGTTGGATCACTCTCTGCGGGCCAGTCACCGGTGAGGCCCCATCCGATGAGACTCGCTCCAAGTCCGATCAGAATTGTCCATCGGATCCTCATTGACCCATGATATAACTCTCGAGATGCTTTCGTCGATCGATCGCGACCAGCTTCACGGTGCATTCATGCCTTCTATCGGTTTCCGTGAGAGCGGGGACGGTCATGTGGCTGGGGGAATGAGTCTGTCTGCCGATGCGGATGAGATCGGTAAGATCAAGGCCGATGTACGAAACGAGAAAGAAGCGGTGAAGGCTGGCGTAATGGGCAAGAAAGACCAAATGACTTCCGGCGTGCTTGGTCAGAAAGACAACGCTCATGCGGAGGTGATCGGGAAGAAAGAAGAGATGAAAGCGGGCGTGAAGAGCAAAGCCGACGAGATGAAACACAAGGGGCATGTGATGAAAGAAGCCGGTGAGGAGATGAAGGGCGATGTCAAGGGCATGGGAGATGAGATAAAAGGCATGAAAAACGAGATGAAGGACATGGTGGGGCACTAACGCGTGCGTGCAACGCCGTGGCGAGACACATATGAGTTGTCGGTGAACTGACGAAAAGCTCGTGGAAACGAGCGGGCATCGACGTGGTGGCGGTGGAGGGGATCGAACCCCCGACCCGCGGCTTATGAGTCCGCTGCTCTGCCAACTGAGCTACACCGCCATCGGCAGGAAATTAACGTGGTTGATCCGTGTGAGTCAAGGCAGGAGGAAAATAAAAACGAGTTTTCGTAAGTTCTGTCCCTACGATCTCGCCGAAGGGAGATCACGGCATCGGGTCTGGATTGAAAAATCGTTCATGGGCGAGGAAGCCCGCGTTGCTTGGGGTTTTTGAGCATTCGGACGCGGCTCGCCGTCTCTTTTGGGAAAAGACTCTGTCGGTCCGTGTGGAGAAAGCAGGCGCACTGATAAGCACGTTCATGGTCAACGAGGAGTATCTCTGTCAGAAGACGGAGACTCGGAACGTATGCGAGGGGAACGCAGCGGCCAAATGCGAATGCCGGGCACCTGGTAGTCTTTTGGCAAATATTCATCAGGGATTGTTGTTTTGTTGCCGTCGCGCACCTGCGTGTAGTGAGGCGACATGATTTCCACGCCTGCTTCGTTGAACTGGTCCTGGATGTGCTGATGAAGCTCGGCATAGATAGCCGCCATCTGGTTGGGATGTTTGGTGTACCCATTGATCTCGTACGTGACGTGATAGTCATTGAGACTCGTTTGCAAGACGAATGGTTCCGGCGTCTCTAGAATGTATGTCGTGCGTTTGGCTGCCGCGACAAGCAATTCGTGAACTTTCCTCCACGGGACGTCGTACCCAATTGTGACGCTGGTGTTCAGAATAAGCGGAGGCGGGTTCGTAGCTGACGAACTGAAATTGATGATATGGGAACTCAAGACCAACGCGTTGGGAATAGTTACGTCCACGTTCTTGTTTGTTCGGATTCTTGTGACCAAGAGCGTTTTTTCCGTGATATCACCTGTCGTTTCAGCGATCTTGACCCGATCTCCGACGCTGAACGGCCGCATGTACGTCAATACGATACCGGCCACGATATTGCTGAACGATCCGGCGGCCCCCAATGATACCAACACGCCCAGAAAAACCGAAATGCCCTTGAATGCTTCTGAATGGGAACCGGGGATGTAGGGAACGATGGCAACGGCCGCGAAGACGAGGGCGAAAAACCGCACGATCTTGTAAGTAGGTGTGGCCCAATCGCGGTGAAATCCCTGGAACGTGATGGCCCCTCGCTCGATTCCCGTGAAAAACAAGTGAATCAGCTTGATGATGTATTTGGTGACAAGAACAATGATGACGATCGCAATAAAATCAGGGAGAGAGGAAACAAACGTCAGGCCGATCAATTTGAGTGGCTCGATCAGATACCCCAGCAGTTCGAGGGACAACTGCTGAGTGGCGGGAAAGAATCCCAGGATCGATGTAACGTAGAGGTAAACCAACGAAGCATACGCCACAACGTGTAAGATCCGTACGATGCCCAGCGCGCCGTCCGCGATTTGAGCCCCGGACAAGAGTTCCACCCGTTGGATCTTCAGGCAGTATTTGGTGGTACGACCCCATTGTGAGATTTTCTCGATCGCTTGAGGAAAGAGAGAACGAAAGAGTTTTAACGCCCCTAGGAATAATCCCGTCGTGACCGCGGTCAGAAGTAAGCCGGCGATCAGACTGGTCCAATTGGCGCTCATACCACGCATGCCATCCAAGGGTATGGTAAGGGCTGCCAGAAGCCTTTGCTCGAAATCACGGGTTTGAGGAAAGAGATCCAAAATGAAGTGAAAGTAGGCGTAAAGGACGAATACGGAGAGCACAATCCGAACAAATTTGCTCAGGAATACAAGTGTGTCCACCAAATGGGCGGCAGAAACGAGTTCAAACCCTCGAAACGAAAAAGAACGTAGGCGTGTTTTATGCCAGGCGTCGATGAACTCATAGAGCAAAGGAAATCCGATACGTGCGGCTACAGCCAGGAAAATAAGGAGTGCTGTCGCCAGACCGGCCCATAACAAATCCCTCAGGTGAATCGACGACGGCAGAGGCCCTGTATCGACAGAGGGGAGTGCTATCGCACGAAATGCCCGTTGGATACGCTCAGCCCGCTCCCTGGCGAGCACATGACGGGGCTTTCCGATCAGTTTTGCTTCTTGCTCTGTGACAACGAAGAGCACTTCCGCTCGGGTAACGACATAAGAAGTTTCCTCATGATCCTCGATCGTAAGGCTATCGATTATTGAAGGGTCCACATGGGCGAGCCGCTCAAGCCGTTTCTCGATGGCTGCCGCTCTGGCGGCGGGATCGATATCAGCCAAGCCCGTATGGATGACAAAGAGGGTTTCACCATTGAACCGGACCGGAGCGTTCGAATCGAGAAACGGCTGATCGGCGCGTGCCACTCCTGTTAATGCCAACGCAAGGACTACAACGGACCAGATTGTGTACAGGCGATGAGTGCAAGGACTCGTTCGAAACAATCGTTGTCCCTTCTCCTTCAGCACAAGGACTCTATCTCCCTTGATTGAGCGTTAAACGGTCGGCGCCGATTGTGCCATAGCCTTGTGCCGTACGCCACTCTTGCTTGACGGCTTCATGCCGTCCAGGCTCCGCCGAACCGGTTCGCCGCTGAGTCGGTCGAATTCCCAATCGCAAACGATGTTAGCTTCTGTCAATCAATCTGTCGTTCATGTCCATGGAGTGCCTGCGTGACCGAACAATGCCGGAATGAAAATCGAAGGATGTTCCGGAAAATGTTCAACCGGTAAGCATTCCGTCATTTTTTAGTATATTCCCTAGATGCCTTCAGAGGGAGAATGTGTCAGCATCTACCCTTGAAATTTCAGCACAGACGGGCTCTCGCACCAGCAGAATGAGAAGAGAGCGGCAAGATGACATATCCCATGATCAGAAACCGGCTTTGGATCGTCCGGTGGATATTGAGATCGGTCATGGTAATGCTGGCCCTCGGCGCGCTCTTGATGATCTGGCCCGGTATCTTTGCCCTTTTCTTCGGTATGTTGTTGCTGCTTCAATCGTGTACGGCCGAACAGGAGAACATAGCATGGGGGTGGGCAGAGGTCAGGCTAGACTCGTATCATCTTTTCTCTTTTTCTGGTCGAAGGGGTTTCGTTTTTTCTTCGGTGCTTGGCAATGTGTTCGCACCGCTTGCTCATTACCTCAAAAAATGAAAGACATCGACAAGCCGGCAATTCGGGTCCTGTCAGGAGGCTGGGGTGACGTTCACTTTCAACGTCAAAAATTTTGAGAGGTCTTTCAGTGTGACGACGCCGGCCAATTGACCGCCGTCCACGACGAGAAGACGGCTGTTACCGGTTTTGTTCATCAAAGACAAAGCCGCTTCCGTGTTGCTGTCGACATCGATGGTGTTGTCTTTAGAGCAAGGAATCACAAGGTCACGAGTCGTCAGCTCCGCCCATCTATCACGAGGAACCGCGGAGATTTGTTTAGGGCCGATGCAGCCGATCAGACGGGTGTTCTCCATCACGGGATACATATTGTGAAAGGACCGGTGAAAGTAGTCTTCAACCAACTGTTGAACGGATGTGTCGGATGAAACGGTAACGGGATTGGGCGTCATGATTCGTCGGATCGCCATGCTTGCCAATGTCGTCTGGGTCACCAGACGGTAATAGGAGGCGCCGGCCGTTTCTCGAAGGAAAAATCCGATGACGAACCACCACACCCCGGCCAGGATATGGCCGGTGATGACTTGAAAGAATCCCGCCATCATCAACACGAACCCACACAATGAACCGGCCAAGCAGGCCAGACGGGTCGATCGGCGGAGATCGTTGTTGCGGCGACGCAGCCAGGCCCTAAGAAGCCATCCGCCGTCAAGAGGAAAAGCAGGGATAAGATTGACTCCTCCAAGAAGCGTGTTCGCGAAAGCCAAAAAACCGAATACTCCTAAAACGGCCAGGGGGAAATTGGCGTGATAGCCGACTTCAAAAGCCGCGTACCACACGGCGCCGAGACCGAAGCTTGAGAGGGGCCCCGCGATTGCGATCACACATTCCGTTTTGGGATCCGGCGGCTCCGTCTTTGTGTCGGCGACCCCTCCAAAGAGGAAGAGCGTTGAGGCGGCGGCCTGAAATTGACGGCGCCGTGCGACCGCGGCATGAGCCCATTCATGAAAGAGAAGCGAGCCCAAGAACCCCGCGGTGCCGGCAAGCGCCATCCACCAATATGTCCGACTCTCTAATCCTAAATAGGAAGTTGGAAAATAGCTCTGTGCCAGCGACCAAGTAAGGAAGAGGGTAAGAAGGATCCAGCTAAATCCCAGCCGAACCTTCAGCCCAGCAATGGTCAACGTCATGCGCGATGCCTTGGATGGATCGTATTACGATATCACGCTTATCATATTGTGCGACAGCCAATCTATATCAATCATGAAGGCATCTCTTGCGGATGTCGGTCTCATGGTTGGTCTGGTTGGATAGAGACGCCGTATCATGATGAGATCATGAAGCAAAAGCTTGATACGCTACGACGCGCAGGGGCGTCTCTCCATCCTGAGCCGATCATCCGAGCGACTTTTAGCGGCTTTTTTTATGGGTCGCAGCCGTCATCGGCGCGTTCGTCTTTGTAGCATCCTGCAACAGTCCGATGAGCTGGCCTGTGGTCTTTTGCCATGAGCGACTTAGGCGGAGTGTCATCGTTCTCCGTATCTGTGAGCAAAAACGAATGGCGATGGAGCCAAGATCCGTTTCCTTCACGGCATAAAGCTTGCCGGATGCCTTTTCATCGGGCAAGGCGATGCCGTACATCTGATGAGACGAAAGATGACGAGAAAGATGACGAGAAAGGAAGAAAACCCTCATGAGTAACCGAAAAGGAAAGCCCTATACGGTTTCGTATAAAGAAAAGCCTCATCCCAAGCAAGACCCCTATGCCATGCTGAAGGCGCCAAAAGGAGCCGTGATCTGTCGCTCATGTCATGCTATCTATGCCAACAAACGGTGGTATCTTGATCGCGTCGAGGCTGGCGAGTTGTGGGCGTCTCGCTCCACTCGCACGATGCTCTGTCCTGCTTGCCAGAAAATCAGGGACGACTATCCAGAAGGCATTGTGACACTGAAATGGTCGGCCCTCCGAGAGCATGAAGCCGAAATCAGAAACTTGATCGCCAACGTGGAGGAGCGAGCCCTTTCCATCAACCCGCTCGAACGCGTGATGAAAATCATACGGGTGGGGCACGATTTGGAAGTGCAGACCACGAGCGATCGACTGGCACAACGGCTGGGGCGCGAATTGGTCAAGGCCTATAAAGGCCGCGTGGCCACCCGTTGGGCGCATCAAGACGTTCTGGCGCGGGTGACGTGGCAAGGACCGGAAAAAAAGCCGCCGAGCAAAACAAAAAAGAGGTGACACGTTTCAGGGTGATCTCTTGCTTGCTGTCGTCTGAAACCGTCCACCGGGCATCCGCGTTCTTTCTATGAGAAGCGAACCCGTGAGCGGTTGGAGTCTTTCCGCCAGCGGGCGGGCATATGTGTCGGTGTGTTTCGCCCACCCTTTTTCATCCTCAACGGCCTCGTACGAGCCTCAAATTTCTCCGAACCTGTTGCGGCTGTGGTGATCCGTATCACTGGCAAGCGCCGTGACCGAATGATCCAGAGACACTGCGGCAGAGCCGTCGCATCCATGTATCCGGCCGTGTTCAGCAGTAGCCTAGGGGGGCCGACAGTGTGTCGCTCTGTTTGATCGTTGCCGGTTGTTGAAGCCGGCCTCCTTGCGTCGAGGGAGGGTGCACCGAAAGGCGCAACCGACGGCTAGAGGATTTCGCTCCAGGGAGGACTGACGGCAAAGGCGGCGTTGATGAGGCCGATATGAGAATAGGCTTGAGGAAAATTTCCGCACTGGGTGCGTGTCGTAGGGATGAAATGTTCCGAAAACAGACCCACGTGGTTGGCGGAGGAAAGAACATGATCCAGAATGGTTCTCGCTTCGGCCGTTCGATCGAGGCGAGCCAGGGCCTGCGCGATCCAAAATGAACAAATGACGAACGCCGCCTCCGGCTTCCCAAAATCGTCTTCGCGCACGTAACGATAAAAGAACCCCGTTTTGTGGCCGTTTGCCAGAAACGCCAGGTTTCTGACGATTTGCAACGTAGTGGTCTCGCAAAGCTGACGATTCGGATAGCCGAGAATCGGTAAATGCGCAAGCGCCGCGTCGTAGCTCATGTCGGACGGGCCGTTTCTGACCGCGTCATCTTGCACAGCGCGAAGCAGGGCTTCAGCCGCCCGAATTCTGGCTGCCGTGACGTTAAGAGAAAGGGAAGAGAGGTGGTTGGTTTGCTTGATGCGTTCCAACCGTTCCAGCCCGGCCCAACAGAGCAGATTGGTGAATGAATGTTCTTGCCAGGCATGGCGGATTTCCCAGAGGCCGGCATCCGGTTGCCCGATGCTCCGCTCGCAAAGATCAGCCAGATGAGCCAGCAAGCCGTCAAGATCGCGGGTGCGCAAATCGATAAAGCGCTCATCGAAAAAGATGGGGGTGAATGCGAGGATCATTTCTCCATAGGCGTCGTTCTGAACTTGGTCGGACGCCTGATTGTGGCTGCGTACCGGAACGCTGCCTCGATAGCCTGCCCAGTTGGTATGTTCGATTTCCGGAAGAGGCAGTCCTTGGCTCAACGTGTAGACGGGGCGCAGGCGATCGCGGGAATCTTCTTGCGCGTGCGCGATGTTCAGCAGAAACTTCAGAAATGCCTCCATTTCTTCGAAGTGCCCAAGATTATGAAACGCCGTCAGGGCGAAGTAGGCATCTCGCAGCCAGCAGTACCGGTAATCCCAATTTCGGTTCCCGCCCGGCTGTTCGGGAAGACTCGTCGTCAGAGCCGCCAAGATCGCGCCCGTGTCCTCGAAACAGTGCAGTTTCAATGCTAACGCAGAGCGGATCAGTTCTTTTTGATATAGCAGCGGAACCGAACAGTGTTTGACCCACGTGCGCCAGTAGCGTATCGTTTGCTCCAGAAAGTCGTGAGTCACGGCGACCAAATCGTTTTCAATGCCGAGTCCCCAGGTCAATCCGAAGTAAAATTTTTGGGTCAAGGCTACTGGAGTTTCCTCACACAGATAGGTGAGCGGCATGTTGGTCAACAGTCGGAGTGGCTCACCTCGAATTTCGTACCGCACATGGTTGCTTCCCCGCAGCGGTTGCACCGGCGTTTTGTCCCATCCTGAGATGGGGCGGCAACTGACGCGAATAATGGGGGTGCCATGGAGCGGCTCGGCCAGCCTGAACAGCGCGGTCGGTCGATAGACGCGGCCGTACTGTTCAAAACGGGGACAGAAATCCGTGATTTGAAACGCATCACCGCGGGCGGTGGTGAACGTTGTCACGAGGACGTTGGTGTTGGGAAGATAGTGTTGTCGGCTCGTCACATGTTCGGCCGGAGCGGTACTGGCGATTTCAAAGTGTCCGCCGTCCGGGTCCAGGAGGCGACCGAAGAGAGGAGGGCTGTCGGGGCGCGGCGCGCACATCCATTCGACGGCGCCGTTTAATCCGATGAGCGCTGACGTCTGGCAGTTACCCACCAATCCATAGGGGTACATGTCGGTACCATAGGCGATTTTTCGTCGGAAGTAAATGAGAGGTGATCCTTGCGCCTGTCCATTCGTTTTCTCTTCCCCCTGATGGTGGTTCTGGCCGGCATCGCATACGGCGTGATTCCGTTGGTCGACAATCTCACGTTGAAATGGTTTGTTCGCGATATCGAGATTCGGGCGCAACTGATCGCCGGCACGATGGAAGGACCGCTGACGGAGCTGCTGATGTCAGAGTCGAGAACAAAATTGTTGGCGTACTTTCAACGGGTAATTCAAGATGAACGACTGTATGCCGTCGGATTTTGCGACGCACATAATCAGTTGACCTATAAAACTCAAACCTACCCAGCGTCGATTTCTTGTGAACGAGCCGTTGAGCTCAAGTCCGGCCCCGCTGCCGTCGTGCGGCTGGCGCAGGGCCCCGTGCACGTGGCCACCGTAGGGATCGACCATGCAGGCCGTTCGCTGGGACGGCTCCTGCTCATTCATGACATGAGTTGGGTCGAGCGGCGAAGCAGCGCCACAAAATGGTATTTGTTCTATCTCTTTGTGGGTATCGGAGTCATGATTTCGCTCGTGACAGTCGTGGTGGCGCATTTGAGTTGGCGCGGTTGGGTGGAGGGGGTGCGTGGCATGTTGCGGGGTGAAGGCTTGATCGGATTGATCAAGGATCAGCGGCAGATCCCGGAACTTCAGCCGGTCGCTCAAGATCTCCGGGCTATGATCCACGAACTACAGATGGATAAACGGATGCGAGATGAGAGTCAATTGAGCTGGAAACCAGCCACGCTCAAAGCCATCTTGCATGACCACCTTGCCGGCGACGAAGTGCTGATCGCCTCGAATCGGGAGCCGTACATTCATACTCAGTATGCAGAGCGTATCGGCGTACAGGTGCCGGCCAGTGGGCTCGTCACGGCCTTGGAGCCGATCATGCGGGCCTGTTCGGGAATTTGGATCGCTCACGGAAGCGGCAGCGCCGACCGATTCGTCGTTGACGAACAGGATCATGTGCGGGTGCCTCCCGAATCGCCGGCTTACGAGATTCGGCGGATCTGGATGACTCCTGAGGAGGAGAACGGCTATTACTATGGGTTTTCGAACGAAGGGCTCTGGCCGCTGTGCCATCTGGCCCACGTTCGGCCGATCTTCCGGTCTTCTGATTGGCGGCTCTACAAAACGATCAATGAACGGTTTGCGACAGCGATTATCGAGGAGGCCAAGACCGACAATCCCGTTGTGCTGGTGCAGGACTATCATCTTGCGCTTGTGCCGAAAATCGTCAGGGATCATTTGCCGCATGCCACGATCATCATGTTTTGGCATATCCCATGGCCTAATCCGGAACGGTATGCGATTTGTCCCTGGTATCGTGACATTCTCGAGGGACTGTTGGGCAGCAGTATCCTTGGTTTTCACACGCGATTTCATTGCAGTAACTTCATTGATACGGTAGACAGATCCTTGGAAAGCCGTATCGATCGAGACTGCGCCACTATTTCATATGGTGGGAAATTGACGGCGGTCAACCACTATCCGATCTCTATCGAATGGCCAAGTCGGGTGCTGTCTCAGACCCCGCCCGTGGAGACGTGCCGAACACACATCCGGGCGATTTATGGATTGCCTCACGGACATCGATTGGGAGTCGGCATTGAGCGGCTGGATTATACAAAGGGCATCCTCGAACGATTCTTGGCGGTTGAACGGCTGCTTGAGCTTGAACCGGAATGGATCGGCCACTTTTCCTTTCTGCAGGTGGCGGCGCCCAGCCGATCTAAAATCGAAGAGTATCGACAACTGGAACAGCAAGTCCAGGCGTCGGCGGATCGTATCAACCGGCGGTTCGGACGGGACGGCTATCGGCCCATCCACCTCAAGATCGAGCACCATGAGCCGGAACAGATCGCCCTGTATTATCGGGCGGCCGACTTTTGTATCGTGAACAGCTTGCACGATGGCATGAATCTGGTTGCCAAAGAATTCGTCGCCGCTAGGGATGACGAGCAGGGAGTCTTGATTCTGAGCCAGTTTACCGGCGCGGCGGCCGAACTGGTGGAGGCCCTGATCGTGAATCCTTACAATATCGATCAATGTGCGGCGGCCATGCATGTCGCCTTGACGATGTCCAGAGTCGAGCAACAGGCCAGGATGCGCAGTCTGCGTGGAATCGTTCAAGAGTTCAACGTCTATCGCTGGGCAGGTCGGATGCTGATGGACGCGGCTCGTATGAGGCAGCGGGCCCGTCTCGCGCGGGAAATGGGCGGCAGGAGCATTGAGAGGACGGTCGGAGAACAGACATGATCTACCTCTTGTCAGATGAAGGGCGAGATGCCCTCAGAAAAATGGTCAACCGATCCGTGCTGTATGCGTTTGATTTTGACGGAACCCTGGCCAAAATCTCATCCGAGCGCGAGAGCGTCAAACTTTCGCCGACCATGCACGAATGGCTGCGAGAATTGGCTCGGCGCGTGCCGTGCGCCGTGGTCTCGGGAAGGGCGCTCGACGATCTGGCCCTGCGCGTCAACGGAGCGGTGCCTCATCTGATCGGAAACCATGGGGCCGAAAGCCCGCTGATGCCGGCCGCCGCATTGAACGATATGGATCTCATCTGTTCGGGATGGATGAAACAACTGGAAGAACATAAGGCTCGGTTCTTTGCCGACACCCGCGTCGTGATCGAAAACAAACGCTATAGTTTGACGCTTCATTATCGAGGAGTGGATGATCCGGGCGCTGTCGAACGTCAGTTGGCTCACGTGGCCAAGCGGTTGACTCCTTCTCCGCAAGTGATGCCGGGTAAAGCCTCGGTCAACCTTCTTCCTCCCGGGAGCCCCGGAAAAGGGAAGGCTTCGTTCGCCCTTATGACTCATCTCCACTGTACGGGGCTGTTTTTTATCGGAGACGATGAAACCGACGAAACGGTCTTCGCCATGCAGGAAGGGCTGATGCTAGGGGTCCGTGTCGGGCACCAGGCCCACTCTCGGGCACGGTACTATGTCAAGCATCAAAGCGAAGTGGAGGACGTGCTGCGGTTTTTGGTTCACCGCCTCGACGGAACACCGGAAACAACGCGCACAAGCCGCTAAGTCGCCGCTTTCTTCAATCCGCAGCCGTCGGCGTGACGGGAGACCGATGTATGCCGAATCACCCTGCGTCTAAAAACCGATCGAGGGGCAGGCTTGGGAGCCTGGTCTCCCCCGTCCGTTCCACATCGGGATACCAGCTGATATGGATGTGGTGGACCGTCATTGCAGCAACGAAAGGATCGCCTGATTCCATCCGGTCGGACCTGGCGCCGGGGCTCGAATGAGGCCAGGCAGATCAATACCGGCGGCATAGACCCCGTCCGCTTGCTGGAGGAGGATGGGCCTGTCCACAGCCGCCAACATCGGCAGATCATTGAGACTGTTTCCGACGGCGACCGTCGTGAGCCGGTGGTGATGGTCCCTGGCAGCCTGTCGGTAGTATTGAATGAGACGGCGAACGGCGCGCCCCTTATCCTGAGGACCCATCAGGTGATGACAGCGGTCTCCCGTGGTCCAGTTCAGTCCTCGGCTCCTGATGGCTGCCGCGAGTTCGGGGGGGACGCGATGGGTTCCTTCGATGAAAAACGGTTCGTCGTACTCTCGTTGTTTGGCCAAGGCCGCTTCCTCAGAAGACAGGCCCGTTCGTAATGCAACGTCATCGGCCGACAAGTCGCCGTATCCCGTGAGAGACAGGCCGATGTCACGTTCGATCTCCTTCAACGCTTGACGGAGAAGAGAATAAGGAGTGCCGAATTCGACGATGCGATAAGGACCGGACGCTCTGGTGCCGGGAAGAGGGAACAAGAAATACTCCGCCGGAATAAACACAGCGCCTCCGTTTTCCACGATGAACGGGTGACCGTTGCGCAATTGAGAGCGGATCGGTTCCATCTCCGCCCGCGTCTTGCTCGAAACGAGAACGGTCGGAATCCCGCGGGCCTGCAGAGCATCCAATGCCTCGCGCGCCTCGTCGAACCGATAGGTTCGGCTGTTCAACAGGGTGCCGTCCAGATCCGTAAAGACGACCATGCTCCACGAAGATGTTGCGTTCCCGCTCATCGCGCTTGATTGCCGTTGTGTCGCCTTGCGGTCCGCTCCGCGTGCATGAGGACGCTGTCGTGACAATTGTAGATGACAGAAAGGATTGATGAAAGGGATGTCTCCGGTTTCCACTTCTTGAACCGCCGACAGACAGTTTGAAATAGGGGGCGAGAGCAAGGTACAAATCAGACTGAGAGCGATTCGGCGAGGATGCGATGCCAGCTCTCTGAGCGAACGAGTCGTGGCATTCGGGCTCATGAAAGAGCGACTTCAAAAGTTGAGAGGAGAATCAGATGGCGGATTTCTTTCAAAATGGAGTGGTCAGCGTGCTCCATCGCCTGGGTCCTCCCAATGTGGATCGGCTGGAACACGAGCTCGAACAGTATCGCACCGTCAACCCGATTGCGTTGGTGCTGCCGTGCCTCTATTCCGAACTTGAGGGACCTGCGCTGTCCGGCATCGTAGCGGAATTGAAGCAGGTGTCGTATCTGAACGAGATCGTGGTCGCATTAGGATGCGCATCGCCCCTTGAATTTCGTCGCGCCAGGGACTACTTCAAGGTACTCCCGCAATTCGTTCGGCTCGTCTGGATCGACGGCGCACGGATTCAAGATCTCCTGAAAACGTTGGTCGAGCGGGAAATCGACGTCGGATTGCCGGGGAAGGGGCAATCGTGCTGGCTCGCCTTCGGATACGTGCTGGCCCGCCGCCAAAGTCAAGTGATCGCACTGCACGACTGCGACATCGTGAGCTACAAGAGGGAATACTTGGCTCGGCTGTGTTACCCGGTGGCCAATCCCAATTTGGGCTATGAATTCTGCAAGGGCTATTACAGTCGCGTCACGGACCGGTTGCACGGGCGTGTGACCCGGCTGTTTTTCACGCCGGTCATTCGCTCATTACAGCAACTGGTTGGCGACCAGCCATTGCTGGCGTTTTTGGACAGTTTCCGCTATCCGCTTGCAGGGGAATTTGCCATGGTGCGTGATCTGGCCTGGGTCAACCGCATTCCGGGCGATTGGGGGTTGGAAATCGGGACTCTGGCCGAAGTCTTCCGCAATTGCGCGCTGCGGCGCGTCTGTCAAGCGGATATCGCGGATGCCTATGAGCATAAGCACCAGACCCTGTCTCCCGACGACCCCGAAAAAGGCCTCCTCAAGATGACGGTGGATATTTCAAAATCGTTGTTTCGTCATTTATCCAGCCTGGGAGTGGTACTCGGCGACGCGGAGCTGAAGACGTTGCGGGCCACGTATCTCCGATTGGCCGAAGAAGCCATCCGCCGGTACGAAGATAGCGCGGCTATCAACAGTTTGAAGTTCGACCGACACGCGGAGCGAACCGCCGTCGAGACGTTTCTCAAAGGGATCAAACTGGCCTCGGACGTGTTCCAGAAGGACCCGTTGGGAGTTCCTATGATTTCCAATTGGAGCCGAGTGGCGGCGGCGGTTCCGGATTTCTTTGACCGCTTGGTGAATGCGGTGGAAGAAGACCATCGATGGGATCCCACTAAATGAAGACGCAAGACGCTCGATCAACAAGACCGTCCGTCTCTCTCGCCGAGGAAACGGAGTCCAGATTGTCCGACATCGAGCGGGCCGATCTTCTGGTCGGCATTCCTAGCTACAACAATGCCGACACCATCGGTCACGTGGTGCGGGCCGTCAGCGCGGGCCTGGCGAAATATTTTCCCGGCCAACGGGCCGTGCTTGTGAATTCCGACGGAGGATCGTCCGACAACACAACCGAGGTCGTCGCACGGTCGGTTGTCGACTACGGCGCTCTTCTCATCAGTGATCACCAAAGCCGGCTTCAAAAGATCATCACACCGTATCATGGCATTCCGGGAAAAGGCAGCGCGTTCAGGACGATTTTTGAGATTGCGCGCCGACTCAATGCGAAGGCCTGTGCGGTGGTGGATTCCGATTTGCGCAGCATCACGCCCGAATGGATCGAATTGCTCTTGCGGCCCGTTCTTGACGAGCACTACGACTACGTTGCACCCTACTATCTCCGCCACAAGTACGACGGGACCATTACGAACAGTATCGTCTACCCCCTCACAAGGGCATTGTACGGCCAGCGAATCAGGCAGCCGATCGGCGGCGATTTTGGGTTTTCCGGCCGGCTGGCCGAGCATTATTTGGATCAGCACGTCTGGGAGTCGGATGTGGCGCGATTCGGCATCGATATTTGGATGACGACCGAAGCCATCGCAAGCGGCGCCCGTGTCTGCCAGAGTTTTCTCGGAGCCAAAATCCACAATCCCAAGGATCCGTCCGCCGATTTGGCCGCCATGTTGATGCAGGTCTTGGGGGCCTCGTTTGCGCTGATGGAAGAACACCAAGAGGTCTGGCTTAAGACGAGCGGTTCCGTGCCGGTCAAAATTTTCGGGTTTCAGTACGAAGTGGGTGTCGAGCCGGTTCATGTGAACGTGGATCGAATGATTCTCGCGTTTCGGCAAGGCACGGACGATCTGGCCCCCATCTGGGAACAGATGCTGGGGCGGGAGATTGTCGCGGAGCTGTTGCCCCTCCGGGCGGCTTCTCCCGTCGAGTTTCGCATTCCGGACGATCTCTGGGTCCGCATTATTTATGAAGCGGCCGTGGCCTACCACGGCCGCGTGATGCCTCGCGAACATCTGTTGAAGGCCCTCACGCCGCTGTATCTTGGGCGAACGGCGACCTTTGTGCTGGAGACCCAGGGGCTCACCTCCGCCGAAGCGGAGAGGAGGATCGAGCACTTGTGTTTGGCGTTTGAGGAACAGAAACCCTATCTCGTCGATCGCTGGAACAGCAGGCCACGTTCGTAAACGCCGGCGGTGTGGACGGCAAGGAGGGAGGCGGACATGCAGGACTTTTTTGACAAAGCGTTGCTTGCGCCGTTGGAGCACTTGGGTCGGCAAGTCCTGGCGATTTTGCCGAACGTCCTGGCAATGGCCATCATCATCGGAGTCGGATTCGTCGTGGCCTGGGCACTGGGGTATGCCGTCGAGCGATTGTTGCGGGTTGTGAGGTTAGACCATTTATGCGATCGGCTCGGCGTCAATGCAGCGCTGGGTCGTGGAGGAGTCAAGTCGGATCCCTCGCAGATCGTGGGTCGCATGACCTATTGGGTCATTGTCCTCTTCGCGATGATTGCCGGGCTGGGCGCACTCAATCTCAAACCGATTAATCAATTCGCCCAATCGCTCTTGGCTTATATTCCTCACGTCTTGATCGCCGCCGTGATTCTGATCGCCGGCTACCTGCTGTCGAATTTTATTTCACAGGGGGTCTTGATTGCGGCGGTCAATGCGAGCCTCCCTCCGGCGAGACTGATCGCGAGCCTCTCTCGGTGGGGCGTGCGCCTGTTCGCGCTTGCCATGGCGCTGGAAGAATTGGGTATCGCGGCCAGCGTGGTGATCGTCGGGTTCGGCATTACGTTCGGCGGGATCGTGTTCGCCGCCTGTCTGGCGTTCGGGCTCGGCGCCAAAGATCTGGCCAAGGACTACCTTGAGCGAACGTTGTCCGGTCGCGGACGAGACCGATCGCCTGACGATTTGCGGCACATGTGATGATGCGAGCATGGATCCTGTTGTCCCTGGTGTCGATCCTTGGCTGTACACAGAGGGATGACGCATCCCAGGCCGCTTCGAAGGTCTTGATCTTTAAGCATGGACGACTCTCCGGCGACGAACGCACGTTGAGCGGCCTGCTGCGGGAATTCGAGCGACGGCATCCCGGCGTGACCGTGCGGGAAGAAGTGCTGCCTTCTTCTTCGGACCAACAGCATCAATATTACACCATGAGCCTTGACGGTGGACGCGCTCCATTCGATGTGCTGAGTCTGGACGTGATTTGGGTTCAGGAATTCTCTAAGGCCGGATGGATTGCTCCTTTGGATGATCCGCCGTCGACGATACGGCGGGAAGACTTTTTCCCAGGGCCGATTGAGGCTGCGACATGGGATGGCAAGCTCTATGCCGTGCCGTGGTACATCGACGCCGGAGTCCTCTATTATCGGAAAGATCTGTTGGAACGGTACGCGCTCGACCCTCCGAGAACGTGGCCGGAGCTGCTTCGCGCGGCTCGTCTGGTCCTGGAGGCGGAACGGGACCCTAAATTGGTCGGCTTTGTGTGGCAAGGAAGGCAATACGAAGGGCTGGTCTGTGTCGCCCTTGAAGTGCTTAGGAGCAACGGGAGCGATCTGTGGGTGGGAGATCGCGATCGGGCCGAGGAGGGATTGCAACTCCTGCGCGATCTCGTCTGGAAACACAAGATCTCGCCCCTCTCGATTGGCATGGCCGATGAGGATTCGACTCGTCGGCTGTTCGGCGAGGGACGAGCTCTGTTCATGCGGAACTGGCCGTACGCCTGGTCGTTGTTACAACGGGAGGGTTCGCCGGTCCAAGGAAAGATCGGCGTCGGGCCTATTCCGGCCTTTCCTGGTTTGTCCGGCGCCTCGGTCTTAGGCGGATGGGTGCTGGCGGTCGCCAAACACTCGCCCCATCAAAAGGAGGCGCGCGACCTCATTGAGTTTCTCTCGTCCCCGGACGTTCAGCGCAGGATGGCCATGGAACTCGGCTACAATCCGACGAGAATCGCTCTGTATGCCGAGCAACCACTGTTGGATGCGAAGCCGATCCTCAAGGATCTGTTGTCCATCTTTCTAAGCGCAAGACCCAGGCCGATCACGCCCTATTATCTCTTGCTGTCTCAAGCGGCGCAGCCCGAATTGAGCGCGCTCGTGGTCGGGACGAAGGAGCCCCGCGACGTGCTTCACGCTATTCGCCGTCAGGGAGATCGCCTCTTGCCGAGACGTGTGAGGACATCGGCGGAGCGCGAACCATGAAGGTCGCCGCTTTCAACGATCAAAAAGCCGACGGACGTCGATGGAACCTCTCCGAACGGGTCTGGGGCTATGTGTTTGCCGCTCCAGCGATGACGCTGGTCGTGCTCATGGCGCTTGCTCCGATCGCGGCGGCGCTCTGGCTGAGCCTCCGACATCGCCTGCCCATTTTCGGTGTGGACGAGTTCGTCGGGCTTGCAAACTATCTGGACCTGCTCGGCGACGAACGGTTCTGGGCCGCCCTCGGGACGACCCTCTATTTCACCTGTCTCTCGGTGGGACTGGAATTGCCGATCGGATTGGGGCTTGCGTTGCTTCTGGACGGCCTGACCGACGAACGGACGCGATTCGGTCGTCTGGCCCAAACCGTCGCCATCGTGCCCTGGACCGTTCCGACGGTCGTGTCGGCCCAGATGTGGCTTTGGCTGTATCAACCCGATTACGGCCTTCTCAATTATGCGCTGGCTCGCATCGGCGTCGCCGCGTCGATCGATTGGCTGGCTGATCCCCGTTGGGCCATCCACGCGGCCATCATCATGGACGTGTGGAAGACCACTCCCTTCGCCGCCTTGATGATGCTGGCCGGATTAAAGGCCTTGCCGCAGGACTTGCGCGCCGCCGTGCGAATCGACGGCGCGGGATGGTGGGACGGATTTCGGTCGATCACGCTGCCGCTGCTGACTCCCGTCATCCTGATCACGCTGGTGTTTCGGACCATGGATGCCGTGCGGGTGTTCGACGCGGTCTATGTGTTGACCGGCGGAGGGCCTGGCAACACCACGGAAACTCTCTCGATCTATGCCTACAAAACGCTTTTTCAGTCCTTGCAATTGGGGTATGGCTCCGCGCTGGCGACAGCGATGTTCCTGATTTCAGTGATACTGTCTTTGTTCTATGTGCTGTTGCTGCGGCGACGGGTGCGGGACATGGTGTGATGGATCGGGAACGCACATGCCGCGATCGCTGGGTTGGTTGGGACGTTGCTTCTGCGGGACGGAACGTTTGCCTGCTGGCGACCGTCGCGATGTTCTGCCTTGGCCCGCTCGGTTGGCAGGTCGTCGCGTCCGTGAAGCCGGATGAGGAACTGGTGCGATTGCCCCCTCTTCTCCCGACGCGGTTGACCGCGGCGCATTACGAACGGGTGTTGTTCCACTCGTCGCTGGTTCAAGCCCTGATCAACAGTGCGGCGGTCGCGATGGGCGCGACCGCCGTTGCCCTCGTGCTCGGTTCGTGCTGTGCATTCACGTTGGCCCGATTGCCGATAACGGGACGGCCGATGATTCTGGGGGTGATCCTCATGGCTTCGATGTTTCCGCCGATCGCGATCATCAGTCCTTTGTATCTGACGATGCGGGAGATGGGATTGCAGGACAGCCTGATCGCTTTGGGGCTCGCGCACACGGTCCATGCGCTTCCGTTGACGACTTGGCTTCTGACGGTCGCGTTTCGACAGTTGCCCCGTGAGCTGTATCATGCCGCGCGCGTCGACGGCTGCACCCCGCTCAGGGCCTTGCTGACTGTGGTGCTTCCGTTGGCGAGACCCGGACTGGCGGTGGCGGGATTGTTGACGTTCATCCACTCATGGAACGAGTTCATGTTTGCCTTGACGCTGACAGCGAGCGACGCGGCGCGAACCGCCCCGGTGGCGATCGCGTTGTTTCCAGGGCTCCATGACGTTCCCTGGGGAGACCTCGCCGCGGCGTCGGTCATCGTGACGCTGCCGGTCGTGGGACTCGCGGCCTTCTTCAACCGGCATCTTATTGCAGGACTGACGGCCGGAAGCGTGAAGGGATGACGGGATGACTGAGGTGCGTATCGAGGGACTGGAGAAGCGGATCGGAATCGCGACGATCCTTCATTCGCTCAATCTGACGGTGGGAGACGGGGAATTTTTCGTGCTGGTCGGGCCGTCCGGCTGCGGGAAATCAACCCTCTTGCATCTGCTGGCGGGGTTGGATCAGCCGACGTCCGGCCGCATCTTGTTCGACGGCAGGGACGTCACCGATCTGGACCCGCGGGAGCGGGACGTGGCGTTGGTGTTTCAAACCTATGCGCTCTATCCGCACATGACGGTCCGTGACAATCTGTCTTTCCCGCTTCGCGTTCGGAAAAAGGCACGGCGACTTGATCACACCATGATCGAAGACGAAGTGCGACGGATGGCCGACGTGTTAGGGATTAATGCGCTGTTGGATCGGCGACCGCAAGAGTTGTCGGGCGGGCAGCGGCAACGGGTGGCCCTTGGGAGGGCCTTGATCAGAAAGCCCAGACTGTTCTTGCTGGATGAACCCTTGTCCAACCTGGATGCCCAGTTGCGGGCCGCCATGCGGGCCGAACTGCGACGTCTTCATGAAGAGTTCAAGGTGACGACTGTTTATGTGACGCACGATCAAAGCGAGGCCCTGACGATGGGCGATCGGCTCGGTGTGCTCCATCAGGGGGGGCTCCGACAAGTCGGTTGTCCTCGGGAGGTCTATGACAGACCGGCCGACGTTTTTGTTGCTGCTTTCGTGGGGTATCCGACGATGAATTTGTTCGACGCGCGGATGGAAGAGGGGATGATGACGGCCGGACCGTTGCGCTTTCCGTTGCTGCCTGAGGCGTCGACGGTTGCGCCGGGGCGAACGGTAACCGTCGGGGTCAGGCCGGAAGACGTCACTGTCGGTCCGGTAACCGAGGAGAAAACGGGACGGGCTGTGCAAGGGATCGTCAGGTTGGTAGAACCGGCCTGGCCTATGGTGTGGGTGACGGTGGAACTGTCCGACTCGGACAAGGCCGTCACGATCGTCGGCGTTACGATCCCAGGATACCTTCCCAAGATCGGAGAAGCCGTCGTCGTCGAAATGGGGTGGGAAACATTGCACCTGTTCGACCCGATAACCGGTCGGCGATACGAGCGTCCGTGATGAGACCGGACAGCGCCTCACAACGCGAGAGGAGGATGATGATTCGGCATCTGCTGTATGGAATGATTGCAACAATGAGTCTCACCGGCTGCCTGTCGCCGCTGGCGATGCATCGGGCGGTGATCGAATATGACCGCACGGTCAATGCGGTCGAGGCCGAGATGCTTCTGCTGAACATCGGACGGGCCAAACAGGGGCAGCCGCGTCACTTCACGGCGATTTCGAATGTCGCTGCGACCTTCGACTTTCGATCCAACGCCGGATTCGGTTCTCAGTTGTTTGCGCCGAGCGGACCGGTGTTCGCGAGAAATTTCTTTCTGTTCAATCTGGGGGCGACGGTGGCGGAAAACCCGACCGTGAGCATTGTTCCCGTTCAAGGCGAGGAGTTTACGAAACGTATCTTGACGCCCATGGACGAGACGCAACTGGATTTTCTGTTGGCTCAAGGCGTCGAGCCGGCGATCGTGCTCAGACTGATGGGGCGGGGCTTGGCCGTCGAAGCAGGAGGAAAACGGACGTTTTACCTGAATATGCCGCATCGGACGGACGAATACCGGGAATTCCGAAAGCGAGTGCTGCATTTGTCGGCCTTGAATCTGGCCCGCCATCTTCATGTGGGCTTTTTGACGTTTGAAGAAATGTGGCCGCTTTCGCTCGACCATCCGATGACCGTGCAAGCAATCGAGAAAGGCTACCAGTGGAGTCAGGATGGCGAACGGCGCGTCTATCTCTCGAAACGTATCGTCGGGCGGTTGGTAATTACGAACTACGACCCGACGTCATTGACGAACGAAGAACGCCGCAGTCTTCATCTGAAAGCGGAACGGTATCCCCGCAATTATGTCCTAGTCGATATCCGTCCAAATTATCCGGGAGGAGATTATTCCTGGCATGGCCAGATCAAGCTCCGCAGCTTCAACGCCATGTTGGAATTTTTAGCCCGCGGCATCGAAGCCGAGCCCGAGTTCGATGTGCCGCCGGATCCTCGCAGCGGGCCGGTGTTGCGCAATCCGGTCAAGACGCTCGCCATCGTCGAGTCCGATACGAGACCGGAGGGCCCTGCCTTTGCCGCGGAACTTGATGGGCGCTGGTATGCCATTGACACTCGTGCGGAAGGACAGGGGGATGTTCAGCGGTGGAATCGAGAGGCGTTCGAATTGATGAGCCAACTCTACCAAATGACCGTCACGGACGTGGCAAAGGTGCAGGGTCTGCCCATCACGATCGCCAAATAAGATCGGCGAGTGACCTGGATCACTATTGATCACCCAGCCTCAGGACGGCAATCGATCGGCCTTGTAAATCGTACCGTTCGCCTCCTTTGAACACCGGGTTGAGATTTTTGGCGTTTGGTTTGGCCGAGGTGTCGAAGACAGGACGCCACCGTACCCCCCGTTTGTGCGCGGGGAGGGTAAACGTCAACGGTTCATGGTGGGCGTTCAAGAGAATCAACAGGGTATCGTCGATGATGGGGCGTCCCTTGTCGTCGGTTTCGCTGATCGCGTCTCCGGCAAGTCGGAGCGCGAGCGACTTGACATAGCCGGCGTTCCAATCGTCATCGGTCATCTCTTTCCCGTCCGGCCTGAACCAGGAGAGGTCTTTGACTTCAGAGCCACGGAGTCGGCGTCCTTGAAAAAACCGCCGCCGCCGCAAGACCGGATGTCGTTTGCGGAAGACGATCAGGTTGCGCACAAAAGACAAAAGCTCTCGCTTCGCCGCGTCCAGTTTCCAGTCGTACCAACTGATCTCGTTGTCTTGGCAATAGGCGTTATTGTTGCCCTGCTGGGTACGGCCGATCTCATCCCCGCCGCAGAGCATCGGGACCCCTTGGGAAAGTAGGAGAAGGGACAGAAAGTTCCGTTTTTGCCGTTCGCGTAGCTCTCTGACGGCCGGATCGTTCGTCGGTCCTTCTACGCCACAATTCCAACTGAGGTTGTCGTCGGTGCCGTCGCGGTTGTCCTCGCCATTGGCCTCATTGTGCTTGTGGTTGTAGGACACCAGATCATGCAGCGTGAATCCGTCGTGAGCCGTGACGAAATTGATGCTGGCGAACGGCCGGCGGCCGCTGGCCTCGTACAGGTCGCTGCTGCCGGTGAGGCGATAGGCCAGTTCGCCAACTTGCCCTCCGTCTCCTTTGACGTACCGCCGAATGGTGTCTCGGTATTTTCCGTTCCATTCGGCCCAGCCGACTGGAAAGTTGCCCACTTGATACCCGCCTTCGCCGACGTCCCACGGTTCGGCGATGAGTTTGACCTGGGAGAGAATGGGATCCTGATGCAGAATATCGAAGAACGCGCTCAATCGATCGACGGCGTGCAGCTCGCGCGCAAGGGCGGACGCAAGGTCGAAGCGAAACCCGTCCACGTGCATGTCCACAACCCAATATCGAAGGCTATCCATGATGAGTTGCAGCGTCCGAGGATGTGTGACGTTGAGCGTGTTGCCGCAACCGGTGTAATCCATGTAGAAGCGACGGTTGTCCGACACCAGCCGGTAATAGGACATGTTGTCGATACCACGGAACGACAATGTGGGGCCCAGGTGATTGCCTTCCGCGGTATGGTTGTACACAACGTCCAAAATGACCTCGATCCCGGCACTGTGCAGTGTCTTGACCATGGTTTTGAACTCGCGCACATGGCGCGCATCCACGGGGGAGACAGCATAGCGGATATCCGGCGAGAAGAAACCGATCGTGTTGTATCCCCAATAATTCGTCAGTCCTCGTTCCGCCAGGTGCCGATCGCGTACAAAATGGTGGATCGGCAACAGTTCGACAGCTGTAATCCCGAGATCGAGCAAATAATCCAACACGGCCGGAGTCGTCAACGCCGCATAGGTGCCGCGCATGGATTCCGGCACGTTCGGATGCCGCGCCGTGAACCCTTTCACGTGCAGTTCATAAATGATGGTTTTGTCCCACGATGTCTTCAGTTGCGTGTCTCCGCCCCATGAAAAGGCCGGGTCGATGACGACGCATTTGGGAACGTTCGCGGCGTTGTCCTGTAGGTCGATCGACAGATCGGCTTGGGGATCGCCGATCCGATAGCCGAACATCGCGTCGGACCACTCGATCGTTCCGGCGATGGCCTTGGCATAGGGATCGATCAACAGTTTCGCCGGATTGAACCGATGGCCCTCTTCCGGCGCGTACGGGCCGTGGACGCGATAGCCATAATGTTGACCAGGCCAGAGCCCTGGAATATAGACGTGCCAAATTTGGTCGGTGCGTTCTTCCATTCGAATACGCAGAGATTCCTTCGCATGTTTTGGCCCGTCGAACAGGCAGAGATCGACGGCCGTGGCATGTTCGGAAAAGAGCGCGAAGTTCACTCCTTGCCCGTCCCATGTGGCACCGAGCGGGTAGGGTTTTCCAGGCCACACCCTCATCTTTTTTTCTCAGGACAACGACTCATGGCTTGTTCTATGTATAATATGCCGCCGCTGTCGCGCACAAGACGCCGGACTGTTCGGAAAAAACTTCATGACGACAATCGCCTGTCATGCAATGTCGAGACATGATTGGTCACTTGATATCGGCGCCGATCCAACGGGGGGAGCATCCGTGCGGTTCCGCGTCTGGGCTCCGCACGCCACGTCCATGGCAATTCGTTTCTTAGACGACACTCCGTGTACGATGCCGATGGAGCCGGAAGCGGGCGGCTACTTTCATGCCGCTATCGCCGGTGTCGCCGCAGGATCTCGGTATCGTTACGTCTTGGATGGCACGATCGAGCGTCCAGATCCGGCTTCTCGCTTTCAACCGGACGGCGTGCATGGACCATCAGTCGTGGTTGATCCTCATGAGTTTGAATGGACGGACCACATCTGGCGCGGACTCCCCATGGAAGACTGGATCATCTATGAGCTCCATGTCGGAACCTTCACTCCGGAGGGGACGTTCGAGGCGATCATTCCTCGTTTGTCCTATCTGAAGGAGACGGTGGGGGTGACGGCCATTGAGTTGATGCCGGTGGCGCAGTTCCCCGGCCGTCGGAATTGGGGCTATGATGGGACCTATCCGTTCGCCGTCCAGGCGAGTTACGGAGGACCCGGGGGATTGAAACGGCTTGTGGATGCCTGCCACGCGATGGGAATGGCTGTCGTTCTCGATGTGGTGTACAACCATCTTGGCCCGGAAGGTAACTACCTGGCTGACTTCGGCCCGTACTTTACCGACCGGTATAAAACCCCATGGGGAGCCGCCATCAACTATGACGGGCCGGACAGTGATCCGGTCCGGCACTATTTTATCAGCAACGCACTCTATTGGGTCACGGAATATCACATCGATGGTCTGCGGCTGGATGCCGTGCACGGCATCTACGATTTCAGCCCGAGTCATATTCTGAAAGACATGGCAGCGGCCGTTCATGCTCAAGCCAAGCGGCTCAATCGGCACATTGTTGTTGTGGCTGAAAGTGATTTAAACGATGCGCGGCTCATTGACCGGCCTTCGATCGGAGGCTGTGGCTTGGATGGGCAATGGAACGACGATTTTCACCATGCGCTTCACGTGGTTTTGACCGGAGAACGAACCGGCTACTATCAAGATTTTTACGATCTGAGGGATCTTGCGAACGCCGTGCGGGAGGGATTCGTCTATCAGGGACACTATTCATCCTATCGCCGGCGTCGGCACGGAAGCTCGTCCCGCCATTGCCGACCGTCGCAATTCATCGTGTTCGCTCAGAATCATGATCAGATTGGAAACCGCGCCAGGGGGGATCGACTCAGTACGTCTCTTCCTTGTGAAGCCTTGTTCGCCGCCCGTGCGCTGGTGATTCTAGCTCCGAATATCCCGCTGTTGTTCATGGGAGAAGAATACGGCGAAACGGCTCCGTTTCACTATTTCATCGAACATGGGGATTCCGTTTTGATCGAAGCGGTCCAGCAAGGCCGATGTCGGGAATTTGCCCACTTCGGATGGAAGCCCGAGGAAATCGCCGACCCACAAGCGGCCGAGACATTTGAAAGATCCAAGCTCATTTGGGATCGGCGCACCGAATGGCAGCTCGGGCTGCTCCGGTGGACCAAAGCCTTGATCGAACTGCGCAGGATCATTCCGTCGTTGAGAGCAGGCGATAATGAGATCGTACGCCACCAGGTGTATGAGTTTGTGGATGAGGCGGTCTTGCTTGTGCATCGTTGGTTTAAGAACGGTGATCGATCGCTGCTCGTGTGCAGTTTCAACAGCGAGCCGGTGAAACTGACTCTGACTGCTCCGATGGGACATTGGCAGAAGCGACTTGATGCGAAGGCGACCGAGTATGGAGGGAGAGAAGAGGAGGCGGCACCGAGGGAACTGGTGATTGCGGGGCGACTGCCAGTGACCATCGCCCCCTATACGGCGGCTGTGTTTACCGATCAAACATCGGTGCTCGCGGAGCAACGCCGTCTCGGTCCGCTATGAACAGGAGAGCATCTACCGCTCCAGCTCGGCCAGCCTGCCATATTGCTCCATTGATCCGGGTCGTTTAAGTCTGCCATATTCAGAACCGTGACGGCGCCGTCAGCAGGTCAGCGTAAAGAGATCGGAACCAATCCCGCCGCTGAGCCGAACGGTTCGCGGCAGGAGCGTTTTCCGCCATCCGCCGTTCATCCGCGGATTCCTCTCTCGACGTATCGGATTCAACTGAATCGCCAGTGCACGTTTCGCGATGCGGCCCACATCGTGCCGTATCTGCACTCCCTCGGAATCACGGATCTTTACTGTTCTCCCTATTTCACCGCCGTACCGGGGAGCCCTCACGGGTATGACGTCGTCGATCCTACGGCATTGAATCCCGAGTTGGGGACGGAAGAAGACTATAGGACATTGATCGAGGCCTTGCGCCGTCACGGGATGGGGCAATTGTTGGACGTCGTGCCGAATCACATGGGCGTCGCCAGGCAAATCAACGCCTGGTGGCGCGATGTGCTGGAACATGGGCCCAGCTCGCGATATGCCTCGTTCTTCGACATCGATTGGAATCCGCTCAAGCCCGAGTTGCGGAATAAGGTGCTGCTTCCGATATTGGGGGACCAGTACGGCGTGGTCTTGGAAAATCAAGAATTGCGGCTCTCCTATGAATCCGGAGCGTTTACTATCCGCTATTACGACCATTGGCTGCCGGTCGCCCCTAAAACATGGGTGTTGATTCTCGGACATCGATTGCCGTCCTTGATTCAAGAATTGGGGACGGACGATCCGGCCCTTATGGAGCTTCAGAGCATCATTACGGCGCTGAAACATTTGCCGTCCCGCCTTGAGCAAGATCCCGAACTGGTCGCTGAACGGTACCGTGAAAAGAGCATCATCACACGTCGCCTCGCGGCCTTAATGGAATCCAACGCGTCGATTCGTACCTTCGTTGAGGAGAACGTGCGTGTCATCAACGGTGTCAAGGGCAACCCTCGGAGTTTTGACCTCCTGGACGCGATTTTGAACGATCAAGCCTATCGAGTGGCCTATTGGCGGGTGGCTTCCGAGGAGATCAATTATCGCCGCTTCTTCGATATTAATGAACTGGCCGCCATTCGGACAGAAGATCCCGCCGTGTTCCATGAGACGCATCGATTGCTGTTCCGGTTGATGAAGGAAGGAGCCGTTACGGGACTTCGCATCGATCACGTGGACGGCCTGTATGATCCAGCCGATTATTTGAATAAAGTTCAGCGATGGGCCAATGCTGAGTTGCGAATCGGTTTGCCGGCGATGGAACGTCCGTTGTACGTCATCGTTGAAAAAATCTTGGGGGTGAGCGAAGAATTGCCGGCGAATTGGCCGGTCTATGGAACGACTGGCTATGATTTTTTGAGCTGGGTGAATCAACTGTTCATCGACCGTTCGAATGAACGGGCATTCGACCTGATCTATGCGCGATTCATCGGCAAACATGAGTCGTTTGAGGAAATGATCTATCACTGCAAACAGGTCATTATGCAGGCCTCTATGGCCGGTGAGTTGAACGTCCTCGGTTATCAATTGAATCGTTTATCGGAACGAAACCGTCGCTCGCGCGATTTTACGCTCAACAGTCTGACTCATGCCATTCAGGAGATTATTGCCTGTTTTCCCGTCTACCGGACCTATATTGCGGGAGATGGACAGGGCATGCCTGCGCGGGATCGAAGTTTTATTTGGGAGGCTGTGAGCAAGGCCAAGCGGCGCAATCCCACCATGAGCGGCCTGGTTTTTGACTTTGTTCGAGATCTCTTGCTGGCGTCAGAAGGCGATCATTTCGCCGCCGAGGGAGAGCGGATCAAGTTCGTGACAAAATTTCAACAGACGACGAGTCCCGTGGCGGCCAAGGGCATCGAGGACACGGCGTTTTATCGATTCCACCGATTTATCGCTCTCAATGAAGTGGGATGCGACCCTCGCCAATTCGGCATTACACCCGGGCTCCTGCACGACCACTTCAAGATGAGGCAGCATCGTTGGCCGGGGTCGCTTTCCGCCACCGCGACCCACGATACCAAGCGGGGCGAGGATGTGCGGGCCAGGTTACACGTACTGTCGGAAATGCCGGTACGATGGAAAGAACGCGTGAGCCGTTGGCACAAGTTGAATCGGGGGTTTAAACGAACGGTGGGAGGGGAGCCGGTCCCAGGACGGAATGAAGAGTATTTATTTTATCAGACGTTGATCGGAGCCTGGCCCTTCGAACCTATGCAGACAGATGAATACAGGACTTTTGTCGAGCGTATTCAGCGTTACATGAACAAGGCAATCAAAGAAGCGAAGCAATATACCAGTTGGATCAGCCCCGACGCCGAATATGAAGAGGCAGTTCGAGAGTTTGTCGCACGGGTATTGGATCGCAGGATGTCCAACTCCTTTCTGGAAGATTTTTTACCGTTTCAATCCCTAGTGGCTGAATACGGTCTCTACAATTCATTGTCTCAGGTACTGCTCAAGGTCACGGCACCCGGCGTGCCGGATTTTTATCAAGGCACGGAACTGTGGGATTTGAGTCTTGTTGATCCAGACAATCGGAGGCCGGTGGACTTTTCGCGGCGGATGGCCCTTCTGGCCGAGTTGGATCGACGCACCTGCTCGGAAACCGATCGTCTTGACCTTGTGGACGAATTGGTGGCCCATCGCGTGGATGGACGCATCAAGCTCTTTCTGACGGCGGAAGCGTTGCGGTATCGCCTCGCCCATGCGCCGGTGTTTCAAGAAGGGGAGTATGTCAAGATCGAGTGTCTGGGCGAGCACGCCAGTCGGCTGTTCGCCTTTGCGCGTCTCCATCCCGAAGGAACCGTGTTGACCGTCATCCCTCGATTATTGGTCGGAATGCTCTCCGACCCAAGGAGACCGCCTTTGGGAGACTCCGTCTGGGGCGATACGTGGGTTGTGGCGCCGGCGTGGCGTGAAGGCACGAAGTTCCGAAACATTTTGACCGGTGAAACGCTCGCTACCGTCACACAGGGCGAGCGGCAGGTCCTCCCCGTTGCAAGAATTTTTTCTCGCTGTCCCGTCGCCTGTTTGGAAAAGGAGGGATAGGATGTCTCGGACGCGAAATCGAGAAGAAACGGAATGGCTTGGCGGAGAAACGCTTGTCCGTCCCCATCCGAATGAACCGAGATTTTCGCTTCTGAGAGGCATCATCGCCGGGGGCATCGTCGTTCTGGCTGGCGTCGGATTGGGACAGCGTATGAGGGGCCGTGCCGGGCGGCAGGGACATCAGCCGCCACGAGAGCGTGGTCGGACCGACAATGCCAAGGTTCAGACCTCACAGCAATGTGTAGATGCGGCGAGTGTGATGGCAATAGGAGTTGCTTGGGGAGTCGGTGTGGTGGCTGGAGCCGTGACGATGTTCTTGGCGATGACCGAAGCGGGCGATTCTCTTCGTGCTAGATTGAAAAGAACCATCGGCACAGTCTCTGATGAATCCGACAGGCCAGCGGAAGCTGAGAGAAGACGCCGAGCGTGGTTCCCGCCGGCCGGTACTTTTTTGTAAAGTGCGACGGACGTGAACGGTAGAGCGCCATCCACAGCCTGATGAATCCAGCATGAAAGAATCGATCGGCGGCAAAACCGTGCTTATTACTGGTGCGTCCACTGGCATCGGGGCAGCCTGCGCTCTTCACCTTGACCGACTCGGGTTTGTTGTGTTTGCGGGAGTGCGGAAAGAACGGGATGGAGAAGTTCTGAAAGAACAGGGAACCGAGCGCCTCATTCCAATTTTTCTGGACGTGACGGATCACTCCTCGCTCGTGAACGCTCATGCCATAGTTGAGGAATTTGTTGGAATCAATGGATTATACGGGATTGTCAATAATGCCGGCATTGCGGTGGCCGGGCCGCTGGAAGCAGTTCCGATTCCAGACTTGCGGCGGCAACTGGAAGTGAATGTCATTGGTCAGGTTGCGGTGATTCAGACGTTTCTGCCGCTGATTCGGCAAGCCAGGGGGCGTATCGTCAACATGGGATCTATCGCAGGCCGTGCAGCCATGCCGCTGATGGGCCCCTATGCGGCCTCGAAGTTCGCTCTGGAGGCCATCACCGATGCCCTCCGCTTGGAAGTCCAACAGTGGGGAATCACTGTGTCGATCATCGAACCGGGGGCTATCGCCACTCCCATCTGGGAGAAATCAGGAAAACAGGCGGCTGGTCTTGAAGCAAGTACAAGGCCGGAGCTGCGGGAACTCTATCGTGAGGTGGTGGCGGGAGTCAGAAGCGTGGTCACACGGGCGGCGGAACGGGCGATTCCCGCCGAGATTGTGGCGCGCGTCGTCGGAAAAGCGCTGACGGCGGCCAGGCCTAAAACTCGGTATCTGGTCGGGACCGATGCCAGGCTTCGTGCGCTCATGGTTAAACTCCTGCCTGATCGCGTGTCGGACAAGGTGCTGACCTGGGTGCTCAATCTGCCGCCGTGGAATGGAAGCCGCGACTTGGCTGAGTCGGCCCGTCAATGACATGTATTTTCTCTTATGAAGCGGTGGCAGGACGGTTTCTGCTGGGAGCAAATGCGAATCGACGGTCCACCACGGACCCACGAGGCTGAAGGAGCGCCTCGACATACGAACGGCGCTCGCACACGCTCGTTTTCTGGCGGTCTCTTGTGGGACGGGTTACAGATGAGTTGGCGCGGGAAGCCATCATGTTCTCTAAGAGGGACGCCTCTTTTAGTCGGACCTCCCGGTGTTTCTTTCCAGAAGTTACCCCATGCGTGCCACCTATGACGTCATCGTGGTCGGCGCCGGTCCGGCCGGATCCTGTGCCGCCTGGAAGTTAGCTCAAGCGGGGATGGCGGTCGCCGTCTTGGAAAAGGCTGCGCTGCCTCGGTACAAGGTCTGCGGCGGTGGACTAGTCGGTCAAACAATGCAGTGGCTCCCGATCGATGTCCGCCACGTCGTGGAGCACAAGTGTTATCGAGCGAGGCTCGATTTTTTATCCTCTGGCCTGTCTTTTACCACTCAACGAACGATTCCCGTCGTCTCCATGACGATGCGGTCGGAGTTTGACTTCGCCCTCCTCTCCGCCGCCCGAGCAGAGGGAGCGGCCATACATGAGCGATGCTTCGTCCGGAACCTTTCACACCATGGTGATTCCATCACAGTCATAACTCCGCAGGGACCGATGCGGGCTAGATTCATCGTCGCCGCCGATGGAGTATTCAGCTCAGTTGCTCGATCCATGGAGTGGGAGGACAATCGCCTGCTCATCCCGGCGCTGGAGTACGAAGTGACCGTACCGTTCGACCAGGTACGCCGATTCGAGGGGATCGCACGGTTTGATTTCGATGTCGTTCCGCAGGGATATGCGTGGGTGTTTCCCAAACGAACGCATCTGTCGATCGGAGTCCTGTCGATGGCCAAACAGCGGCATGGCCTTCGTACCGCCATCGCTCACTATATGGATTTGCTCGGCTGTGGGTCTGCTGCGGGGGTTGAGCGCTATGGTTTCGTGATTCCTGTTCGTCCGCGAAAAGGGGGCTTCGCCAAAAAACGTGTCCTGCTGGTCGGGGATGCGGCCGGTTTCGCCGACCCTGTCACGGGAGAGGGAATTTCGTCTGCCGTAAGAAGCGGCCTGTTGGCGGCCCAATCGTTGATCGATGGTCATTTACAGAAAGAAGCCGTCGAAGACACCTATCATCGCGTTGTTACCAAGGCCATTCTCCCTGACCTCCGCGCCGGGCGTATGCTGGCCCGTTTCCTGTACGGTTATCCGCATCTCAGGACATGGGCCTTCTCAAGACAGGGACAGCGGCTCTGTGAAATAGTCACAGACGTAATGGCCGGAACGCGGCGGTACCGTGATCTGGTTCGACCCGGATCACTGTTTCGTTTTTTCAAATTTCGTCGGCTGAGCCGATCGATGAACCGGCCTTCGCAGGTTCGACAAAGTTGGCGATGACGGACGAGGGTTCCACCGTTTTCTGGCAATGTGCAGAAACGCAAGGGCGAAAGGGGAGCCGTCGTCAATCCCTGGCAAGCCGCTACGGAGTGCTACTCCCGAAGGTGAATGACATCCGCGGCGTGAATGTCGATGAGTCCCGGTGTCGGTCGCCCCGGCACCGGCAATGAGGGGCGGACTTGTAGAGCGCCGTCCGGTGCAATGGACTCAGCCGTTCCAACAACCTCTTGGTCCGCTCCTAACATAGCTCGAACACGTTGACCGAGCGTCTTGCAACGCATGACATAGGCCTGTCTCAACCGGCTTGGCCCATGTATTGACAACTCCTCGACACTCTGTTCGAGTTCATACAAAAGCTGAGCAAGAAGCCGGTTTCGATCAACAGGCTGATGGGAGATGGCAAACAGCGAGGTCGCTGTCTGTCGCAGGTCGTCGGGGAAGATCTCCTGAGGTAAATTGACATTGAGCCCGATCCCAATGATGACGATGGACTCAGGAAGCGAAACAGAGAGACTTTCGCACAGAATTCCACCGACTTTGCGGCCGTGATGGACAAGGTCATTCGGCCACTTCAAAGACAAGTGGATGCCGGCAACGGCCTGCACGGCTTCTGCTACCGCCAAGGCGCTTGCGAGGGGCATCCAAGCCAGCCATTCTGCCAGATCACCAGTCCGTCCCAAGTCTTTTACAATGACCGAGCAATAGAGATTCACGCCGGGCGGCGAGTACCACTGGCGTGTTAGGCGGCCTCTTCCGGCCGTTTGACTGTCGGCGATCACAACGGTCCCATGCTCCGCACCGGCTTGGGCGAGGGCCATGGCTTCGGAGTTGGTCGAGGGTATTTCGTGATGCACATAGAGCCGTTGGCCGAACCGAACAGTCCCCAAGGTGCTCCGAATATCATCGAGAATCAGCGGTGATGAAACGATCATGGGTCAAGGAGAACGGCGGTGACGCCGGAACGGTGCAAGGATCAGGCTGAACGATGCCGCCGGAGCGGAATGGGTCAAGGCGCCGACGGAGATGCGATCCGCCCCCGCTGCGGCCATGGCTCGGACATTTTTGAGGGTGACGCCTCCTGACACCTCCACGATCGCTCGCCCATTGATGAGGCACACTGCTCGACGGACCAAAGAGGGTGACATGTTGTCCAATAAGATGATATCGGCTTTTCCAGCAAGGGCCTGCCGAACCTGACTGAGAGATTCCACTTCGACGATAATCGGTCTCGCCGACGGTTCAGCGGAAGCAGCCAGGCGGCAGGCAATTTTCACGGCCTGTCGGCGGTGGGGCAGCAGGGCAAGGTGATTGTCTTTGATCAACATTCCATCGTGCAGCGACATGCGGTGATTGATGCCGCCGCCGAGCCGAACAGCCCATTTCTGAAGGGCCCGCCAGCCGGGGATCGTTTTTCTCGTGTCCATGATGGAGACCGGATATCCGCGAACAGCTCGGCAGAACTTTCTGGTCAGGGTCGCGATACCGGACAAGTGCTGGAGGAAATTCAACGCCACTCGTTCAGCCTGAAGGATCGAACGGCCGTCTCCGATGACGCGCAGCACAGGTTCTCCTCGCTTGGCCGACTCGCCGTCTCGTCGCTCCACCGTCACAGCGAGGGACGGATCGACAGCAAGAAATGTCTGTATGGCTGCCGAGATCCCAGCCACAATCAGGGGTTCCTGCGCGATGATGACGGCCCGGGCAGGAACCGGTTTCGGAAAGAGCACGTTCGTTGTCACGTCGCCCTGGCTAAGATCCTCTTCCAGCCCTGACCGAACGGCACGGCGGATTGCCGCGGCGGGGAGCGTTGCCATGGGTTACCTCCTCAACATGGCCTGCAACTGTTCGCGGCTGCTGATGAGGAGTGCGCGGTCGCGCGTCAAGGTCCGAAGCCGTTCCTGATGCTCCGTAATGACCTCAGGAGGAGCCTTGCCTGAGAACTCCGGATTGGCCAGTTTGGCTTCGAGCCTCGAAACTTCCTTGTCCGCTTCGGCGATTTGATTGGTCAGGCGACCCAGCGCTTTTCCGAGATCGACGTCGTTCGAGACAACCAGGCCCACGGACAGTCCTTCCACCACCAGGCGTAACAGGTTTCCCGGCGGCCATTCGTCCGAAGGTTTCACGTCAACCGACCCTCGGCTCATATGGGTCAAATGCTGATGAAGCTGACCAAGCCGCTGGTGCAGCTCCTGATCGACGTGGGCGACGGAAAAGGAAACCGGTTGTCCCGGTGGGTGATTCAACAAAACACGACCAGTGCGAACCAACCCGATCGTCTGTTCAAGGAGGGCAAACTCCTGTTCAACGTCCGGCGAGATTTCCGTTACATCGGCCGTCGGGTAGGGTTGCACGGCGATGCTGTCTCCTTGGTGGGGAATCGTTTGCCAAATTTCTTCCGTGATGAACGGCATAAATGGATGCAACAGCCGCATGGTCGTTTCGAGCGTTTCGGCTAAGGTCTGTCGTGTCGTCGGACCGTCAGGATGGGAGGGGGGTTGCAATGCCGGTTTGATGAGTTCCACATACCAATCGCAGTACTCGTGCCAAATAAACTGATACAGAGCCGAGGCAGCGCGATCGAATCGATAGGCCTCCAATTCTGATGTGACGGTCTGAATCGTCCGATTCAGGCGGCTTGCAATCCAACGGTCAGGGAAGGGGCGCTCGCTCAAAGGAGTGGCGGTCCGAGATCCGTTGAGATACATCAACGCAAAACGGGCGGCGTTCCAGATTTTGTTGGCGAAGTTGCGATATCCCTCGATCCGTTCCTCGGCTAGTTTGACGTCGCGCCCCGGCGAAGCCATGGAGGCCAGGGTAAAGCGGAGGGCATCCGCTCCGTATTTATCCATGACGTGGAGCGGATCGATCACGTTACCTTTTGACTTGCTCATCTTTTGGCCTTCGGCGTCGCGAACCAAAGCATGGATGTACACATCGCGAAACGGCACGTCGCCCATAAACTTGAGACCCATCATGATCATGCGGGCGACCCAGAAAAATAAAATATCGAGGCCGGTGACCAGGGTCGATGTTGGATAGTAGAGCTTGAGTTCTGGCGTTTGATCCGGCCATCCGAGCGTCGAGAAGGGCCACAAGGCGGATGAAAACCAGGTGTCGAGCACGTCGGGATCGCGCATGAACCGGGAGCCGCCGCACGATGGACATCGAGAGGGGGCCTCTTTGGCGACGATCGGTTGAGCACCTTGCAGGATAGTGGTCGCCGCCTCCTGTGTGATGATGTAGCGATCATTGCATACCAGACAGTACCAGGCTGGAATCTGATGACCCCACCAAATCTGCCGGGAGATGCACCAATCCTTGATGTTCCTCATCCACCCCAGATAGTTGTTGACCCATCCTTCCGGGATGATGCGGATGCGGCCTTCTTCTACAACCTTGATGGCGGGATCGGCGAGCGGTTGAATCCGGACGAACCATTGGGGCGACAAATAGGGCTCTACCACGGTCTTGCAACGGTAACACTTGCCGACTGCCATAGGATGATCGTCGCGTTTCACCAAGAGCCCGCGTTCGGTGAGCAGTTGCACAATGGCGGCTCGCGCTTTTTGAACGGGCAGCTTTGCCACAGCCGAGGCGACATCGGAATCAACACCCGCCTTCACCATCAAAGGGTAGTCCAGCAATGCCCGGTGATCGAAGAGAGCAAACCTCGGGAGCCCGTGCCGCTCCCCCGCTTCGTAGTCATTGAAATCATGGGCCGGAGTGATTTTTACGGCGCCGGTTCCGAACTCGAGATCGACCACAATGGGATCCGCGACGATGGGAATCTCCCGAAGAGTCAGCGGCAATTGGATCTTCTTGCCAATGAGATGGCGGTAACGGGGATCGTCGGGATGAACGGCGACGGCCGTGTCGCCAAGCATGGTTTCGGGTCTGGTGGTGGCGACCACAAGGAATGTTTGTGGATTGTCCGCCAAAGGATATTTGATGTGATAGAGCGTTCCTTTGACTTCTTCATGTTCCACTTCAATGTCTGACAGAGCGGTCAGACAACGGGGACACCAATTGATGAGCCGCTCGCCTCGATAGATGAGCCCCTCCTCGTATAGACGGACAAAGACCTCGATGACGGCCCTGGACAGTCCTTCATCCATCGTAAACCGCAGCCGATCCCAGTCGCAGGATTCGCCAAGCTGTTGTTGTTGATTGATGATCGTATCACCGGAAGCGGTTTTCCATTGCCAGACCCGTTCAATGAATCGGTCTCGGCCGAGGGCTTCGCGCGAGAGCCCCTCCGCCAGCAATTGTTTTTCTACGACGTTTTGCGTGGCAATGCCGGCGTGATCGGTTCCAGGAAGCCACAGGGTATTGCGTCCCTGCATGCGCCGCCATCGAATCAGAATATCCTGGAGCGAGTGATTGAGCGCATGGCCGACGTGGAGTGAACCGGTCACGTTCGGAGGGGGGATGACAATGCAGTAGGGCTCGCCGGGATGGTCGATCGACGGATGAAAATATCGCTTTTCAATCCAGAACCGAGACCAGCGTGGTTCGACGGCTTTGGGATCATACGTTTTGCTGAGTTGGGGCGTGCCCATGGCAGAGATTCCTCCAAGTGCTGGCATCTTAGCAATGTCTGACCGATGTCGCAAAGGGGACGGCCTGCTTGTGACCCTGTCTGGCCTATGCTATACAATCGCCGTCACCGAGAGTTCAATTCTTTATCGCAGGGAGATGGCATGGCACGAGGACGTGAGAAGGATCGAAAAACCAGAAAGAAACATCAAAAAAATGTGAAACGGCTGAAGGCGCTGGCCAAGACTCGCCGGGCAGCGGCAAAGCGAGGAAAGAAAGGATAGCAAAAGAGGGGTGTTTCAGTCGGGATCGGTCAGCCGCTTGAGTTCGGCTTTGATGTGTTGTTCGGCCAGTGCTGGCACAACATGTTGGACCGACTGATCAACGGCTTCGTGCGCAACTGTCTTGACGAGTTGCTCGAGGTGGGATGTCAGATACTGAACAACCGACGATCGCGCTTCCTCTTGCATGACTTGCTGCATCAGCCCAGTTTGGGCACGAAGCTGCTCGGTGACCTGTTCACGAATGAGGGCTCGTGCTTGGTCGGTCACCCTTTGATCAAGTTTCTCTTTGATCAAGACACCAACCGCATCGGAAGCCGCTCGACCAAGGAGCGGCTCGTTCTGTGCCAATTCTTTTCCGACGAGAGAAGGCAACTCCTGCAAGACCAGCGGTTGAATGAGGGCCGCCATCCGGCCGGTGGATAGCATGTCATTGAATCGTGTTTGGACTTCGTGTCGGACCAGCGAGTGCACCTGTTGAGAGAACATTTCCTCGACCATGCGGGGTAACGTCACGACCAATCGGCTTTCCATCTCTTTGACTGCGGATTGCAGAAGTTGGTCAAAGAAACCTTTGACCGCTTCTTGAGGATCCGCGATGGATCGCGTGCCGGGATCAGACGGTTGGGGTGGTCCATGCTCGGTCACAGTTTGTCCTCCCTGCCGATCGGAAACATGAACGAGGGGATCTGGAACGTTGCTATTCCCATCCGCATCTGTGAGGACGGTCGCTGGCGGCCAGCTTTGCCGCTTCAGGTTTGCGCCGTTCGCCGTACCCTTGGAGTGATGCAAGGACTGCTGAATGACCGCAAGCAATTCATCGGCCTGAAGCGGTTTGTTCAAGCAGGCGCTGACCCCCAATGAGCGAAGGTGATTATCGTCGGGATGATCCGCTGGGTTGATCAATGAAACAAGCCTGGTTTCGGATAAATGTTCCAGTTTATGAATTTCTCTGCAAAATCCCGAGAACGTCATGTGATCGAGATGATAGTCTGCGATAATGAGCGCAGGATTGGTTCGTCTGGCGGCCTCCAACGCGGCCGGTCCGTCTTGAAATCCTTGGACTTCAAACCCCTCCGGCGTCGAAATCTGCTCGACCATCCGACGTACGGCGGGACTGCTGTCAACGATGAAAATGGGGGCCGACATAGAGCGTTCTCAGGCTGTGGTCGAAGCTAACAGTGAGGGGGGGCTTTGTCAAGAAAACCGTGGTTTAGCTCTTACGCATACGTAACACCCTGTGTTGATGCAATGGCGGGTTTTAGATGCGGATGATGGCGGAATGATGCACGACGATCTTTCCATACGAGTTGTCTTCTTCGATGCCGCGGGCACGCTCTTTCGGGTGCGTGGGTCGGTTGCCGAGATCTATCTCAAATACGCCGTCCAGTTCGGTTTTCAGCAGAAAGCCGATTCTCTTGTCGCGATCAAGGAGGCGTTCGGCCGGGCGTTTCGCGAGGCTCCACCGCCGGTCTTCGCGGTGACAGAACCGGCTCACATCAAGCAAAGCGAGCGTTTGTGGTGGTTCGATATCGTCCACAATGTGTTCTACCGCGTCGGCATGTTCGAACGGTTCGACGATTTTTTCGACCGTGTTTTTGCGGTCTTTGAAGATCCCGCCTCGTGGGAGCTTTTTCCGGAAACGGCATCCATACTGAAGCGATTGAAAGGGCAGGGGCTGGAGTTGGGCATTATCTCGAATTTTGACTCACGCCTGTTTTCGGTCATGCGAGGTTTGGGGATTGCCGATTTGTTCGACACGGTGACGATTTCCAGCCTGGCGCAGGCGGCGAAACCGGCCTCCAAGATTTTTCACCTGGCGCTGAATAAACATGCCGTTGATCCGGAAGAGGCGTTGCACGTGGGCGACAGTGTGCGAGACGATCTGGAAGGAGCTCAGAGGGCCGGCTTGCGGGCTATCTTACTGGATCGGGAGGGGAAGCACTCTGGATGGGAAGGTCGGTGCATTCGCACGTTGAACGAAATCCCTGACCTGCTTGACTGATCGACGGGAGGAAGTGGCAGGGGTTAATCCACAGCCGCTCTCTCATCGACCGTGAAGCAGCAGTGGGACGACCTCTTTGGCTCGCCCGCGCAAAGAGACATCGGCCAGGGCGGTCTGCGGCGTTTCATCGGGATTGATTTCTCCTATGAATGCTCCAGCCCGCTTGGCGACGGCGGCAAAACCCGCCGCCGGATAGACCACACCGGACGTTCCAATGATCAGAAGGATATCGCAGGTTTGTAGGACTTTGTCGCAACGGGCCATGTCCGTTGGATCGAGGGATTCTCCGAACCAGACGATGTGGGGTCGTAACAGGCCGGTGCATCTGACACAAGCGGGAAGGATCGCGATCGGGATCGAGCGGTTCTCCTCGACACACCCACATTGGGTACAGCGGACCATCCAGATATTGCCGTGAATCTCGGAGAGTTTTCGCGAGCCGGCATCCCGATGCAAGCCGTCCACGTTTTGCGTAATAAGCCAAAACCGCTCGTGTCGTTTTTCCAATTCAACAAGGGCTTCGTGAGCGCTATTAGGACGTTTGGCGGCGATGAGTTCCCTCCGCCAGTTGTACCATTCCCACACCAGGCGTGGATCCCGTTCAAACGCTTCCGGTGTGGCCAGGTCCTCGGCTCGATAAGTCCGCCAGAGACCGTCCGCTCCTCGAAAGGTGGGGATGCCGCTGTCGGCGGAAATGCCGGCTCCCGTCAACACAACGATCGATCTGGCGTCAATGAGCCTCTGCTTGAGGAGGTTGAGAGCTGACGAGAATACCATGATCAGAGGGCGGCGCGACTGTGCTGCGTCCCGCAGCGCCCCATGTTATAGTACCGGTACTTCTCGTGCAACAGACGGAGTCTCTTGATGAAACAGATCCTCATTGTCGGTGCAGGGTCGGTTGGCGGATACTTCGGTGCCCATTTGGCCAAACACCATCCCCAGGTCTCTTTCCTGCTGCGGCCCAAGACGCTGGCGGCGGTCGTCCAACGGGGCTTGACTGTTCGGAGCGCAACCGGGTCCTTCACCGTGCGGCCCCAGGCTTCCTCGGATGTCAGAGACCTTCCCCTTCCCGACCTGATTATCCTTGGCGTCAAGGCTTACGATCTGGATGAGGTGATGGATCAGATCGAGCCGATTGTGACCGAAAAGACGGTGATTCTGACGCTACAGAATGGGATTGAAACGGAAAATCGCTTGCTGGATCGATTCCAGCGGGATTGTGTCGTCGGCGGAGTGGCCTATATCTATTCTAAAATCGCCGAACCCGGTGTCATCGAGCATTATAAGAGAGGCGCCGTGGCCATCGGCGAATTGATGGGATATGAGAGTCCTCGCTTGTTAGCGATCCGCGACCTCTTTACAGCAGCCGGCATCCCCTGCCATCTCACAAAGGACATCAGGCGGACGAAATGGGAAAAAATGTGCTGGAACTGCGTCTTCAATCCTATCACAGTCCTGATCAACGACCGCGTCGCCCAGGCACTGGATCATCCGGAGATGATGGACGTCATCCGGCAGATTGTTGGGGAGGTGGCTGCGGTCTCAGCGGCGTTGAAGGTTCCCTTGCCGCCGGACATGCCCGAACGGGTTGTGAAAGCGACCCAAGAAATCCGTGATATCCACACTTCCATGTATGACGATTGGAAGGCGGGGCGCCGGACGGAAATCGACGCCTTAAACGGCTATATCGTGAGAAAAGGGCGCGAGTTCGGCATTCCCACGCCGGTGAACGAAGCCCTTACGGCGATGATTAGAACTCTGACGGAGAAAGAACGGAACGGTCTCGGACGAGTTCGCATCGAGGGCGCGGTGGTGCAGTCGGTGTCGTTCGATCACAGAGCCATTGCGGCCTTGCCGGCCGAGCACCATCTTGATGTATCGACGGTCATGCCGGGCATGGAGGGGCGGGGAATTCGGCTGAAGGGCCTACTCGATGTTCCTGCCCTCGCCGTCGACGCGGATCACGTCACCGTTCATTCGGCGGATGGAACCTATTCGGCTTGTCTCACGTTGCAGCAGGCCATAGAACACGGCGTCCTCGTGTATGAACTGGAAGGAGCCCCGTTGCCCCTATCAAAAGGCGGACCGTTTCGCCTGATCACGCCTGGCTTGGGCGATCTCTGTGCCAATGTGAAGGCCGTGGGGAGGATTGAAATCACCAAGGGACCGGGCCGCGACACAAGACAAACGACTTGCCCCCCGCAGATTCAGACCGGAGACAGAACGTGACGAGGACTGTCACATGTGCAATGCGTAAGTCCTGACTGTATCAACATTGTCGATAGCCGACGCGATGGAACGAATTGTGGCTCTCGGCGCCAGTAATTTGACGCGAGGATTCCACGCGGTTGTCACGACAGCTCGGTTGGTTTGGGGGCCAGAAGTTGAAGTGTTTGCGGCACTCGGTCATGGACGATCATACGGAGTCCCCAGTCGGTTTCTCGTCCGTACCTTGCCCGGTATTCTCAGGTGCGGCCTGTGGCACGAGTTGGAACGACAACCCAGGAAAGTGACAAGAGGGCTGGTTACCGATGTCGGCAATGACATTCTATACGGTTTCTCCGCTGCACGAATCCTTGAATGGATTGAAGAAACACTCGGCCGACTCTGCCGTTTGACACGAGACATCGTCCTAACGGACCTTCCGCTTGCCTCCGTGCGCCGCCTGTCGAACCAAAAGTTTCTCCTTCTGCGAACGGTCCTGGTGCCGTCTTGTCGGCTCTCGCTGTCGCAAGTCCTCGATCGAGCGGAGCAGGTCAATGGGGGACTGGCCTTGTTGGCCGCAAGATATGGCGCGGGGTTTTTCCGGTTGAACCCCGCTTGGTATGGATTCGACCCCATTCATATTCGACCGGGGCTCTGGCGTTCGGCTTGGCGGCAAATTTTGGGGGTTAGGCCTGAGGCACAAGGAGATCAAGGATCAATGATCGAAGCAGCCAGGCTGTATGTCATGAGGCCGGAACGTCGCTGGTTATTCAGCAGAGAGCAGATCACGCCACAATCCGGCGTCGCGCTGAAAAGAGGTGGGCGAGTGTGGTTATACTAGGGGGATTCGTCCCTTTGTATGCTGCCGGGGGGTTGTGACTATCAGATCGTGACTGTCCATGGGCGCGATACATTCTCAAGGCAATAGGCTCGCGAGGCCCGCTTGCTATTTGGGGCGGTAACAGAGTAAGAATCCGTCCATGGGTGAAGAGGAACCGACCGCGGATCGCACGACCATCTCCATTCCACTGCTCGCACGGGCGATTACCGGCTTCCTCATCGGCACGATCGCCGGTGCGATCCAAGTCTGGTTCTTCGACTACGGTCTCTCCCATCTCTGGGCCGCCATGGCCGCCGGTGTCACATACATGACCGCTCGTGTTTTGTTGACCGATTGGCTGAAGCTGGCGGGAGGGAAAATTCTACTGGGAGCGGCGGCGGGTCTCCTTGCCGCCGTCGTGTGGTGGCTGGTGGCCGATCGCGCCGACGAGATGTTTGTCAGAGCCGCTGTGGCGGGAATCTGTTTCGGCGCGGCCTACGCCTGGTCCGATCAACGCAAAAGCTGAATGGCCCGCCACCGCTCCGATTGATAGCGCCACAGCAACAACGCCATCCGGACCGACCAGTCCGCAATCATCGCCATCCAGACATAGACGACCCCGAGTTTCAGCCAGATTCCGAAAATGAAGGCCAGAGGAACCCGAACTCCCCACATGCCGGCAGTGGTAGCCCACAGGATGAAACGGGTATCTCCGGCTCCACGGAGGGAACCGGCCAAAACCATTGTCAAGGCAAGGGGAATCTGCAACACGGCTACAATCCTCAGAAACTGCGTGCCCAGCTCCACCACGGCGTCATCCTGCGTGAACGCCCGCATCAGTATGTAGGGGAACAAGAAAAACACGGCACCCATCGCCGCCATCCCGGCTGCGGCCAGGCGATTGGCCTCCCAGTTTTCCAGCTTGGCGCGGATGTACTTACCGGCTCCGATGCTTTGCCCTACCATCGTGGCCGCCGCGATGGCAAAGCCATAGCCGGGAAGAAAGGAAAACGATTCAATGGACAATCCCACCTGATGGGCGGCATAAGTGACGGTACCATACAGGATAACGATCTTCGTGTAAAACATGACCCCGGCTTGCTGCAAGACGCGCTCGCCCGAAACGGGAGCGCCGATCTGCCAAGCGGACCGGATCAGATCGACACGAACACCCTTCGATTTTTGAAACAAGGTTCGGCAGCGCCTGAGCAAACAGACGACCCCGGCCGATTCCGCAACTCCGACCGCCCAGGCTGCACCTTCGAGACCCCAGGCTGGTGCCCCCCATTTGCCGTAAATCAAGGGATAGGCGAGGAGGATGTGCAGCAGATTGACGCCGATGAGGGCATACATCGGCGTTTTGGTATCGCCTGTTCCTTGAAGGATGGAGGAGAGAACCTGCAGCAGGATTGTGAAGGGGACGACAAGGAAAATAATATTCGAATAGAGAACGGCCGAGGCGATAACGTCGGGCTGCGCACCGAGGGCGGCCATAGCCGACTGATTGACGTTCAATCCGATCAAGGCCAGCAAGACGGATGCGATGAGCGAGCAGCAGACGAGATGGACCGCCGCTTCACCGGCGTCTCTGAGACGTTTGGCTCCCCAGAGTTGTGCCACCAGCACATTGGCGCTGACCGGCAGGCCGGACACCAGCGTGGTGGCGATCAAGAGAAGGAGTTGCCCTAAGCCGACGGCGGCAATCGATTCAGCGCCGAGTCCTCCGACCAAAAAGACGGCGACGATTCCCTCCGCCCGCTGCAACAACGTGCTGACCGTCACGGGGAGCGCCAGAGAGAGCACGGATCGTCTGATACGTTGCCTGGTGGCCATAGGAGCGTATCCTAACAGAACAGAGGGACGGAACTAGACAAATCCATCCCCGGTTCGCTAGGGTTACCCTTGATGATCCATTCGGAAGACGGTTCCTCTTCGACGACGCTTCCTCGGCTGTCGAAATCGAAGTATCTAGCCTGGCTCCAGTGCCCCAAACGGCTGTCCCTGGAGGTCTATCATCCGGAGCATGCCGATCCTCCCGATCCCGCGACACAAGCGGCCTTGGACATGGGAACCGAAATCGGGATTCGTGCACGAGGCCTTTTCCCCGGAGGAGTGTTGATCAACGAAAGCCATCGCCAGCGAGACGAGGCCCTGGCCCGCACGGCTTCCGTGATGGCCGATCCATCCGTCACCGCTGTTTTTGAAGGGGCGTTTCAGCATGATGGCGTGTTCGTGCGCGCGGACATCCTGGAACGAGACGCGGGTCCGAACGGCTCCCCCCATTCATGTTCATGGCGGTTGATCGAAGTGAAATCTTCCTCCCGCGTAAAGAACGTCCATCTCGATGACCTGGCGATCCAAAGTCAGGTGGTTCGAGGCAACGGCATTTTGCTATCGTCTATCTGCCTTCTCCACATCAACACGGACTATGTGTATGAAGGTGGAGACATCGACTGGCGGCGGTTGTTCGCGATCGAGGATGTGACGGCAGCCGTGGAGGCTCGACTCACCCGCGTGCCGGACCATGTGGCGGCCATGAAAGCCGTGCTACTGTCTGACGAGCCGCCCAAGGTCGAACCAGGCCGTCACTGTCACAGTCCCTATGAATGTCCCTTTTGGAACCATTGCACGAAAGAGAAGCCCGATCGCTGGATCTATTACTTGCCTGGTTCCAAAGAGCTGGCAGGACGGTTGGCCGAGCGGGGCATCTCAACCATCGACGATATTCCGGCAGATGAACCTCTTTCACCTTCCCAACGCCGGGTCAAGGAAAACGCCGAGTGGATCTCGCCTGGTCTGAGAACCGCCTTGCAATCGCTCCAATATCCGATTCATCACGTGGATTTCGAAACAGTGATGTTGGCGGTGCCCCGCTTCCCTTCCACACGGCCCTACCAGTCGATTCCCGTGCAATGGTCCAACCACATTGAAGAAGAACCGGGCCGGCTGATCCATCAGGAATTTCTCCATGTCGAGCCGACCGAACCGCGCAAACGGTGGGCGGAGGCGCTGATCGAATCACTGGGACGGGAAGGGAGCATCTGTGTGTACTCGTCCTATGAAGAGGCCATGATGCGGCAACTGGTCGAGGCGTTTCCGGAATTCCGCTCGGCGTTTCAGCCGATTTTAAAGCGCCTCTGGGACCTGCACGAGGTCATCAAGCATCACTACTACCACCCTCGATTCAATGGATCCTACTCCATCAAATCGGTCTTGCCGGCGGTGGTGCCTTCTTTGGGATACAGCGATTTGACCATTCAATCAGGGGGGCAAGCGGCCGCCGAGTATTACCGCATGGTCTTTGTTGAGACCGATTGGATCGAACAGGCCACCGTGAGAGCAGCCCTGCTCCAATATTGCGCGAGAGACACCCTGGCGCTGGTCGAATTGCGCAGGGCGCTTCAGGAAAAGATCGGAGGATGAAACACGGCTGAATGAGCGGGGGGAAGAGTGATCCCTGAGATTTCATCTCGCAGCCATGGTTGCGAGACGATGAGGATCTGACGGCTGGCCATGCCAAAGATCGGTATGGCGGAGAGGGTGGGATTCGAACCCACGGTCGAGTTGCCCCGACAGCAGTTTTCGAGACTGCCCGATTCGGCCACTCTCGCACCTCTCCGAGGGAATGAACCGGACCTGCGTATGAATCGTGAACCGGCGAGGCGAACGACTCGACGAATTCGGCAGGAGCTTACCGTGCCAGACAGCGTTTTGCAATGGGAAGGTCTTACCGGTTTCGACGATCGCCCCCTTCGATTTCACCGCGTCAGGCTGAGCGGCGATGATGCACCGCCTTCTTCGGATCGAATCGCTCGCACCGAAGTTCATGTGTGGGGATTTATCTTGGATCTCAGCGAAGAAGAGATCGCGCTCGCAAGGTCTATTTTGTCGGATAATGAACGAGCACGGGCCGATCGGCTTGTGTCGGACCTCCATCGTCGATGGTTCATCGCTGCCCACGCCGGTTTATGGAAACTCCTGAATCGGTATTGCCCTCGTCATGCCGACCTTACGATTGAGAGGACGATCACCGGGAAGCCGTACTTGCGGGATGTTCCCTCGCTCCGCTTCAGCTTGACCCACTCCTATGAAAGAGCCCTTGTCGCCATTGCCGAGGATCGCGACGTCGGGGTCGATCTTGAAAAGGTTCGACCGGAGGTGGACGTGCTGAATCTCGCTCGACGGTTCTTCTCGAAGCAAGACCAGAAGTTTGTCGAGGGACAAGAACCGGCAGGCATGCACGAGCGATTCCTCATGACCTGGGTGGCGCGGGAAGCGGCGGCAAAAGTGGACGGCACCGGCATCAGGTTTCCGCTGCATCGCGACCATCTCGCCCTGGCGGAGGACGGGACGGCACGATGGAGTACACAAAACACCGGAGCATCACGAGAGCCGGAAACCGTCAGAGCCATTCGGTTCCTCAGCCTTGAAGCCGGTTGGGTCGGGGCTGTATCGGCTGAAGGAACCGATTGGACTGTGGTCTATCGGGACGACACCGAGGACGGCGTCAAGCAGGGAACGTGAATTCTTCCGCTTCGGCCTTCTCAAGTCCCCTCTGGATCAGAGGGGCAACGTCCAATGTCTTTTCAAGGCTCTGAAGCACGTCGCGCCGAGTTTTCAAACTCGGATGGAGTGGAGTAAACAGTTTGCAGCAGTCCTGGTCCGGTTCTATAGAAATTTCGTAGGTCCCCAGCTTCCGCGCCTCATCGGTGATTTCAATTTTATCCATTCCGATCAACGGCCGCAGAACAGGCAACGTCACGGCTTCTCCGATCACCGAGAGATTTTCCGGCGTCTGCGACGCGACCTGGCCGAGACTGTCGCCGGTTACCAACGCCCAGCATCGTTCCCGCATGGCGAGTTGCTCGGCAATGCGCAGCATCATGCGGCGGTAGAGCACGATTCGGAACGGCGCCGGCGTATTCAAGACAATGTCTCTCTGGATTTCTCCGAAGGGGATGACGTAGAGACGAGACGTGTATTGATACGAGGTCAGCAATCGGACGAGGTCGCGAGCCTTTTCTTCCGAGGCGCGACTCACCAAGGGCCGGCCGGAAAAATGGACAAAGACGGCGCGGCAGCCACGTTTGATCATGCGATAGGCAGCGACCGGCGAATCGATCCCTCCCGACAGCAGACAGGCCACCTTGCCGCTGACTCCGACCGGCATGCCGCCTGGCCCGTCGATTTTCTCGGTTGAGACATGAGCCTCTTTGGAGAGCAGTTCAATATAGATCGTCTGATCAGGATTTTTCAGACTCACGGATTTGCCGAGTGCCTCACAGATCGCCCTGCCGACGGCCCGTTCCACATCCATGGATGTGACGGACAATCGTTTGTCCGCCCGTTTGGCCGTGACGCGAAACGTGGAGAACGGCTGCGCTCGGATCTCATCAATGACCACCGTACCGAGCGTATCAAGACGAGGATGGGCCAGATCAAGCGGCACCACGCGAGCTACGGAAAAGTTCGCCACTCCGCACACACGCCGCAATCGGTCCCGGATGACATCGAGTTTGGCGTCAGGTGGAAACAACACGCGAACGCGCTGGTGGAGCTGTTCGACTCTTGTCCCTTCCACATCCTTGAGAGCGAGTTGAATGTTCCGGACCAACCGCCGTTCAAAAAAACCGCGATTGCGACCTTTGAGGGCCAGCTCGTGGTAATGCACCATCGCGCATTGCGTGGCAGAAATGCGCTCAAGATCCAGCGGGGGGCGTTCATTACAGGACTGCATCGTGCCTCAATGGTATTCCGAGGCCTCTAAGAATCGTTCGGCGTCGATGGCGGCCATACAGCCGGAACCGGCGGCCGTGACGGCTTGCCGATACTTACTGTCTTGCACGTCGCCGGCGGCAAAGACGCCTGGCACACTGGTGGCCGTTCCATCGTGGGTCAGGAGATAACCCCGTTCATCCATTGCAAGTTGGCCGGCAAACAAAGCGGTATTCGGCCGATGTCCGATTGCCACGAAGACTCCGGCACAGACGATCTCCGAAACAGAACCGGTGACGACATTTCTAAGCCGGGCGCCCGTCACGGTTTCCTGCCCCAAAATGTCTTCGACTACTGAATTCCAGAGAACGCGGATCTTTTCGTTCTTCATCGCTCGATCCTGCAAGATTTTTGACGCGCGCAGCTTATCCCGGCGGTGGATGATCGTCACGGACGTGGCGAACTTTGTAAGAAACACGGCTTCTTCCAGGGCGCTGTCTCCGCCACCCACGACAACCAAGTCCTTGCCGCGGAAGAAGAACCCGTCGCAGGTGGCGCAGGTGGACACGCCGCGACCGGTCAATCGTTTCTCGTTCGGTAATCCGAGCTGGACAGGAGAGGCACCGGTCGCAATGATCACGGTTGCGGCCTGCACCGTGCGTTCTCCGTCCACGGTTATATCAAACGGGCGATGGCGCAACTCCACGCTGGTCACGTCGCCGGTCATGAATTCCGCGCCGAATCGCTCGGCCTGTCTCCTCATATCTTTCATGAGCTCCGGACCCATGACGCCGTGTGCGAAGCCCGGGTAGTTCTCCACTTCGGTGGTGGTCGTCAGCTGCCCTCCTGATTGCCAGCCTTCAATCACCAGCGGAGAAAGATTGGCGCGGGCCGTATAGATCGCGGCTGTAAGCCCGGCCGGTCCCGATCCGATAATCACCACCTGACGCATAGCCCGCACTCTACCACAGAAACGCTCCATCAAGCAGCCGCCCGAAAACGTTGGAAAAGCATCTTCACCCGTCTGAACAGATGGCGTTTGCTCATCGTTCCATCCAGCACGGAATCAGCCAGGCGACGTTTTTTAGCGAGGGGCATTTGGCTCTTGATGCGTCGGAGGGCATCCGCCCGCGAGAGGCCGTCTCGTTTCTGAAGGCGAGCGATTTGGGCGTCGCGATCGGCGCTGACGACGATGATATGATCGACCGTTCTCTCGATCCCCGCTTCAAACAGAAGCGGAACGTCATACACCACCACGGCGTGGGGATCCCGTGCCAAGGCCGACCGAACTAATCGTCGCTGTTCACGGGAGACACGAGGATGAACGATCCGTTCAAGCCGTCTGAGCTTTTTGGGATCGCGAAACACGATGTCGCCCAGCACTCGGCGATTGATGGTTCGATCTGGATTCAGAACGGTTTTTCCAAAAAACTTGACGATCTCACGCCAAGCCGGTTTGCCCGGTTCAACGACCGAGCGGGCCAGCGCATCGGCGTCGACAATGACCGCCCCGCATCGTTTGAACATCGACGCCACCGTGCTCTTGCCGGTCGCGACGCCACCCGTCAATCCAACAAGAATCATGTACGTGAGCATACACAAGCTCCGCTCTAGGGTCGAGGTCAATCAAATGGTGCCTCGACACGTTCATGTGTTGGAGGCTTCCTTGTGAGGTATGCCGGACGTTGTTCCACAGGAGAGGCGCAGTTGACTTGCCGGTGTCCCGGTCGATAAAAGGTGGCGTATGGCAACCGTTGTCTTGGCCGTGGTGTTGGTGGTAGCTGCTTTGGTCGGCGCCCTTGCACGAGCCGACGTTTCCGACGGCTCTTCGCCAAAAACTCTCGTGGTCGCCTTGGACGGCACCGGCGACTTCGTCTCCCTTCAAGAAGCCGTCGATCAAGCCAAGAAGGGTGACACCGTCTTTGTAAAGCCCGGCGTCTATTCCCAAGACGTCACGATTCACAGCAAGGAAGGGATCAAGGTGGTCGGAGCCGGGGCCGATCAAGTAACGTTGCTCGGTCACGGCGAGCACGTCGGAGTCTTGCACGTCGGGAAGTGGCCGTACGGCGCCAGCGATATTGAAATTACCGGTATGACCATTCACGAACATGGGGGACACGCAGTCGGGATTTTTAACGCCAGAGGCATTACTCTCCGCGCCCTTCATGTTAAAGGGTTGTTGTTCGGTCAGCAGGTGAAGGAGGTGCGCATTGAGAATTGTGTGATCGGGGGGAGCGAAACAACGGGCGTGCAATTGGCCGATTCCCAGGCGGTGCTCATCGGAAACCTGATCCATGACAACGATCACGGTGTGAACGTGGTCGGCAAGTCCACGGTCAGAATCGAGCGGAACGTCATCGCGCGAAATCTGTTCGAAGCTATCGTGGTGGGGGATGGGGCGACGACGGCTCTCATCGGCAATACGTTGGTGAAGAACGGTGGCGGCGCGGCGTTGTTGGGCTCTTCCCGCAACGAGATATCCGGCAACATCGTGGCGTTCAATAAGCTGGGGGTTGTGATCGATCCCTCTAGTCAAACGACGCTCTCGTTCAATGCATTCTTCAATCACGAGGGAAACTATATGAAAGTGGCCTCTCTCCCCATACCGGCCCCCGAATTGATGTCCGAGTCAGACATTGTCAGCGACCCGCGGTTCGTGGACGCCGACCATGACGACTATCGTCTCCTCCCCAGCTCGACTCTTCTTCATCGAGGAACCTTCCCTTATTTGGGAGCACTCCCCCCTCTGGAGCAATCCCTTTCCCAACAGCGGTAACCGTCAGCAACGCATGTCAACGGAGAGAGGGGATTTTCCTCCCGCTTGTCGTCATCATGTGATATGGTTTCTTAAGAGGTTTTTCGAGAGAGAAGAGATCAAGAGGCTCAATTGCCGCTTGAGGGTCAAGTATTTGGGATAAAGAGCCGATAGAGAACCAACCAGGAGGTTCCTTGTGGCAAGTTTCCGCAGTGATCTTGAAAAGGGGCCGGGCGCGGATCTTCCCCCCTTAAACGAAATTGAATCCGGCAAATTGGTGGGAGCCATCATCCCCATGTCCAAACAGGCCCAAATTCAGATGCGTAATAGCATCGAGGTCATCGATTACTTGCTGAATCAAGAGCGGGTCATCTGGAGTTAGCCGGCCACGGGACAGTGTCCTCCTTCCCTTTGGGACCATCTGCACGTGCTCCGCCGCCGGCTCGCTGAAGTTCCGATGGGTCCCTTGACGAAAAAGAAAAACTGCCGATAATGACTTCCGAACGAACAGTGACGCGTCGCCGTATTTCTTCGCGCGCTATCGAGGCGGTTCCATGCAGGAGAATGTCCGGCTGGAGAACGTCCGATGGTTTCTCAGCCGATTTCTATGACGATAGCGACCGGATGCCGAATGGGGGGCAGCCCTGTCATAAACGGCCGTCCGGCCTCTTGCTGAGAAAGAGTTCCTATGGCTGGGGCGTCTGAACGTCCCTTGTCTTCCATTCTCCCACAACCGATTGAATGTCTGCGTCTGGAAGAGGACGCCCGCCGTAAGGTTCATTGGAAACGCTGGGGACCCTATCTGAGCGAACGAGCCTGGGGAACTGTGCGGGAAGACTATAGTTCGTACGGCACCGCCTGGGAATCCTTCCCCCATGACCATGCTCGATCGAGAGCCTACCGCTGGAACGAAGACGGCCTGGCCGGCATCTCCGATCGCCACCAATATATTTGCTTTGCCCTTGCCTTGTGGAACGGGCGCGATCCGATTCTGAAAGAACGGCTGTTCGGCTTGACCGGCAACGAAGGCAACCACAGCGAGGACGTGAAAGAATATTACTTCTATCTCGATTCCACACCGACCCACTCGTACATGAAGTATCTCTATCGATATCCACAAGCGGAGTTTCCGTACCGCCAGTTGGTCGAAGAAAATAGACGGCGGACCAAGCATGATCCGGAATATGAACTGATCGACACCGGGATTTTCGATGAGAATCGATATTTCGAGGTCTCCGTCGAGTATGCCAAGGCGTCTCCGGAAGACGTGCTCGTTCGTATCCGAGTGACGAACCAAGGGCCTGAAGCGGCTCCACTCACGGTGTTGCCGACCCTTTGGTTTCGGAATACCTGGTCTTGGGGATTGGATGTGCGCAGGCCGAGAATGCGCGAGGGGAGGGGTATTCAGAACGGCAGCGTGATTACGTTGGACCACGATTACTACGGCCGGAGACTGCTCTATTGCGAGGGGGCACCTCCGCTCCTGTTTACCGAGAACGAAACAAACACCCGCCGGCTTTACGGTGATATGCAGGGGGCCCGCTACGTCAAAGACAGTTTTCATGATTACATCATTCATGGGGACAAGGAAGCGGTCAATCCAGGCAAGATCGGATCAAAAGCAGCCGCTCTCTATGAGTTCGTGCTCGCCCCAGGTTCTTCGAGGACCGTGCATCTGCGCTTCACCAACAAGGAGGATCGAAAGGCGCTGGAGCCGGACGCCGTCGAGGAGTTGTTCGCACAGCGAATCCGAGAGGCCGACGAGTTTTACCATCATCTGGCGCCGCCGTCCCTGTCCGACGATGCCAGGCTGGTGCAACGGCAGGCCTTCGCCGGGCTCTTATGGACCAAACAGTTCTACCACTACGATCTTGCCCGCTGGCTTAAGGGAGACCCTGGCATGCCGGAGCCGCCGCGTGAGAGGCTCAAAGGGCGTAATGCGGACTGGACCCATCTCTACAACGCCGATGTCATTTCCGTGCCGGACAAGTGGGAATATCCTTGGTATGCGGCCTGGGACCTTGCGTTTCATTGCATTCCGCTTGCACTCATTGACCCGACATTTGCGAAGGAACAGCTCATTCTGATGCTTCGTGAATGGTACATGCATCCGAACGGACAGATTCCGGCCTATGAATGGGCCTTTGGTGATGTCAATCCTCCGGTGCATGCATGGGCAGCCTGGCGCGTGTACAAGATCGAGAAGAAACGAAAGGGGATCGGCGACCGGCTTTTTCTCGAGCGAGTGTTTCATAAACTCTTGTTGAACTTCACCTGGTGGGTCAACCGCAAGGACACTGAGGGGAAGAACATTTTCCAAGGCGGATTCTTGGGGCTCGATAACATCGGAGTGTTCGATCGCAGCAAGCCGCTTCCGACCGGAGGGCGTCTCGAACAGGCAGATGCGACAAGCTGGATGGCCATGTATTGTCTCAACATGCTCTCGATCGCGCTCGAATTGGCTCGCGACAATCGGGCTTACGAAGACGTTGCCAGCAAATTCTTTGAACACTTCGTGTATATCTGTCGAGCCATGAATAATATCGGTGGCGAGAAGATCGAGTTATGGGACAAGGCCGATGGCTTTTTCTACGATGTGCTCCATCTTCCTGATGGACGCACCTTACCACTAAAGATTCGGTCGCTAGTGGGACTCATCCCGTTGTGTGCCGTTGAAACGTTGGATTCTGAATTGATCGACCGACTCCCTCGCTTCAAACATCGCATGCAATGGTTCATTGAGAATCGGCCGGATTTCAGCGCTCACGTGGAGACGCAGTCGCAGCACGGAGAGGTTCGGCGGTTTCTGTCCCTTGTCAACCGCATAAGGCTAAAGTCGGTGCTACGGTACATGCTCGATGAGCGGGAATTTCTGTCTCCATATGGCATCCGCGCGCTTTCACGGTACCATCTCGACCATCCTTACGTCTTTTCGGTGATGGGGACGGAGTATCGCGTCGCCTATGAACCGGCTGAGTCCACCACAGGGCTCTTTGGGGGCAACTCCAATTGGCGTGGTCCGATCTGGTTTCCGGTCAATTTTCTTTTGATCGAGTCGTTGCAGAAGTTTCATTATTTTCTGGGCGACGACTACAAGGTTGAATATCCGACCGGTTCCGGCCGAATGGCAACATTGAATCAGGTAGCGGCGGAACTGTCTCGACGGCTGATTCATATTTTTCTGCGAGGCCCTGACGGCCGGCGCCCGGTTTTCGGCGGCACAAAGAAATTTCAAGAAGACCCGCTGTGGCGTGATACGATCCTGTTCTATGAATACTTTCACGGCGACAACGGAGCCGGGATCGGGGCCAGCCATCAGACCGGTTGGACTGCGTTGGTCGCCAAGTTGATTCAACAGAGCGGAGAGTGACAGGTAAAGGAACAAATAGGAGACGAGGGGTGACGGTCGATGCCGCAACTTGCCAAGCGCTTGACCGATCGCTTCACCTTGAATGGTTGGAAACCAATGGTCGCGGCGGTTTTGCCTCTGGGACAGTCGCCGGGGCCAACACCAGGCGATACCATGCCTTGCTCTTGGTCGCCCGCCAGCCTCCTGTAGAACGAGTCGTTCTTGTCAATCATCTCGAAGAATGGGTTGAATGCGACGGCCGCCTGACGCCCCTCTCGACCAATCTCTATCCGGGAGCTGTGCACCCAGCCGGTTATGCTTTCTGTACAGAATTCTCTTCCGATCCCTGGCCGACCTGGACCTATACGTGCGGGCCTGTCTCTGTCCAACGAGAGATCCTGTGTGTGCGTGGGCGTGATCTGGTTGTGGTGCGGTGGACCTTGTTGGACAGGAATCAGCAATCGGCAATCCTTCGCATCAGACCGATGGTGAGCGGGCGAGACTCTCATTACATCCATCATGAGAACCAGGTGCTTTCGACCACTGTCATTCAGGGGAGCGGTTGGATCTCATGGCGACCCTATCCCAGTCTTCCTGCCGTTCGGGCCTTCTATGACGGAACATATTGGCACGATCCTGATTGGTTTCGGCATGTTCAGTTCCCAGTTGAACAGGAACGAGGATTGGACCACGAGGAAGATTGGTGGTCTCCCGGGGAATTTGAGTTGATCATCACACCGGAACAGCCGCAGACTGTAATCCTTACCACTGAAGAGACCGATGACCTCGATTCCACCTTGCTCATCCAGCAAGAAAACGCACGACGCACCAAGCTGGTGAGCCAGGCGCCCAGGTTTGACCCCTTGGTCCCCTCTCTGTGGCGTGCCGCAGATGATTTTCTCGTGGAACGAGGAAACGGCGCCACGGTGGTTGCAGGATACCCCTGGTTTACTGATTGGGGGCGCGACACCTTCATCTCTCTGCCCGGGCTCTGTCTGGTCACCGGGCGATACGATCACGCTTGGCACATCATCGAATCCTATGCAGCTCATGTGTCGGATGGGCTCCTGCCCAATCGATTTCCCGACGCCGGTGAAACACCGGAGTACAACAGTATCGATGCCTCGCTTTGGTTTATTGATGCCGTGGATCGCTACCTGATCTGCACGAGCGATGAGGCGCGCGTTCGAGCTGTCGCTTGGCCGGCCATCAAGCAGATCCTGGACGGCTACCGACGTGGCACTCGCTACCAGATTCATCGAGATCGCGATGGATTGATTGTCGGGGGAATCCCCGGATCACAATTGACATGGATGGACGCCAAGGTAGGGGATTGGGTGGTGACGCCTCGCTATGGCAAGCCGGTGGAGATCCAAGCCCTGTGGATGCGCTCGTTGGACGTCGGCCAACGACTGGCTCAACGGTTCCGCGAGCCGGCCTATGCAGCCTTCTGTCGGCGGGAACGGGCACTGGCCACACATTCTTTTCGGCAAAAGTTTTGGTATGAAGCAGGAGGCTATCTGTATGACGTGATTGAGGGGCAGGATGGCCTTGATACTTCGCTCCGTCCGAATCAGCTCTATGTCTTGGCCCTCTGTCCCGATGTCATACAGGGGAAAAGAGCGAGGCAGATCATCCAGGTTGTCAGCGAGCACCTTCTAACGCCAATGGGGCTTCGGACCCTCTCACCAACAGATCCCCAGTATCGGCCTCGTTATGAGGGGGGAGTCGCCGAGCGAGACGGCGCCTATCACCAAGGAACGGTCTGGCCGTTTCTTTTGGGGGCGTTCGTGACAGCCTGGCTCAATGTGTTCGGCAGAAGTGCCAAGAGAAAGCGGGAAGCCCGAGCGTTTTTGAACGGTCTGGAGGCTCATCTTCACCAAGCCTGTATCGGACAGGTGTCGGAGATTTTTGACGGTGAGGCCCCGCATCTGCCACGCGGCTGCCCAGCCCAGGCTTGGTCGGTCGCGGAACCCTTACGGGTGTTGATCGGAGAACTCGGCCGGCACCGTTGATCCCTTGACAGTCGCTCTGCACGTTCGTAGGCTCAACGAAGCAAGATTACAAGGAGGAGCACGATGGAGCAGGTCCGACATAGGTCAAAGAGAACAGAACTGTGGGACACGATCTTGGTTCTTGGAGCAACGGCTTGCCTTCTCTTCAGAATGGTCACTGCTCAACCCGCGGCAGCTCAGGAATTGCCGAAAGAAGCCGTGTTGCCGTTGAGCCTCGCCAACAAGGCCGTTGTCGCGGCCATCGAATCCTGCAAAAAAGACGGCTATCGAGTAAGTGCGTCTGTCGTCGATCGCTCCGGTGTCCTGCGGGCTATGGGGCGAGCTGACGGAGCTGGGCCTCATACAGTGGACAGTAGTCGGAAAAAAGCCTATACCGCGGCCAGTATCCGTCGGCCCACGACGGAGTTGGCGGATCTCATCAGTAAGAATCCCGCCCTTCAAGGACTGCGGGACATGAACGATGAGATCCTGATTCTGGGCGGTGGGCTGCCGATCGAGATTGGAGGCGAGATCGTGGGCGGTATCGGCGTCGGGGGAGCACCGGGCGCCCATCTGGACGATGCCTGCGCACAGAGCGGGCTCGACGCCATCGGTGCAGCCCCCAAGGTCACTGTGCCCAAGTGAGTCGCCAACTCTGGCTCATTCTTCTGGCTGGAATAGGAGTGCTCGGGAGTGCCTGCAACAGCAGCACACCGGAACCCGCATCCGCTGACATCCCAACGACCGGCCTACGGCTCACAATTGTGCGGACCGCCACCGATCTGTTTTTGCAGCGATTCAACCTCACCATGAAGGTCACAGGACAGGGCGGGTGTTCGACCACCACGGAACTGTTTCCCGACACCGGATACGCCGGGCGGCGCAACGTCTATTTGGCCGCCAAGGGCATGGTCTATGTCGTGGGACAATATGATGCCCGTGTCATCGATTCGCGTGACTGTCGCACGACGCTATCGGAGTTTCGTCATTTGGATCACAACGTGGTTTTTCTTGGCAGTTTCGACCAAAACGACGAGCGCCGCTGGGTCTATTTCTCAGCCGCGCAACGTCCGGAATTGCCGTTCGAGAAGCGATAGCTTGTCGGCCATCGTTGAACATGCAAGCAGAACAGCATGAACCAACCCATCGTCGGCTATCACCAAGATGAAGAAGGCCATTGGGTCGCCGAACTGGCCTGCGGCCACGGACAACATGTGCGCCACCACCCACCCTTTTTCAGCCGTCCCTGGGTGACGACCGCCTGGGGTCGCGCACAACATCTCGGCATGATCTTGAACTGCAAAAAGTGCGATGACCCTGCGGAGCAAGATCCCACTCTGTCACAAGGCACTACATCGGGACAGGATGTGGTTGGGTCAGGGTAGATAGAAGTTCCGATCGAGAACTTCCAGCCGCCATGTGTGTCTTCTCGCGACGAATGGAGAAGTACAGGTGCTCAAGGCCAAACTGCCGATGCCCTGTGCAGCCGTCACGCTTACTCTTGTGTTCTTTGCCGCCACACAAAGTTGTCAGCGGGTCTCTTCGGAGGGGATATCTCGAACGGGCCCCATCGGGAAAAGGAGTCAGCGATAACAGTCTCTTGCCGGATCATCGTCAGGTGACGTGCGGGCACAGTTGGGGCCCATCGGGCGGGGAATCCTCACATACCCTTCAGGTGTACGCCCTTTCTTCAGGATCTCATCATGTAATTCATGGCATGCCCCAGAGCAGCCTTGACTTGTCGGTAAAGGATTGCTCAAGGCAACGGCTTTTCCTCCGAGAGGGAGAAAGCGTGAGCGGGGAGGGGTAGGGGGCTGGTCGGTCATTGGGGAAGCTGAGGCCAGCATAGGGTCTACTAACGTCGTAAAGGTGGGACGGGGCGTTGTTGGCCGCAACACGGTTGCCCAGGTGGGATCATCGGGAGCAACGAGAAACACGTTATTCCCGCGGTGGCATTCGGTACAGGCTGAGGTGCCGCTGCCAAAGCCCTGTTCGGGGTCGCGCAGCGACGAGAGGGAGACACGTGATGTTTCACGAGTCCAACGAGTGTCCGGTGAAAACGGATCGTTTCGCCAGAAACACGCGTAGCCCGTCTCGGCACTTTGGCAGATCACTTCGAAGGTGCCGCTACTTCTGCCGAGAGCCACACAGGCACCCCGCACGGTCGGATGAGCGTAGGACCAGACGCTTGCAAAGGTGGTCTCATCGGGTTGAACTTTTTCGAGATGATTGGGCGTCAACAAGATGGTGCTCAAGTCACCATGTGCAACCCAGTCCGATGATGAAATAGACCAATCGGGTGGAATAGGGACCCCTTTCTCGCGGCAGGTGTTCATGTAGATTGTCTCTCCCTCATTCTTTTCAGAGAGATGAACCACAGGTGTCCGGCCCAAGGAAGTCGGCGGATCGGTCGGCTCCATCGATTGAAGGGGAGTGCCACCCAACCCGCAGATGCAGACGACCACCGTTAAGACCACCGGCGCCTCGCTCGTGCGTCGTATCCATCTGGCAAGAAGACCGTTTTCCATACTTGCACCAGGTTCACTTCGATAGAACGGGCTCCGACGAATGTCAAGAGCGTCTGGATTCACTGAAGCGATTCAAGACCATCAAAGGGTCGTGTCTCTTGACCTTCACCGGTATTCGGCCGCAGAATTCAGCGTTGACGAGTCCGATTGGGAATCGGTAGTTTCTGCTCTCTTCCAGAGGGAAAGAAGAAACTCACGTTGTTCAACCGAGGAAACATATGGAAGAGCACAATCTGTACTACAGTGTCGCTTGTATCATCGCAGCGGTGTATGCGATGGTGAAAGGAGTCATTGCCGCCTTGGCGCAACGGAGCGATCCTGAGGTCGCCTCGCTGTTTCCTCCGCCGGCTTATGGAGTCGTTGCGTCGATTTTGCTGACATTCGGATTGGGATTTTTGAAACTCAAACTTCCCTGGTGGGGCTATCGGTTGATCTTTCCCGGCACGACCATGTTGTTTCCCGCCATCATTTATCTGATCGGGCGCCGACCGTCACCGAAATGATTACGCACAAGCGACGAGCGGTTTCTTTTGTGACACAACCTGCTCCGCTCTTGCTTCAAGCTGTCGGATAACTCCTTCGAGCTGCTGCTCGTACGGAGAGGGGAGGGGAGGAAACTCTATCCCGATTCCCTGCGAACCGGCCCATCGGACGATGGCGCCCCGGATGTGCAGCGGCGTGGGGAGGTCGGGAAGATCCAGTTGAAGATCCACTTTCATGCCGGCGAATGCGGGAAAGGAACTTTGCACTCGGCAACCCTTTCGTGAAAGATCAAGCGATTGGCTGATCGTGTGGCTTTGCCGCCGATGAATGACCATTCCGGAAAATGAAGCGGGAAATCGAGGGTGTTTTCGGACGACCATGGGCCAGCTCCTTCGCAAAAATGACGGTACACGCCATAGAAGTCTCATGCAGGCTCTGTACCGCTGCGACAGATCCTGTTGCATTGCGTTTGTGACGGTTTCTGTCATCGACGCGCGTCATTGCGCGGGCTGGTGTACATTTGTGCTCGTGCATGAAGGGGTTTGAACACGGTGACATGCTCTCAGCGGGTGAAGCCGGTTTCAGATCCGCCCTGTATCATTATGAGCTTGGACGACGCTCGATAACGTCACCGACTTTCATTCACATGCGTGGTATCTCTGAAGCGATGCGGATCGTAATGAAATACATAGTTGGAAAGATGAGGTAGATGGCACAATGAAGACCGATGCTTCTCTCTTGACGGAACTCTCCGCGGCGACGGCCAGGAGGCGGACCTTTGCCATTATCAGCCACCCGGATGCAGGCAAAACCACGTTGACCGAGAAACTTTTGCTCTATTCCGGCTTGATTCGGACCGCCGGCATGGTGCGCGGTCGCAAGGGGATGAAGGCAACGGCCTCGGATTGGATGGGGATGGAGCAGGAGCGAGGCATTTCGATTACAGCCTCGGCCATGCAGTTTCCCTATAAACACGCCGTCATCAATTTGCTCGATACGCCGGGGCATCAAGACTTTTCAGAAGACACGTACCGCACGCTCACCGCGGCCGACAGCGCCATTATGGTGCTCGACGCGGCCAAGGGCGTCGAGACGCAAACGCGCAAGCTGTTCGCCGTCTGCCGCATGCGTCGCATCCCGGTTCTGACGTTGATCAACAAGATGGACCTGCCTGGCCGTCCTCCGCTCGATCTGATGGCCGAGGTGGAACAAGCCTTGGGCATCCAAGCCAGTGCGATCAATTGGCCGATCGGCTCAGGAAATGAATTCGTAGGAATCGTCAATCGAAGCGACGGCCGCGTGGAGCTTTTTGAAAAGACGGCTCATGGAGGAGCCACCAAGGTGAACGTCGAAGTACTGACGTGGGACGAACTTGATCGAAGCGGGCGAATCTCCGAGGAGGTGGCAGCGCACGTTCGGCATGATTTGGAGCTGCTCGAGATTGCTGGAAACCCTTTCAACAAGGAACGATTTCTTCGCGGCGAGATCACACCCGTTTTCTTCGCCTCCGCGTTGACGAATTTCGGTATTGAGAGTTTTCTGGATGCGTTTGTGGATCTGGCTCCTTCTCCAGGGAGCAGACCGGCTGACGGCGATGACGGCACCGAACTCGTTATCGATCCAATCGAACAGCCGTTTAGCGCCTACGTTTTCAAACTTCAGGCCAATATGAATCCCAAACATCGAGACAGCACGGCGTTTTTACGGGTGTGCTCCGGACGGTTCCAACGGGACATGCTCGTCAAACACCATCGTCTTGGACGAGAGGTTCGTCTGTCTCGACCGCACAGTCTGGTGGCGCAAGAGCGGAGCACGGTTGAAGAAGCGTTCCCTGGCGATATTATCGGTGTTATCAATCCCGGAATCTTTGCCATTGGCGATACCATCTCGGTGACGGGCGGATTCAACTTCAAACCGTTGCCACAGTTTCAGCCGGAGATCTTCGCGCGCATCAGGCCGACCGACGTCGGCAAACGCAAGACGTTCGACAAGGGCATGCAGCAGATGGCTCAGGAGGGGACGGTTCAAATCATGCGAACCGTCGCCGGGCAAGATCCCCTGATCGCGGCGGTCGGACGACTGCAATTCGACGTCCTTCAGTACCGCCTGCGGCACGAATACCACGTTGAAACAATTCTGGACCCCTTGCCGTTTACCTGCAGCGCCTGGCTGGAGGGAGACCTCGACACGTTTAAACCGCCCTCGGCTTCAATGATCGTCAGGGATCAACGCGATCGACTGGTTGTCTTGTTCGGCGACCATCTGATGAAAACGATCGCCCGAGACCGCAATCCCAACCATACCTTGAGAGACATGGGATAGCGGAAGCGAACCTTCGAACGACGAATCTGTCGGGAGAGACGAAATCCGTAGAAGTCACCAGCCCGAATCAGCGCGGGGCGGTGGACTTCATCAAACTGTCGGCTTGAGGCGGCAGAAATCCGAGGTATCCGCGATGCCGCTCCGCCAGTTCCAAGACGGTGAACGGCTGGCCGTCGACCATCTCCGGCGCCGAGAACACTTGCCGGAGACGATCCCCTCGATTCCCGACGATCGTGCCGGCAAACACCACGCCTTTCAGCTTGAGGCGCTCCACCGCCCACTCGATATCCTCGACACGCACCGCCACGTGGTGAAAGACCTTGTCGCCGAATTTCCGGACCCAGGCTGGGATGATGCTGGTTTTCCCTCGATCATCGACATAGGCCTGGTCAACAAAAAGAGCGGGATAGCCAGCCTTGCGGTAAACTTTTGCGTACCAATCGTCATAGGAGATGGTTTCATCGTAGCAGTAGCCAAGCTCAACAAACGACTTTGCGCCCTGGTCGATATCAAGCGTCCGGATCGTCACGTGATCGATGACGGGAGTCAGTCCAACGCCTGCGTCGTCAAGCATGTGTTTGAGAAGAGAGGCGGCTCGATTGTGTGAGATGTAGTCCGCCACCATCCGTTGCAACAGCTCATCCAATGCCTTCGCCTGGTCCATGATAGGGCTCCTGTGGTCCGCTCGCCGGCCGGCGTGGGCCCCGTGCCGGTTTCTCAAAAGACGTCGCCGCGCCGCAACGCAGAGGATTTCTCGAACGAGAGCTTATTCGCCGAACTTAATGCCCTGAGCCAGCGGGAGATCGGCGCTCCAATTGATGGTCGTCGTTTGGCGCCGCATATAGGCCTTCCAGGCGTCGGATCCCGCTTCGCGACCGCCGCCTGTTTCTTTTTCTCCTCCAAACGCGCCGCCAATTTCAGCCCCCGACGTCCCGATGTTGATGTTGGCGATACCGCAGTCGCTGCCGGCGGCCGAGAGAAACTGTTCGGTACGCCGAACGTGGTTGGAGAACATGGCGGAGGAGAGCCCCTGCGGCACGTCGTTTTGCATGGCGATCGCTTCGTCGATGGTCGAAAACGTCATGACGTACAGAATTGGGGCAAAGGTTTCCCGCTGGACGACGGGCCAGTGGTTTTTTGCTCGGACGATCGTAGGCTCCACAAAGTGGCCGGTCCGATTCAACACGTGACCGCCATAGAGGATTTCTCCTCCCTCTTTCTTGACCTCTTCCAAGGCAAAGACATAAGCCTGAACAGCGGCCTGATCAATGAGAGGTCCCATCAGAACGTTGGAATCGAGCGGGTTGCCGATGCGTACTTGGCTGTACGCTTTGATCAGCCTGTTTATCAGTTCTTCGTAGCACGATTCATGGACAAACAGTCGTCGGGTCGTCGTGCAACGTTGGCCGGCGGTTCCCACCGCGCCGAATACGACGGCTCGTACCGCCAAGTCCAGATCAGCGGTTTCGTCAACAATCACCGCGTTGTTGCCGCTGAGCTCCAACACGGCCCGTCCGAGGCGTTGTCCCACGACGGAAGCGACATGACGGCCGACGGCTACCGAGCCAGTAAACGAGATCAGCGGCAGTCGCCGATCCTGAACCATGTGCTCGGCAAGAGAGACATGATCCGTAATGAAAAGCGAAAAAATGCCGGTGTACCCCTGTTGCTGCATGACCTGATTGCAGATCTTCTGAACGGCAATGGCACAGAGGGGGGCCTTCGGCGAAGGTTTCCACACGACCGTGTCCCCGGCGACCGCGGCCAGAAACGCGTTCCAGGCCCAGACGGCAACGGGAAAGTTGAAGGCCGTGATGACGCCGATTGGTCCCAACGGATGCCACTGTTCGAACATGCGATGGGACGGCCGTTCGGATTGCATCGTCAGGCCGTACAACATTCTCGATTGACCAACGGCAAAGTCGGCCATATCGATCATTTCTTGCACCTCGCCGTCGCCTTCCGCCTTAATCTTTCCCACCTCCAAGGAGACCAGGGTGCCCAATTGATCCTTTTTTTCCCGGATGGCTTGACCAATCAGTCGCACCACTTCGCCACGTTTAGGAGCCGGCACCATGCGCCAGGTTCGAAACGCTTCCATCGAGTCTTTGATGATGCGTTCATAGTCCTCCGGCGAACAGGGGGAAACACCGGCCAACGTCTCGCCGGTGGCGGGATTGATCGATTGCAGAATGGGCCGATCGCCTTGGCCAGACCACCATCCAGCTCCGGTACTGCCGCCGGAATTGACGGCCTGGATGCCAAGATCTTTCAGGGCACTTTGGAACGTCGTCATCGAAAACAGGCTCCAAATTCGTTAGTGAGAAAATCTTTCAACGAGATCGACTCCTGCGTGACGAATCCATGGTACTGCGACGGCCGACTCAAGACAAGATCCATGACGCAGCACGCGCTCGATGCTGTGGTGACCTGAATGGCTGACCACAGTTTCCCCTTGATACATTGGGGATAAATCTTTTTGACGTAGTTTTCCTCGAACAGCCCCCCTTCTTGGGTTCCCGTCACGGAGGCATAAATCAGAACAACGTCTTGGAGTGTCTGTGGAATGGCTCGCTCAAGAATGCGCTTGAGAGTGTCACGATCTTCATTGAGCTTGAGATCCTTCATGAGCAGTTGAATTTTCTCACAGTGCCCCGGATACCGGAGCGTTTTGTAATTCATAGTCTTTACTTTCCCGGCATAACTGTCCGCCAATGTCCCAAGGCCCCCCGACGTGTTGAACGCCTCATACAAAAGACCGTCCACCTCGATCGTTTCGTGACCTTCCAAGGGTTGGAGGGGAACCTTCTCCCCCCCTTCGATTCCATAGCAAAGGTTGCCGTATTCGTTGATCAGCCCATCGGTTGACCAGGTGAGCGAGTATTTGAGCGCATTACTGGGGTGCACGGGCAAGGCCCCGACCCGCATTTTCACCGTATCTAACTCCTCAAAATGCGTCATCAACTCATGCGTCACAATGCTGATGAAGCCAGGCGCAAGGCCGCATTGTGGCATGAAGGCGCGGGCGGCGCCGGCGCTCAAGATCTTGATCTGGTTCGTCACTTCGACGTCTTCCGTCAGATCAAAGTAATGCAGGCCATGGGTCAACGCCAAGCCCGCCACCGTCGGGTTGCAAAAATAAGGAAGGCACGACAACACGGCCTCGCACGGATGGGCCGAGAGATAGGCACTGACAGTGTCCGGATGGCGGACATCAAGAAGGCACGGCGTGACCCGCTCCAATCCAAGATTCTTAACCAGACGTTCCGCCGGGTCGATCGTCACGTCGCCCAGATGCACGTTATAATCTCCCCGCTGAGAAAGCAGACAGGCAATCAATGACCCGATCTTTCCCGCTCCCAGTACCAGAACATGTTTCATGATGGAGAATTATACTCGATCATCGAAAGGCGGGCATCTGTTTCAACATGAAACAAGCGACGAAGGAGAGCACGTTACCCAGCGTCAGGGACATCAATAACATACGAGAGTGGATGGGGTGTTAGTTCAGCTCCGATTCGGCTGAATCGAAATGGCGGAAGATCGGCTTGTAGCCTTCGCAACAGAGTCGTTACGTGCATCGTAGCCGGCACGTCGCACAGCCACACATGCATGCCGGATTCCAGTTCGTCAAAGTGACGCTGTACGCGAAAACCCGGCTGCTCCATAAAATAGGCCGAGAGAAACCCGTTCACGGCCGTTATCACCCAAGGGTGTTTTTGTCTGTAGCGATAGCCGATTCGAATTTCGGCCGTCTGAACGTGACGTTCCGTTTCCATGACTTCCATGCTATGTCCATTCTCTCATCAACCACGCACCGTGGGATAGCCAGCCTGCACAAGGAATCTTACGAACAGTTCGGATGTCTTGTCGAGCGGGTTTTGTTCGTCATCGATAGTGATACCGGCTAGCCATCGTGAGTCACCGGCTTTCCGATTGTGTTCGCTTGTGCCTGCGAGGTAAGGTGATGTGGCATGGCGCAGGAGGGTCTTTATGGTATTGACCTCGTACAATCAAGTATCGATTCCTTCTTTCATGTATGGGACGGCTTGGAAAAAAGAAGCCACGACGTCGTTGGTCATCCAAGCCGTAGAGGCCGGATTCCGAGCAATCGATACGGCCAATCAATTGATTCATTACGACGAAGCAAGGGTCGGAGACGCGCTGGAACACCTTGCACAACGGGGAATCTCGCGTAATCAATTGTTTCTTCAAACCAAATTCACACCGCTGCATGGCCAGGACCATCGTCTGCCCTATGATCGGAAGGCCGGCCTCGCCGAGCAGGTCCGTCAATCATTCGCCAGCTCTCTCGATCATCTCCGCACGGATTACCTTGATTCCTATGTGCTCCACGGTCCGTACTCTCGACGAGGGCTGAGTCTGGAAGACTGGGAGGTCTGGGCCGCCATCGAATCGTTTTATGAAGCAGGACAGACCAAGATGATTGGCGTGAGCAACGTCTCGGCCGAGCAACTGACGCTCTTGTGCGAGCGAGCCAAACACAAGCCGATGGTCGTGCAGAACCGATGTTATGCTGCATTGGGATGGGACAAGAGCGTCCGGGAGATTTGTCGGAGACACGGCATCATTTACCAGGGGTTTTCGTTGTTGACCGCGAATCGAGCGGTGTTGATTGATCACAGGATTCGATCTATGACGGCTAGGTACCAGGCCACTCCGGCTCAACTTGTCTTCCGGTTTGCAATGCAAGTCGGGATGTTGCCCCTCACCGGCACGACGAATCCTGAGCATATGAAGGAAGACTTGCTATCAGATCGATTTACCTTATCGGAGGAAGACGTGAGACAAATCGAATCAATCGGTGATTCATGAAGATCCTCGTCAAACGGATTTATGAACCGGCGGATCAGTCCGATGGTCTGCGAGTGCTAGTTGATCGCCTCTGGCCCAGGGGGATTGCAAAATCCGATGCCGGACTTGATTGCTGGTTGCCTGACCTTGGGCCATCGACGGCGTTGCGGCAATGGTTCCATCACGATCCTGCCCGATGGGCCGAATTTCGCCGTCGGTACTACCTTGAGCTCAAAGAAAAAGGGAATCTCCTGACATCGCTCATCGAGCAGGCTCGGACCCAAACGATCACGCTGATCTATTCCGCCAAGGATGAACGCCACAATCAAGCCGTTGCCCTCCGGAGTTTTCTGCTCAAACACCTCGGCGGTTCACAATCCCGTGTCTCTCCAAAGACGACAGCAGAAACCATGGCCCCCAAGAAGCGGAGGAAACCACGTTCTCCATAAAATAAGAGACCAGGCGGATCTCTCTATCCGGAATGGTCAGTCGCGACATCGCCGTCGAGGCGGTCGTGCAGAGACGTTCTTCCTTCAAACCAGAGAACGGCGAAGCGACATCTCTTTTCTCTCGCCGTGGCTGCATTCTTCAATGCTGATGAGTGATCATGGCCGTGTCGATGACATTCTGCAAGACCTGTTCGAGGACATCCATCGGCGGCTGGTTTTCGATAGCGGATCGGGAGCCTGTTGAGAGCGAGATCTCCATCGCACTGAGGTAAACGTTGCAATGGCGACTCCTCTGCGGGATCCCTCAAGTGGCCCACGGGAATCCTGCACTTCTTCAGGGTAAACCGGCGCCTAACCGAAAAGCCCAAGTATCCAATTCCAAACGCTGGAGAGCCAATTCATGATCACGTCGATCCACGACTCATGACCCGTTTGAGCTGGTGCCTGAGGAGGGCCGGGCAGAGGCGTCTGTTTCACCGGCGTGATCGTGTCAGTCCGAGCAACGTGCTGTGGTATCGTGACAGGAGAGGGAACCGATTCAATGGAAGACGATGCGTCTTCGAGGGACTCAGTCAATGCCGGCGTTTCCGGTGCTACCGGAGAGAGTGACGCTTCCGGCAGCATCCGGGCTTCTTCCATTTCTCGTTTATATTGAGCGACGAGAACTTTGAGAGAGTCGGCCTCTCGCTTGGCGGCAGCGATCTGCTTCGTCAACATCCGACTTTGGTCGGCCAAATGCACAACTTGACTTTGCAGTGATGCCATCCGTTCATAGGCCTGCTGTCTCAGGATCGGCAGAAGTTCGACCTCCCGTTGAACGGCCGCTCGTAATTCCTCCGCAGCGCGTTCTTCCTCTCTGTTAGCCGCTTCCAACGATGGGATGGATCGATGTAACACCTCGACTTCCTCGCGAACCGTGATTAAGGATCGAGACATTTTATCGGTCTCGGCTCTCACCCGTTCGTAAGTGCCTCGACTCACGCATCCCGTATCGATCAACACGACGGCGGCGAGAACGCAGAGGCCAAGCAAATGAAGCCCGAGACGCCAATAAAACCCGGCCTCACTGTCGCATATTCGTGCGTGACTCATCGGAGGCCATCCTTGGTGACAAACTGGAGTGTACCCAAACGGTGCAATCGCTCGGTGGTTCTGTAGGGTGCTCGCGGTAGTCTCTCAAAAGTCGACAGCTCTGGCAATAGCAAAAGGGGGCATTGTGGAATCAAGGGTGAAAAGGCGCTTGGACAAGAAAGATGGCTTGGAAGTGGGACTGGAATTCCCGTATCATCAGCCGCAGTTCATCATGCCGTCCCATTCGTCAACGAAACCTTTTCGATTACCTCTCGTCTGCGAACAGGCGTTGTTAGAGCGGTTTCTTAAAGCCGAAGCCATGGCGCTCTGGGCCGTACGGTCGGCGCAATGGCAAGACCTGCCGGTCAACGTCAAAGCGTTTCTTGAACGACATGAAGCGGATGAACAAGATCACCTCGCACAATTTGAATTTCTGCTTGGACGGCGGGCGCATGAACGGGCCCGTCTTCCTTCCATGCCTCAACGGTGGGAGACATTGGCCGTCCATCTCTACGGGTACGAAACGCTCGGTCTTGAGTTTGCCAAGCTCCTCGCCGATATTCGCCCGGATCTCTCATCGATTCTCGACGACGAATGCAGACACGTCGGCTTCTTCGAGCAGGAGATCAGACACATCCTCTCCTTGGAGACTGACGCGGCGGAGCAAGCGCGACGATCAGCCCGCGCTTGGCGGAAAAAATTATCGCGGACGCTCGATCGTTACCTGGAACATGAGACCCTTGAACCGTTCCGCCGGGAACTGACCCGCAGAATCGAATCCGCCATCGAAGACCGGTTTCTTCGTGTCGGACTGATGCAGGAACCAACGCCTGATCGCTCGCCGTAAAAGGGCGCTAGGCGGGCAAAACCCCACACACCGCACCGATTCGTCGATATTTTTCTTCTCGGCGGGCCAGGAGGTCTTCGACGGGCAGATCGATCAGATCGAAGAGTTGATTGGTAATGGCTTTGCCGACCAACGCGCAGGTGGTTTTGGGATCGCGATGCGCGCCGCCTACGGGTTCGGAAACGATATCATCGATAACGCCGAGACTCAGGAGATCTTTCGCGGTCATTTTCAAGGCGGAGGCGGCATCCTGAACCTTGGCTGGATCGTCCCAAAGAATGGCCGCACAGCCTTCCGGTGAAATGACCGAATAGACGGCGTGTTCCAACATCAAAATACGATCCGCGACCCCCAATGCTAAGGCTCCGCCGCTTCCTCCCTCGCCGATGACGATCGACACTATGGGAACCTGAAGCCTGGCCATCACCAGCAAATTCCGCGCAATCGCTTCCGCCTGTCCTCGTTCTTCAGCTCCGATGCCGGGGTAGGCTCCGGGCGTGTCGATAAAAGAAATGATGGGGCGGTTGAACTTCTCCGCCAGACGCATCAATCGCAGCGCCTTGCGGTAGCCTTCTGGATTCGGCATGCCGAAGTTGCGCTGCATCCGTTCTTTAAGCGTTTTGCCCTTCTGATGTCCGATCACCATCACGGTTCGGTCGTTGAATCGCGCGAATCCTCCGACGATGGCTCGATCGTCTCCGAATGCACGATCCCCGTGAAGCTCCAGAAAATCGCTGGTCAATTCGTTGATGTAGTCGAGGGTGCTGGGTCTCTGAGGATGGCGGGCCAACTGAGTTCGTTGCCAGGGGGTCAGGTTCTGATAGAGTTCATGCTCGAGCTGAGCCAGCTTGGCGCGGAGTTTGCGGATTTCCCCTTGAGCCGCCGTCTTGCCGCCTGCTGCGGCAGCCGACAGTTTTTCGATTTTTTCCTCGACCTCGCGAATGGGCTGTTCGAAATCCAAGTAATCCCGCATAGCCTCTGCCTCTTCCAATGAAATGTTGGGGGGAAGGACACTCACCCCGCGACAGTTTGTGTTACGGGTGCGTCAAGATAGCAAAGAAAGAGCCCCTTTGCCTAGCACTTCTTCGATGTCAGACACAAAATGTTCGCTGGGAGATACGGTAAGGTCAGGCAGCGGCTCCGTTTCGGCCTCTAACATGGCATCCATTTGCAACGACAGCGAAACTGTGGCCTCGCCCGGATGTCGTTGCAGAACTTCGCGAAGCCGAAGAAGTTGATCCAACGCATCGGGTCGGTCGGAGAGACGGATGCGGACCTGCTTGACGGCACGCTTTTGGACCTCAGCCAAGGGTTCGATTTTGCTGGCGCGGAGCTTCGTACCCTTATCTCCACGGTCAATGATGCCGGTGACCCGAATCAGTCCTTCGGGAGCGATCCACTCTTGAACGGTCTTGTACACATCTGGGAAAACGATGACTTCAACCGTGCCGTGAAGATCTTCCAGGACCAAATATGCCATCCTATCACCCTTTTTAGTGAGCAGAGGCTTCACCGTGACGATAATGCCGCATAGTTTGACTTCTTTCCCGTCCGAAATGTCGGCCAGGTCGGCCGTCGTCGCCGTCGCCAGGGCACCGATGGTCGTTTCATATCGGCTCAAGGGATGGGCGGAAATGTAAAACCCCGTCAATTCTCGCTCATACTTCAGTCGTTGAGCGTGGTCCCATTCCGGCACCGATGGCAATTGCGGCGTGTTCGGATCGCCCGACGAAAGACAGCCGGACGCCTCCTCCCCAAAGATGCTGATTTGACCAAGATCCCGCTCTCGTTGAGCGGCAGTGCCACACTCAACGGCCTGATCAAGTACGGCCATCAGTTGGGCCCGTTTCGCGCCAGTCGAATCAAAGGCCCCGGCTTTAATCAATCCTTCCAGCATCCGTTTGTTGACTTTCCGGAGATCGACTCGCCGACAAAAATCGAAGAGCGATGAAAAGGGGCCGGTCCGGTTCCGGATTTCCACGATCGATTCAACTGCGCCTTCTCCCACGTTCTTGATCGCCGCCAACCCGAAGCGGATCGCTCCGTCAACGACGGTGAAATTTTTCCCGCTCACATTGATGTCCGGTCCGAGGACTTTAATGCCGAGCTCGCGGCATTCGGTAAAATACCCCATGATTTTGTCTGTGTTGCCCATATCGGTCGTCATCAGCGCCGCCATGAATTCGGTGGGGTAGTGGGCTTTCAAATATGCAGTCTGATAGCACAGCACGGCGTACGCGGCGGCATGGGACTTGTTGAAGCCATACCCGGCGAACTTCTGAATCAACTCATAGAGCCGCTCGGCTTTCTTTTCGGGGATCTTGTTTTTCATCGCTCCTTCGAGGAACTTGGCGCGGAGCTTTTCCATTTCTTCCGGTTTCTTTTTCCCCATGGCACGCCGAAGGATGTCGGCCTGTCCCATTGAAAACCCCGCCACTTTGTTGGCGATCGCCATGACTTGTTCCTGATAGACGATGACACCGTAGGTTTCTTTGAGGATCGGCTCCAATTCCGGCGTTTCGTAGGTAATGGGAATCTTGCCTTGCTTGCGCTTGATGAAGTCAGGAATAAGATCCATGGGGCCCGGCCGATATAACGCAATGATCGCGATGATATCTTCGAACCGGTCCGGTCGAAATCCCATCAGCAAGTCCCGCATTCCGGAACTTTCCAACTGGAAAATGCCGGTCGTCTTGCCGGAAGAAAGCAGCGCAAAGGTCTTCTCATCATCAAACGGAATCTGATCGATCGACACGGGAGGGGCATCCGGCCGTTTTTCATTGATCAAAGTTTCCGCCCGTCGGATCATCGTCAACGTTTTCAACCCGAGGAAATCGAACTTCACCAATCCAATCTTTTCAATATCACCCATCGAATATTGGGTCACGATTTCGTTGTTGGCTCCCTTGTAGAGCGGAACGTAATCCGTGAGCGGACCTTCGGAGATCACCACGCCGGCCGCATGGGTTGAAGCATGCCGCGCGAGACCTTCCAGCGATTGGGCGATCTTCATCAACTCCGAGACTTTCGCGTCGGTCTGGACCAGCTCGCGTAACCGCGGTTCAAGATCCATCGCCTCTTGCAAGGTGATATTGAGCTGGTTGGGCACTAATTTCGCGACCTTATCCGCTTCGGCATAGGGCATTTCCAGCACGCGGCCGACGTCGCGAATCGCGGCCTTCGCGCCGAGCGTTCCGAACGTAATGATTTGCGCGACATGGTCGGAGCCGTATTTCTCAATGACATAGTTGATGACTTCCCCGCGGCGTTCCATGCAAAAATCCATGTCGATGTCGGGCAGAGATATCCGTTCGGGGTTTAGAAACCGCTCAAACAGAAGGGCATACTCCAGGGGGTCAAGATCGGTAATGCGCAAGGCATATGCGACCAGGCTGCCGGCAGCAGATCCACGACCGGGTCCCACAGGAATGCGCCGTGAGCGCGCGAACCGAATAATGTCCCACACGATCAAAAAATAGCCGGCAAATCCCATCGAACAGATGACCATCAACTCTTCGCGGAGCCGCAACTCATAGGCAGCGGCTGGTCTGGTCCTGGGTCGTTCTTGGAGACGTTCCTTGAGCCCGACCAGCGCAAGATGCTCCAGATACGCTTCACGATCTTTGAATCCCTCCGGCACTGTGTACTGCGGAAGATACGTTCGATTGAGGGTCAATTCCAACTCGCATGCATCGGCGATACGACACGTGTTGCTCACCGCTCCAGGAAATTCCGCAAAAGCCGGGGCGATTTCTTCCGTGGACTTGACGTAGAGCTGATCGGTATCGAACTTCATCCTGGATGGATCGCTGAGCGTCTTTCCGGTCTGAAGGCACAGCATCAACTCGTGAGGTCGGGCGTCTTCCTTCTTAAGGTAGTGGCAATCGTTGGTCCCGGCCAGAGGAATCCCCAGTTTCTTATGGATTTCGATCAAGCCGGCATTGGCAATCCGCTGGTGATCGAGGCCATTGGCTTGGACCTCGAGATAAAACTGATCTTTGCCGAAAATTTCTTGAAACTCGCCGGCGACTGCCATGGCTCCCGCCATGTCATTGCGGCTGATCAAATAGGGAATTTCGCCGCTGAGACAGCCTGAGAGGGCGATGATTCCCTCATGGTGAATCCTAAGAAGTTCTTTATCTATTCTTGGCTTATAGTAAAAACCTTCAAGGTATCCTTTACTAACAAGTTTGATCAAATTCTGATAGCCGGTCACATTCCTGGCCAATAGAATCAGGTGGTAATAGTCGTTGTGAGCCAGCCCGCTGTCTTTTTTGGCGTGGCGGCTGCCCATAGCCATGTAGGCTTCGCAGCCGATAATAGGTTTGACGCCGGCGTCTTTGGCCTTTCGGTAAAATTCAATGGCGCCGAACATATTGCCATGATCGGTGATGGCAACGGCTGGCTGACCGAATGCCCGAACCTGTTGAACCAGGGGATCGATCTGGTTGGCGCCGTCAAGGAGACTGAATTGGGTGTGAACGTGAAGATGAACGAACGATGAAGTCATGTTCTGGATTCTATGAATGCATCGCAGGGAAGTCAATGAAGCCGTCTGACAGAACGGTTAGCGCCGTCCGTCATACCAGACAGACAGAAGCTGTTTATCTCGCAACGTTCGACCTCGACGAAAACAAATGCGTAAGATCTGCCTCGCGATTTCGGTTTTTGAATACAACGTCACTTTCCGAGACGACGTTTCGAGCGGATGGGCCGTTAAAATCACAAACTGGAGATTGCGCCGCCGTCCCCACTTTTTCAGTCGCTGGCTGAGATCAATCTCCTCGAGCGCATACATGTCTTCGGAAAATCCTCCGACGTCGAGAAACGCGTCCCGACGGCACACGAAAAGAGCGCCGGCGGCCCAACGGCATACGATAGACATGCCCCTCCAGAAATAGAAGATGTTCTTCGCCCACCATGGTAGATCCTTCATCAAGAGCGTGCTGCCCAAGCCGACACACGTGTTCCGTTCAATCGTCATCAGAATATCGGCCAACAACCCAGGGTTCATCAGGCTGTCGGCATCCAGAAAAAGTAGCCAGTCGCCGGTCGCCACGGCTGCTCCGGCGTTGCGCGCTCGGCCAATTTGATTGATCGGTTCAAAGACGACGCGAGCGCCGGCCTCTTGTGCCAACTGAGCCGTTCTGTCGGTCGAATTATTGTCGACGACCAGCACCTCTGATGTCAGACCTGGTTTGCTGCAACGGGCCAGCGAAGCAAAGACCGAAGCCACGCACTGCTCAATGAGGCGTTCTTCGTTATACGCCGGAATGATGATGGAGAGATGCATGCTCAATCCATCCCTGTTTGCCACTCCTGCTTGCATGCGTCCCGCGTGTGAATGAGAGGCACCCGTTCTCCCTCACGTCTAAAAACGGCGCACTTTCTCATGAGAAAGTCCTTCCTCAACAAGAAGCTGAAACCATCCGTCGAAGAAATGCAAATAAACCGGAGGAGTCGGAAGTCGAGGGAACTTGCGGAAACATGCAGTGGAGACGGCTCTTCGATGATTCTGAAGCCGTCTCCACGATGATCAGCCCGGTGTCGGACAAACAAACCAGCGTCCCTCATGCTGAGGGGACGCTGGAGACCGGCACAGTGCAGCCTGAACCGATCGTACTCCCGTCGCGAGGCTATAATTATAAATAAACTTTCTGAACGTCATCTCTTCGTCGTCGGAGATTGGTTCCAATTCGAGCACGTTCGCGTTCATATCCGACGGCAGCATAATACAAGGCTCTGTCAAAAAATTTGTTCACGAGATAGATCAGCTCCAGTTCTCCATGCAGTTCCACCGCGCTTTCAGATAAGCCCTCGCGCTGAATAAACGCGCACATATGGGCTTTTGTCTCGGTGATGGCCCAAAGGAAGTGGCTGAAGGCAACGCCCTGTCCGGCCCGACGCGCACCCAACTCCGTGTACCGATTTTCGACTTCGGCTTCTGGTTTATCTAACAACCAGTCGCTCAGGTTGCGGTAGATTTCGCTGGCGCGGGCCCGTAATTCATCCGGTGGGACTTTATGGAGGTCGCTACAACGGGGAGAGTTCCAAACCTTCTCGTTGAGTTCACGGGACAGTTGCTCCGAATGTTGCTCAATGAGCCGGACCAATCGGCTGGCCAACATAGGGTCCCTCCTTTAGTAAAATTAAGAAGGTGTTTGTTCAGCAAACCTCCGCGCGCTTCCTTAAGACTCCTCATGTTCAGGTGTGAACATTACCTCATCGCATCGACTCCGTCAATCGCTCAATTGCCCGAGCCCGAGAGAGGGCGGATCCAGCCGATTGCCCTTGACGGAGCCTTTTCATCGGCGGAGAATCCGCCGCGAATTCCGAAGGCGGTTTTGTCCAACAGGCTCCGGCAGAGGAAGGGGAGCGACCATCATGTCTTCCGATACAAACGGTCCATGGCATCCGATCATTTATGTACGCGGCTATGCGATGACGTGAGGAGAGATCGACCAGACCACTGCGGATCTCTTTTGTGGATTTAATCTTGGCTCGACGGTCTATCGAGCCCCCCTGATCAAGACAAGCCGGCCAAGAAATTCGTCTTTGAGTCGCCGGTTGTGCGACTGGGCTCCGATTTCGCCTACTCCGACGTGTTTGACAACGGACTTGACGTCATGGACCCGGACTGGGCTGGAGACCAGGCATGGAATGGGGGCATTCCTCGCCGATCGATCATCGTCTATCGCTACTATGAACAGGCCTCCCGGATCTTGGGATCGGGCAAAACGCCGGACATCGAAGAATTCGCCAAAGGCTTAAGCCAATTGGTTCTCCGCATCCGCGATCTTGTCTGTCGCAATCACGCAAACGAGGTGATGCTCAAAACTTTTCGGTGCTATCTCGTGGCCCATTGCATGGGAGGACTCGTCTGCCGCGCTTTTTTGCAAAACCCCGCTCTGGGCAAACCCGAAGCCAGGGCTTGCATCGACAAAGTCTTCACCTATGCGACTCCTCATAACGGCATTGACAACGCCGGAATCAATGTCCCCTCACGGCTGAGCGCCAATGACATCAATAATTTCAACCGGAAGAGAATAGCCGGCTATTTGAAGCTTGAGAAGCTCTACCAGGAAACCCAGCGAGTCGATTTGGTTGCCGGAAGAGGCTTTCCCTTCCGAAAAGTTTTTCTGCATGATCGGAACCAATCGAGGAGACTATGAAGCGGCCCTGGGTCTGTCCAGGACCTTCGCGGGCCATGGAAGCGACGGGCTCGTTCGTATTGAAAACGCATCCGTGTGGGGAGTGAACAAGTCAGGGAAGATGTCGGCGCCTTGCGCGACCGCTTATACGTATCGGTCGCACTCAGGATACTTCGGAATCGTCAATAGCGAAGAGGCCTACCAAAGCCTTACCCGCTTTCTTTTCGGCGACGTGCGGGTGGATATGTGGGTGGATATCACCGACGTCCGTTTGCCGGCCGATCCGGAAGGGAAGACGGTTAATGTCTTGTATCAATTTGAAGCGATGGCGGCACCTCGAGCAAAGCGCTGGTACTTGACGCGCCGGACCGCGGAAGAAGATTCGGCTGCATGTCGAACCTATCGCGAACTGACGGACCCCAAAAGCAAGGACCGTCGAAGCCTCTATCTCTCGACGATTTTTCTGTCCAAACGAGCCCGTGTGAGACAAGACCGTCCACCGCTGGCTTACGGCGTGACGTTGGGCGCTCGGGTGCCAGATTATGAAATCGAACGAAAGTTCTGGCCGGATGGGCATTATGAGGGCGGGTACCTCTTTCACGATACTGTCATCGTCGAATTAATCCCGCCGGCGGACAAAGAAGCGGAGTGGATCGTCCGATTCGATTGGCAAAGCGACAATCGTGGTCCGGCCAGTCACTCGCTGGATCCCAAGAAACTCAAAGGCGGCAAGGTTGAACTTAACGTTGCATTCGACAGTGATACCACGCCGGGCATCACGGGTCTGCTCCGATTTATTGTTTCGGAATGGAACGCCCGATGAGCAGCCTCGTCAAAAAAGACGGGCATCCGACTGAAACCATCCCATTTTCTGGTTTCTGGCCACGCAGCAAGGGGCCGGCGGCCTGAAGATCGGCCACATTCGTATGGCTTCCGAGCGGACCCAGACAAAGCTTTGGCGAGACGAACCCTTCTACGAAGTGTGAGAACCATTCGCACTCGCGAACCGTTCGCCTGCGTGCTCTTGGTCCGGCAAGAAAATGGAAAGTGAACGTTCCCCCAGGGACGTTGTCAGCAAATGGAACACCTCGGTGAAGGAAACGTCAAAAGGCATTGAAGAGCAATTTCCTCTCGCGCTTCTTGCACTCTCTTGCGTTCCTCTGCTATCCTGCACCCGCCTTTCGAAAGCGATCGTTACCCTTCAACAAGCTAGAAATCAGCATTGCCGAAATCTTGCCAAGGAGCGCGCACATGGCTGGCATCGAGCGGGCACTGATCAGTGTGTCGGACAAGACTGGCGTAGTCGAGATGGCCAAGGGACTCGAGGCCCTCGGCGCGGAAATTTTATCGACCGGAGGAACAGCCAAAGCCTTGCGCGACGCGGGTGTGACGGTCACGGATGTGGCTTCGTACACGGGGGCTCCAGAAATTCTCGACGGTCGCGTGAAAACCCTCCATCCCAAGATTCATGGCGGGCTACTCGGTCGGCGGTCGGTGCCCGCGCATGTGGAGCAGATGACCCAGCACGACATCAACCCCATTGATGTCGTGGTGGTCAATCTCTATCCGTTTGAGGCCACGATCGCCAATCCTCACTGCCGGTTTGAAGAAGCCATCGAGAACATCGACATCGGCGGACCATCGATGTTGCGGTCCGCAGCGAAGAATCATGAAGACGTGCTGGTCGTCGTCGATCCTACGGATTACACGCGCGTGTTGGATGCCATAAAAAACAATGCCGTCACAAGTGAGCTACGGCGCGAGTTGGCGATGAAGGTATTTCAGCATACGGCGCGATACGACAGTTTGATCGCCGGTTATTTCGAAAGACAGGTACAGGGCGGGGAGGTGAAGTTTCCCAAACTGCTCTCTCTCCAGTTTGAACTGGGTGAGATTCTCCGATACGGTGAGAATCCGCATCAGCAAGGTGCGTTTTATCGCGAGGCTGGATCGCAAGAGCCGTCGGTTTCACGCGGAAAAATCCTCCATGGGAAGGCGATGTCGTACAACAATTTTCTTGATGCCAATTCCTCGCTCGAGCTTGTCAAGGAATACGACGAATGCGCCGTCGCCATCATCAAACATAACAACCCTTGCGGCGTCGCCTTGGGTGAAACTCCGGTGGAAGCCTATGTGAAAGCGCGCGAGACCGATCCCGTTTCGGCCTTTGGCGGAGTGATCGCCTTCAATCGACCGGTGGATCTGGCGGCGGCCAAGGAGATCACCTCCACGTTTGTCGAGGTCGTGGTGGCTCCCGGGTTTACAGAAGAAGCGCTCATAGAACTGAAGCGCAAGAAGGATCTTCGCCTTTTGGACGTCGGTCCGCTCACGAAAGTGACGCAGGGCGGCTATGATCTGAAAAAACTGGTCGGTGGATTGATCGTTCAGGATCGCGACCTCGGCGTATTGCCGGACCTACGAACGCTGCAGGTACCGACGGTGCGCAAGCCAACAAATGAAGAATACGCCGCCTGCGCCTTTGCGTGGAAAGTCTGTAAACACGTCAAATCAAACGCGATTGTGTACGCCAGACCAGGTCAGACAGTCGGTATCGGCGCCGGCCAGATGAGCCGAGTCGATTCGGTCAAGCTGGCGGCGATGAAGGCGCAGCTCCCGATCAAAGGCTGTGTCATGGCCTCGGATGCCTTTTTCCCCTTCCGCGACGGCCTTGATGCCGCGGCGCAAGCGGGGATCACCGCCGTGATTCAGCCAGGGGGGTCGATCCGCGATGCGGAAGTCATCAAGGCCGCTGATGAACACGGCATGGCGATGATTCTCACCGGCATGCGGCATTTCCGCCACTGATCGGATCGTGAGGCGACCGCGGTTCTTGTCTCGCGCCGCCCCCCATCGGGAAAATACCCACTGGATGGCATGCCCATGATTCAGTGCAGACCTTACCCCTCGCGTGCGGGAAGCCTATTGGAAAATCGGTCGAACTTCCTGCTCTTCTTGTTGGGAACCACATTGCAGCCATGAAAGTTCTCATTGTCGGAGGCGGCGGACGTGAGCATGCGCTCACATGGAAGTTGGCACAAAGTCCGCGCAAGCCTACGTTATATTGCGCGCCTGGAAACGCCGGCATCGAGGCGCTTGCCACCTGTGTTCCCATCGAGGCCAACGATGTCGCCGGCTTGAAAGCCTTTGTCGAGCGGGAACGAATCGATCTGACCGTGGTCGGACCGGAGGCCCCGCTTGCATTGGGAATTGTTGATGAATTTCGAAGGGCCAAACTGAAGATCTTCGGCCCGACGAAGCAGGCGGCGCGGTTGGAATCGAGCAAAATTTTCTCAAAGGAGATCATGGGGCGATCAAAGATTCCCACGCCTACGGCTGTCCATTTCGACAAGGAGAGCGAAGCATTGGCCTATGTCGAGCAACAGATGATGCCCGTCGTGATCAAGGCCGATGGCCTTGCGCAAGGGAAAGGGGTTGTGATCGCGACGACGAGGGACCAGGCGCGCAGCGCCGTTGTCGATTTTATGGAAAAGGCGGTGTTCGGCGAGGCCGGCAAGCGGATTTTGATCGAACAATGGCTGCAGGGAGAGGAAGTGACGATCATGGCGTTCACGGACGGTAGAACCGTCGTGCCCATGTTGCCAGCGCAGGATCATAAGAGGGTAGGGGACGGAGATACGGGACCGAATACGGGCGGCATGGGCGCCTACTGCCCGGCGCCGGTTGGCACGGAGGCGCTGCGCGCGCTGGTCACGCGGGACATTTTAGAACCGATCGTCGATGCAATGTCGAGGCTAGGGACTCCGTTTCAAGGGGTGATCTATGCCGGCTTGATGGTGGTGAACGGAGCACCCTTCGTACTGGAGTTCAACGCACGGATGGGTGATCCTGAAACGCAAGTGGTACTGCCGCTGCTCAAAACGGACTTGCTCGACATTATCGAGGCGGTCGTTGAACATCGATTAGATCAAATGACCGTCGAATGGCATCATGATGCGGCCGTCTGCGTCGTAATGGCATCGGAAGGATATCCGGGCTCGTATCGGCAGGGGTGCTTGATCTCCGGATTACCGTCGGCGGAAAGCCCTTCGTCAATGGTGTTTCACGCGGGAACAGCCCGCCGCGGGCAGGAGATCATTACCGTCGGGGGACGGGTGCTGGGCGTGGTGGGGCTGGGAGCTTCGTTGAAAGACGCGCAAGCCGAAGCCTATAAAAGAGCAGCGACCATTTCGTTCGAAGGGTGCCACTACCGCAGGGATATCGCTAGTCGCGCGTTTGGGCGCTGACCGCGACCGTTTGAGGCCTTGCATCGATGCCAACAATCCTTTCCTATTGTGAGCAAGAGTATCCCCGTCTTGCGCGGACAGTCGCGGAGACCATCGAGCAAGGTGGCGTGGTTGGATTTCCGACGGAGACCTATTATGGACTCGGTGTGAACCCCTTCAACTCAACGGCCGTTGGCCGGCTCGCACAAATCAAAGGTCGTCCGGACCACAAACCCATCCTGGTGCTGATCGGCACGATGGATCACCTGTCCCTGTTGACGGAGTCCGTTCCTCCCACAGCCGCATTGTTAATGGATGTTTTCTGGCCCGGTCCACTTACTATTCTGTTTCCGGCAAAGCCGTCGCTCCCATCTGCCCTCACGGCGGGAACCGGAATGGTTGGTGTCCGGTTGACGTCCTGTTCGCCGTTACAGAATATTTTAAAATATGTCGGGCCTTTGACCGGAACCAGCGCCAATCGATCCGGCGATCTTCCGGCTACCACGGCGGCTGAGGTCGTCAAGACATTGGGTTCGGAAATCGATCTGGTGATCGACGGAGGAACGACGCCGGGAGGAGCACCATCCACTGTTGTCGATGTCCGGGAAACAATCCAGATCATCCGTGAAGGAGCCGTGACACGAGCGATGTTGCAAACTGCGCTGAGAATGAAGAATCAGAATTGAAACAGAAGGAACGGCGGAATGTTAGCAAAAAGAATGTTGGACAAACGATGGGTGCAGCGGTGCATAGGCCTGACCGTATGTTTCGTACTGATCGTGAGTCTCTCAGGATGTGAGTACTGGCCCCCAGCGCTGCAAGCTCAGATTGAACAATTACGGGCTGAAATTCAGACTCTGGAAGCCGAAAAGTCTGAACTCCGGTCACAAGTTGATGAATTGACCAAAGCCAAGCGCGATCTCCAAACACACGTTGATGAGTTAAGTCGGCTGAATCGTGAAAAGACAAGTCTGATCAACAGCTTACAGCGTCAAGTTGCAACATTCCAGGCGAAATCCTCAAAAGCCCAAAAGGGAGTGAGCAACCCTACCCAGAAATCACCCAGACGCTCGCCAACAAAAAAGTCGTCGGCGACAAAGCGATAGGTCTTCCATCTATCTAAGGCAGATTGACCTTCTCGCACGAGAGGGATACCGATCAATGTGATGGTGAAGAACTTCCCGAGGCGGTACCTCCCCCTGAAGAGGATGAGGCGACTGCCGGAGTCGGTGCAGCAGCAGGAGCGGTTGCCGTCGCCGTCTCTTTTTTGGAGGATGTTGATACGTCCGTTGCGTCGCCGGAGGGCGGTTTCAGTTTGTCGGAATAATCCGTAATGTACCAGCCGCTCCCTTTGAACATAATCGCAGGTGGAGAAATAATGCGACTCACCGATTTCCCACAGCGCGAGCAGATGGCGACCGGTTCGTCCTTGATGCTTTGTTTGACTTCAAACTTGTAGGCGCAGCCTTGGCACATATATTCGTAGATCGGCACGGCGCTCTCCTGAGTTACAGTAAATGAAAGGAACGGGGTGAAGATAACCGCGAGATGCCGGGAGTCAAGGGGTCTTCGGTCAAGTTTGTAGCTTTTGGACCGCCTCCGCAAGACGGTCAAGCCCTCGATTGATTGCATCCATACTGGTGGCATAGGAAAGCCGGATGTGTTCTTTGCTCCCAAATGGCTCTCCAGGCACAACGGCCACATGGGCATGTTTTAAGAGGTAATCCGCCAAAGCCTGTGGGGAGTGAATCGGACCGTCAGGCCCGCGCCTTCCCAGAATTCCCCTAATATTGGGAAACGCATAAAACGCCCCCGTTGGCATACGGCACGTAACTCCTGAGATTTGATTCAATCTGTTAATCATCGTCCTGCGGCGACGATCGAATTCAGTCACCATTTTTTCAGTGAACGATGCGCCAAGTTTGAGAGCGGCGACAGCGGCCTTCTGCGAAATTGAGCAGGGATTCGATGTGCTCTGGCTCTGGATATTGGCCATTGCCGTCAGGATCTCTTTCGGCCCAGCCGCATAGCCAATTCGCCAACCGGTCATCGCATAGGCCTTCGAGACGCCATTGATAACGACGGTCTGGGCCGCCACTTCTGGTCCCAGTGAAGCAATGCTCACGTGCGTGACACCGTCATAGACGATCTTTTCATAAATCTCGTCGGAGATAATCAAAAGGTGATGACGCACAGCCATCTCGGCGATCGATTGTAACGTCTTTCGATCGTACGTCGCTCCCGTCGGGTTGCAGGGGCTGTTGATGACGATCGCCTTGGTCCGCGGGGTGATTGAACGTCGCAAGTCATCTACATCGATGGCGTAACCGCTATTTTCACTGGTCTGGAGGAACACCGGCGTTGCATCGTTGAGCAGCGCTTGATCGACATACGAAACCCAATAAGGAGCGACAATGATCACTTCATCGCCGGCCTCCAGATAGGCCTGGGCTAAGTTATATAAGGAATGTTTCGCTCCGCAGGACACGAGAATTTGGGACTTCTCGTACCGTAATCCGAATTCGCTCTGAAACTTCTCCATAATGGCCTGACGAAGCTCGTCAATGCCAGACGACGGCGTATACTTCGTAAAACCGGCTCGAATGGCCGCTTCCGCGGCCGCCTTCACCGGCTCCGGCGTGTCAAAATCCGGTTCGCCGGATGAAAAATCCACCACATCGATGCCTTGCGCCGCCATCGCTTTGGCCGTCGCCGTCATGGCTAAGGTAGGGGAGGGAGTAATCTTATTGACCCGCGCAGCCAGTTTCATAGGACAACACTCTTGATTCGTTCCCGCAAACGTTGCGCGACCTCAGGATGAAGAAACTCCGTCAGAGAACCGCCGTGCTTAGCAACATCCTTAATGATGGTGGAAGAGAGGTAGGAGTATTCCTCACTCGGCATCAAGAAGACCGTTTCAACATTCCGGGCCAACTTTCTGTTGACGAGAGCCATTTGAAATTCGTGTTCAAAGTCAGAAATGGCACGCAAGCCTCGGATAATGGCGTGGGCTCCTGATTGTTCAACATATTCGACCAGCAATCCCTCAAACGAAGTGACCTTGACCTGTTTCAGATCTTTTGTGACCCACTTTACCATTTCAAGCCGCTCGGCCAGATTAAACAGCGGATGTTTATCAGGATTCGGTGCGACGGCGACCACAACGATGTCGAAGACGCGAAGGCTTCTGGTAATGATGTCCGTATGTCCGTGCGTAATAGGATCGAACGTTCCTGGATACACCCCTATTTTCATGACGGTGTCTGGTTTATTCGTGAATACAGAGAGAGGGCCGTATCGCCATAACGATAGCTGCGCAAGTGGACGCATGATCCGAGCAGGGGGGGGAGTTTCGTTTTTGCCGCATGCTCGATAATAAACCAAGAATCCGGAGCGAGAAGGCGGTCAATGGCCGAATTCATGAAAATCGACGTCAGTTCCGTGACCATTGTATAAGGAGGATCAGCAAATACGACATCATACTCTCCCCCCCATAGATCAGGATGCGATAAGAACCGCTCGACAGGTTGAGCATATAAAGTTAGAGAAGAGGCCATTGCGCAATCGTGCACATTTTGCCTCAACAATTTCAGCGCCGCAGGATCAGACTCGACGCACGTTGCGTGTGAGGCCCCTCGACTTAAGGCCTCGATCGCCATGGCTCCTGTGCCAGCATAGAGATCAAGAAATCGGCAGTGTGGAAGACGATTACCAAGAATAGAGAACAGGGCTTCTCGAACTTTCTCGGAAGTAGGACGGAGCCTTAACCCCTGAGGGTGACGAAGACGTCGGCCACGGTGAGTTCCAGCGATGACGCGCATGAAAAAGGCGAGCGACCCAGCTTACGACCGGGAATGACTGTAACACAGCGTTTTTGAGAGGGTCAAGAAATTGAACTTGTTGACGGGTACCGGCCTGTCAGATAAACGGCAAACGAATTCCCACGTTGTGTTATTACTCTGTCCTCAGGACGTCGCATCATAAAATAAAAGCATATTTTGACCATCAACTGGGAGAGAGCCTATAATGGCTAACAGGTAGCCATGGATTCTTTGTAACCCGATCGTTCCACACCATCTTCACGAGGGTGGAGGATAAGAGCCCCGTGATGACGATCCGACCTCGAAACGGCCGGTTGCCATTAGCGAACGGCGACAGGCTGCTGCTCTCGAGCTGCAAGGCTCTTGCGTCGATTCGTGGAGATGGTCCGGTCAATAATTGCGCCGCAGTTAATACATTTCCATGCATAGAAAACGAGAAAAAAATCAGAGAACCGCTCCAACATCATAAGCCCTTTGCACTTTGGACATTCCATCACTCCCTCCTCAGGTGAATATGTTCACTTCTGTCACACTAACTAGCAAAAGACGAACCAATTTTAAGAGCATTGATATTTCAATGTGTTATGAGTTTGCAGCTTCAACGGACGGTTCAATGCGACCTATTTCCCTAGAACAAAAACGTCCGTGGTGTCATTTTTTTGTCCTTTGAAGGTTGGACGGGTGAAATTATGGCGGCCAAGGGAATTCCCTATTGGCCCGCAAGCGAGCGGCCTCGTGAGCGGCTTCTGAGCAAAGGGCCTGACGCCCTTTCCGATGCCCAATTGCTTGCGATTTTGCTGAGAACAGGGAGACGCGATTCATCAGCCGTGCAGGTTGCGATGGAACTCCTGCATCATGTTGGAGGCCTTGGCGGCCTGGTCAAATCCGGCGTGGAGGAACTGTGCTCGATCGAAGGTGTGGGCCCGGCCAAAGCAGCACAGCTCAAAGCGGCGTTAGAATTAGGGCGAAGATCGCTCGCGACTCCTCTCTCAACGGGCATGCGCGTTTCATCAAGCGCCGATCTTTTTCGCCACTTTTATCCCATTCTTCGTGACCGAAAACAGGAGCTGTTTAAAGTTGTGCTGCTCGATGCCAAGAACGCGATCATCAAAGAAACCACGATTTCCGAAGGAAGCCTGACGCTCAGCATCGTTCATCCCCGGGAAGTGTTTGCATCGGCCATACGCGAATCGGCCGCTGGTGTTATTTTCTTGCATAATCACCCCAGCGGCGACCCGACGCCAAGCCAAGAAGATCGTCGGCTGACAGATCGTTTGGTCGCCGCCGGTCGATTGCTTGGAATCTCCGTGCTCGATCACGTGATCATCGGAGACGGGCGCTATGTCAGCTTTGCGGACGAAGGGTGGCTCACAAGGACGGCCGCCTGGGAATAAGACAAAACAAGGAGGATCGTACTCGCCATCACCATCTTTCCACTTCTTCTAGAGGAGGGCAGGCCATGGAAGACATCTGTGCGGTGCCCATCAGAAATGTCGCCATTGTGTCTCATGCCGGCGCGGGCAAGACATCCCTCAGTGAGGCGCTCCTTTTTGTCGGAGGAGCCATTCCCGCCATCGGATCGATCACAGAGGGAACGACCGTTTCGGACTTCGAGCCGGAGGAGCTTCACCATCATTGCTCCGTCAGCACCAGCGTGCTCCGCTTCTCCTGGAATCAAACCCATATCACTCTTCTGGATACCCCCGGAGCCCTGAGCTTAATCGGCGAACCCCTCGCCGCGCTGCGGGCCGTTGATGCGGTAATCGTTGTCCTTGACAGCCAAGGTGCCATTCGGACGGAATTGACACGTCTCTGGAGACGGATCGAAGAACTTGCCCTTCCCAGCCTGGTGTTTGTGAATGGATTGGATCGCGAAGGGGCGTCAATCGATCGAGCCTTGGAAGCCTGCCGTACGCAACTTCATTGTCAGCCGATTCCCATGGTCGTACCGGTCGGGCTTGGTCCTCAACTCGAAGGAGTTATCGACCTTCTCAGCGGATCATTCGTTCGCTCGGTTTCTCATACCGCGAAGCCCCAACTCCTACCAATCCCGCCCACGTTGGAATTAGCCTTCAAAGAAAAACGGAGGCAACTCGTCGAAATGGTCGCAGAGAGCGACGAAACTCTTCTTGAAGCGTATCTTGCCCAAGAAGATCTGCCTCACGATACTCTTCTCACAGGGCTGCGTTCCGCTGTCTTGACCCGGCGCCTGATTCCCCTCTACGCCGGTTCAGCTTTACAGACTGTCGGTATCTGGACCTTGCTGAATGCAGTCGTAGCATTATTGCCGTCACCAAGCGAGCAAGGGACGGCCCATCCTTTACCCGGCACACATCCCAACACCGGTCAACCCTGCACGTGGAGGGGAACCGAGCAGGAGCCGTTTTCGGCCTTGGTATTTAAAACCCTGATCGATCCCTTCGTGGGGCGACTGTCATATTGCCGTGTCTTTTCAGGAGCCGTTCAGGCCGACTCAACCGTGTGGAATGCGTCGAGACAATCGCGCGAGAAACTGGGACATTTCTACACCCTTTTGGGGAAACGGCACACGCTGGTTGGATCGGCCAAGGCGGGAGACATCATCGCCATTGGAAAGCTGCACGATACGCATACGGGCGATACCCTCTGCCAAGAAAGGGATCCGGTTCGGTATCCCGACCTCGGATTGCCGAGACCGGTCCTCTCGTATGCCATCGAAGCCAAGTCAAAGGTGGAAATCGAGAAAGTGGGCCTTGGTCTTCATAAGCTCATCGAAGAGGACCCCACGTTGGAATTTGCGCGCAACGCAGAAACCAAAGAGATGGTGCTGAGCGGGCTGGGCCAGCTCCATATCGACTTGGCGCTGGAGAGACTTCGCAGAAAATTCGGTACCGAGGTTTCGCTGCATGCGCCGAAGATTCCATACCGCGAGACTGTCCGCACGGTATCTCATGCGCAAGGCAAATATAAAAAACAAACCGGAGGCCACGGGCAATACGGAGACTGTTGGCTTGAGGTGGCCCCTTTGCCGCGCGGCAAAGGATTTCTGTTCGAGAATCGAATCGTCGGCGGGGTTATTCCTCGAAACTTCATCCCCGCAATTGAAAAGGGGGTAGTCGAGGCGATGCGCGAAGGTGTCTTGGGAGGATTTCCGGTCGTCGATGTTCATGTGGCCGTCTATGATGGGTCCTATCACGTCGTCGATTCTTCCGAGCTGGCGTTCAAAATCGCAGGTGCCATGGCCTTTAAAAAAGCCACGGAAACCGCCCACCCGGTGTTACTCGAGCCGATCATGGCCGTCGAGATCGAAACCCCGGCGGACGCTGTTGGAGCAGTGATGGGCGATTTAAGCGGGCGACGGGGCCGTATTCAGTCTGTCAATGCGGACGCTCAGATCGAACGAATTCACGCGCTCGTCCCGCTCGCCGAATTGCTTACCTACACAACAACGCTCAACAGCCTGACCGGAGGACGCGGAACCTATGTGATGGAATTTTCACGGTACGAGGACGTTCCCAACGAATTGGCCGCCAGAATTGTCGAGCAGCATAAAGCGGAGCGGCACGCCGCCGCGTTTCCCTGAGCGAAGCCGAGATGTGACGGACGGGGATCCGGTTTACGGAGCTGTATTTACTGGTTCACTTTGAGCACAACATAGAACGCTTGCCCCTCGCGAAAGACTCGGAGGAGAACCGAATCTCCGCGACGAATCCGCCCGAGCGCTTCATTAAAGTCTTGGACGGTCAACACTTCGATTCGGTTTATCTCTTTGATCAAGTCGCCTTCGCGTAAGCCCTCAGCGTGGGCAAGGCTGCCGCTTTCCACCTTGGCGATGAGGACGCCATGGGCCTCCCTCAGCTTGAACTTCTCCGCCAACGCCGGTGTCAAGTCTTGGATACTCAGTCCAAGTCTCTCCTCTCCCTTGGCTTGGGGCAGAGCGGCGACGACCGGCGTATCTCGTCTCGCTGTCAAAGGAACATTCAGAATAAGACGCGCACGGTCTCGGACCACCTCAATTTTGATGGTACTGCCGGGAGAGAACGTACCGATCAACCTCGAGAGCCGATTGGGTGAATCTACTACGATCCCATTGAGACTGATGATGATATCTCCCGGTTTCATGCCTGCGACGAAGGCGGGGTCACCGTCAAACACTTCGTTGACTAACACTCCTTCATGCTCCGACACTCCGAATTGCTTTGCCAAATCCGGCGTCAGAGGTTGAATGCCGACTCCAAGCCATCCACGTTCAACTTTTCCCTTGACTCGAAGCTGCTCAATAACCTGCTTCGCCATATTCGACGGAATGGCAAACCCGATACCTTGAGCAAAGTTAATGATCGCGGTGTTGATGCCGATGACCTCACCATGAAGATTGAAAAGAGGCCCGCCAGAATTGCCGGGATTGATCGACGCATCGGTTTGAATGAAATTCTCGTATCGGGATAAATTGACGTTTTCCCGCCCGATGCCGCTCACGACCCCCAATGTGACCGTGCGGTCAAGACCGAACGGATTTCCTACGGCAAGGACCCATTGTCCGACTTTGACGGAAGAAGAATCGCCGAATCGCGCGCTGGGCAGCGGCCGGTCCGGCGTGACCTTGAGAAGAGCCAAATCCGTGTCCGGATCTCTACCAATCACCTGAGCGATCAGGTTACTTTTGTCCGCAAACCGAACCTCGACTTCAACGGCATCGCCAATTACATGGTGATTGGTAATGATGTAACCGTCACTATCGACAATAAAGCCGGAACCCGACCCCGGTCCATTGGGAGTCGGCGTCTTCATTCCATCACGCAGACGCCCGCTCGGGGGGACCGGAAAAAGATTCACGACCGACGGTTTCACCTCTTCTGCCAAACTGGTAATGACGGTTTGGATTTCCTCGAGGAGGCGAATGCCGGGCAGCTCGGTTCGTAACGTACTGGCAGCCTCTCGTTCTTCTGCACAGGCAAGCTCGACAAAAGATGGTCCCGTTACAGCCATCAGCAAGAGAATTACTAAAAATCTGGCCATCGAATTACGTCCCCTTTTTTAAATACTCGCACATTTCTTGAGGGAAATGAAGGCTACCGTGTGGGCTCAGGGCTTTCGTCGCTTGGGTGAGCGAACGGCGTACGATCACTGAGTCGTGAACCATGTCACACACGAAGACAGTTCGGATTCCAGGCCGATCAACACGACAATATCATCGGGTTGAAACACCAAATCATCCGACGGCGCCAACAGAAAGGCCCCACGCATCACCGCGACAAGATGAACGGACGACGAACGAGGCGACTCACGCGGGGATCGGCCGACCGCCGCAGCACGACGGGTGACAGCCACCCGTTCAATTCTTGCCGATCGAACGCTTAAATCTTGTTGAATTTTGATCAAATCTTCGTGAATAGCTTCAAGTTTGAGGTCTCGGATTCGTGCATCAATTTGCAGCAAGGCCTGCTTAAGACCATGGACTTGAGTCGTCGAGCGAGTCAACATGGCGTCTATAGCCGCAAGAACGGAGGGCTCTTCATTTATGAGGCGGGGACGAATCATATAGTCGGCCAACTGCCGACCTGCTTCCATGGCGATCCCGTCAATTCGCTGAAGAAGAGCTGAGGCCTGCCAATGAAGGCGAATGATCTGGACCTTGCGATTGACACGTTCCGAAACGGCAAGGACAATTTCATACAGAGCGCTGCCGGTAATGAAGAGCTCTTTACGGATGCGATCGACAATCTCAAATGTCATAGTCTGATAAGATAGATTATGTAAACTTTTATCAAAACCTCGACCTCATTTCTCCCCTTTTTCACAAGGCACTTCTTGTAGCATAACAGATCCTTATCAGATCCTCATCGGTCAGAAAACCATTGAACGATTTGCTTCTTTCTTAAGCAATCCGTAAGATCATGGGACGATGAATTGCGTGAAATGCCGAAGCAGCGCCGTCATTAAAATACCCCGACATCATGCCGCATTTTGTGGTTCGTGTTTCATCGGCTTTGTGCACGATCAGGTCAATCGAGCGATCAAGTCACACGCGATGTTTGCCAAACGCGACCGTATTCTTGTCGCCGTCTCCGGCGGCAAAGACAGTCTGGCACTCTGGCACATCCTTCTCACAATCGGGTACCAAGCGGACGCCTTATATGTTCATCTCGGCATTTCGGGCTATTCCGACCGTTCGCAAGAGAAAGTACAACGTTTCTCGGACGTTGTCGCTCGCCCACGAGGAGCAACGCTGCGCCTTCACAAAGTTGAAAAGGAAGAGGGCGCCGGGATTCGGGAACTGGCCGAATTAGTGCATCGCCCTCCCTGCTCGACCTGTGGAACGCTGAAGCGGTATCAATTCAATCGTCTGGCACTCGATTACGGATATGACGTCATAGCGACCGGGCACAACCTCGACGACGAAGCCGCGCGCTTACTGGGCAACGTCCTGCACTGGCAAACCGACTATCTGGATAAACAAGGACCGGTCCTTCCCGCCTCCATGGAAGGATTCGCCAAAAAAGTGAAGCCCCTGTACCGTTTGACCGAACGAGAACTGGCCGCCTATTGCATCCTCAACAAGATCGAGTACATTGTCGATGAGTGCCCCATGGCGCAGGGAGCCAGAACGCTTCTGTATAAGGACATGTTGAATCGGTTGGAGACCGAGTCGCCGGGAACCAAACAATCGTTCTACTGGGGATTTCTGGAGCGGCAGAGCCGGAATGTCCCCGACAGTCAAACCATGACGGAAAATGACCGGGCTCTTCTTCATCCCTGCTCGGCATGCGGTCAACCCACAACGGCCGTGCTCTGCGCCTATTGCAAGTTGATGGCAAAGGCCAAACAGGCGACGTCGCCCTGAAAATCCAGACGGGTATCGGATGGGCTCCACGACGCGCGATTATTACCGTATTCTGGGGCTTTCGCGAGCCGCCTCCCCTGATGACATTAAGAAGGCCTTTCGTCGTTTGGCCAGACAGTATCATCCCGACCTTCATTCCGGCGCCGCAAAATCGGAAATGGAAAGAAAGTTCAAGGAACTGAACGAAGCCTACGAAGTGTTATCCGACCCGGAAAAGCGAAAACAGTACGATCAACGAAGCTCGTCAACCGCATGGAGCCGGTCGGAGACGCACACAAAAAGCAGAGCGAAATCCGACGATTTCGGCTTCGCGGGCCGTCAAACCCAGACCGGTTTCGGCGGCGGCGGTTTCGCAGATTTCTTTGAAAACTTATTCGGCGAGCAACGACAGTCCCCTCCTTCAGGATTCAACGAACAAGGAGAAGATGTCGAGACTACCGTTGAGGTCTCGCTCAGGGACGTCTATTGGGGCGTCACGAAACGAGTCTCGCTGCTGGAGCCGGCTCCTTGCGCCACGTGCGGGGGGAGCGGCTCGTTACGCGGGCGAATCTGTCACGCCTGTTTCGGAACCGGCGCCCGTGCGGAGTCGAGGGTCATCGAGGTCAAAATTCCGGCCGGTATCCAAGACGGCACCAAGATGCGCGTCGCCGGAAAAGGCCGGCCTGGAGGAGACGGCAGAAAACGCGGGGATCTTTATCTTCACGTCAAAATCAAACCCGGGAAAGTTTTCCATCGAGAAGGCGACGACCTCCATGCCATCCTTCCCGTTTGGCCGTGGGAAGCAGCTTTGGGAGCCGAGGTCACGGTCCCGACCCTTACGCAGCCCGTGCGCGTGAAAATTCCACCCGGCAGTGCCGCGGAAAGCAAATTGCGTCTCAAGGGGAAAGGGCTTCCAACGGCATCCGGTGGTCAGGGTGATTTGCTTCTGACTCTGCAAATCATCATGCCGCGCGTCATCTCGGACGAGGCGCGGGATCTTTATCGACAACTTGCCCGACAGAGCCACCCTGATCCTCGATCCGAGATCATCGCCAAAGCCCAACAAGATTAGGGATCGCTCCAGCTCAAGACGCTTGTCACGCGTTTGCCGCGACGCTTGCTTGCGTTGCCATGACTAATGTGGCAATCTACCCCCTCATCATCTCGAACACATGGTCTTCTCTACGCGAGAGAGGAAGGAGGATGGTTATGAAACCGATCATGAGCGGAATCGTATCCGTTGTCGCAACAGCGGCGGTGGTGCTGACATGCGGAGTTGGAGCTTCGTGGGCCAACGAACCTGGTTACGGCTACGGCGGTCACGGCAAGATGGGAGGATATGGCAAGTCTTTCATGCACGGAGGGACCGGTCATTTGATCCGCCACCTGCTGAAACATGAAAAAGACATTGGATTGACGCCCGACCAAGTGGCCAAGTTGAAGGATCTCCAATTAAGCCTGGACAAGGCGCGCATCAAGGCCGAGGCCGAAATCCAAATCACCGAGCGCGAGATCAAGGCGCTGATCGAAGACGAAAAAACTGATCTTGCCGCCATCGAAGCGAAGCTGAAACAGAGCGCCGAGCAGCGGGTGGCGCTTCGTCTGACCGCCATCAAGATGAGGAGAGACGTGCTGGGTCTGTTGACACCGGAGCAGCGTGAAAAAGAAAAAACCGAGCACGAAAAGGTCTTGCGGGAGCACGGAAAATCTTCTTATGGAGGGCCGCACGGCGGCGGGACCTACGGCGCCTATCCTCATCATAAGAAAAATCCATATGAGGGAATGGAGGGACATCCGCCTGTCCCGCCGACCGACATGTCCGTTCAGTAACGAGGACGGAGTCAATCCGCGCGCACCCAAAAACACATGTGCCCTAATGTTCAACGTAGGGCGGCGGAAAGGAACGGGACCCGGGGTATGCCAAAAGAATTGAAGCTCAAAAGCCGCGATCTCCTGGTCGGACCATCGCGGGCTCCGGCACGGGCGATGCTGAAAGCCGTAGGATTCACCGATGATGATCTGGCAAAGCCCATTGTCGGTGTGGCCAATACCTGGATCGAGGTGATGCCGTGCAATTACCATCTCCGGCGGTTGTCGGAGCGGGTCAAAGCCGGGATTCGTGCCGCGGGCGGTACCCCGATCGAATACAACACCATCGCCGTATCGGACGGAATTTCGATGGGGACCGAAGGAATGAAAGCGTCCCTGATCAGCCGAGAGGTCATCGCTGATTCAATCGAATTAGTGGCGCGCGGGCACCTGTTCGATGCGGTCGTCGCACTGTCCGGTTGCGACAAGACGATACCTGGGACCGTCATGGCGCTCGCGCGATTGAACCTGCCGTCACTCATGCTGTACGGCGGCTCGATCATGCCCGGCCAATTTCAAGGTCACGACGTGACCATTCAGGATGTCTTTGAAGCGGTCGGTAAACATGCCGCCGGCAAGATGACGGACCGTGAGCTGAAAGATCTTGAAGATCATGCCTGTCCGGGGCCCGGAGCCTGCGGCGGGCAATTCACGGCCAATACCATGGCGATCGCGTTTGAATTCCTCGGCATCTCACCGATGGGCCGTAACGGCGTCCCCGCTATGGACAGTCATAAAGACGACGTCGCCTTTGAATGCGGCAAACTGGTGATGGATCTGATAAAAAATGACCTGCGTCCTCGCCGGATCATCACCAGAAAGTCCATAGAAAACGCCATTGCCGCTGTTGCTACGACAGGTGGATCGACGAACGCCGTCCTGCATTTGCTCGCCGTCGCGCGAGAGTCCGGCGTCAAACTGAGCATCGACGATTTCGACAAGATCAATAGGAAGGTGCCGTTGCTAGCGGATCTGAAGCCGGGTGGCCGGTTCACCGCCGCCGATCTTTATGCGGCCGGAGGAACGACATTGGTCGCCAAGCGGTTGCTCGACGCCGGCCTTCTCCATGGAGATCAACCGACCGTGACCGGACGGACGATCAGCCAAGAGGCCAGTCGCGCGGCCGAGACACCGGGCCAAGAGGTGGTTCGTCCCCTGTCCAATCCGATCAAGCCGACCGGTGGCCTTGTCATTCTCAAAGGCAATCTGGCTCCGGAAGGCTGTGTGGTCAAGGTGGCGGGCCATTCCATTATGAAGTTCCAGGGACCGGCCAAAGTCTTCGATCGGGAAGAAGATGCCTTCGTCGCCGTCAAGGCTGGACACATCAAAGCGGGCGACGTTGTTGTGATTCGTTATGAAGGACCGGCCGGAGGACCCGGCATGCGGGAGATGTTGGGGGTCACCGCCGCCATTGTCGGCGCCGGTCTTGGCGATTCTGTGGCACTGTTGACCGACGGGCGATTTTCAGGAGCGACGCATGGTCTTATGGCCGGGCACGTCGCGCCGGAAGCCGTGCGAGGTGGGCCGATCGCGGCGCTCAAGAACGGCGACGTGGTCACATTCGATATCCCAAAACGCCGGCTCGACGTCAAGCTGACGCAAAAAGAGATCGCGGCGCGGCTCAAAAAAGTCAAGCACCCGGTTCCCCGCTATACCTCCGGTGTCATGGCTAAATACGCCAGACACGTCTCATCGGCATCGGAAGGCGCCGTGACAAGCTGACAAAGAGTTCAGCGAGCCGGTTCGGTTCCTGGAAGTGCGTGACAATCACGTCTCACGATGATCCATTTGCCCGGCAGCCATCCAACGGAATCACCCGTTGAGAATCAGAGGCCAGCGACACGACCACGGCGCTCGAGGCCCACGGTCGAGGAGATGTGATCAAGGTCCCTTCGACAGGTGAACCGCTGACTCTGCAGGACGATGGAAGAAGCACAGTGAGATCGCGGACGGCATCGTGGGCTGCCAGACGCAGATAAACACCTTGCTTCGTTTCGACCACATCGACCTCGACGTGATCCCGGCCCCTCCACCAGTCTCCAAACTCATCGAGCGCGCCGATCCAGGCAGTCGTTTGCAGAGCCTCAATCAAGCCGGTCTCGAACCGCAACTTGTGGTCGAGGATATTGGGGTGAATCAGCACCGTCATTACTCCGCCATAGGCCCTCAGTCGTTCGGCCAAGCGCAAGGCATCCGGCAGTCGTTCTCCGAGTGGCGGCAGTTCTTCGTCTTCGATCGTCACAGGAAATTCATACACATCAACGGCCGTGGTCTGCATGCGATCCTTCGTCAAACGGTAGGGCAAATGGGTTAAGGCCGTATTGGCCGTGGCGGTTGAATCATACGAATAGCCGGTCGCCTCCAGTGCCTGTGGCAGGGTAAGGGGATAGGCCAGTTCCCCGGCCCGAAACGATCGAACTCCCACACCAGGCGCGAGGGTCTCAAGCAGAAACTTGCTCACCCGTAGCTCTCCAAACACCGTGGCCCCTTGAGCCGATAGACGGCCCGTCACAATGGGGCGATAGTCCGGGTACTGTTCGGTCCCCGTGCCGAGGGGAAACCGATCAAACACCTTTGAATGGGCGACCGTGTGGCTGCCAACATCCATCCCCATGGCTGCGACCGCCCGCAAGTCTGTCACCCACTGATCCGTCAGGAAGACCTCGTCATTAAAGTCCCGGATGTACTTTGTTTGGATAAAGAACGTTCCCCGCACCCCGCGGGCCTGTTCTTCCTTGGCAAAGGTCAGGGCGTTGTGCATGGACGTCTGGGCATCCACATCGTGCGTGAGGAGCACGGTCATGGCCTTTCCTTCAGGGGTCGGATCAAGAGTCACGGCCCACGGCTCACCGCGGCGATACAGGGCTTCGACCAACAGAAGCAAACTATCGGTGCCGGGTGTAAAGCGATTATTGAACGAACCGGAAAACCCCTCGGCCCGCAAGGTCTGTCCTCGCCACATCACATAGCCGAGATCCACCCCGACTGCCACCGCCCATCCAGACCCAATCGCCCGCTGCAGGATGGCGGCAGAACCATCATCGTAGGAGGCTAAAACCGTCGCGGTCGAGGGGCGATAGGAGGTGACTCCGATAGGTGGCTCACTGCCCTGGGGATGGCGAAGGGGGACGCCCCACTCTGGTGCGGACGCCTCTTGGCCTGGTGCGGACGCCTCTTGGGAAGAGCTCACTCCTTTCAATGTCCAAGGCTCATCATGGACAAGAAGAGCGGCCGGATAGGAAGGCTCACGTTGATGGGCGATACCAAACACCTCTTCGAGTCCCCCACCGATCGTCCCACAGGCAATCAGTGTCCCTCCCCGAGCCGGATGGGCTGCCAACTGTTGGATGGCCTCACGGTTTAACACTTTTCCGGAGAGGAACGGATAGACGAGGACAACGTGGTGGTTCAGAGCTCGACTGGGTTGATCCGTAATGAGGAATGGGATCCCCTTGGCCTTGAGCCCATGGGCTAAGGCCAGCCACGGTGACTGAGGGTCCGTCAACAAAATGGCCAGCCGGTGCCTCTCCCCTTCCGCATACCGAGACCAAGGAGTTGGGCCCTCGTCTTGCACCATGGACAGAGTCGAGGGACCAGTCACTCCCGGGAAGATCACCATGCGGTGTCCGCGCAAGGCCATGAGCACAGCAGGGTCCGACCCGGCCCACCATCCAAGCAGGACAACGAGCATTCCAAGCACTACGAGAAGCCAGTGTCTCGTTACCATGAAGAGGGAGAACGGTGATCCGCGATGGTTGACCACACTTCGTAGAATCGTTGTCGGTTTCTGGAAGGATTTCTTAAGTGTTGTCCTGCGAACACCGTGGCCCGCTTGTCCCAGAGCCCGTCATTCGCGGGGATCTCGCTCATCACCCCCATTGAGAGACGTGCTCGATAGCGGCGAAGCGCCAGGCAATTGTTCGTAGCCTTCCCAGTCATGAACCATGAGCCCGGCTATCCCCACAGATCCTGCTTCGCGTGCCCACTGTTCCATGACCTGGGCAACCGTTTCTTTGGAGTGGCCCGCATAACTGAGCCATTCACCACGAACCACAAACTGAGCTGCCTCACGCAAATAGAACAGTCCCTCTCGTGGCCGGGAGGGCTTGGCCAAAATCAGTTGCCCTGCCGCGGGATCACAAAAGGCGGTGGCCTCTTCCCAACGATCCACCCGTTGAAGGATCAGATGGCGTTCGTCTGGCAGGGGTCTCGTTTCAATGGCGCCCCACACAGGTTTTCCAAATACAAGACCATATCTCCCCCAGTCCTCGATCAAGGCCCGGGCCTCTTGTACATCGGAACGATAATTCATCACCACAACCTCATCGGCCGCTTCAAATATACGTTGTGCTAAGGGAAGGCCATCCACCATGACCGATGTGAACCAAAAAGGCACCACGACTGACAGCGGGACTCCTGCCGGGAGCGATCGTCGAACTTGCTGGAGCAGCGTCAGGTATGCGCGATACCACGAAAGGTCGGTTCGCACTTCGCCGAGCAGGTAGGGTTCGATGTCAAGTTGCAGACCAATGGGCATTGACTCGCCTAGTTCAGCCATCAACCGCTCAATGGTGGACAACAACGGGCCTGGCTGCTTGATCGTGTTCGGATCACCATCAAGAGCATAGACGTCGAATCCTTCATCCTGCCAACGACGTATCAGCGAGCGAAAGGCTATCCAGGCCGAATCAGGATCGGCCAAAGCCGGCATTTGAAGGGCGAGCCTCCGGCAACCAATAGACCGGCAGGTCTCGGCCACACGATTCGCTTGCTCGGAAGCCTTGCGCAGATCCCAGACCCACAGGCCTCGCTCCATGGTGACCGCTGGTGGGGCAGGATGCGCTTCAAACCACGCGCGATCGATCCTCAGCTCTGTAGGCAGCTTCCTCGTGGTCATGATGAGTGCGACGAGAGCGCCCACATGTACACGGCCGGCCAATTGCGCAAGAGGGGTGGCCACATCAAAGGTCCCACCCGTGGTCGAGAACGGGACATGATCGTCCTGATCCCACCAGTACTGGTCGGCCACCCCCAGTTCAATCTGGTTCGAGGCTGTCCCCCTCACATGCAACGACTGGAACGACAGCGCATCGACGGCCTGTGCCGGGCCACCGAAAAACCACACCAAGCCGCAGGGTCCCTTCGACCTCCCGGTAAATCGGACTACCACAGCCTCACCTTGTTGCTGCCAGTGCACCAGACAAGAGCCAAACGGCCTGAGTCGGTTGTCGCCGGCCGTGAGTCGCACCTCGGTCCCCGTCAACCGCGCCCCACGGATCGCGACAGGCTCGACCGGGTTCACGGTTACCGTCGGCTCCGATCCATTGGACCAGACCAGTTCAATGCGCTCCACTTGTGGCGGAAGAGGCTGTGGCAGCACGATCGTTTCCTGTCCTCCTTGGGCCTGCCCACCGGCGACAAGGAGCCACCAGGCCACAAGAGCAGCCAGCATGACCCCGCCCCTCCCCTGCACGGACGCCATCACTGTCGGCATGTCAGAACACACACCAGCTCGACCCGTGCACTCCGCACGGCTCAGAAAAAAAGGGCCACCAGCCCGCACAATCAATACAGTCAGCGAAAGTCGCGCCGTTCAAAGATCAACGCGGCCAGGAAGAGGAGCATGGCGGTATAGGCGAGACCGTAGCACGCGATCAAGACCAGGTCGGTTCCGCTGATGGCTTGGTGATGGATGACATGCCCCTTGAGGTTGAACCGTTCGAGATTCGGCAGCGTGTAATAGAGCCCGTTCATGACCAGGCGACCCAGCTCGTCCATCTTTTCGCCGAAGGTTTTGAGATCCGGCGTCAGGTGCCCGATCACGTAGATCGCCAGGGTGAAGATGGCGCTCAACGTCGTGCTCGTAAAGGTCGAAAACAGCATCGCCACCGCCGTCATCACCATGAACTCGACAAAAATCATCCCCACCGCCTGAAACAACAGACCTTCGACCGTCACATTTCTCGCCCACAAGACCACCAATAACCCGCCCGTCATGATCGTGGTATTGATCAACAGGGTAACCAGCAGGCCCAGGTACTTGCCCAACAGGAATTGATACCGGGCCACCGGCTTGGACACGATCGTATAGATCGTCTTTTTGTCGATCTCCTTGCTGACTAAGCCGATGCCGATAAAGATGGCGATCAGGACCCCGAACAGGTTCACACTGGCCAGGCCGATATCGATCATCAACCGATCGAAATCGCCCAAGGTGAGCTTTGAAATGATGATCGAGCTCCCGATCATCAGAAGCGCGAAGATCAACAAATTGTAGAGCAACTTATCCCGCAGATTTTCACGGAACGTATTGAAGGCGATCGACAGGATCTTCATCAGGCCGCCACCTCCACCGGCTCTCGCGCTCCCTTGGCCTCGCGAATGAACAGGTCTTCGAGCGACGCCTTTTGTGGGGTGAGCGACACCACTTTGCCCTTCACCGATCGAACCAGATCGATGGCGCGATCAACATCCTGCTGACTGGCAAGCACCACCATCACCTGCTCTCCCTGAAGGACCACCTTTTTGGCGAAGGACCTCATCCGCTCCAGCGCCTCGGGCAACAGCCGCTCGACCAGCAGCTCCGCCTCTTGCGTGGCGCCGCCCGCCAGGAGGTCCGAGACATGGCCACAGGCCACCAGCCGGCCCTTCATGATCATCGCGACCCGATCGCACAACAGCTCCGCATCGTGCAGAATATGGGAGCTGAACAACACGGTCTTGCCCGATTCCTTGAGCCGTAGAATCAGGTCACGCACCTCCTTTCGCCCGATCGGATCCAATCCCGACATCGGCTCATCGAGCACCACCAATTCCGGATCGTTGATCAAGGCTTGGGCGATCCCCACCCGCTGCAACATCCCTTTAGAAAACTTGCGCAACTGGAGATCACGCGCATGGGCCATCCCCACCACCTCCAGCAACTCATCGACCCGCCGCTCGAGCCAGGCCCCCCGCAAGCCGAACAGATGGCCATAAAACCGCAGAAACTCTCGCCCCGTCAGGTAGTCGTAAAAATAGGGGGATTCCGGCAGAAACCCAAGCCTGGCCTTGGCCTGCGGCGTTCCGATCGGATAGCCGAAGATCGTGGCTGTCCCGCTCGTGGGATAGATCAGCCCCATCAACATTTTGAGGGTGGTGGTCTTGCCGGCTCCATTGGGACCGAGAAAGCCAAAGACCTCGCCGCGACGCACGGCGAGCGACACCTGATCCACCGCCGTGACTTTCTTACCCCAAAACCCCACCCGGAAGGTCTTGCTCAACCGGTTGAGGCAAATGACGTCGTCACCACCGACACCCATCGCCACCTCCTCAATCCCTCTTCTACCATCTGAGGGGGAACATGTAGGACGGCTGTTCGACCTTGGGATACAGATAAGCCGGCGCCCTGTTCCGTTTATGAAACGTCTTGAGCCGCTCGGGATGGGTCGAACTGGTCACCGCCCCGGTCATTGCATCGTACCGATACTCACCGCCAAACGGTTCAAGCGGCAAGGCCGAGAGCACCTGAGCCTCGACCAGCGTCGCAAGCGACGGTGGACGACGACCGTAGCGGACTCGGTACTGATCAATCGCCCGTTCCAACAGCCGAATGTCCCGTTCAATCATCACTTCTTTCATGCGGGTCTCAAAGAATTTTTTCATTTCAGGATCGGTCGTCTCTTTGAGCCGGGCGTCGAGAAAGGCGAGCGCCGTCTCAGGCTTCCCCGCCTCAGCCGCCATGCGGGTGGCGAGCCCAGGCAGATAAGCCGGCCGGCCCGGCAGCGCCGCCGCCCTCATCGTGTAATAGGCCCCACGGTCTGGATCGGCCAGAAGGAAGTAGTAGTTGTAGCCAAGCAAAAACGGAATGTTCCAGACGGTCGGATTCTCCTCATGGCCACGGATCAGCAGCCGATTCGCCAAATCAGGCCGGTTGGCGAGGTCCCCCAAAATCACGCCGCCCGCGTAATAGGCATAGGCATAGTGAGGGTCGAGCGTCGTGATCACATCCAACGCATGGGCCATCCATTCATAGTCCTCCATCGTATTGTGGCGTTTGCCGATCACCTGCACCAGTTTGAGCCACAGCACATCGGCGCCAAGATGGTGATAGCCCAACAGAGCCGGTTTGAGATAGTCGCCATGGGGCAGTTGGGCCAATTGTTCGATTTGGGCGACACTTCGATCAATGTGGCGATCCAAATGGTGTTGAAGCCCTACGATGACGACACCCAGAACGAGACAGGCCGCGAAAAACCCACCGTTGATTAGGAGGCCGGTGTGAGGGGATCGCTCATGTCCGGCTATTGGAGAGATCATGTCAGAAAGATCGCGAGAAACGATCTAGCCCGCCGGTTGTGACACCGGCGGGCTAGAATTTCTTTTACTCACACAAACTCAGAAGACCCCTGGTCTGCAATCTGTAGCCCCGTGGTCTGCTGTAGCGAGCCAGAGTGACACTTCTTGATCGCCATCGAGGTTGCTTCGGGCACCAATGACAAAGTTATTATCCCTAACATCTGTGGAATTCCCACCGGGAAATTGACCTAGATAAGCCTGACAGGAAGTGGCTGTAGTATAAGGGTTAGCCGTCTGAGTCGTGTCGACGCCATACTGATAGTACACATTCCCAGTCGCCTGGAAACCCAGATCTGTGAAGCTCCCCGGTGTTGCAGTACCAGTGCACCAGCCTGTCGCTGGGGTGTTTATTTCTAACCACGGACGACCGGGAGTGTTCCACGCTACGGGCGTCGTTTTGGTAGTTACTGTTAGAGTGTCTGGAGCTGCAGTAACCGGCAAGAAGCATCCACGTTCGCCTTGCCATGATATCTCTGATGTCCGAATCGCCTGCAAGTTCGTCTTGGCCTCGGACTGCCGAGACTTCAACTGATACTGCAAGAAGTTGGGAATGGCGATGGCCGCCAGGATCCCGATGATCGCCACGACGATCATCAACTCGATGAGGGTGAACCCCTCTTGTTTGTTGAAAACCCTCTTCATCATGCCGCCTCCTGGTTAAAGACTGTGGACCATTCGGACCTGCTGCAGGGCTACCGTCTCGCACCCTGCTCTGGCCCTCTTGCTCGCTTGCGGCGCGTGTTGCCGCCTGCCAGGAGAATGTGCAGGATCAATGCCGTCTCTGGCCCAAATGGAACCTAGCCCATAGCTATTTGAAAACCAAGAGATTTTCGCGAACTCCCTCCTAAGCAAGCCCGATGGCGCCTGTGCTAGACGGTTTCAGATTCTGTGAGAAGGTGCCAAAAAACGGCACTGGGCTCATCTTGCTTGTGCAATCGCGGAGTTCTCGGCAATTGCGGCCTCATCACGAACGGGCGACAACCGGCACGATCCGCTTGATGAAGCTCGTATCTCCTCCGATACGAGGTGGAGTACGTGCGGATACGATGTTTGAGAAAAACGGGATGAAAGGGGTCTTCCGCAATCAGCCGAATCGCCTTCCGGTTCCACAAAGGGAGAGAGTTGGTCGCACGAGACGGCTGGCGCCGCGACATTGAAGAACCCAATGCCGAGACAGCCGATGGTCCGCGGAGGGTGCTCGGCTGGTCACCAGAGGCTGTTCACTCCGACGGCGCTATGGTTTTCTTTTTGGCAATACGCTGTTTGGCCTGCTGGATGCGCAGTTCCTGATCAGGATCGCCGAATCCCTGTTCCCGAAACCGCTCAAGCAGCTTGCCGTTGGAGGGATCAAGTTCGAGTGAATGGAGCCAGGCTTCTCGCGCCTCGGCCCTCTTGTGCTGATGCAGATAGATCTCGCCCAGATGTTCGTAGATCACCGGATCGTCTTTGACAAGGGTGATGGCCCGTTGGATTTCTTGCAAGGCCTCTCCCACCATGCCTGATTTGTATAGGGCCCATCCGAGACTATCAACATAGTAGCCATTGTCCGGCTTCAAGGCGACGGCCCGCTTCGTCAACGCCAGGGCCTGGTCGAGTTTGATGCCTCGTTCGGCATAGCTATAGCCCAGGTAGTTCAACGCGTCGGCATGGTGCGGGTCCAACGCCAGGGCTGTTTCCATGGCCCGCACGACATCGTCGAACCGGTCCAGCTTGTCATAGGCAGTGCCCAGATTGAAATGGAGATCGGCATTTCGGGGATGGTGTGCGATGCCTTCTTCGAAGGCCTCCACGGCCTTCTGAAATTGATCAGATTGTAGATAGGCTAAGCCGAGCACGATGTGCGGCTCCGGTTGTTTGGGATTCAAGCGGACCGCCTCGCTTAAGTAGGTGATCGCTTCAGGAAAGTGTTTGAGCCGGTATTGGAGTACTCCGAGATGGACGTGGCTTTCGACAAATCGAGGGTCCAGTTGAAGATTGTAGCGATACGAGTCGATGGCTTTGGGGTAGTCCTTGGTTTCTTCGTAAAGATAGCCGAGATAGTCTCTCACTCGCAGTTCGTCCGGCCGAGCCTGCAAGATCGCGGTCACGCGCGTGATCGCCTTGGCATACTCTTTTTGCTCGCCATGGATGAGCGCCATTCTGAGTTGCGCGTCAAGGTCACTGGGATCTTCCGCCAGTATTCTCTCCAGTTCTGCTAAAGCAGCGGCGTAGTCTTTACCTGTGATATGCAACTGGACGAGATGCCGCCGCACCTCTTTGTTGTGCGGATTGACTTGCTGGAGGTACTGTTGCAGCAAGCCGACGGCCTTGTCTCGTTCTTTTCGTGTTTCATAGATCGACGCCAACGCCAGATAGGGAGGCTCGAAGGAGGGATTGACCGTGAGCGCTTGGGTGAACCCGGCGATGGCCTGTTCGATGTTGCCGGCTTCTGTCGAGATCCGGCCCAAATAGTAATGGCCGACGTGGGACTCCGGCGCGTGGATCAACCCTTGTTTGACGGCCTGCTCGGCCTCGGCCGTTCTTTTCAGGTTCAAGAGGATGAGACCTTTTGAAAAGTATGATTCCGCTCGTTCCGGCGCATGCCCGATCGCCTTGTCCAAGAGCTCAACCGCCCGCTCAGGCTTCCCGGCGCCGGCCAAAATGCCCGCCATTTGCGTTAAAAGCTGAGCGCTCTGTCCGTCCCCCTCTCCCGCCTGCTCTGCATAGTGGGCCGCATTGGAAAGGTCGCCTAATCCAAAATAGAGAGCGGCCAATCGGGCCTTCGCATCGCGTGCGGCTGGATCGGCTTCCACGGTTGCGTGATATTCGCGCAAGGCTGTCTCAATGTCATGGGCCAACTCAGCTTGATAGCCCAGCATGAAATGGTACGTGGCGGCTGAATCGGGAGGGGTCGCGACCGCGTGTCGTTGATCTTCAGAAAGAGGTGGCGATTCCTGCGCCCGTGGCGAGGCGGCGCACGCCATGACGGCGCATGCGAGGGCGAGAGAGCCGACGACGGATCGAATGGCCCCCCGTCTCATGCGGCCGCCCCGTGGAGAGTGAGCCATCATCCGAGCCGTTCTTCCGAATGTCATTCCGAATGCCCCAAATGTCGTTCTGAGGCCGATGTGATGATCCCGCATGTATGGAACAGTATACCGAGCGGCCGGGCGGCGCGCAAACGACCCTAGGTCTCGCGAAGGTCGAGGCTTTCGAACTTGGCGTACCGATCGTGAAAAAAGAGCTCTTTTTTCCCGGTCGGTCCGTTGCGGTGTTTGCTCACGATGATGTCGGCGATGCCTTTGCGTTCCGAATTGGAATCGTAGACGTCCTCCCGATAGATGAACATCACGATATCGGCGTCTTGTTCGATGGCGCCGGAGTTGTGACTGACTATCCCATCGGCAAGCCACGATGCCGGACCGGGAACCGTCAGATCAAAGACCTCTTCCATCCCAGCCTGTTCTATGCTCACGACACGATCCCAAAAAAGGTCATTCGTGGCCTGTGCAGCAAGGTCGTCGTCTTCCGAAATGGCGGCATACTCAGCCACCATGCTGCGTGAGGGCGCGAATCGGAAATGCGATGTGCCGCCGTACGATGTCCCTCTCTTGGCCGTCATCCGGCGCTGTGAGATGCCGCGGTCATGCATCGCCTGTTTCACCTGCGAGAACACCTCAATGGGAACCGTATCCACGTTGGCGTTGCGTTCTCTTCCTGTGATCGTCATGGCCAGTTTACAAGCCCCCGCTTTCTTCGGCCCGAATGCGCCGACACGATCCAGGAACCGTTGCTGATCCACGCCGCCGGAGACGCGCACGATATGCACGGGGCGATACGTCCCTTGCTGCACCTGTTGGAGGCGAGCCACGATGCCAAGCCTGAGCAGCAACGCGGCCACATCTTGTGCAAGACCCGGACTGTTCGTACTGAAAAATACCGCATGATCTCCTCGCCCCTTCGCGCTGGGCGTGATCGTGCCGTCGGTGGCCCACAAGTGCCGAAGCAATAGACTGATGTGCGCATTGCTCAGGCGGAAAGCGGACCGAGGGATCCGTTTTTCATACGACCGCTGTCCGAATATGCCAAGCTCGCGAAGCCACTGATTGACCCCGGCGGGATGCCAGCGATTGCCGTTGTCGCTGATGAGCAACTGATGCCACGATCCTCGGCCCGCGTAGCGGGTCACCTTGGCTCCGAATTCTTTTTGTGCAGCCTCGGCTACGATCGCGCTGTTCTCCTCGGAGCTAGTCGTATACCGTATGGGTTGATGACTGAGATAACTGCCGTCACCGATGAGCTGCCCCAACAAAGCCACGCGAAGATCAGGCCATGTTTCCGTGGCCGACGGCTCCGGAATCTCACGGGCGATCGCCAGCCGGTCGCCAACCGCTAATTCGGCGACCCGTGTCCACCCCTTAGCTCCCAGAAATCGGTGTTGCGCCGTCGCGCGAACCATCCTTCCACTGGCCAGACGAACCTGGAACACAGGCCGAGTTCCCACGCACCAGACTTTGTCGCTTTGTGCCGTCAGGATGTGTCCTTCTTCGGACACAGCAAGTACCTCGGGAGCAGTGCCGACAAGATCCTGCACCGGTACCCGCCGCCCGTCGCTCAGGTTGACCAGAGTGTCGCCCGTCACGCACTCCCGCAGATCCGCCAACATTGGGATCGGCGGTTTCCGGGATTCAACCGCACGGCTCAATTGAGAGAGCGCCACGACAGGAACATTCAATTCTTTCGCCAGCGACTTCAGCGAGCGCGAGATGTCGGAAATCTCCTGCTGGCGCGACTCCGCATCCCCACGTCCCTGCATCAACTGAAGATAATCCACGATCAGCAGGTCGAGGCCCTTCTCGGCCTTGAGCCGGCGGGCCTTTCCCCTCATTTGCTGCACCGTGAGGTTTCCGGCATCGTCGATATAGATCGGCGCCTGTTCCAATCGGCCGGCCGCTTCCGCAAGCCGCCACCAATCTTCCTTTTGGAGCTTCCCGGTCCGCAGGGCATGGGAATCGACCCGCGCTTCGGAACTGAGCATCCGGAGGACAAGCTGCGGTTTGGACATTTCGAGGCTGAAGATGCCGACGACCGCGCCGGCGTGAATCGCCGCGTGGGTGGCGAAGCCGAGCGCTAAACTGGTCTTGCCCATGCTCGGCCGTCCGGCCACGACGATCAGATCCGACGGCTGAAGACCGGCGGTGAGGTCGTCGAGATCATAGTACCCCGTCGGCACGCCGGTGACGTGTTCTTTTCGTTTCGACAGATGATCAACCAGATCGAGACTTTCTTTGATGATCTGGTTGATCGGCGTGAACGGCCGCTCCAACTTGCCTTGAGCGATGCTGAAGATGGATCGTTCCGCAAAATCGAGGAGCTCATCAACCGACGCGGTCCCTTCGTACCCTTTCGTCAAGACTTCCGTGGACGTCGCGAGCAATTGCCGCGCGATGGCCTTGTCGCGGATGATTTTACAATGGTAGCGGATGTTGGCAGCGCTGGGGACGAGCTGAACCAGTTCGGCCAAATACGAGGCGCCGCCGACGGCTTCCAACTCGCCCATCCGCGTCAGACGGTCGGTGAGCGTGATTTGATCGATCACTTCACCGGTGTCGGCGAGATCGAGCATGGCGCGATACACCTTGCGATGGGCCGTCCGGTAGAAATCGTCTTCGGTGATCAGCTCCATCGCCTTGGGCATGGCGGTGTTGTCCAATAGAATCGCTCCCAAGACCGATTGTTCCGCCTCGATGTTTTGCGGAGGAAGTTTTGGTTGCGACAAATCGACGGCGGCGGGTTTCATGAAGATTTCTTTGAAGATGAGACAGATTGCGTGGTCACCATCCCAGGCCCCTGACTGAGCCCCTGAAACAATCGATCGACAATCAAAGCGAACCCGGTCGAAGGCAGGTTTCTTCCAAACCGGCCGATCAAGTGGTTATAGCGTCCGCCACCACCGAGCTCCACCCCGACCCCTTCCGCAAAGACGTCAAAGACGATGCCATCATAATACTCAAACCCTCGAAACTCTCCCAAGTCAAGGAAGAGGACCTTCCGGTGCCCCGCGCGACACAGTGTATGATAAACCTGGGACAACCGATCGAGCGATCGGTGAAGAGCCGCGTCTCTTCCCGCTAACGCTCGCCCTTCGGCAATAACCTCGGCCGCCCCGGAGAGTTTCACGGTTTCCAGTATGCGCCGTCCGGCTCGGAGCGGAATGCGCTCCACGGAGAAAATCTCTTCGAGCTTGGGAACGTCCTTGCGCGCCGCCGCCTGCTCCGCCTGTTTCTTCCCCGCGTCCGAGAGCCCCGCTTGAACGAGCAACCTCTTGAAAAACCCGACGTGTCCCAGGGAAATCTTGAACGACCGCAATCCGATTTTTTTCAGACATTCGATCAAGCAGGACACGATCTCGTGATCCGCCGCCGCGTCGTCGGCTCCGATCAGTTCGGCTCCGACTTGAAAAATTTCTCGGTCTCGGCCGGCATGTTCCGGCTCATAGCGGAACACCGTCGTTCGGTACGAGAGTTTCAACGGCATCCGCTCGCCCATCATCCCCATCGCGACGGTGCGGGCTATTTGCGCCGTGGCATCGGGACGGAGCAACAGGATTCGGCCGGTGGTCCGGTCTGGAATCTTATAACACTTCTCGATCAGCTCGGGTTCGAGGCCAGGAGCCAACACATCGAGGTATTCGAACGTTGGCAGGATGATTTCTTCGAAACCGCGACCGGCCAGCGTCTCAATCAACTGTGTCTCGATTTTCCTAAAACGGCGCGCCGCTTCCGGAAGAATCGTCGACATCCCGGATGGAATCAGCGATCGCTCTCTCAACGGTTGGATCTCCTCCGGAGGGAGGCCAGACAAAGGAGGAGCACAGCCCATGACATCCTGACAAACTCGCCAAGCCGTCAACAAAGATTCGCAACATTGACCGAAAGAATGTTGGAACTCGATTTGATCTCATCCAACACGGCGGTCGGAAATTCGGTATCGGCCGCGATGATCAGCAGCGCGTCTCCTCCCCGCTTCTCCAGGGCACATTGCATCCGCACGATGTTGATGCCGTTGTCGCCTAACACCTTCCCGACCATGCCGATCACCCCAGGCCGGTCGACGTTGTGAATGAATAACAGGTGGCCTTCCGGCACCATTTCAACCTTGAACTGGTCGATCTCCACGACTCTCGCCTCTTTTTTGTGGTAGAGGGTACCGGCCACTTGATGCGAGATCCGCCCAGATTCAACCCGCACTCGGATCAAGCTGGTGAAGTCGCCGGCGTCGGAAATCCGCACCTCTTTGACCTCGATTCCTCGCTCCTTCGCCACCAGCGGGGCATTTACGTAGTTGACCGGGTGCTCTAAAATCGGCCCCAGCAACCCTTTGAGCACTGCAATGGTCAAGGGCGTGACAGAGAGAGAAGCAACCTCTCCGCTGTATTCGACGGTGACCCGCTCGATCGCGCCGTGCGACAGTTGCGTCTGGAGCGATCCCAACTGTTCAGCGAGGGTCAAGAACGGTTGCAAGCGAGGCAGGAGTTCCGGTGCAACCGAGGGAATGTTGACCGCCCCCCTGGCGATTCCTTTGGTAAAATAATCGACGATCTGTTCCGCAATGGCCACGGCGACGTTTTCCTGCGCTTCGGCCGTCTGGGCGCCGATATGCGGCGTGCAGATGAAGTTGTCCAATGCCAGCAGGGGGTTGTCGGGTTTCACTGGCTCTTCCTCAAACACGTCGAAGGCGGCGGCCGCCACCCGCTTCGTCTTCAAGGCCTCACAGAGATCCGCCTCATTGATGATGCCGCCGCGCGCGCAGTTGATGAGCACGACGCCCGGTTTCATGGTCTCAATGACTTTGGCGTTGATCAGCGACCTGGTCTCCGCCGTCAGCGGCGTATGGACGGAGATGATGTCGGATCGGCGAAACAGCTCGGCCAACTCGACCAGTCCCACCCCCATTTTCTCGGCTCGATCCGGCGCAAGATAGGGATCATAGGCAATGACGTTCATGGACGCTCCCTGAGCAAGCCGGGCCAGGTAGCTTCCGATCTGGCCGATCCCCACGATGCCGAGTGTCTTGTTATAGAGCTCAATGCCCATAAACTTGTCTTTTTCCCATTTGCCCTGTTTGACCGACGCCGTGGCTTGAGGGATCTTCCGGCAGGCTGCAAAGATTAAGGCCATCGTATGTTCGGCCGTCGTGACGGTATTGCCGCCCGGCGTGTTCATCACGACAACGCCTCGGCGCGTGGCGGCCGGAATATCGACGTTGTCCAGCCCAGAGCCGGCCCGCCCCACCACTTTCAGCTTTTCGGCTGCGGCAATCAGATCCGCCGTGACTTTGGTACCAGATCTGACAATGAGGCCGTCGGCATCCCGGATTTCTCGGTAGAGTTCCTCTTTGGGCATTTTGGAGCGAACGATGACTGTGAACCCAGCTCGTTCCAACAATTCGATGCCCTGTGTCGATAAACTGTCGCTCACCAAGATTTTCATGCCCTTGGTTTCCATTATGCCCTCACGCCCTACTGGTTATTACTTGGCCATCAAGATTTCTTGCGCCCGTCCGACTCCGCTCCCCAACTTCACCGGATGGCCCAAGCCTTTTAAGACCATCTCAGTCGCCGCCAGCGCCGCGATCACGTCAAATGTGTCGGCATATCCCATGTGTGAAAGCCGGAAAATTTTCCCTTTCAGATGGTCTTGGCCTCCCGCCGCCGTCATCCCGTACTGCACCCGCAGGTTTTTATAGATCGCCTGGCCGTCGATCCCTTCCGGAGCACAGACGGCCGTCAACGCATCGCTGGGCGATTCTTTGGGGAAGAGGGTCAAGCCTGCCGCCTGAATCCCTTCGCGCATGGCCCGAGCGAGCCGGCCGTGGCGAGCGAAGAGATTGTCCAGTCCTTCTGCCTTCATCATCTTGAAGGATTCCTGAAGGCCGATGATCAGCGACACGGCGGGGGTAAAGGCCGTTTGATTCTTGACTTGATTCTCCCGCTCTTTCTTGAAATTAAAATAGAAGGCGGCGTTCTTGGCCTTATCGGCCAAAGCCCAGGCCTTGTCGCTCACACTGACGAAGGCCATGCCGGGCGGCAGCATCAAGGCTTTTTGCGAACCGGTTATCACGACATCAAGCCCCCAGGCGTCAGTCTTGATGTCGAATACGCCCAAGGCGGTGATGGCGTCCACGACGAGGATGGTGTTGTCATACGGCTTGACGATCTCGCCGATGGTTTTGACATCGTGTGAGACCCCCGTCGAGGTTTCACTGGCCTGAACATACACGGCCTTGATCGTGGGGTCCTTCTTCAACGCGTCGGCCACCTGTTGCGGGTCGACCGCACGGCCCCATTCGACTTTTATTTCGGTCGCTTGGACGCCGAAGGTCTTACAGATCTTCCCCCATCGCTCTCCAAACTTGCCGCCGTTGACGAACAGGGCCTTGTCGCCGGGAGACAAAAAATTGGAGACGGCACCCTCCATTCCGCCCGTCCCGGAGGCCGCCAGCATCAAAACATCGTTTCTGGTTTGAAAGAGCCACTGTAGCCCGGCGCGGGCCTCGGCAAAAATGGGGTCAAACTCCGGCGCTCGGTGATGGATGATCGGCCGCGCCATGGCCAATAAGACTTCGGGGGGCACAGGGGTCGGACCGGGCGCCAAGAGATACCGCTTCAACATGAATCACTCCTCCTTGACACTGACAAATTTCAACACTGACAAATTTCGACGGGCATTCACAAGAAAGAAGAGGCGGTACGCTACCATTTGCATCGGGAGACTGTCAAGAAATCGTCCACCGTAACCGGAGATGTTTCCAGCGTTTTTCGCAGTGAATCCTGTGACGCAACGGAGAAATATCATTGAAGCAGGATCGAGATGGACCTCACGACCTCATCACTCATCCTCCAAATCAAATCTCATCTTATCTCTCATCCTCATCCTCCTAAAGAGGGAGGCTCCTCTCCTTTTCATTTCTTGACAAGCATCAGACTGCCCGATAGTCTAGTCGCACCGAGACAATGAAAAGTCATATCTGAATTCAGGAGAGAGGTTGATGGTCATGCCGTTACGATCTCGACATCCAGGTATGATGACGAAGGGCCTGATCACGCCCGTATGTGCCTTGCTACTCCTGTTGCCTATCAAAACGGGCGCGACCGTTGATCGCCTTCAGAGCAACTCCGATTCCGTCTCGCTCGTCGGTGACCCTGGCGAGGAGGACCTCGACTCCAACCTCGTTCCCTTGGACCCGGATCTCGATCTCCACCCGGAGGTTTCAACCGACATTCAGCCAACAACAGAGGAACCCGACGGAGCCGTGGCGGCATCGGCTGAATCTTCGGCCGTCTCCGAGTCGAACGACCAAACCGCCCGCTCCACCAATCCCGATGGGGATATGGAGACGGATGTCTACAACATTCCCGTGGTGCGTGATCCGGTCGTCGAAAGTCATCTTCGATTCTTCCATACTTCCATCAGAGATCGCTTTGAACAATGGCTGCTGAGACTCAGCCGGTATCGCCCGCTTATTGAATCCATTTTTTCAGAGTTCGATCTTCCAAGCGACTTGATCAATTTGTCGTTGGTGGAAAGCGGTTTCAACCCCTATGCGTACTCACGGGCAAAAGCGACCGGTCCTTGGCAGTTCATGAAGACGACCGGGAAAATCTACGGTCTTCGCATCGATCATTATGTCGATGAACGACGAGATCCGATCAAATCGACCGTCGCTGCGGCCCGGTACCTCCGTGATCTCTACGATCTCTTCGGGACGTGGCCCTTGGCAATGGCGGCCTACAACGCCGGCGAGGGCAAGGTGCTACGCGCCCTGCAAAAGGCTCAGGCGGAAACGTTCTGGGATATCTCCAAAACCAAACTCATTCGACAAGAGACCAAGCACTATGTGCCTCGTATCATGGCCGCCACCATTATCGCCCGCAACCCTGACCGTTACGGATTCAACCCGAATCCGGTGCCGCCTCACCAGTTTGAAGAGGTGGTCATCGACAGACCGCTGCATTTTCGCGCCATCGCCAATCATTCCGGCATTCCATACGAAGAGCTTCGGCTTTTGAATCCGGAGCTCCGACGTGATGCCACGCCTCCGGACGATCCCATGTATCATCTGAAGGTTCCGGTCGGAACGGCTGAAAAACTCAGACAGGTGTTGGACCGAATTCCCACCTATAAATTCCCCCCTCTTCCGCCGCACATAAAACAGGTGAAGCAGATGAAGGCGGAACCATCGCGGTGGTATCGTGTGCGAGCCGGAGACACGTTAGAGAAAATTTCCAAACGATTCCGGGTCCCGGTCAAAACGTTGAAGGCGCAAAACAACTTGTCTCACTCCTTCCTCAAAGCGGGCGAGATGCTCCTTATTCGCCGATAGATCCCCTGTCCGTCTCCGCGACAACATCGTGCATGTTGACGATGAGAGCACACGTGCGCTCGGTGCAAGGGCTAGGGTTTTTGATCGGACGAAGAAGCAGCGGCGGCTTCGTGGGATTTTCTCGCATCGAGAATTTTTTCCCGAAGCACGGCTTCATTGGCAAACGGAGAGTTGGGATAGGATTTGATGAGTTCCTGGTACCGTTTCAACGCTTCATCAAACCGCGATTGGCTCTCATCCAGCCGAGCCAACTCGAACATCGCCTGATCACGGTTCAACGCTTCGGGGTTATTGAGAACCGCTGAATAGGACTGCGCCGCTTGCGCGACATCTCCCTTCATGAGATAGGCATAGGCGAGTTTTTGACGTGCAAGATCCACCAGCGGTTTATTCGAGCCGTAGGTGGAAATCAATCGCGTATAGGCGTCGATTGCGGCATCAAGCTGATTGGTTTCGAGCAGGGCATTGCCCAGACCGAACATCGCCAGAGGGGCCGACGGCGTATTCGGATACTCAACGGTAATTTTCTTATACAAAGCGATCGCTTCCTGCATATTTGATTCGACTTTTTTTGGATCATTCAGCGGACGCATCAAATAATGAAGCGTCGCTTCCCGTTCCAGGTCTTGCGCCTTGCGGGCGGATTCCGCATTCTGCCACAAGACCGCCGCAACGACACTTCCTGCCACCACCAACACCACGACCCCTGCCACAAGCGACCACCGATACTTTTTCATGTCCATGAGCCACTGTTCCAACGACCCGACTAAGTGGGCTTCGTCGGTGGGGAGCTCTCGTGGAGGGACTTTGATCCGATACGCCATGGTTATGTGAGTCCTTGCAATGTTAGATCTGGTACAGCACGAAACACCGTTTCTTTGAAGGAACCGTGAGCTTTATACTAAGGGGTGATTCACCTTGTCAATGCAACCCATCTCTAAGCAGGCCCCGAGGAGACCACAAATCAAGAGCAGGGATGACACTGCAAAATTTCCTCCAAGCAAAACTCAAACACTTCGCCGATGAAGGACTGAGCCGTCGGCTCACGGTGCTCGAATCCGGCACGAAGCCGGTCGTGTCATACAAGGGACGGCCGGTCATTCTCTTGTCTTCCAATGACTATCTGGGGTTAGCCTCCCACCCCTCGGTCATCCGAGCCGCCGTGCAAGCGACAGAACAATACGGAAGCGGCGCCGGTGCCTCTCGGCTGATCTGTGGGACACTTCCCCCTCACTCCGAGTTGGAATCGGCCTTGGCCTCATTCAAAGGAACGGAAGCCGCGCTCTTGTTTGGCTCAGGGTACCTTGCAAATCTGGGCGTTATTCCCGCCTTGATCGGACGCAACGGCCTGATCCTGGCGGATCGACTGTGTCACGCAAGCCTCATCGACGGCTGTCGATTGAGTGGAGCCGATTTCCGGGTCTTTCGGCATCGTGACGTCGATCATCTCGAGTCATTGCTGAAGCGGAGGCAATCAAACCGCCGAACCCTGATCGTCACCGACGGATTATTCAGCATGGATGGCGATCTTGCGCCCCTTACGGAATTGGCGTCTCTCGCCCGGCGTTATGACGCCGCCCTGTATGTCGATGACGCGCACGGGACCGGCATCATGGGCGCCACGGGGAGAGGAACGCTTGAAGCCTTGGGAGTAGAAGACGAAATCCCCTTTCATATGGGCACATTGGGCAAAGCATTAGGCAGCAGCGGCGCATACGTGGTCGGCTCCGAGGAGATCACCCGCTATTTGCTCAATACAGTCCGCCCGTTCATGTTCACGACCGCTCCTCCTCCCGCCACGGCGGCGGCTGCGCATGCCGCCTTGACCATCATTCAGCAAGAACCCGAGCGGCGGACCAGATTGTGGGAGAACCAAGTACGGATGTTTCACGGATTACGTCGTCTTGGTTTTCGCTTGACGGAGACCGTAAGCCCCATTTTGCCTATCTTGATCGGTGACGCCACGACCGCTTTCACATTTTCCGAACAATTGCTGGCACACGGCGTCTATGCGCCAGCGGTGAGACCCCCCACCGTTCCGCACGACACGAGCCGCATCCGAGTGACCGTGACTTCTCAACACACGGCCGATCACCTTGACGAAGCCTTGCAGGCCTTCGAATCGGCCGGTCGCGCCCTGCGTCTCATTTAATCCGCTCATCCGTGTCGGTTGTCCCGACGTGTTTCGGGGGTTTTCTTGCTTTTCCCCGTCCCTATGGCATCATCCCTCCGTATCAGCCTTCTCATACTTCGCACCGTCATCACCGGCCTACTGTGGGGGAGCAATGGATATTTCCAAATTGCTGACGTTCGCCGTCAAAGAAGGGGCCTCGGATTGCCACATCAGCGCCGGGGAGCCACCGATCGTCCGTATCCACGGCGACATGAAGAAACTCGACCATCCAGCCCTGACGCCGGAAGAAACCCATGCGCTGATCTACGACATGATGAACGACGTGCAGAGAAAGCACTTTGAAGAGCATCGCGAATGCGATTTCTCTTTCGAGTTGGGCGACATCGCACGGTTCCGCGTGAACGTCTTCGTGCAGCAACGGGGACTTGGCGCGGTGTTCCGAAACATTCCCACCACCATCGTCCCGCTGGACAAGCTCGGTATGCCGCCGGTCATTCGACAATTGTGCGACAAAGAAAAGGGATTGATCCTGGTCACCGGCCCCACCGGATCGGGAAAATCCACCACGCTCGCGGCGATGGTCGATTATCTGAACACGACGTTCGAAGGTCATATCATCACGATCGAAGATCCGATCGAGTTCGTGCACAAATCCAAAAAATGCCTCGTCAATCAGCGCGAGCTCGGCGTGCATACCTTGTCCTTTGCCAATGCACTTCGCTCGGCGCTGCGTGAAGATCCGGACATCATCCTCGTCGGCGAAATGCGGGATCTCGAAACGATTCAACTGGCTTTGACCGCCGCGGAAACCGGTCACCTGGTTTTCGGGACGCTGCACACATCCAGCGCCCCCAAAACCATCGACCGCATCATCGACGCATTTCCGCCGGCCCAACAGGCGCAAATCCGAGCGCAACTGTCCGAGGCCTTGGAAGCCGTCATCACGCAAACCCTGCTCAAGAAAAAAACCGGCGGACGAGTCGCCGCGCTCGAAATCATGGTGGCGACCACGGCCGTGCGCAATCTCATCCGCGAGGCCAAGCTCCATCAAATTCCCGGCATCATGCAGGCCAGCCAAAAAGACGGCATGCAAACGATGGACATGGCGTTGATCGACCTCGCGATGCGCGGCATCGTGACGAAAGCGGAAGCGCAATCCCGCAGCATGACGCCCAATCTCTTCGGCGCGCCCATGAGCGGAGCCGCCTAAGGGCCGACCCGAGAAAGGATGACCGCGCCTATGGACGTTCGCAGCCTGCTCAAGGTCATGGTGGACCATGAAGCCTCCGACCTGTATTTGACCGTGGATGCGCCGCCGATTTATCGCGTGCACGGCTCAACGCAACCGGCCGACGCACCGCCGCTCACCAACGACCAATTGGAAGCGTTGGCGTTGGCGTTGATGCGCGGTCAACAGCGCAGCGAGTTCGAAGAAAAAATGGAGATGAATCTGGCACTCTACTACAAAGAGCTCGGCCGGTTCCGCGTCAATGTCTTTCGTCAAAGAGGGAACGTGGGCATCGTGTTCCGCCACATCAAGGCTGAAATTCAAACGGTCGAAGAGTTGCAACTCCCGCCGATCATTAAAGACATCGCTATGACCAAACGCGGACTGGTGCTCGTCGTCGGAGCCACTGGATCCGGGAAATCCACGACGCTGGCCGCCATGATCGACCATCGCAACACGGTCCAGGCCGGTCACATCGTGACCGTCGAGGACCCGATCGAATTTGTGCATCAACACAAAAAATCGATCGTCACGCAACGAGAAGTGGGCTTCGATACGCTGAACTTCCAAAACGCGCTGAAGAACGCCTTGCGCCAAGCTCCCGACGTCATTCTGATCGGCGAGGTGCGCGATACGGAAACCATGGAATCGGCCATTACCTTCGCCGAAACCGGTCACCTGTGTCTGGCCACCCTGCACTCCAACAACGCAAATCAGGCGATCGAGCGCATCATGAATTTTTTCCCGCAGGAACGGCACGCTCAGATTTACTTGCAATTGTCCCTCAACCTCCGCGCCATCATTTCCCAACGGTTGATTCCGTCGCTTAACGGGCGCCGAGTGCCGGCGTTGGAAATCATGTTGGACACGCCGCGCATCAAGGATCTGATCAAAAAAGGCGAAGTCGACACGCTGAAAGAGGCGATGGAACAGGGACACGAAGAAGGATGCCAGACCTTCGACCGCGTGTTGTTCCAACTATACAAGGACGGCCGCATCAGCCTGGAACAGGCCTTGATCAACGCCGACAGCGCCAACAACCTCCGGCTGAAGATCAAACTGGAAGGATTGAAGGGAGACGACGCCGTCAACGCCTTGCTGGACAGGCAAACCGGCGGAAGAACGGGCGACGCTTTCAGGATTCAAGGAGGTCGAACCGACAAGATCGCCCCCTTGCGGAAACGTTGAGCGCGACAAGCGGGGAGCCCCGATACGGCAGCCGAGCGGTCTTTCCTTCATCCTCCGCCTTCATCCCCCGTTTGCTGCTCCAAATACCTGGCGATTTTTTCCAATGCCAGCGCGCTGAGTTTTGATCCGTACCAGGCCGGCATCGTTCTGCTTGGATACCCGGGTACCACAAACCGATCAGGCTCCAGCACCGATTCAATTACATATTCGTGAACGGTCTTGGCTTTTCCACGATAAGCCGGATCGCCGAGCCGCTGTTTCCCCGTGCTCCCCAACACCAAGGGAGGTCCCACCCGACCGTTCGCCTCCGGGATTCCGGGTATTTCATGACACACAACGCAGCCGGCTCGGACAAAAATTTCATGAATCGCTTCATCTCCCGTCACTAAAGGAACCTTTTCTTCCGGCAAAACGACGGTCGAGCTGGAAGGTCCGGCGCTCGACGGCGAAGCACGCGGCGGGCGGTCCTCCGTTCGAAGAGCCCAGAGCGCGGAGGACAGCACGAGACCGATGACGACCAGGCTCACCACCCGTTCCTTTCTGGTTGAAGATGAAGAAGAGCGGGATTCTTGCGAGGGCGGATCGGCCGGATTGAAAGGCTTGCCGTTCATGGCGTTTCACAATGTCGTCAAAAGTGTACTTGGTGAAAGACGGCAACTCAAGGAGAGACAAAAGAAACTTTCTGCTGCCGTTCCATTCATGTCATGGAAGACACGGTGTTGACGGAGAATTCATCGACACGTCGCCCGTCTCCTCCCCCGAGTCGAAAACCGCCTTGCTCACGTGAGAGGGTCCTGGACGTCTGGACGACGGGCGAGTTGCTGCTTGCCGTACCCGGCTAGCTGTTCTCTTCCCCCTCCTCTTGGTATCATGAGACATCACCGCCTGCTTCACACAAGAGCAAGATGCTCAGACCATGAAATCCTTCATCATCGGAGGCATTTTCTTTTTCGGCGTGGGAATAGGACTCTGTTTCCTGCCGACCTCCGCGCTGGCGGAATCCTACGTGGCGGGAGTCGCCGGCATCAACTTTGCCGACCGTCTCACGGACGTGGAAGGAACCGGAGGTTTGCTTTTTCAAGATCTGGATCTTCAGAACTCCGTTGCGCTCGGAGGAAGGATCGGGCATTTTTTTAGACACGGGTGGTTCGGCATCGAGGGAGAATTTCTCCATTCCACTCCTCACGTCAAAGGAGTGGTGGATGCGCCGGGAATCCATTTCCGCGTGATGACGGTCACCGTCAATCTTGTCGCGCGATATCCAGGCCGAACGTTTCAACCCTATGTCGGAATCGGCGGCGGCCCCGTCATCGCTCACCTGCGCGATTCCGGCGGTGTGCAGCGAGATTCCGACGTGGCCGGAGGATTCAACGTGTTCGCCGGCATGCGTGCCTTCGTGACCTCCCGTGTCGCGGTCTTCGGCGAGTACAAATATACGAGCGCGACCTTGTCCTTTGACGAGGCTTTCGGCCAAGCCGGAGGGTTTGAAAGCGGCTATCGGGCGCAGCACGCGTTGTTCGGTGTCTCGCTCCATTTCTAAAAACGGAGCAACTCCATGGCTCGCGCAGTTGCCATCGTCGCCCTTTTCGGTGGACTTCTCACCCTATCTGCTTGCGCGGAATCGCTGCACCAGGTTCAGCGCGAGACAGGCCCCCTCGATATCCCACTGGATTTACAGAAGGCGATCGACACCGGCGTAACGTTCGCCGACCTCAGGGCTGACACCGATTCCTATCTTGGACGAACTGTCAGTCTAGGCGGCATCGTCTTAGCGGCCAAACGAACGTCGCAGCAGACGGAGATCGAAATTCTGCACTTGCCGAGAAAAGATGGGAGGATTTCGACCAAAGATCGCCTCCGCTCCGAAGGGCGTTTCATCGCCATCCGTGAAGAATTTCTAGATCCTGCCAGCGTGCCTCCCGGCACACCGGTGACCGTCATCGGCACCGTGAAGGGTTCCGTCACCCGGCCGCTCGATGAAACCGATTATGAGTACCCGGTCCTGGAGATCAAACATCTGATCGACTGGAATACAGTCAATGTAGAAGAGTCAGAAACTCCCCCCACCGCGTTTTACGGCCCCTACTACTATCCCCCTTTCGGTTACTGGGGTATTCCCTATGGCTCCTATCCTTTCTGGACAAGACCCTACCCTCTCATTATTCAGCCCCGTCCCGTGCCAAGTCCGCCCCCTCCTTCCCCTTCAAGTATTCCACCAAGGTTCAAGCGAAGGTGATGAAGGTGATTGGCGTGACGCATCAGCAGGATCACAGAAGGCTTCTCCTGTCCCGCCGGGACATCCTGGCCGGATTTGGCATCGCCGGCGCAGCGTGGTTGATGGAACACTCGCTCGTTCTACGACGGGCGGCAGCCGAGGGTGCGGAACCTTCCTGCCTCCTTCATCCTCAGCAGACGGAAGGGCCCTATTTCATCGACGAACGGTTGAACCGTTCCGACATCCGTTCCGATCCATCGACGGGGCAGGTAACGCCGGGAATCCCTTTAACCCTCACGATTCGGGCGATGACCGTTCATCCCGCCGACTGTCGCCCCCTCGTCGGAGCTTTCGTCGATATCTGGCATTGCGACGCCATGGGGTTCTACTCCGATGTCAGAGATCCTTGGTTCAACACGGTCGGCCGAAAATTCCTCCGGGGGTATCAGATGACCGACGCCGGCGGCAAGGCTCGGTTCATTACCATTTACCCCGGCTGGTACCCCGGACGAACGGTGCATATCCACGTCAAGATTCGGACGGCTCTTATCGGACGCCGGAGGTTTGAGTTTACGTCGCAACTCTATTTCGACGATGAATTGACGGATCACGTTCTCTCGCATCAGCCCTATGCCTCCCGAGGGGCTCGCGCCACCCGCAATCAACAAGACTGGATCTTTCGTCATGGAGGAGACCGTCTTCTACTCAACCCGACGCAGACGAAAGACGGATATGCGGCCACATTCACCTTTGGGCTCCGTCTTGCATGAACAGGACGCCGCCATGCGAAAGCTGTGCTTGGATGACGTCGAGAAGATGGCGTGAACCGACCTTCAAGACATCGCGCCAGGAAGGCTCTGACGGAAAGGTCTCTATGCGAAAAGCCAAAATCGTCTGCACCATCGGCCCGGCCACCGCTTCGCCGACCATGTTGGATCGGCTGATCGAGAGCGGCATGGACGCGGCGCGGCTCAATTTTTCCCACGGCACCCATGAGGCGCATGCCGCCGCCATCGCCGCCATTCGGCAGGCCGCAGCACAGAGGAAGGTCGCCGTCGCGATCATTCAAGATGTGCAAGGACCTCGCATACGGATCGGAACGGTTCCTGGGGGCGGAATTGAGGTCCATTCCGGCCAATCTGTCAGAGTATGGCCGGTCTCAATATCATCACCCGATCGGCCGATTTCTCCCCCTCCCCTCACTCGTCCGTCCGCACCGGACATTCCGATCCTGTATCCTGCCCTCACGCGCGATCTCAAACAAGGCGCGAGGATCCTGATCAACGACGGACTCATCGAACTGCTCGCCGATCGTGTTACCGACTCCCACGTTGACTGTACCGTCGTGACGGGCGGCAGAATTCAGTCTCACAAGGGCATCAACCTTCCCGGCACCAACGTGAGCGTCCCAACACTCACCGATAAGGATCAAGAGGACTTGCGGTTTGGAATCGCCCGAGGCGTGGACTACGTTGCTCTGTCTTTCGTCCGAGGTCCGGAAGATATCAGGGCCGCCCGCAGGTTTATCGCTGAATGTGGCGGAGATCAACCGATCATCGCCAAGATCGAACGGGCGGAGGCCATCGCCACGTTGGACACGCTGCTGGACGAAGCGGACGGCGTCATGATCGCGCGAGGCGACCTCGGCGTCGAGATGGGACCGGAGGCCGTGCCGATTTTACAGAAACGGATCATCATGGAGGCCAACCGCCGCCGCCGTCTGGTCATCACGGCGACCCAAATGTTGGAATCCATGACCCAGTCTCCTCGTCCGACCAGGGCCGAGGCGTCGGATGTCGCGAATGCCGTCTTTGACGGCACGGACGCGGTGATGCTGTCGGCCGAGACGGCTATTGGCGCCTATCCTCTGGAAACAGTGCAGGTCATGGACCGCATCATTCAAGCAGCAGAACGGGAGGCTGAACTCTCGCCACCACCCACGCAGCGGCAGGATGTCGAACCCATCCCGTTTCCGGATGCTATCTGTACCGCAGCCTTTTTTGCAGCGCGGGCGATTTCTGCGAACGCCATCGTGGTGTTCAGCGAACGGGGCGCGACGGCTCGATTGATTTCCAAGCAACGGCCGACTGCTCCGATCATCGCCTTTACTCCCTATGAGGGCGTCAGACAGCGGATGGCGCTCTACTGGGGCGTACGTCCCTCCCTGATTTCACAGATCGAACACACAGACGATCGTGTGGAAGAGGCGGAACGGAGATTGAAATCGGAAGGACTGGTCAAAGGCGGAGAAAAGATCGTCATCCTCTCCGGCACCCAGGTCGGACAGCCGGGTGGCACAAATTTGATGAAGCTCCACGAGGTTCCCTAACCATACCGGCTCACCCTGAGATACTCCAGCTCGATCGACGCGGCGCTGGCAGCACGAAGGTTTCATCCACGATCATTCCACACATAACCGTTGCTATCCCAGATCCTTAGCCCGCATGGCTTGGCAGTATTTCCTCCTTGATCTTCTTCGCAGAGACAGGTATGGTTCCGCCATATTTGGGTGGTGTCTGATGCCGGTCCACGCCCGTCAGTCCGTCCATCTCTCTCGCCACTTCCCCGAACAGCCCTCTTTGCATTTCCTTTCACTGGCAATCCCTTCTCTCAAAACAAGTTCCACCTTGTTGATTTTCATTGTTCACTCAGGGATTCACCGTGGTTCGCTCGACAGGTCTGAACAGCAATCTGCTCTCTCTAACGGCAACCATAACGACACGCCCTGCCATCGGCGTGGCATCATCCCTTGCAGACGACGATTGAAAATTGCCAGTTCCAGGACTGTGCTCATAGACTGAGAAGGAGGGAACCTATGGGGCGCCACAAAATCGGCCTGATTATTCCTCATCCAGAAGATCAAAAATGGGATTCGGTCTGGAAACTCTTTCGCACGCCCAATTTGAACCTTCCCACCCTCGCCGCCTTGATCCCGGAAGACGAGTGGGACATCGAGATTCAGGATGAACTGGTCGGACCGATCAATTTCGAGCGCGACTATGACCTGGTGTTTATCACCGTGACGACGGTCGTGGCCGTTCGATCCTATGAGGTCGCCCGACTGTTCCGCGAGCGCGGAGCCAAGGTGGTGCTCGGCGGCATTCATCCCTCTACGTTGCCGGACGAGGCGCAGCAACATGCCGACGCCATCGTGATCGGCGAAGGCGAATTGACGGTGCCGAGGCTGCTCAAGGATTTCAAGAACGGCAAGCTTCAACCCCGCTACATCATGCCCCATATGGTCGAGCGGTGGGACGAACGGCCGCCGCGATGGGATCTCTTGCCCCAGGGCTACATGTTTCGGCACGCCTTAACCGCCACAAGGGGCTGTAACTATCGCTGTTCCTTTTGTTCAATTCATTTGGCGCTCGGAGGAGGCCAGTACGGCTTTCGCAAAAAACCGCCCGCCGACGTGGTCAAACTGGTCGAACAGATGTCCGGTCCCATGGTCATGTTCTGGGACGACGATCTGCTCTCCGACCCCATCTATACGAGAGATCTCTGCGCAGCCTTGAAACCACTCGGAAAAAAATGGATGAGCCAAATGAGCGCGACCTACATCGCGCACCACCCCGAACTGCTCAAAACGCTGAAGGAAGCCGGCTGTTCGGCGATGTTCATGGGATTGGAATCGATCAATCAGGACTCGTTGAAATCGGTCAACAAACAAAATTCGGCGAAGCTTTATGAAGACATGATCCGCCGCATTCATGACCACGGGATCGATATTCACGCCGGCTTCATCTGCGGCCTGGACCATGAAGATGTCTACGACTTCGAACGGACCGCCGAATGGGCCACCCGCATGGGCCTGGCCGGAGCCCTGTGGCGCATCATGACTCCCTATCCCGGCACCAGACAGTTCGCAGAACTCAAGGCGGCCGGCCGCATTTTGACCGAGAATTGGACGATGTACACGGGTGAGCACGTCGTCTATCAACCAGCCAAGATGACTGTCGAACAGTTGTATTGGGGACATAAATGGGCCAAGGGGCAGTTTTACTCCTATCGATCCATCGCACAACGGGCGATCGGCCGGGCCAGGCAAAACGGCGCGCACGAGCTGTTGAACATCACCGGATGCGGACTGGGCTACCGCTCCATGTTCCACCTCGCGGCGGATTCGGCGCCGGTCAATGTGTATCGGGACATGAACCATCTGCCGCCGCAGGAAGAGCCGGTGGCATTCCGGTTTCCCTATCCATCAAAGAGCCGATTCAGTTTTGTCACGGATCAATGGGATCGGCTGCGAGCGAAAATTCAACCGAGGCCGCGGATCAACTGAGGGACCTGATGGCTGGCCCCATGCCGGTGATCGGGCTCGCGACACCGGGCCGTGTGGGCATGCGGGTACAGAACACAGAGCGAGTCGCCGGCATTGTTGGACTCCCCGCCGGCACGTTCTTTTTCAACATCACCGCGGCAAGACCGTCTTGCAACCGCATGGTGACTCCTTCACAATAAGATTGCCACTGTTCTTACGGAGAACATAGGTTCCCATGGCCGATCGATCCGTCCCAGCCCCCTCCGTCCAGGCAGCGACGCTGTTTCAGCGGATTGTTCACCCCACGGATTTCTCCATTGATAGCCACACTGCTCTGCTCCATGCTGTGAAGCTGGCGCTCGTGGCACAGGCTGACTTGTCCGTGATGCACGTCGATCCGGAAGTGGCGCGCGACGACTTCGAGAATTTTCCCCGCGTCAGTCCGATCCTCAAACGCTGGAAGGTGCTCAAGCCAGATGCCGGCGAAGAGGACGTGGCGCAGTCGGGACTGACGGTGAAGAAGGTCCGTGCCGTCGCAAAAAACCCGACCGAAGCCCTGCTCCAGCACCTGTCCAGTCACCCGGCCGATTTGCTCATCATGGCGACACATCAGTATGACGGCCTCGATCGTTGGCAACATCACGCTGTGGCTGAGCCGGTCGCTCGAGGCAGTCACGTCCCGACCCTTTTCATTCCGACACACGTCGAAGGGTTCGTCTCCAAAGAAACGGGAACCGTCTCGCTTCGCCGCGTCTTGATCCCGGTTCATGAACAACCGAATCCCCAAGCGGCCGTCGATCTCACGGCGCAGTTAGCATCGATGTTAGGGTGTGATCGAGTAACCGGCCTCTTGATCCACGTCGGCAGGCACGAAACCATGCCGGATCTCACCTACCCTATGCGCCAAGGACTCGTCTGGCGTTCCATGATGTGCCATGGAAACACCGTGGATGTGATCCTTGGAATGGGGGAGGACTTCGACGTGGATTTGATCGTGATGGTGACGAGCGGGCACGACTCATTGCTCGACATGCTGCGCGGAAGCACGACAGAACGGGTCTTGCGAGGAGCCCGCTGTCCCCTTCTAGCCATCCCCGCAACCCATTAGGACAGCAACAGCACTGTCCGTCTGGAGCGATGCCTGGGCGTCTCCCGCCCGCTGATGACCCGTTCGACGGTCCCCTTTCGCAGAACCACGAAGTTGGTCGCCACCGCTGGTACACGAGGACCAGGAAGGATGACGCCGGTCAGATTGAGCGGGTCACAGGCCGACAGTGTGACCTCCTCCTCTTCTTCCTTGGTTCTGAGCGCTCGCAAACTCTCAACCGCCTCCGGCAAGGCGAATTGGTCGCCGACGAAGCCGGCGACGAACCGGCCACCACGGATTTCCCCCGCCATCTCAAAGCGGCGATAGGACACAAGCAGATCGCGCCAAGGGATCGCCAATGACTCCCGCGCAAGGAGATCACGGAAGACGACGCCATACCGTCGTAACAGCCGGCGGGCAATGAGTTCGACCACAGGAGCTTCCTGTTGACCGTCGTGCCTCGCGTCACCGGCCGATCCAGGCCATTGGTCACCGGTGGCCCTTCCGCCCGGTAGCACTGCTCGAAGCAACGACCACCGTCCAGCAGCGTGACGCGGTCGGTGGGATTTTGCCCGTCCCTCTCCACGCCGCCGCCGAGGATCAAGTAACGCGCGAAGGTTGTCGAACCCATCGGCTGTGACAAGCCCGGCAGCGACCAACTCCCACAAGCCCTGTTCCACTTCGCTGGGCAAGGCACCGGTCGCACGGACAAGGTCGGCAAAAAAACAGGCTCCTTGGTTGTGGAGCACCGAGGTGATCGCCTGCGCCACCTCGCTTAAGCAGGTAGCCTCACACCCGTCCTTCATTTCCCGTTGACCTCGTACGGCCTGCCATAACCAAGCGGCTTCCTCCCGCGGAAACAGGGTGATCGGCATGGCACTCGTCGGCACAATCCCACGAGACCGTTGATTTTCATCGATCCCTTCCAAGCCAGAGCAGAAACGCCCAGGAAGGGAGAGCCGTCCCCAAGCAATGGCCCCGCTTAGACACAGTCGATCCAACAGTGCTGGCTCATACCGGGCCAGCCGCACCCGCAACAGGTGCGTTTCCCATACAGAAGCCGGTGCTTCAAAACCGGCCAACTGCCCGATCACCGCGAGCACCCCCCCTTCGCCATGGAGACGTGTCGCCGGCATGACATGTTGCCAGTGGAGCAAAAATCGCATGAAGTCTGCCGCCGTGACTGGCTCGATCTCGCGTCGTAACCGATCCACCGTCAGACGATGGATACGGGCCAGCAGGCGGCGATGGCACCACTCGACCTCCTGACTTCTGTTGGACGTTGGGGAACGAAACGATCCTCGAAGCACTTGCCCAGTCTGTTCCAGGCGGGCCATGGCCAGTGCCACAAGGTCGGCCGAAAAACCCAGCCGACTGGCCAGCTCTCCCACCGTTGTGGGACCGGTACATTCCATCCATCCCAGCACAATCGATTCTAAGCATGTATCGTCTTGCCCAACGAATAACTGTTTGATCCGATGCTGGTTCTCATCCGCTACCCAGCCCACTGTTCCCTGAAGAATTAAAGAAGATGGTGAAGATTCTATCCGAACGATACGAGAAGCTTGTTGTAAACCTAGCATGTAAGGTTCCCAAGCGGGAGGAATTGGTTCAGGAAGCCACAGTAAGGTAAGGAGCGTATCGTGGAGTTCATCTTCATCACGAACGACCGGCCAGGATTCCTGCGCCACTCGGTCAATCGCCGATGGATCGAGAGCGCCTATCTTCCCGGCCAACTCAGGGGGCAGGGTTCTCCGCAGTTCTACGGCGCGCGTCCGTCGCTCTTCCAGAGGAGCATCGTCGAGAAACGCATAGGGGTTGGCGTTGAGGATTTCGTGAGAGAAGGCAGAGGGAACAGGAGTCTCCACAGCGACACAATGGATGGCACCCTTCTCGATTTGCCGAAGAACTCCAGTGAATCCATCAAGATCCAGCGCCTCTATCAAACATTCCTTGAAGGCTTCATTGACCAAGGGATGATCGGGGATCTGCCGAGTCCGTCCATCCACCATGTTGTCTTGGCACGCGAGTGCATCGGGAAAGACAGCAGCCAGCAAATCCTCTGCCTTCATCCGCTGGATATGCGGGGGTACCTTCTTACCTCGCACAAATCGGAGCAGAGCCAGCGAGCGGCTGGCAACCCACCGCCACCTGGTCATAAACATGGGAGAGGGCAAGAGCGATTGAATCAAGACATCCCGGACAGACGATGAATGCACATAGCCAAACACCGAGGCCAAGGGAAAACTATGTCGCTCTCCTAGTGAGATGACGATCCCATTGTCGGTTGCAGCCGCTTGCAGCTCGAAATCGAACGTCAAACAAAACCGTTTGCGGAGAGCCAGCCCCCAGGCTCGGTTTATTCGACCGCCGAACGGCGCATGAATCACCACCTGCATTCCCCCGCTCTCATCAAAGAATCGTTCGGCAACGATGGTCTCCTGCGTCGGAACTGTGCCAAGCACAGCTCTTCCGGCCAGCAGATACTCGACCACCTGTTGCGCCCCTCTCAGATCGAGTCCACATTCCTGTGTGAGCCACCGAAGGACGGGGAACGGTACCTGGGGTCCACCTGGCGATTGCTCATGATCACCCTGCACGATTTCAGGGTCTCCCTGTGATCGCAGATACCCGTCAAGGTCCCTTCTTAGTTCTGCAACGGCTGCCGACAATTCGGCGGTACGTGAGGGAGCTTCGCCTCGCCAAAAGGGAATCGTCGGAGGGGCTCCATGGGCATCCTCGACACGGACCTTGCCGGCTTCGATCCCCTTGATGCGCCAGGAAGCATTGCCCAGCAACATGATGTCGCCAGCGAGACTTTCGACGGCGAAATCTTCATCCACTGATCCCACGACCGCGCCGTCCGGTTCGGCGATCACCTGATACGACGCCATCTCAGCAATGGCCCCGCCGGAGGTGATAGCGGCTAACCTGGCACCCCGTCTTCCTTTGAGCCGACCATTGATCCGATCATGAAACACATAGGCTTGCCCCCTTCCCCATTTGGTCGCGATCCCATCCGCCAACATGTGGACGACCTGATCGAACTGCGGACGAGCGAGGTTTCGATAGGGATAAGCCAGGCGGCAGAGGGCAAAGAGCTCCGCTTCATTCCATGGACGACTGGCGACCGCCGCGACGATCTGTTGAGCCAGGATATCCAGCGGGGCCTCTGGGAGTTCGATCTGGTCCAAGACGCCGTTTCTGATCGCCCGCACCAGCGCCGCACACTCCAGCAGGTCGTCTCTCGTCAGTGCAAAGAGCCGGCCTTTGGGAATCGCCTTAATCCAATGACCTGCCCGCCCCACCCGTTGAAGGCAGGTCGCGATGGCTCGGGGCGAACCAATCTGACAGACCAGCTCCACGGTCCCCACATCAATTCCCAATTCCAGAGAGGCTGTGGCGATCACGACTTTCGTTTTCCCAACCTTGAGCCGCTCCTCCGCCCGGAGGCGGAGTTGTCGCGAGAGGCTGCCATGGTGGGTCGCCACGACATCTGGTCCCAAGTCGGACAGCCGTTCTTCAAGCGCATGGGAGACCCGCTCAGCCAGGCGCCTCGTGTTCACGAAGACCAACGTCGAGCGGTGCTGTCGGACCAGATCAGCAATCCGATCATAGACATCAGCCCAAATTGCATTCGTCGCCACCGCACTCAGCTCATCCTTCGGGACCTCCACCGCCAGGTCCCATTCCCGACGGTGGCCGACATCGATAATCGTGCAGGGGGGATGATCAACGAGTCCCGCCGGTCGATTCCCAACGAGAAACCTCGCCACCAACTCGATCGGCCGTTGGGTAGCCGAGAGACCGATCCGTTGTGGCTTGGCATGGGTGAGATCCTCCAACCGTTCCAATGAGAGGGCAAGGTGAGCACCCCGTTTATTCGGCGCCACCGCGTGAATTTCGTCCACGATCACGGTGCGGATCGTCCGGAGCATACGTCTGCTCTTTTCCGCCGTCAGGAGGATAAACAGCGACTCAGGCGTCGTCACCAGAATATGGGGCGGCCGCTTGAGCATCCGCTGGCGTTCGGTCGCTGGCGTATCACCGGTCCTCACAAGGACTCGCACATCAGGCATCAGGAGCCCAGCTTGCAAAGCGGCCTGTCCAATCTCGACCAGCGGCTTCTGAAGATTTTTCTGCACATCGTTGCTCAGCGCCTTGAGCGGCGAGATGTAGAGCACCTGGGTATCATCGCCCAACTCACAAGCAAGGGCTTGCCGAAAGAGATGGTCGAGGCAAGAAAGGAATGCGGCGAGGGTTTTGCCCGATCCGGTTGGAGCCGCGATCAAGACATCCGTTCCTGATCGAATAGCCGGCCAAGCTTGAACTTGGACATCGGTCGGCTCCCCGATGTGTGATCGAAACCAATCGGCAATGAGGGGATGGAACTGCGACAGAGGCATGGCGCTCGATCATACCATGCCGAAAAGAGGGCACCTATGGCAACTGGCCAGGATAATTCACGATTCGTGAAACAAAGAAAGCCATCAAGGCGATTGAGTCCGTAACCTGCTGTAAATCGGGTGGGTAGGTAGCCACTGCGTCGAATCGGTAAATGGACGGTGTCAAGACGTTGATCGACCGATAGGAGGAAGCGATGGCTGGGATTGATGTGAGCGTCAGCAAGGAATTGTTGCCGGGCTTGTTGGGCAGCCCGGACGGACTGGCGAAACTGGTGGAGGCGGTGCTGAACCAGATTTTGGAGGCGCAGGTGACGGAAGCGCTGGGCGCGGAGCGGCATGAGCGGTCGGAAGAGCGCACGCTCTACACGCGGGTGGGGCCGGTTCGGCTTTTGGTGCCGCAGCCGCGGGACGGCAGCTTCTCGACGGCCCTCTTCCAGCGCGACCAGCGGAGCGAGAGCAAGCCTTCGTCCTGGCTCTGCTGGAAATGGTCGGGCAGGGAGTCTCGACACGCACGGTGGCGGCGCTCACCGAAGAGCGGGGGTCTGCCTCGAAGCCGGGTTCGAGGCAGGCCATGGCGGTGATGGCGTTACCGGCGAAGGATCGCAAGCGGCTACGGACCACCAACCTGCAGGGGCGGCTCAACGAAGAAATCCGCCGCCGTGAGCGCGTCATCCGCATCTTCCCGAACGACGAATCGGCCCTGCGGTTGATCGGGGCGCTGCTGGCCGAGCAGAACGAGACCCGGCGGGAACGCGGGTCTCTGGACATGCAGGAGTCGCACGACTGGGCGGCCGCCTGGCACCGCTGCTCAAGAGGGCAACAACGTTGTTGCCCTCTCGGGCTGCAATCCAATCGTCATCAACCGGCTCGGAGCAGATTTACAGCAAATTTCGGACTTGACTGACGGGCAGCGCCTTATTCACAACTCTGATCAATTGTTTTTGTGCGCAATCCTGAATAGCTTCGTTATTGATTTCATGCTCCGCATGAAGGTCACTACCACTTTGAACTTTTTCTATGTTTATCAGTTGCGTACTCCAAGATACACCTCGAACAATCCCGCTTTCGAGCCACTTGTTGATCGAGCAGCGCGGTTGACATGCACCACCCCAGAGTTCGATGCCCTTGCCAAAGAAGTCGGTCTCAAGAGTCACA
>JANDJL010000019.1 GCA_024330965.1 Nitrospira sp. | reverse complement strand
CGACAATCCTTCCTCGCGAAGCCGTTCTTCGGCCGCCGGCAGGCAAGCTTCCAGCAACCGTTCGCCGGCCTTGTCGTGAGTCACCAGATCGAGAAGGTTGTCGCATTCGGGCGTGGAGTATTCCGGATGGCATCCGGTGTCCTGATAAAATCTCGCACCGTTGACGAGAAAGGCGTTCGACGGCCAGCTATTCGGGATCAGCCCCTCGAAGATGTAGCCCAACACCTTTTCCATCGGCAAATAGATTCGACCGTTGGGGGAAAAGATGAGGCCGTACTCGTTTTCGAGACCGAAAATTCTTTGTTTCATCGGACCGGTGGTGGCCATGGGCTGATAAAATCAGATTACACGGCCCTTCTTTGATCCGCAAGAGAAGGTGCGGAACAGCGTGAGGCGAGCGGCGTTAACCGGAGAGAAGCCGCCCGATGTCGGCGACCGACAATCGGCGAAATTTTCGGCCAACGCGGTTGCGGTCCAATATCGCGACTTCCAGACCTTCGGGAGACAATTTCAGATTGGCCGTTTGTTCCAGAGCCGACACACAGAGCGCCAGAGCGGGTCCCAACGCAGCCGGTTCGGTCGAGGTTTTGTCTTTCAAAATCGATTGGACGGCCTCCGCCTTTCCTCCGATGACCGAGAAATTTTTTTCGTCGATGATGCTGCCGTCGAACGAAATACGATAAATCTCGTTGGGATGGTGATTGACACCGACTTGCACGACCAAAATTTCCACCTCGAGGGGTTTAATCTCCTGACTGAAGATCGTCCCAAGGCTCTGCGAATAGGCATTCGCAAGCGATCGGCCGGTCACATCTTCCCGACTGTACATAAACCCTTTGAGATCGGCGTGCCGGATGCCTGCCTTCCGCAAGTTTTCAAACTCACTGTATTTTCCAGCTCCGGCAAAGGCGATGTTGTCGTACACCTCAGAGATCTTGTGCAGGGAAGAGCTGGGGTTGTCCGCCGTCAGCAGGACACCATCCGTGTATTCCATGGCGATGATCGACCGGCCCTTCGCGATGCCCTTCTTGGCATACTCGGCCTTGTCTTGCATCATCTGTTCGGGAGACACGTAATATGGCAGCGGCATGGTTACGCCTCCCTCGAACGGCGCGTGGCGATCAGCCCGTCGTACACCGCTCGAATTTTCTCATCGGACACGTCAATGATCCCTTGGGCCGTCACGAATTTGGCCGTCGGATAAATGCCTCGTACAAGATCCGGCCCCCCGGTGCCCACGTCGTCATCCGCAGCGTTATACAGGGCCATCAGTGCCAGACTAAGCACGTCCGCCTCGGCCATGTTTTTTCGAAAGTGTTCACGCATGGTGTTGCGGGCGTCCTTCCCGCCAGACCCGATCGCGTGATAATCAGACTCTTCGTACCGACCGCCGGCAAGATCATACTTGAAGATACGCCCTTCGCCACGCTTCACATCGTATCCCGCAAAGAGCGGCATGACAATGAGCCCTTGGAACGCCAGGGGAAGATTGGCCTTGACCATCTGGCCGAGTTTGTTCGCTTTTCCCTCGCACGACAACGGCACGCCTTCCAACTTTTCGTAGTGTTCCAGCTCCGTCTGGAACAACTTGGCCATCTCGATGCAGGGTCCGGCGGCACCTGCAATCGCCATGGCGGACCAATCGTCGATCTTGAAAACTTTTTCAATGCGTCGGTCGGCGATCTGAAACCCCTCCGTTGCCCGTCGGTCTCCCGCGATGACCACGCCGTCACGATACTTGACGGCCAACACCGTGGTGGCGTGGGGAACCGCGAGAGGCGCTCCAGAAGTCATTTGTCCGGCTGACATGGCGCGGCCCGTCGATAGGCTCTTTTCGCCTCCTGAGACAAGGCTTGGATGATGCCTGACGAGAAAGTCAAAGAAACTGGAGTGATCAAAATCGGGAAGATAAGGCAACTTCATGGCCGTCTATCGAAACAAAAGGACGTGGGCTCAGGCCTTCAACTTTTCGATCAAGGCATCGACGGAATCCACGACGTCCAACAACGCACCGGTCAGTGCCTGGGTACCGCGATACGGATCCATCAGCGGCACGCGCTTGATGGTCGCGTTCCCCACGTCAAACAGTAAGGACGTCCAGCTCGCGCCGTAAAGCGACCTGGCGAACTTGCTCGCGCAGCGCCCCCGAAAGTATGCTCTCGTGTTCGGCGGAGGCGTCAATTCGGCCCGTTGGATATCTTCATCGTGGACGATGCGGTCAACGTGACCGCCGCGCTCCAAGGTATAAAACAATCCACGATCGGGACGAACGTCGTGGTACTGAAGATCCATCAATTTCGTTCGAGGATCGTCCCAGCCGCACCGCTTCCGATCCATGTAGGATTCAATGAGATGACGCTTGGCCACCCAGTCCAATTCCCGCACCAGCAGCCGCGGATCTCGTTCGAGCTTGTCGAGCACCTCCTCCCACCGCACAAGAATGTCCCGCGTTTCATCGTCGCATCCCTCTGTGGTGTAAAAGTCCTTGGCGGCCTGGAGGTAGGCGCGCTGCACGGCCACGGCCGTCGTTGGACCGCCACCGGCCAACTTGATCGTATCTTTCATCTCCAGATCACGCGATACTTGCCTGAACGCTCGGACCGGCTCGTCCAACTCAATGACCGGCAGCGTCGCTCCCGCCTCCAAAAGATCGAGCACGATCTTCAAGGTTCCGACCTTGAGAAAGGTGGAGACTTCGGCCATATTGGCGTCGCCGACAATGACGTGAAACCGTCGATACTTTGCGTGGTCGGCGTGTGGCTCGTCGCGCGTGTTGATGATCGGCCGCTTGACCATTGTGTTGAGATCGACCACGCATTCAAAAAAATCCGCACGCTGAGAAAGCTGGTACTCGGCGGGACTGGTCTGATTCTCCGCCCCGACCTTTCCGGCCCCGGCAAAGATCGGCCTCGTCACGAGGAAAGGAACCAGTACTCGGACGATGGTCTCGAACGGCACGGCCCTGGAAACCAGATAATTCTCATGATACCCGTAGCTGTTACCCTTGCCGTCCGAATTGTTCTTGTACAGAACGTACGGATCTCGTCCCGCCACCCTCGCCATTTCCTGAAGACTTTTGGCCAGAATCCGCTCTCCCGCCCGTTCAAACGCCACGACTTCGCGAGCCCGTGAACATTCCGGGGTGGAGTATTCCGGATGAGCGCCATCCACGTACAGCCGTCCACCGTTGGCCAGCACCTTATTGAGTTGTCGGTTGTAGTCCGGATTGGGCCGTTCCCGCTCTCCTTCGACTTCGAACCCTCTCGCGTCCAACAGGGGATTTTCGTGCTCGTAATCCCAAATCGCGGCCGGGGCGGGAACCCCTCTATAGTGCCCGATCACGGCGATGGAGCTCGACACGGGATCGGAAACGGACGAATCCTTCGCCGCGATGCCGAATTCAGTTTCGGTGCCAAGCACGCGCGGACGATTCGTCGGGGTGTCTTTCTGCATGGAAACGATCAGAGGTAATGACCGGTGGTCACGGTTTCGATCTGGCGAGACTCGCCGGGTCCGCCGCTGATCGTTCGGATGTGAACGATCTTCTCACCCTTCTTCCCGGCGATTTTTGCCCAATCATCCGGATTGGTCGTATTGGGAAGATCTTCGTGCTCTTTAAACTCCTCACGGATGGCGCGCAACATGTCTTCCAACCGCAGACCATGCCCCTCATTCGCAATGGCCCGCTTGACGGCGAACTTCTTGGCGCGCGACACGATGCCCTCAATCAAGGCTCCGCTGGCGAAATCCTTGAAATACAGCACTTCTTTTTCGCCGTTGGCATACGTCACCTCGATAAACTTGTTCTCCTCACTAGCGGCATACATGGTCTCGACGGTCCGCTCGGTCAGCCATTCCACGAACGCCTGGCGGTCGCCCCCGTACCGATTCAACTCGCCCTGATCGAACGGCAGATCCGGCGACAGATACTTTGAAAAAATATCCCGCGCCGCTTCGGCGTCCGGACGTCCGACCTTGACTTTGACGTCCAGCCGTCCTGCCCGCAGCACCGCAGGGTCAATCAGATCCTGCCGGTTGCTGGCTCCGATGACGATCACGTTACGCAGGCGTTCCACTCCATCGATCTCCGACAAAAATTGGGGGACGATCGTCGATTCGATGTCGGATGAGATACCGCTCCCTCTTGTCCTGAACAACGCGTCCATTTCATCGAAAAAGACGATCACCGGATGACCGTCTTCCGCGCGTTCCTTTGCTTTTTTGAAGACCTCCCGCACTTGCCGTTCGGACTCACCGACGTACTTGTTGAGCAATTCCGGGCCTTTGACATGGAGAAAATAGCTGCGGATCTCCTTGCCCGTTCGATGACCCATTTTTTTGGCGATCGAATTTGCGACGGCCTTGGCAATGAGCGTTTTGCCGCAACCAGGTGGACCATACAACAAGACGCCTTTCGGAGCGCTCAGCTTGTAATCGGCGAACAGGTCCGGATAAAGAAACGGCAATTCGACCGCGTCACGCACTTGCTCCAGTTCTTTTTGAAGCCCACCGATCCGCGAGTAATCGACGTCGGGAACTTCTTCCAGCACCAGTTCTTCCGCTTCCGATTTCGGTAATTTTTCGATCACGTATCCGGAACGAGGATCGTACAAGAGATGGTCGCCGACGCTCAATCGATCGGCCAGCAACGGGTCTCCCAACTCGACGACTTTCTCTTCATCGAAATGCAACGTCACAAGCGCACGCCCTCCTTCCAACACGTCTTTGAGCCGCACCACTTCCCCCTGTCTGTCGAAGCTCTTCGCCTCGATGACATTGAGCGCTTCGTTCAGCACGACCTCCTGTCCTTTCCTCAATTGAGAACCGCTGATGGAAGGATGAATGCTGACTTTCATTTTTCTGCCAGACACAAACACATTTCCCGTTCCGTCTTCATTGAGGCTCGAGAAAATAGCGTACGACGAAGGAGGCGCCGTCAGCTTATCGACTTCGGCACGCAGCGTCTCGATCTGCGTCTTCGCTTCTTGAAGCGCCGCGACCAGCCTCTCATTCTGCTTGTTTACCTGCTCGAGCTGGTAGCGCGATTGATATAATCGACGGATTTCTTCCTCCATCGACTGAATTTGCTCGCGAAGTCTCTCGGTTTCTCCTGCGTGCTCGTCGTTTTTGTGAATCATGCCCGCATTCCTCTCTGATAGCCGCTTCGTGATTTTCTTGACGGAATCGCGGAGGGACCGGAGCCTGGTCTGTTGATTTTTGCTTTCTCCCATGTGCGGCGCTCGACTCTCGCCCCGACATCGGTCGAAAGCGAGTCCGTATGCTCCTTTTTCGGATTCTAACACCCGACCCCAGGGTGGTCAACTGGAGCGGCGCTTACACACTCGGTCTCGCGCGAACATCGGAAACATCGGAATCGGATGACGCAGCCAGTGACGCCAACAGATCGTGCGTCGCGGCGGCGACGTCGTCTTGACCGAGAATCGCTCCGATAACGGCGACGCCGTGCGCGCCAGCTCGACGAACGGCCGGCACCGACGCGCACGTGATTCCTCCGATCGCGAACACCGGAACCGTTGAAAGGCGACAGGCTTCGGCCAATTGGTCCAGTCCGACAGGAGATCCGAACTGCCGCTTCGATGGCGTATCGAAGACCGGCCCGAACACGACATAGTCCGCCCTCTCCAGATTGGCGGCTTGCACTTCTGCAAGAGAATGTGTCGAAATCCCTATCAAGCGATCGGCGCCGACCAGTCGACGAACGGCCGAGATCGGGAGGCTGTTGGTACGCAGATGGACGCCGTCGAGATCCATCGCCAACATCAGATCAACCCGATCGTTGACGATCAATGATACGCCCCCCTGCCTCGTAAACGACGCGATCTCGCATCCCAATCGAAGCAGTTCTCGCGTCGGCAGATCTCGTTCGCGAAGCTGAATCGCAGGCAACCCGGCATCTACGGCCTGTCTGAGAAGCAACGGAAGAGATCGACCGCGCGTTTGAGTTCGATCCGTGACCAACAGCAGGCGGAAATCAACGGATCGCATACGGTGATCAAGAGGGGCTGCGCGTCACACACAAGCACCGCCTCGCAAATCCTCGCACCAGAAAAACTTCCGAAGAACTGTCAATTCCGCACTTGTCCGCACTTACAACGCGGAACGGCTTAGAGCATTCCCTCTATCGGACTACTCGCCGTCGCATAGAGTTTCTTGGGAATTCGGCCGGCCTTATACGCTAGCCGGCCGGCCCAGACCGCGTACTTCATCGCTTCCGCCATGGCAATGGGGTCTCGCGCACCGGCGATGGCCGTATTCATCAAGACCGCGTCGGCCCCGTACTCCATAGCCAACGCCGCATCGGACGCCGTCCCCACGCCAGCATCGACGATGACCGGAACGGTGACGCTTTCCATCAGGATCTTCAGGTTGTATGGATTTCTGATGCCAAGTCCTGATCCGATCGGCGCGGCCAGCGGCATCACCGCCGGACATCCGATATCGACCAGTTTTTTCGCGACGACAGGGTCATCGTTCGTATAGGGCAACACGATGAATCCCTCTTTAATGAGAATTTTGGCCGCTTCGATCAAGCCGGCCGTATCGGGAAACAACGTTTTTTCGTCCCCGATCACCTCGAGTTTCACCAAATCGGAGACGCCGGCGGCTCGTGCAAGACGGGAATATCGCACCGCATCTTCCACCGTGTAGCAACCGGCCGTATTGGGGAGAATCGTATATTTCTTGGGATCAATATAGTCAAGCAGGTTTTCTTTCGATCGATCGGTGATATTGACGCGACGGACCGCCACCGTGACGACGTCGGCCCCTGAGGCCTCGATGGCTTTTTGGGTTTCGGCGAAACTTTTGTACTTGCCCGTTCCCACCCACAGCCGTGACTTGAACTCACGTCCCGCGATCACAAACCGATCGTCCGTCATAACCCCCTCTTCAAAAAATGGCGGAAGAAGCCGCGCGTGATTGGCAATTCCTTCGATTCGTACAGGCAAGGCGACCATCGACGCCCCCGTGACCAATGCCCGACGCGCCTCCACCGATAAAACTTAAAATCTCCACGCGATCGCCATCACGAAGCCGATGTTCCGCAAACTGTGCGCGATCCAAAATTTCAAGGTTGACCTCCACCGCCACGCGATCGGTCGCGATTTCCAGCTCTCGCAATAAATCGGCCACCGTCACGCCGCCGCACCAGTCCCTGGTCTCACCGTTTACCTGGATTCTGATTGCTTCACCCATGACGGTCATCCTAGGGGACAAGAATTCGCCTTGTCAATCAAGGCAGCTTGCTCAAACGACCCGGAACAACGCACAATAGACCTATCAATCCGCTCAATCTGTCGGGCTGTCGGGTCATAACCATGTACGAGAACAACCGGCAACTGGCGATTCTTTTTCGATCAATGGCCCAACTGCTCTCGGCTCAACGAGCGAACCCCTACCGGGTCCGGGCCTATCAACGGGCCGCAGAGGCCTTGCTGGCTCTCGAAGAAGATGTCGCCGCCGTTGCAAAACGTCGTCAGTTAGAAGACATCCCGGGGATCGGCAAGGACCTGGCTAAGAAAATCGTGGAATTTCTTGAGAGCGGAACGATCCGCGCCTATGAAGAGCTTAAAACCCCCTTGCCGCCGGAGGTCAAAGCCTGGGCCTCTCTGCCCGGAATTTCAGATTCTCTTGTGACATACCTGTACTTTCGTCTTGGGATTCGAACTCTTCCGGACTTAGAGCAACTGATCCGCTCCCATCTACTTCGCACGGTGCCGGGATTTTCAGGATCCGAGCAGGAATTGCTCGACGCCGTTCAGCGGCGTATGGCACAAATAGACCACCCTACCGATTAAACCGACTCACAACGATTCACTGGTTCTACGCGACAGGGCATTCTTTCACCCTCCTTTCACCCTCCCCAAGTGTCTCTCGAACGAACGTCTCCCGACCATCGTTGGCGTCGTCACTTACAACGGTGAAGAGATGTCTATGGGCTTGAGCGGACGGTCTCGCAGAAAATCGCCTCCGTAGAACGTGACGTCGGCTGCTGACAAGAGGGCGATTCGACATCGCGGGGAGGGGAAACAACAGCGGGACCTTCGGCCAGCAGTCGCTCAAGGACGGAAGAGACAGCCAACAACCCCTTGGCAGCGGGAGACTCGGGAGCCGCTTCGATGAGGGGTATGAATTTTTGAACCGCCTGCCCCACGGCAGGATCCTCGGGAATCTCTCCAAGAAACACGATGTCGCCGCCGACGTAGTCTTGAAGGACCTTGCGAAGATACAGCACATTGACGCGGGAGCGACCGGATGCACGATTGACGATCACCCCCGGTCGAAACGCTCGCAAGGCTGCGGCCGCCATGTTTCGTCCCTCGGGGTCGGTCGCTCCCGCGACGTCCATGACTTCCTCCACGCTGGAAAAATCGCGGTTGGACAGAGCCTCGGACAGGGGACTGCGAGCAAGAAAACAGGCCAGCACTCGTCGGATCGCCGCCAATTTGATGAATCGATACAGATCCAGCACCGATGTCGGCTCCGGTGTAGCGACCGTGAGATGAACATCAGCCATCAAAAAGAAATCTAGCGAATGATAGTTGGTGCCGGCTCCGACGTCGATGACGACCACGTCTGCATTGAGGCCTTGAAATTGAGTCATCAATCGTTTCTTTCGGGCATAGGCCATGTTGGCCGTCGCCAAGGTGTCACCCGTTCCAGCAATGAGGCGGAGGTTCTGATGAAATGTGACCGGAATGGCCACGTCGCCCAAGTGGTGAACCCGTTTGTTCAAAAAATCCGTGAGGGTGACCGGCGGTTTCAGTTCTCCAAGCAAGATGTGGGCATCAGCTCCTCCCACGTCGAGATCCGCCAGCAGAACCTGTCGACCCGTCTTTGCAAGCGCCAGCGCCAGGTTGGTCGAGACGACACTTTTTCCCACACCGCCTTTCCCTGACGCCACAGAAATAAGAGTCGCCATGATAGCCGCCGAGGTCCCGTGTTGGGAAGAAATCCGGTCTTCACCGGAGAAGAGCGTCTGTCGGCATAATCAAGCCGTTGACGATCCCATTGTATCGGTTGGTGAAAAATTGAAAAAGGAAAATACAGGATTCAGGATACCTGCCCGACTTCCTGCAAGAGAACCTTTGGGAAAATCAGAATTACACACGCATGTTTATCATCAACGGTTCGAGCGGAGACACCAAAAGAACATATCGGGTCGGAAGGATCGACCGCACGAACGAATTTCTCCACGCGAAGATTCTGACGGAATCGGAACAGATTAAGATGGCTTGAGCTCCTTGAATACCTTCCAGGTTTTAAGTAGCTCCACAGCCTTTTGCAATTGAACGTCTTCCTCTAGTGAAAGATCGGTCCCCGCCTCCGCCGGTGCAACCGGATGAGGCGTCCCGGTTTTGGCCCCGGCTTCATCCGAAGACTTCCCCGCCGGAGATGCCTGATCCTTACCAACCGGAGCCTTTCCGCTCTTCCCTTCATGATCTTTCTCACCCGCTTGATTTTCGGTCACCTTGGCGACAGCGGGCTGCGGCGCCTTCACCACGATATCTGGCGTGATCCCCGTCGATTGAATGGTCCGCCCCTTCGGCGTGTAATACTTGGCCGTCGTCAGACGCAGCCCAGACCCGTCGCCGAGCGCCAGAATGGTCTGGACCGATCCCTTGCCGAACGAGGTGGTTCCGACGATGACCGCCCGCCCCCAATCTTGAAGGGCACCGGCCACGATCTCCGAGGCGCTGGCCGATCCCTCGTTGACCAACACGATCAGGGGAAGATTGTCTAGATGATCTTTGGCCTTGGCAAACCACTCGTCTTTCTTCCCGTCTCGACTCTTGGTATAGACGATCAGCTTCCCGCTCGGCAGAAACTGCTCGGAGACATCGACCGCGGCGGTTAACAGCCCGCCGGGGTTGTTCCGCAAATCGATGATGACGCCTTGGACCTTCTGTTCTTTGAATTGTTTGATAGCTCTAGCCAAGTCTTTACCCGTCGACTCTTGAAACTGCGTCAACCGCACATAGCCCAAATTGTTTTCAATAATCTTCGACTTGACGCTTTCGATCTTGATCGTTTCCCGGACCAACGTAAACACAAGGGGCTCGGGCATGCCCTCACGCTGGACCGTCAAACTCACCTTGCTCCCCTTCGGTCCCCGCATCTTTTGGACTGCGTCCATCAGGGAAAGATCTTTCGTCGTCTCATCATTGACCTTGACAATGAAATCACCAGCCTTGATCCCCGCCCGATGCGCCGGAGTTCCTTCAATGGGCGCAATCACGGCCAAACGATTGTCTTTGACCCCGATTTGGATCCCCACCCCTCCAAACTCTCCCTTAGTCTCAACCTGCATCTCCTTGTACATTTCGGGAGTCATATAGGCGGAATGCGGGTCGAGCGTCGCGAGCATGCCGCGAATGGCACCTTGAATCAATTCTTTCGGCTTCGTCTCTTCGACATAATGTCGCTGAATTTGATTCAGCACTTCCGAAAACGTCTTGAGCTCCTCGTAGGTTTCACCGGCATAGCCGGTCCGCTCCCACCCTTTGCCAATCAGGACCCCACCGAGAAGCGCGATGGCGATCATCGGCCACACCACCCAAGACCTTCGCCGCGGCTGCTGTTCCATCATCATCACATCCCTTCATTCATCAGAACATTTAGCCCGCTCCACGCGGGAATCAACGCTTTGCCAGCCACTGAAGCGGGTCCACCGGATCAGTTCCCCGACGCAGCTCAAAGTACAAGGTATTTTCCCCGATGACGCCCGTGTCTCCCGTTTCCCCGATGGGATGCCCCTCGACAACCTGTTCCCCGACTTTTGCCAATACCTTCGACGCATGGGCGTACAAAGAAAAAAATCCGTTGCCATGGTCTAGAATTATAACGAGTCCGTAGCCTTTCAACCAGTCCGCATAGACCACCGTCCCCGGCATGACCGCCTGGATCGTGCTGCCGTCCTTCGTCCTGATTTCAATCCCCTTGCGCTGGACGTACGTGTCAAACGTCGGGTGCTTTTGCCGGCCGAAAAAGGAGACCACCTGCCCTTCGACCGGCCATGGTAACGTACCCTTCCCTATGGAGAGAGGGGGAGGAGCGGAGGCCGGCGGACGCTTGGCCAGAGCCTGGCGACGGGTTTCCAATTGACGCAATAATCCATCCACTCGGGATGCGGACCGCTCAAGCTCTTCCACCACGCGATCGTAAGCCTCTTTTTCTTGGGTAATCTTGACCAGATACATCTTCTTTTGCTTCTGGAGCGACTGAATGTCCGCCAGCTTTTTCTCAATGTTTTCCTTGAACGTCATCAATCCGGCGCGCGCCTCCGCCCGCTGCCGCTCCGCTTGCTCCATCCGCCTCATATCGGTTTTGAACTCGCCCATCAATTCATAGTCTTTATGGGTCACCGTCGACAAGTACTGACGACGATGTTGAAAATCCACATAAGAGTCCGATGCCAGCAGCGCTTTCACGTATCCGAACCGCCCCTCCATATACTGGGCCCGCAAGCGGGCACGAACGGCCTCGCGCCGCTCCTGCATGCCAGCGCGCATCACACCGATTCGTTCCGTAATTTCCTCGATCTCCCGATCTTTCTTCCGTAGTTTCTTCATGATGTCCTGGTGATCCTGACGATGGCGGATCAACCGCTCATCCAGAGATTGGATGCTTTGAAGCAGCGACTCCCGTTTCTTTTCCACTTCGTTCGCCTGCTTCCGCTTTTCTTGGATCTTGTCTTTGAGCCGTTCCAGCGTTTTTCGCTCTCGCTCGATTTTCTCGGTGATGGAATCGCCGGCGAACACGGGTTCCCCTCCAACTTCCATCGCCGCGCAGCAGAAAGCGACCGCCAGCAACTGCTTCATCCTCATCGCCGTCGTTCTCCAACCCGCAGCAGCGAGATCATACTGCCGACGACTCCCAACCCCATCCCCACCGCAATGAACGCCGCGGAAACAGAAAGGGGGAAAAATGACACCAACTCGTCAACGCCGTGAAATCGGCCGACCGACCCGATCTGATGCCTGAACACCTCGAACCCCATTTTGAGCATCCCTAACGCCAATGCGCTGCCCCCCCCTCCCAACACCGCACCTTCCAGCAAGTAGGGGATTCGGATAAACGCACTGGTGGCCCCCACCAGTTGGAGAATTTCGACTTCCTCCCGCCGGGCAAAGAGCGCGAGTCTGATCGTATTGCCAATGATGGTCACCGCCGCAGCGGACAGAATCGCACCGATGCCGATCGCCGTCAGTTCGAGATAGCGAATAACTGCGGCCAACGCGTCGATCCATTCTTGATTATAATCGATCTTCGCGACTCCAGCTATGCTGCCAACACGTTCGGCCCAGCGCGCGACTGCCTCCGGTGAGCGAAAATCCGGTGCCGGAGTGACCACAAACGACGCGGGCAGCGGATTGTCCCCTAGCCCTTCCAGGAGGTGGAAATCGGTCGGAAACTGGGCTCGAAATTCGCCCAAGGCCTCTTCCTTCGAGATATAGCGAAGCGCGGCGACCAACCGATCCGTCTTGAGTCGTTCCTGCAGCGTTTGAACCTCATCCCGCGACATCGTGTCATCCAAGTAGATGATGATCTTGATGTCTTCTTGCAGCCAGTTTGCAGCATTGCGGAGGTTGACATAGGACAGCACAAAAATCCCCACGCAGGCCAGCGTGAAGGCCGTGGTCACGATCGCCACGACCGTGGTCATGCGGTTGGTCCGCAAATTCGTGTAGGCCTCGCGCACCAGATACCAGAACCACCTCATAAGAGTCCGATGCCTTCGCCTAGCCAGGCCCCTGCACGACCGTTCCTTGCATCAAAGTCAACGCACGTCGATTGGCCAGCGTCATGACGTGGGGGTCATGAGTCGCCACCACAACGGTGGTTCCTCTGGCATTGATCAGTTTGAACAATTCGATGATTTCGGCGGTCCGTTCGGGGTCGAGATTGCCCGTCGGCTCATCCGCCAGAAGCACCACCGGTCCATTGACGATCGCCCTGGCAATGCAAACACGCTGCCGTTCTCCGGCCGACAAACTGTTGGGAGGCTGATCTTTTTTATGCTCGACGCCGACCGCTCTGAGCGCTTCGATTACTTTACGACGGATATCAGCCATTGAAGCCCGCTGGACAATCAAGGGAAGCGACACGTTTTCAAACACGGTTTTATTGGGCAGAAGGCGAAAATCTTGAAAGACGGTCCCTATTTTTCGCCGAAGATACGGCACCTCGGCTTGCTTCAACCGGCCGACGTTTCTCCCGTGCACGAAGATCTGTCCTTGATCCGGCCGCTCTTCTCCGATCAACAGACGCAGCAACGTCGACTTTCCAGCCCCGCTTGCTCCCATGAGCAAGACGAATTCCCCCTTAGCAATTTCCAGCGTCACATCAGACAACGCCGCCCGGCGGTCATAACTTTTGGAGACATGGATCAGTTGGATAATGGCTTCCGGCGAGAACATGCACCGATCACCGTTCAGTACGGTTCTTTTCCCGAAGCGTCGAACGCATTTTCCAGATGCACGATCCGGCCTCCTTGCGCGGGGTTCCCTTGCACCGCGATCACGTCGAATCGGCACCGCCGATCGCACAGATGGCGCTGCGCCGTATACTGTGAAGCCAGCCGCACCAACTTCTCCTGCTTTCGCCGCCCGACGGCCAGTAATGCCCCGCCGAAGGCTTCCGTGGCGCGCGCCTTTACTTCAACAAAGACCAGCACGCCGCCGTCTTCAGCGACAAGATCCAACTCGCCCAGCGAAGTTCTCAGGTTCCGCTCTAAAATGCGATAGCCCTTGGCCCGAAGAAATTGCTCCGCCATCAGCTCACTTGCACGACCGAACTGATGACGAGGATCCTTCGCGTCAACTGGCTTCATCGACCGCGATTTCGCGACCCGTCATAACGAACCGGCCGTGCGAGCGCAGGCGGCCGCCGCCCGTACCGGTCCAAAGCTCAGACGATGAATGGGACTGGGACCGAACTGCGCCAAAAGGCGCAGATGCTCCGAAGTCCCATACCCTTTGTGCGACGGGAAATTATACTGCGGATACAGGTCGTGGTATTCCACCATCAGACGATCGCGCGTCACTTTGGCGACGATCGAGGCGGCAGCAATCGAGAGGGACAGGGCGTCGCCCTTGATAATCGGACGCAGCGGAATCGATAGAGCGGGGATAGTGACCGCATCCGTGAGCACGTAATCCGGAGGGGGTGACAAGCCGGCGAGAGCCCGAACCATGGCCAGGCGCGTCGCTTCCAGTACGTTGAGCGCATCGATTTCCGCGGCATCCGCCGATCCGACGCCTACACCCACGGCTCGTTCTAAAATGAGGTGATATAACCGTTCTCGCGCTTCTTCCGACAACCGTTTTGAGTCGTCGATGCCGATTGGTCCGACATGCACGGGCCAAATCACCGCCGCTGCAACTACCGGGCCGGCCAAGGGGCCTCGCCCCGCTTCATCCAAGCCGGCGACGCGGCGGTATCCCCGCCGCCTGGCTTCTTGCTCGAACTCGTCGGCAGGCCCCATCTGGTTTGAACCTCACGCGGTTTCTCTGCATGAGACAAGCAACGGACCCTGGAGGTCGGATCAGGCTCAAGCCACCGATTATGCGCTCACGTTTTCTTCGAGAACGGCGGCCGCCTTCGATGCGGACTTATTCTCGCCGCTGAACTCCCGCTCTTCTATTTTGGCGAACCGTCCCTTTTTACTCCGAAGATAATAGAGCTTGGCTCGACGCACACGCCCATGCCGGACGACCTCGACCTTGGAGACGATCGGCGAATGAACCGGGAAGATCCGCTCGACGCCGACGCCATACGACATCTTGCGGACCGTAAATGTCTCAGTGTTCAAAGAACCCTTCCTGGCGATCACTGTGCCTTCGTACACCTGGATTCGTTCCTTGTCGCCTTCGACGACTTTGACATGCACTCTTACGACATCCCCGATCTCAAAACTCGGAGCCGACTTTTTCGTCAATGATTGGCGCACACGTTCCAACTGATTCATGAACGTACCCCTCCCTCCTCCCCGCCGTGCGAAGGCGCCGTCACGGCGCCTTCGCGGATCATTTCATCCAACAGTTGTCGATCTTCTCTCGTCAAAACCCGATTTCTCAACAGATCAGGCCGTTTCAGATAGGTGCTGCGCAACGCTTGCTTCCTCCGCCACAAGCGGATCGCTTCATGATGCCCGGACAACAGCACATCCGGCACATCCAGCCCCCGCACTCGAGCCGGCCTCGTGTAGTGAGGATATTCCAGCAACGAATCCGCAAACGACTCTTCCATGATAGACTCGGGAGCCCCCAACACGCCGGGAACCAACCGCGACGCCGCATCGATCAGAACAAGCGCGGGCAGCTCGCCTCCCGTCAACACATAGTCCCCGACCGAAACTTCCTCGGGAGATAAGGCGATTCTCACCCGCTCATCAATCCCCTCGTAATGACCACAGAGGATCACCATGCGGCGGCGTTCGCATGCGAGCTGCCGGGCGTACTCGTGCGAAAAAGGCCGGCCGTGAGGAGTCGGGAATAACAATCGCGGGCGTTCCCCTGTCGCACACGCCTCTTGGAGGAGCGCATCGACAGCGCGAAAAATCGGTTCGGCCTTGATGACCATCCCGGCCCCTCCACCATAGGGGATGTCATCGACGGTCTTATGACGGTCGTCGGTATAGGTCCGCAGATTGTGAACCCTGACCTCCAGCAACCCTTTGTCACGGGCTCGTTTGAGTATACTGTGCCCCAGGACGGCAGAAACCATGTCTGGAAACAGCGTAAGGACGTCAAACCGAAGCATCGCGCTCGTCCGTCGAATCCATCATACGGACCGTCATCAATCTCTTCTCAAGATCAACCCGCGTGACCCACTCCCTGACCGCCGGAACCAAAGTTTCTTCCTCGCCGTGCCGGATGACGAACACATGATGAGCGGGTAACTCCCAAATCTCTTCCAAGATTCCGATTCGTTGTCCTCGGTCATTTTGAACCGTAAGACCCACCAAATCACATTCGTAATAATGGTCTGCCGGAAGCGCTGGCACCGTCCCGCGAGTCACCTGAATGAATCCCCCGCACCATAGCTTGGCAGCTTCGGGAGTCGTGAGATCCGCAAACCCCACAATGAATTCGGATCCGGCTCGTCTGACCCTGGTGACGCTGGTGTCCATGGCCCTCCCGTCTTTGGCAACCAGGCTCACCTTCGATAGTGTTTCCAACCGATCCGGAACGTCGCTCAGGGGGCGAACTTTAACCTCTCCCTTCACGCCAAATGGCCGCTGAATCCGCCCGACCGTCACAAAATCCCGTTCGATGGCCATAAAAAGAAACGCACCCCCTACTCCTTCGTGGGAGTTCCTTTTTTGGCAGCCTTTTCAGCCTCAAACTGTTTCCACACGCCGGAGCGGCGGAGCAACGTCCGCACAGTGACCGTCGGCTGCGCTCCTTGGTGCAGCCAAGAGAGCACCCGTTCTTGTTTCAGCTCCGGAATTCCCGTTTCCTTCAATGGATCGAAGAATCCAAGAATCTCAATAAATCGCCCGTCCCGCGCCCTGCGGGAATCGGCCGCCACCAATCGATACATGGGGCGCTTATGTCTTCCTGCCCGAGCAAGCCTCAGATGAACAGCCACAGACTCCTCCTTCTTCCAACGTGACGAACTATGTGAAGTGATGAAACGAACCGCTTCAGCTTTTAGGCGACTTTCCTCTCAGTCTAAAAGACCCGGTTATCAACCCTTTCGGGAACATCCACGCCCCTATCTCGATGTCTCTGCCCCTGAAGACCGTGCTACATCGATCGCATAAGCTGGGCAAGATGTCGTCGTGCGCCTGCACCGGTCATAGCCTTGGCCAATTTCTTCGCCGACAAAAACTGTTTGATCAAGCGATTGACCTCTGGAACGCTGGTACCGCTCCCTCGAGCAATCCGTTTTTTTCGGCTTCCGTTGATGATCGTGTGGTCTCGGCGCTCGCCAATCGTCATCGAATCGATGATGGCGATCACCCGTCTGATTTCCCGTTCCGGCTTGTCGCCCTCGATCATCCCCTTGAGCTTCTGCCCGCCCGGCAACAGAGTAAGAATCTGATCCAGCGAACCGAGACGACTCATGTGCCCCAATTGAGCGCGGAAATCTTCGAGCGTGAACGTGTTGGTTGTAAGCCGTTTCCGAGCTTCATCGGCCTGCTGTTGAGAAAAACTGGCCTGCGCTTTTTCAATCAGCGACAGGACGTCCCCCATACCAAGAATACGCGAGGCCATGCGATCCGGATGAAACGCCTCCAAGGCATCCAGTTTTTCCCCCACCCCCAGAAACTTCACCGGCCGGCCGGTCACAGCCCGAATCGACAACAACGCCCCTCCACGCGCGTCGCCCTCGACCTTTGTCAGAATGACACCGGTCAGGCCGACCTGTTGATCGAACCGGCTCGCCATCACGACCGCGTCTTGGCCGGTCATGGCATCGGCGACCAATAATACTTCCTGAGGAGCCACCGCGCTCTTGATGGCGACCAGCTCTCCCATCAGTTCATCATCGACGTGCAACCGCCCGCCCGTATCCAAGATCACCAGATCGAAGCCCTGTGACCGCGCTTGTTCGACCCCGGCTTGACAGATTTCTACCACGTCGGATCGGGAAACCGGTGGAGCCCCCTGAATCCGATCGACACGATACACCTCGATTCCTAAATCACGTCCCAGCGCACTCAATTGCTCTCCAGCCGCGGGCCGGCGTGGATCGGCGGCGACCATCAGCACGCGCTTGCCTTGATTCTTATAGAGGCGGGCCAACTTGCCGCAGGTCGTGGTCTTTCCCGCCCCCTGCAACCCAACCAGCATGACGATGGTAGGCGGCTTTGAGCTGAGTGTGAGTCCCGATCGCTCGCGCCCCATCATCTCGGCCAGCTCGTCCAACACGATTTTGACGACCTGATGGCCGGGAGTCAGGCTTTGCAAGACTTCTTGCCCGACGGCTTTCTGTCGAACCCGTTCGATGAAATCTTTGACGATTTTAAAATTCACATCGGCTTCAAGGAGCGCAAATCGAACTTCCTTGAGCGCCTCGGCAATATTCTGCTCCGTAAGCACACCCTGCCCGCGGAGTTTCTTCAAAATCGTCTCAAACTTACCGCTTAACGTTTCGAACATAGGCTCACAAAGAAAGAGGCCATCGAAGCCCTGGATCAGAGACCTCCGATCGCCTCGAAAAAATTAGGAAAACGGTAGAGAGCAGTCTATAGAACCGCCTCTTGCAAGTCAAGGCGGCGTCGCATCGGCTTAAGTTGTCGGATTTATTGACTTGCCTGAAACCTTGCTATATGGTGCCGGGATATCCTGTCGTCCTCTTTCTCTTTCGGAAGGAGCGGGGCACGCTCGTGCGAAAGTCACCGTGGGTGCTGTTCATTTTTATTCTCATCGGAGGTCTGTTGGGAGGCATTCTCGGAGAAATTCTTCACGTCATGGCTCCTCAAGGCATGATTCAGAGTATCTTCTCCACCCATTTCACCCCCGGCATCAATCCTCCTCTCACGCTTGATCTGGTCCTGCTCAAACTCACCGTGGGGATCGGCGTGAAAATCAATATCATCAGCATCCTCGGTATGTTCATCGGCATTTATCTTTATAAACACATCTAGAAGCCTACGCGTTCACTTCCAATTCTTTAAGCCGAAGCGCACGGATGCGGTCGCGCAATTGAGCGGCCCGTTCGAAGGCGAGCTCTTTGGCCGCCGCCTTCATTTCCGCTTCCAATCTCTTGATCAGCTGATCTATTTTCTCCCCTCCCTCCGCTCCGTACGGTTCACCGGATTCCGCTGCCTCCAACCGCACATAATCCAAATCGGCCATGGCATACTCGATCGCCGGGATTCCCTTTTTGACACTAGCCGGCGTGATATTATGCTTTCGATTGTATTCGGTCTGAATTTTCCGCCGCCGCTCCGTTTCCTCGATCGCCATCCGCATCGAGTCGGTGACGGTGTCTCCGTAAAAAATCACCCGGCCTTCGACATTGCGGGCCGCTCGGCCGGCCGTTTGAATGAGCGACCGATAGGACCGGAGGTATCCCTCCTTATCGGCATCGAGGATGGCGACAAGACTCACCTCCGGCAAATCCAGTCCTTCGCGCAGCAGATTGATACCTACCAAGACATCAAATCGACCGCGTCGAAGGTCTTGCACGATTTCGGCCCGCTCGAGGGTCTTGATGTCGGAATGAAGATACCGCACCTTGACGCCAAGATCATGGTAGTACTCTGTCAAGTCCTCAGCCATACGTTTGGTCAAGGTCGTGACCAGCACGCGCCCTCCCTTGGCAACCTCCGCCCGCACCTGCCCCAGCAGATGATCCACCTGTCCCTTGGCCGGCGCCACCGTAATCGCCGGATCCATCAGGCCGGTGGGACGGATGATCTGCTCCACGATGTCGCCCTTTGCCCGTTCCAATTCATAGGGGCCCGGCGTGGCCGACACATAGACCACTTGGTGCAGGCACCGTTCAAACTCCGAAAATTTCAGCGGGCGGTTATCCACCGCCGAGGGAAGACGGAAACCGTATTCGACGAGGGTCCGTTTCCGCGAGTAATCTCCTTCGTACATACCTCCCACTTGCGGAATCGTCGCGTGCGACTCATCAACGATCAGCAGAAAATCTTTCGGAAAATAATCCAGCAACGTGGGCGGCGGCTCACCTGGCGCCCGCCCGCTTAAATGGCGCGAATAGTTTTCAATGCCGTGGCAATAGCCGACGGCGCGAATCATCTCCAAATCGAATTTCGTACGCTGCTCCAGGCGCTGCGCTTCGACCAATCGGCCTGTTTTTCTGAAATAGATCAGCCGCTCTTCCAGTTCTTGCTCTATGCCGGCAATGGCCCGTTCGTAGCGATCCGGCGCGATGAGATAGTGCGTGTTGGGATAGATGGCGATTTTCGGCAACTTCCCCAAAGATTTCCCGGTGAGCGGATCAATTTCATGGATCGCATCGACCACATCGCCAAACAGCTCGATCCGCACCGACTTGGCCTCCGATGACGCAGGAAACACCTCGATCACGTCCCCTCGCACTCGAAACGTCCCACGATGAAAATCAACGTCGTTCCGTTCATATTGGATCTCCACGAGCTTCTGTAAAATTTTTTCCCGCCGGATCTCATCGCCTTCTTGCAGATAGACCAACATGTCGTGGTACACCTCCGGAGATCCCAACCCGTAGATGCATGAAACCGACGACACAATCAGCACGTCGTTTCGCTGAAGCAACGCCGTGGTCGCAGCATGCCGCATCTGGTCGATGGCATCATTGATCGAGGCGTCTTTGGCGATGTAGGTGTCACTCTGCGGAATGTAGGCTTCCGGTTGGTAGTAATCGTAATAGCTCACGAAATACTCGACGGCGTTGTGGGGGAAGAACTGTTTGAACTCTTGATACAGTTGCCCGGCGAGCGTTTTGTTGTGAACCAGCACCAGCGTGGGTTTTTGCACCCGCTCGATCAGATTGGCCATCGTAAATGTCTTGCCGGATCCGGTGACCCCCAGCAAAACCTGGTGGCGTTTTCCGGCTTCTATTCCGGCCGCCAGTTTGGCAATCGCTTCCGGCTGATGGCCGCACGGTTTAAAGGGCGCCTCAAGCTTGAACGGGGGCATTGTCTTTACGTCGCAAATTTGACCGGCATCCACGTATCGGCCGATCAAAGGCTCTGGGTGAACAACCAGAATAAAAAAGGGGGGCCGGACCGCCGGCGCCCCCTTGTCTCATGCCAAACACGATCGGGTTAGTTGCGACCGCCCCCTCCGAACCCCCCTCGGCCTCCACCGCCCTGACGGGGTTCCTGGGGACGAGCTTCATTGACCGTTAACGTCCGTCCACCGAATTGTGTCCCATTTAATGCCGCGATGGCCGCCTGCGCTTCGGACTCGGAAGACATCTCCACAAATCCAAATCCCCGGGATTGTCCGGTAAACTTGTCCGTGATGATCCGCGCCGATGCCACTGTCCCGTGAGCGGCAAACAGTTCGCTCAATTGCTGCTCAGTCGTCGCGTACGGCAATCCACCCACATAAATCTTCGCACCCATCAGCAGACCCTCCTTTGACACAATGGTACTGTTTTGGAATCGAAAAGGAAGCGAGGGAAGAAAGGGGCCGAAGACGTCACGACACCGCGCCGGCTTAACTCCGGCTTCCGATCAGATTCTCGATCTGGACCAAAACAGCACCCGCTCAGGCCTTGTCGCTCTCCGCGCTTGTCTGCTAGGCCTCTCGCATCCAAGCGGGCCTATCCTATCCCACTCGAGGAGGCAAAGGCAAGCTTCCATCTCATCACCCCTTTCCCTTTGATCGCGCTGTCACCGTTCAACGGAGCTTAATAGGCTGGGGGAGGCGACAGAGGACGATGCGAAAAAAGGGGAGCGGCATGAAACAAGTCGAAAAACAACGATGCCTTTCCTCCGGCCACCAGACCAACTTGCCCCAGCCCGAGCGTCTGATCCTCGACCGACAAGACCAATACGCCGTCGACGAACATCTCGATGAAGTCTTTGCTGATGATCGTATTCCGCTGCGTTCTCAGCGAATGCCAGTCAGTATTCTTGAGAGTCACCGAAGTTTGAGCCAGCACCTGCTCTTTCCCTTTGGTCATCCGAATCACGCGCGCCGTGGACGTCGCCAGATCGACCAGTGTCGCGTAAAAATTCTCGGAGTCTCTGACCCCGAAGACAATCCCCCCGATTCCTTGCGAGCCTTGGAAGCGAACCGAAAGGTCCGGATATTCATAATTGAGCCCCTTGGCAATCAACAAATGGTAACAGGATCCCGCATCACAGTCTGTCGAGACCGCTACAACATTGGGCGGCGACGGCGCATCCATGGAGGTCTGAACAATCCAAGCGACAGGTTGCCCCTTCCCGGCAACCATCGCTGAAAACCCGGCGGGCGTCTGATTGGGATGGTCCTGATCGAACGTCCACCGCTGAAACAATCCGCCTTTCGCTTGTTGCTTGAGATGGAATTCTTTCTCTTCCTGCGTTTCCCACTGAACAGCCCATGCCTGGCCACCGACAGCCGGGACGCCCCATCCGATCAAGAGGCCAATCCAGAACACGTTGCGCCCTATCATCACTACCCTTCGATTCCTTTGGGACGGCACCCGAAACGGCACCATGGCCAATCTCCCCATCGAGCAACTTGTTTGTATTCACCTACAACGCGTTATGACACAACAAGACACCGCACCGCCCTCCTATTTTGACCGACCAGCGTTTTTGATTTGAAGAATTTCCCGCTGCAATCGGTCTCGTTCAGCAAGAATCTTTTTCCTTCGTTGCCACCGATTCCACGTCCACCAACGGAGTTTCTCACCGAACGTCACCACCGGCGGCGCCGCGCTGCCTCCCGGAGCATTCTGAAACGAATAGCCTTGATGAGTATCCCGCTGTTCAAAAAATCGTTTGTAGAGATGGTCGTACAACCCGTTCCCCAACCCACCAGATGCCATCGGCACTCCTCCCTCGAATACAGATTCTATTTTGCTCACTCCTCGTCCGTTTCAAATCGGGATAGTACCCTGTCCCTCCGAGACGGTGCAATGGGTCACGCCGTCCGTGCTATAGTTTGACCGCTTCGCAAGGGCGAGCCTCGAAGGTGGAGGTTGCTTGCGCATTTTCACTTCTTCTCTTGCACAACGAACGCCAGCCTTTGTCGGCCTATGGATCGTCTTGCAGGCGACAACGGTCGCCGCTCAGCAAGCTGACGACGGACTGTCCAGGGCCCTCGAGGCCATTTCTTCCGAGCGGATGCTGGCCGATGTTCAGACATTGAGCAGCCCGTCGTTCAACGGGCGGCAAGCGGGAACCGCAGACGATTTTCGTTCCGCCCAATGGGTGGCACAAGAATTTTTATCGGCCGGACTTCGTTTACCCCAGGTGTTCAACAGCTCGCTGAGAGTCCCACCCGTGACGGCAAACGATGGTGCCTCACTAGGTATCATGGCGGCCCCTATCTCCATTCCCATGCTGGCTCCCGATCCCGAACTCCGAATCGGGAGTGCCGACCGTTTGTCGTCGGCCACGCTCGGCACGGATTACCTGCCCATCTTTGACGCTCCTTCCGCCGATCTTCAAGGTCAAATTGTCTTCGTCGGCTATGGCATTGCCGATCCCGACCAAGGCATCGACGACTATGCCAGCATCGATGTTAATAACCGGATTGTGCTCTTCCTGCGAGGAAAGCCGGACTATATCAAACGTCCGGTCAGCCATGCGGACAAAGTCCGGTTTGCGCGGGAACACGGCGCCCTTGCCTATCTGACCGCAACCGGTCCCATTCTTCACCCCTATGAAGCCCGCCGCGGCGTCACGGGAAACCCAGGCGCCTTCTACGGACAACTGCCTCTCGACCACGCCATCCCGGGAGCTTGGATCAGCACGCCCCTCGCGGAACAGATCCTTGCTGACTCGAACAATGCCGCTCCCGATCGCCTGCGCACGCTTCAAGAACAACTCAATCGGGATCCATCAGCCCGATCCATCGTCACGAATCACTATGCTTCACTTCGGTGGACCACCGTGACGCAAGACGGCATGCTGACCAATGTGTTGGGAGTGCTTCCTGGAACGGGACCGGACTGGATCATCATCGGCGCACACCGAGACCATTTCGGCAAGCCGGCCGGCTTGTTATTTCCTGGAGCTGACGACAACGCCTCTGGTACCGCCGTGATCCTGGAGGTGGCACGGGTACTTATCAAATCCGGATTCCATCCCCGGCGTTCGATCCTCTTCATCTCGTTCAGCGGAGAGGAGCGAGACTTGCTTGGATCGCGCCTCTATACCTCACGCCCTCTTGTGCCGCTCGCGGCAACCAAAGCCATGATCAACATCGACCACGCCGGAATCGGTAACGGAAGGCTTACTGTCGGCGTAACCGGTCTGGAGAAGCAGGTTGCCCTCGACGCAGGGACGGCAGCGGGGTTACAGGACTGCCTCGACCTCTTCGGATTTTTCCCCGGCGGCGATCATGTACCGTTCAAGGAAGCGGGCGTGCCGACCGTCACGGTGGTCAGCGGCGGCGTTCACCCGCATTTTCACCGGCCCACCGACACGGCCGACACACTCAACCCGGACATTTTGCGAAACGTGGCTCGGTACGTGCTGGCCTTGGCGTGGCGGTTGGCCGATGGGCCGTGAATGTTTCTACGAGAGTCCGCTGTATCCCAAGCAGCGGTCAGGGCAGGGCCCCTTGATCTTGCCTGCCCGCCGCCCCGAATCAGGTCACGGCTACGGGATCTCGTCAAAGAGTGTCGATTGGATTGGAAGCAGCGGATCGGTCTGGCGAGGGGGACCAGGAAGGATAAGCGGAGTGCCGGTTTGATTGGCGCCTTGAATCAGTCCGATGGACAACTGGGGTCCCAAGGTCCCGACCGCCCCGCTCCAAGCCTGACCCGTGGCAGGATTGCGAAAACTGTAGGTCTGGAAATTCGGACCCGGCGTGTACAGGAACCCCTGCGTGCCCTGGTTATCAATATAGAGACGGCCTCCTGGAAATCTGACCAAGGGTGCAACACCGCCACCGAACGCCTGCACACCGGACACGCCCTGCCCCCAGGCCGGCGGGTCACCCTGGGCGGCAAGGAAGAGGAACAGGGGTAGCCCCATCACAACCCATAGTACGGTGAGGACCAGATACGATCGTTTCATGACTCCCTCCTTCCGTCACGTGATAGTATGGTCGCACACGAGGTGTCGATTCAAGGAGGTTTGCAATGGATTCCAGCACGACGTCTCATCCCTTTCATCCCGTTAGTCGCGTCCTCTTTCTCTTCATCGTCATCTGGATCGTCTCGGGACCGATTGATGGTCCGACCTCAGCCTCAACCGACGAGACATCCGAAGCTTCAGCCGAGCGGCGCGAAACCCTCTCGCTCGCAGACGCCGTGCTGCGTGCGTTGCACCACAACCTCGACATCAGCATCAGCCGGCATACCAAAGAAAGCCGGCTGGCCGACATCGTGATCGAGCAATCGAAGTTCGATCCGACCTTCAGCATCAACGGACAATACAATCGGACTGTCAACCCGCTGAATCGCCCCGTGTTCGGGGGGACGGGCGGAGCCTTGAACGAGATCACCATCTTCGATCAACGCAATCACTCCATCACCGTCGATGCGACGCAAAGCCTGATCACCGGCGGCAACATCAACCTGAATTACAGCCCGTCACGCAGCAGCATCAATCAAGACGTCGCCAGGGGATTTTTGTTCAACCCCTCGTGGACCGGCGGCCTGGCGTTGACGATCACTCAACCGTTGTTGCGCAACGCCGGCATCGACATCAACAAAACCTTCATCAAGGTCGCTCAAAACAACGCCGAAGTCGAACACCACGTCTTTCGCGATCGTGTGATGAGCGTCATCGCCTCGGTGGAACAAACCTATTGGGAACTCGTCTTCGCCAACGAAAACTTAAAAGTCGCCCGGACCGCCCTCAAGGCCGCCGAAGAATTGCTGGCATCCAATCGCGCCAAGCTGAAAGCCGGCGTCATGTCCATCGTGGACGTCTTGCAGGCAGAAGCGGCCGTCGCCTCGCGCATGGAACAAGTGTTGATCGCCGAACGAACCATTCACGACCAGGAAGATCAGCTCCGACGCCTGCTGAATCCAGGAGAGGATAATCTGCGGCAAGACGTCCACATTATACCTGTCGATGAACCCGTCACGGTGCTTGAACCGCTGAGCCTTCAAGAGGCCATCGATACGGCCATCGAACAGCGGCCCGAGATCGTCCAGGCGAAAAAGAACGTGGAATCGGGCGAGCTGAACAAGGAATTCGCCCGCAATCAACTGCTTCCCACTCTCTCACTTCAAGGCACTATCGGACTGTCCGGTTTGGGCAAAGATTACGGCGATTCGTTGACCAGAAACTTCGGCGGGGACTTTTACAACTACGGGGCAGGCTTGGTCTTGAGCTATCCGCTCGGCAACCGATCCGCGCTCAGCACGTACAACAAACGCCAATTGGAAGCCAAAAACGCCGAAGCCGCGCTCGCCAACGTTCGCCAACGAATCATCGTGGGTGTCCGTGAAGCGGTGCGCCGGGTCCAGACCGATTTCAAACGGATCGAGACGACCAGGTCCGCCCGCATCATGGCCGAAAAGCAGCTCCAAGCCGAGCGGGAACGGCAGCGGGTCGGGCTGAGTACTACCCGATTCGTCCTCGACTTCCAACGGGATTTGGCCGTCGCGCAGGCCAATGAGCTGCGGGCCATCATCGATTACAATAAATCCTTGTCAAACCTGGCGCGCCATAAGGCGACGACATTGGACCGCTATCATATTCAGTTGGAATGAGACGAACCTCTTCTCCGGCTTCCACGATACCGAGCGTGAGCGAGCCAATCCCGGCCCCGTCCGATCTTAGGCCGAGCCGGCCGCCTGATGGATCACGATGAATCCCTCCTTCTCCAGTTATCTTGTCAACGACGTGTTCGGTGATCCGGGCGTGTACGTGGAAATCCGCTGGTCGAAGCGGGCTCTGCTTTTTGACCTTGGGTCCAACGACGGATTGGGACCGACCAGGCTCCTTCGGGCCGGCGAGATTTTCATTTCTCATACGCACATGGACCATTTCATTGGATTCGACACCGTGCTCCGGGTGGCGCTGGGACGAGGCAAGACGCTCCGTCTTTTCGGTCCTCCCGGATTGATCGACAACGTGCAGGGCAAGCTCCGAGGCTACACCTGGAATTTGGTCGAGAACTATCCCCTGAGGATCGACGTCACGGAGTTTCACCGGCAGATGACCCGTCACGCCACCTTTCACGCCGGCAACGGATTTCAACCGACGCCTCCCGTCGAAACTCCCCGTGCGGTGATACCGGCGTACCATCCCTTCACGGTCTTGGACGATCCCATGTTCGTCGTCAAGGCCGTTGCGCTGAATCATCGAATTCCCTCCTTCGCCTACTCGATGGAAGAGCCGTTCCACATCAACGTCAACAAACAGAAATTGCATCAGGCCGGGCTGCGGGTGGGGGCTTGGCTGACGGAGGTGAAGCAACACATCCGGCAGGGCAGACCGGATGACTTCCACTTTACGGTGGCGCTCTACGACGAGCATCGACGGGAAGAGCGGGATTTCACGCTGGGTGAGGTCAAGGAACGGTTCTTGACGATCTCGCGGGGACAGAAAATCGCCTACGTGGTCGATGCCCGCTACGATGAAGAGAACGAAGCCGCCATCGTCTCGCTTGCTCGCGGCGCGGACGTCTTCTATTGCGAAGCCCCCTATCTGGAGATCGACGCTGACAAAGCCCGCGACCGCTATCACTTGACCGCGCGGCAGGCCGGACTCATGGCACGCAAGGCCCAGGTCCGCGACCTCGTCGTGTTTCATTTTTCGCCGCGCTATACGGGACAAGGGGAGGCATTGGAGCGGGAAGCAATGGAGGCGTTTCAGGGAACTTGAGGAGGAACTGTGAACGAGCTCGTGAAATATGCCGTCTATTTTCTGCTGGGAGGAACGATCGTCAGCGTCTCGACCTATCTGGGATCGCAAGGCAAATCGTTCTTGGCCGCCTTTGCCAGCACGTTTCCCGCCGTCACCGGCGCTACTTTCGTTTTGATGTACCTCAACGGTGGAAGCGACGCGATCGTCGGCTATGCCAGAAATCTCATGTGGCTTGTCCCGCCCTGGATCATCTACGTCACCGCGATGATCGTAGGAGTTCCCCGCTTGGGGTTTTGGCCAGCAATGGCCGGCTCACTGTTGCTGTACGTGACCTGTGTCGGTCTCGTGCGGCTCTGGCTGCGCTAGACCCCATTGGCCATCACTGGTGAACGATCTGCTCCCTACCTAATATGATATGTGCGTGATGACCTGTTGATGCTCCAAATCGTAATCTTGTCGTACTCTTGTTCACTCCTCGCTTCGGCCGGAAGGGCGCTTGCATCGCCTGAGATCCAGGCGTACTTCCTTCTCTCATTGAACCGGCATCCGACAGTTGTTACGATGGCAGGCTTGTGATCAGCGGGAACAACCACCGTGCCAAACCCTCTCAACTCCAACCCCTCGACCGATCAGCTCATCATCGAAGGGGCCAGACAGAACAACCTCAAGAACGTCTCACTCCAGATCCCTCATGATAAGGTGACGGCCATCACCGGCGTCTCCGGATCGGGGAAGTCCTCCCTGGCCTTCGACACCATCTTCGCCGAAGGCCAATGGCGCTACATCGAATCGCTTTCGACCTATGCCCGCATGTTTCTCGACAAAGTAGCCCGTCCCGACGTTGATCGCATCGCGAACATCCGCCCCGCCATCGCCATCGAACAAAAAAATCAGGTGCGCACCGCTCGATCGACTGTGGGCACAGCGACGGAGATCGCCGACCTGCTGCGTCTGTTGTTCGCCAAGATCGGCAAACCGACCTGCCCGGATTGCCGAGAGGAAGCCCGCTTATTTACTCCGGAGTCAATCGTCGACGATCTCCTCGCTCGATTCCTTACCGCACGGGCCATGGTGCTCTTCCCCGTCGCCGCGCCGGCACCGAAACGAGAACCACTCTTCATTCAATCGCTCTTGACTCGTGGCTTCACACGTCTCAACGTCTCCGGAGATATCATCGATCTGCTCGACCAGCCCCCCCCGGCGCTGCACGGCGTTCCCTCGCTCCATGTCGTCCTCGATCGGCTGATCATCAATCATGACAATCGGCCTCGCCTGGCTGAGGCCGTTGAAACGGCCTTGCGCGAGGGAGAAGGCCGTTGCGCCGTGGATATCATCGGTCATGGCCGAGCGTCTTACAGAACCGGTTTCCTCTGCCGGTCCTGTGGCAGGACGTTCGAGCCGCTGCGCCCCGTCCTGTTCTCGTTCAATCATCCGCTGGGTGCCTGTCCCGAATGCAAAGGGTTCGGCAACGTCCTGCGTTATGATCCGGACTTGGTAATTCCGGATCAGAACAAATCGCTCAGCCAGGGCGCCATCGAACCTTGGAGCAAACCCAGCGCGGAGTGGTGGCAAACACGGATGTTACTGGCGATGAAACGGCGTGGCGTCGACGTTGCGGCACCGTTCCGGTCGCTGTCCCCCGACATCCAACGATTGCTCTGGACGGGAGACAAATCGTTCGAGGGCCTCAACGACTTTTTCACGTATCTGGAGGGCAAACGGTACAAGCTCCACGTGCGCGTGCTCCTCAGCCGCTATCGCTCCCCGTTTGATTGTCCCTGCTGTCACGGCAGCCGACTGCGTCCGGAGGCCCTGTTCGTCAAAGTCGCCGGCCTGGACATTCACACGATTTCGACCTTCACGGTCGAGAGCCTTCATAAATGGCTCCGCTCGTTGTCACTGTCCTCGCATGAGCAGGACGTCGCTGGCGACCTGTTACGGATGCTCGACGAGAAACTGAGTTTCTTGCTGCGGGTCGGCCTGGGATACATCACCCTCGCTCGCCAAACCAAAACGCTGTCGGGTGGCGAAGCTCAACGAGTCTCGCTGGCCAATCATTTGGGATCCAGATTGGTCGGAACACTCTACGTGCTGGATGAGCCGACGATCGGTCTTCACGCGCGCGACACCGAGCAGCTCGCCGGAATCCTGAAGGACTTGGCGGCCGCCGGCAATACAGTGATCGTCGTCGAGCACGATCGCCGGATGATTGAGTCGGCCGATTATATCGTCGAGCTGGGCCCTCGATCCGGAAAAGACGGCGGGCATGTCATCTGCGCCGCATCATCAAAGACGTTTCCCCTTGATCCAACCGCGATCACAGCCCGTTATCTTCGAGGAGAGGAGTCTCTTCCGCTTCCGAAATCGCGGCGCGCGGGATCGGGCAAGTGTCTCGTGATCGCCGGCGCGTCGGCGCACAACCTCAAAGATCTGCTGGTCCGTTTTCCACTCGGAATGTTCATCTGCGTGACCGGCGTGTCCGGTTCCGGCAAAAGCACATTGGTCAACGATACACTCTATCGCGCCCTTGCGCGGGCCTTTCGCGTCGAGTCGCTACCGATGGGGCGCTTTACGGCCATCAAGGGCATCGAGTACCTCAAGGGCGTCCGCCTCATCGATCAACAACCGATCGGCCGAACGCCGCGATCCAACCCTGTCACTTATCTCAAAGCCTTCGACGACATTCGACGGATCTTTGCTTCGGAACCGGTCGCACTCCGACAAGGACTCACTCCCCGGCATTTTTCGTTTAACACGGCCGGCGGCCGCTGCGAGCGGTGCCAGGGAAGCGGCGTGGAAAAACTGGAGATGTACTTCTTCGAAGATATCTACGTCTCTTGCGAGGGATGCGACGGAAAGCGCTTCAAACCCGAAATCCTGACGGTCCGGCACCGCGGGAGAACCATTTCGGATGTTCTGTCCATGACCGTAGATGAAGCGGCTGCCTTCTTCGCCGACGCGCCGAGGCTCCGCGAAAAACTTCGCATACTGTCGTCGATCGGACTCGGATATCTCCAATTAGGCCAATCGGCCACCACCCTCTCGGGCGGCGAAGCCCAACGGTTGAAAGTCGCGGCGGAGTTGCAAACCGGAACGGCGAAGGATCTGCTGTACATCATGGATGAACCGACCACCGGCCTGCACTTTGACGACGTGAAAAAACTACTCGCGGTACTGCACAAGCTCGTCAATGCCGGCAACACCCTCGTCATCGTCGAGCACAATCTGGACGTCATCAAGTCGGCTGATTGGATCATCGACCTCGGCCCAGAAGGCGGCGAAGCCGGCGGGCGAATCATCGCGGAAGGGAGGCCGGAACAGGTCGCCTCCGTCTCGACGTCGCACACGGGACGATTTCTGGCCAAGGCCCTTCAAGAGACAAGCTAGGTCAAGGCTCGGTTTTCTGTTCTACTGATTCACGGCCACATGTGTCCTCTTGCCTCGTGCTTGCCGGAACGGAGACACGTTCCGATTGTCCGCCCGCCAATTTTTTGTGCAGGTATTTCCTACTGATCGTCGTTACGATAAACGCCAGGACGATCGCAACGGGCACAAAGACGGCCGACGCCAGATTGTAATTGGCGAGCCACCCTACCTCGGAGAGCCCTTTGAATACATAGCTCATCAAGCCGGACAAGTAATACGCGATGACGATGACCGAGAGGCCCTCGACGGTGTGTTGAAGAAGCACCTGACTTTTCGTCGTCCTGTCGACGCTTTGCAACAGCGCAAGGTTCTGCGCTTCGACGAGAAGATCGACGCGGGTGCGGATGATCGAAATGATGCCTTCGAATCCACTCCGCAAGGTATCGATCCGCTTCAACAACTGCTGGTATCCCTCCGCTACACCGGTAATTCCGCTCAACACATAATCCGAGAGGGGCCGGTAGGACTCAATCGGTTTTTCCATCAACGACGCCAAAGTGGCGTGCACGATCTTGTCGTACGGAGCCGCGGCGGACAGTTCAAAATGCAACTTGCCGGCCATGCGATTCGTCTTCAGCAGGTCCTGCGTCAGACTGCTCAACCATCGCTGGAGCGTCCGCGAATCAGCATGACCGATGTGGTCGGTGATGATCTCGCGTTGTTTGAGATGAACCTGTTCGAATTTGTAGACTTGATCGATAGCGGCGGAGAAGAGCGGCTTCTGCATCAGCAACAAATGATAGTACGTTTCAATCCGCACGATGCCGTCCACGACATCTTTGAGATGCGCGGCATTGGGCTGCGCCGATGCGACCGTCACCCAATAACGTTCCCTCCCGCGATCGTCCGGCGTAAAACTCGCGAACACGCTGGTGTGATCGTTCAGAATCCGACTGCCATACAACACCGGGCCGGGGAGCAGCGCACGCAACGACTCGCGCGACGGCGGCGCCTCCGGCGTCAGGACCATATCCAACCGGCAGACCGCCGTCCCCAAGAGAGTATCCGGAAATCGATACCCTGGAAAGGTCAAGGGACCGAAGGCGATGTCATTCCGGTCTGGCGGGAGAAGGTGCCACGATTGGTACTTGTAATACTCAGTGTGTGCCTGCCACAGCACGATGAGTCGCTCGCCGTCGTGGGTCTCTTTGACCCCATAGCCGAACGTATCCCGCAATACCACCGCCTCCGGAGGAATCTCCAACGTCTCCAGCAACAATTGAAATTCCTTTCGACTGGCCGCACGCTGGCCCGGTGGATCCGCCATGCGAAACGCTTGGTAATGTACATGCGCGGGCGCCCTCAGCCAATCGGCCACAGGCATCTGCGGCCGTTCATGCAACGTTCGCAGCAACGGATCGACCCCCAACTTTGACGACGGCTGATGATTCACGTCTGTTCCCGCTCCTTTCCGAATCGTCGCGCCCTATAATCCCGGTCGTTTCTCCGCAGTGAGGCGCACGGTGAAAAAACGTCCGTCCCTCACAACGCCCAACTGCAACTCCTGTCCCGCCTCGACCTGACACAGTCGTCTGGCATCGCGTTCGGTCTTTGCTCTCGACAACGGAATTCCGTGACAGGCCGTCACGTGATCGCCGACCTTGAGACCGGCTTTGTCTCCGGGCAAACCGGTCCGCAGTTCCGTCACCAGGTAGTATGGCTCCCCAGAAACTTCTCGGAGTTGCCAGCCCACGCCGACGAGGCCGGACCCCAACAAACCTGTCTGAACGCCGAACAGGGTGAGAATCCGGTTGACGATCAAACGGGCGGCCTGTTCCGGATTGTCACTCGTCGGGTCGGTCAGGTGTCCTTGTCCGCTGAAGAGAAGGCGTCCTGTTTCCACGTCGATCATTCGCAACGCCAGCGAGACGCTGCTCGTCCGTTCCGGCTGCCGCCGTTCCCATTGCTGAACTTCTCCCACGACCATAGCGTCCGCGCCGACCAGTTGACCAACCCGCAGGGCGTCGGCATCGCCGCCATGGGTCAATTGGATCACTTGCTCTCGCAACACATCGTCCAACTGAGCCCGTTCGACGACGTTCAGGCCAAGGTCCAGCATCAACGTCGTCACCATGCCCGCAATTCGGGATCCGGTTCCCGGCACACCCACCGCATCCTCGAACGGCATAACCGCCATCGTCCGATACCGCTCGATCGCACCGGCGTCGATGGGTCCCCTTCCCGACACGACCGGCTCAAGCCCCCGCTCCGACATCACTCCGGCTTCGCAGGCTCGACGTTTCTGCATGATAGCCCACGGTTGCCCCCAGGCGCACAGTTCATTGTCGATGAACACCACGTGGTAAGGGGCTTCGCGCTGGTCGGAGACGAGATTGGTGAAGGGATAGAATAGGCAGCCTCCGATCCACATCGAAAGCGGGCAATAGCCCAGCTCATACAGCCACTGTCTCCTGGCCGTCAACGAATATTCCCAGATGACCATCCGTCCGTCGTCTCGAAAGACGCGATCCGGGCGGCCAATCCGTTCAAGGACCTGCGGCTTCGTCATGGGAACCGTCAGTCGATCCAACTTCGCTTCCGACTTAAACACGGTGTAGCCCACTCCGCAGCCGGTCATCATGATCGCCAGCGCGAACGCCATCGTCAGATTCGCCACCGCTCGTGCTCGGGTCACTGTCTGACGACAAGACGACATGCCGCGAGCCTATCATCGCGACGGACGTGCTGCAACGGAGATCTCGCCCTCATTCACCTAACAAGGAAACAGCACAGGGCGAGCACGGAGAGAGACCATTGACGACCGGTTGAGGAACGGAGAGTTTTCTTTCAAAGGGAATGAACGCTCGCGTGTTGTTCGTGCAATTCGACGAACCCGTCGAGTATTCACTAGTTGCAGGAGGGATCGAACGGCATGTCGGCATAGGGGCGATAGGCTTCGCCTAACGTAAGCATCAATTCTCGCCATACGGAGGATGGATCCGTTTCAAACACCCACTTGGGATCGGCAGGCATCAGAATCCACGATCCTGTTTTCATCTCCCCTTCGAGTTGCCCTGGTCCCCACCCCGAATAGCCCAGATATGCGCGAAACGATTCTCGACCGCCGGCGTTCGTCAGAATACGTTCCACCAGTTGAAGATCGCCGCCAAGACAGACCCCATCGAACACGTAATGCGCGTTTTCCGGAATCGAGTCTCCACGATACAAAAGCATAATCTGATTCGGTTGCACGGGACCGCCTGCATAGAGCACGTGTTGTGACCCCTCGATCACGGGAATCTGCGGGAGCGCCTCGGAGATGGACATCGCGGTGGGACGATTCACGATGACGCCGAGTGCTCCCTCCGGTCCATGTTCGCACAGCAAAACGACGGCCTGGCGGAAATTCGGATCTCGCAGGCTGGGCGCCGCCACAAGGAACATGCCTTTGCGGAGCTGTACATCCATGGCCTAATCCTACCGCGCTCATCGGCATCAGGCAAGCAGAACACCGGACCGACCGTGAAGACTTTGTCCTGATTAGCCGTGATACAGAGAAGCGCGGCGGTCTCGAAGGAGGTCGTTGTAGGGAGTCAATCGTTTGTTTCGGGCTTCCATGGGATCGATCTCGACGACGGCAAGGTCTTCTCGATCGCGCGGCGCCCGATAGCGGATGACCCCGTTGGGCGCGACGATTTCACTGTGGCCGATATAGGTCAGTCGATCTTTTCCGCCGCGGGCTTCGCTGCCGATCCGATTACAGGTAATGGCGAACACTCGATTCTCCAGACATCGCACCGGCATGGAATCGGGGCAATTCGGCAGCACTAGATTCGACGGATGACAGATGATATCGGCTCCCTGAATGGCAAGCGAGCGGGCGGCTTCGGGATAATACCAATCGAAGCAAATCATGACTCCAATCTTCGCCAGCCCGATGTCCCAGACCTTGAAACCTGAATCGCCGGGCGTGAAAAAGAGCGTCTCCTCGAAAAACAAATGGGTCTTGCGATAACAACCGAGAAACCCGGAAGGGCCCACGACGACGGCCGAGTTATAACAGCAGCCCCCTGCCCTTTCCGGAAGCCCGGCGACGAGATACATTCTTCGCTGCTTGGCAAGCTCCATCAATCGCCGGACGGTCGGACCGTCGGGAACCGGTTCCGCAAGCCGCTCGACCTCTTCTTGAGAAGTAAACTGGTAGCCCGACGCAAAGAGTTCGGGCAACACGATCAGATCCGCTTCCGCCTGATCCAATTTCGCCGCTACGGTGTCGAGATTGGTTGCGATTTCGCCGAATCGCGGATCAAACTGAAGAAACCCGACTCTCATTCCGTCCCCTCCATGCAAAAACGGACAGGGCCAACCTCTCCCTGTCCGTTTTGCAATCTCACAGGCCGCTGGTGCGGCCGGCTTCTTGCCCGCTCTTGTCTTTTACTTTACTTCCGTCAAATGCGTCACCGCACCTTGCGCATGGTCCATGCACGCATCGGCATGACCGGCTTTGCCATGTTGCACAGCTTCTTTCAGGTGTTTGACCCCTTCATCCAGATGCGGATTTTTCACTCCCGCGGCCTGCGCATGTTTGAGCGCCTCTTCCGCATGCTGTGTGCAAGCGTCCGCATGGCCTTCTTTTCCATGCGACCCGGCGCCTTTGGCATGTTCAACGGCTTCTTCGACATGTTTATTGCCCGCCACCGCCACACCGGTCAGCGCAGGCATAGCCACAAACAGAGCCACTGCACTCAGCATCAGCATCTTGCAACTTTTCTTCCTCATTATGGCCTCCTCCGTTTGTTAAGAATTCGTTGCGATCGGCACAACCCTTCCGCGGTTCACCTTACACAGCATCTGATACCCTGTCAAGCTGACCCAGCGGCCTGATCGAAACCAAGGACTTTCTGAAGTCCCTGAACATCTCTCTCGACAGGGCAGGCAAAGTCGCGACTCCATTCCCACCACGAACCGGGGTAATTTCTGACCCTTTGGTAGCCGGCCACTTTGAGCACAAAATAGAGCCAGGCGGATCGAATGCCTCCGAGACAATAACAGATCAGTTCTTGATCGTTGCGAATCCCCTTCTCTTCGATGAGTTCCCTGATGATCTCCGCATCCTTGACTGTGGCGTCCTTGTTTAAAAATTGATTCCACGCCACGTGAATGGCTGATGGAATATGCCCAGACCGTGGAATGCCCGAAATTTCTTTTCCTAGATATTCTTCGAGACTTCGGGCATCTAAGATGGCTGCCTGCGCTTGGCCAGCCCGGACAATCCTCTTCAGTTCATCCTTGGTCACTATCACATCCTTGACCGGACAAGCCTTGAATTGGCCCGGCCGAGGTGAGGCAGGACCATGTTCGAACGGACGTTGTTCCGCCGTCCATTTGACCCACCCGCCATTTAAAATGCTCGTGCGCGTATGACCGAGATATTCCAACATCCAGAACATCCGCCCCTCATCACCCCAGTTGTCGTAGGGATTGGAATAGATCACGACCTCGGTTTCGTTCCCGATCCCGAGCGCTCCCAAGCGGCGCTCGATCTGTGCGAGATCAGGATTCAACAGGCTTTTGGCTACGGCTTGGGGATCACTGTACTCGTGCCACGTAGTGTGAACGGCACCGGGAATATGCCCGCCGAATTCGTACGAGGCCCTGCCCCGTACATCGACGACGACGAGACCGGGCTCGCCCAATCTGTTCTGTAACGTTTCCGTTTCAATCAGCAATGGATGGGGCATCTTCTCTCCTCCGCTTGACGATCGCGCCGACGAATCCGATCGTGGGATTCACGCCGCCAGCAACGACACAAGATGCGCCTCGACGGAAGCGGCCAACGCCCGGAGATTGTAGCCGCCCTCCAGTGACGAGAGAACTCGTCCCTGCGCATGACGCTTGGCGATTTCTGCAACAATGGTTGTTAAATCCGCGTAGCCCGCCTCCGTCAAGGTCATGCTTGCGAGAGGATCGTCTCGGTGGGCGTCGAATCCGGCGGAGATAATCACAAACTCCGGCTTGAAATCGTCGGCTGCCGGCACCAAAACCTTGCGAAAGACAGTGCGGTATTCGTCATCCCCTTCGCCGGCTTCCATCGGCACGTTAATCGTGAACCCTTCCCCCGCTCCCTTTCCTTTCTCGGTCTCCCGACCAGTACCAGGATAATGAGGATACTGATGGGTGCTGAAAAACAAGACCGACGGGTCCTCTTCAAAACTATGCTGGGTTCCGTTCCCGTGGTGCACGTCCCAATCAACGATCAGCACCCGCGTGAGGCCATATCGACGCTGGATATACCGGGCTGCGATGGCCACGTTATTGAACAGACAGAATCCCATGGCCCGACCGGCTTCCGCATGGTGTCCAGGCGGCCGTACGGCGCAAAACGCGTGATTGACCTGCTTGGTCATGATGGCATCGACAGCCGCCAAGGCGCCGCCGGCGGCCAAATAGGCGGCGGTGAGCGAGCCGGGTGACATCGAAGTGTCGGGATCGAGCATGATGCGGCCGTCCCTCGGGGCATGCCGATTGAGCGACGCCACGTAACGGGGCGTGTGCACCTGCGTAATCCATTCGTCTTCGGCTCGGCGCGGCTCAATCCTGATCAGCCTCGTCAAAGTACCGCTCCGCTCCAACTGCCCCATAATCGCGCGCAGCCGGTCCGGAGACTCCGGATGCCCGGGCCCCATGTCATGTTCAAGATACGCGGGATGATAGACCAAGCCGGTGTTTCCCATTACAACACGGAGACGCCAGCAGGCTCAGCGCAAGCCTGACGACAATTTCCCTTCTTTTGCGCGTCCGTTCGTCACGTCTCGTCAGATTAGCATGCAGGCAAGAGCATAGACAACGAGCGGAGGCTGTTGCTATTGTCTCGACAAGGGAGGAACGTCATGCCGAATCCAAGGATAGAACCGCTCAAGAAAGTGCTTGCGATCGATCCTCACGACGACGTGGCCTGGTTCGGACTGGGAAAGGCCTATATGGACGACGGGAATTTTGAAGAAGCCGCCGCGGCCCTGCGGCAATGTGTGACGGTGAAACCGACCTATTCGGCCGCTTACCTTGCGCTGGCTCAATCGCTTCACGCTTTGAACCGACTCGACGAATGCCGAACCGTCATCACGACCGGCATCGAGGTCTCCTCCCAAAACGGCGACCTCATGGTCACGAGAAACTTGGAAGCCTTAAAGGGCGCCCTACCGTCGTGACGCAACGTCGTTTCCTCCCGCATCCTTTCCGCCTGCCTCGATGGACGGCCGGCCTTATGCGGCAGACGAACCGGCCGCTCCGGTCGGATGAAGACCGCATGCAGTTTGTCATCGGCGTGGCCCGGGCAAACGTTGCGAGGAGAAGCGGCGGCCCCTTCGCCGCGGCCGTCTTCGAAACGAGGACGGGACGGCTGGTCTCGGTCGGAGCGAACCTCGTCGTCGCAACGTCCTGCTCGCTTGCCCATGCCGAGCTGGTGGCCCTTGCCAACGCGCAACACACCCTTCGTCATTTTGACCTCGGCGCTCCCGGCATACCGGAACATGAATTGGTCACCAGTTGCGAGCCCTGCGCCATGTGTTTCGGCGCAATCCCGTGGTCCGGCGTCCGGCGGGTATTGTGCGGCGCCAGAGCCGGCGATGCAGAGGCAATCGGATTTGACGAAGGTCCCAAACCGAGACGATGGATCGCAGCCCTCGAACGAAGGGGTATCGCCGTTGTGCGGGATCTCTGTCGAAGGGAAGCCGTCGCGGTGCTTGAACTCTACAGAAAGAGTGGGGGAATCATCTACAACGCACGCCGGAAGTCCTGAGATGCCTCCCATGTGCCCTGAGTCATGCTCCGCTTCTTCCCACCTTGAGAGTCCCGCGCTTGGCCGGAGCCGTCTTATTTCTTGCAGCGTTGCCGAACACCATCACGACACTGTACCACACTCCAGGAGATGTCATCGTTTCAGCTTGTTGCGGATCGCCAAGGCAAACATCGCAAACAGCGCGGGGCCAGCAAGGGTCTGAAAGCCGATCAAGAGGCCAGTCCAATTCCACCCTCCTTCCGCCGTTGCCTTCGGCACCAGAAAATCCGGTTTCAAAAATGCCATCGTTCCCAAACTGAAGCCCGCCGCCTCCCACCACCCAATTGCGACGTTCCCCGACTCTTGACCTGATGCAAGGCCTTGTCCACCCCCTTCGCCCCTTTTCGGTTCCACTCTAACGAACGAAGGAACCTGCCTCGGACCCCCGGCAACGAGACTTGAATCGCCTTCTTGCATCTCATGTGATGCGATGTCAGCCACATTTGCTGCCGCATGGAGCGTCGCTACGGCTGCTACCGAAGGCGATGGGCGAGTCAGCTCCCCATTCCACCAATAGACGCACGCGCCGATCACCCAAACACACACAAACCAACCAACCGGCCGTAAGGCACGTTCGCCGTATCCATTGATCAGCCAGAAGAGATTCAGTTGAACCTTCGTAGGCCAGGGCACCTCGGGATTCATGCGCCGAAGTTCTTTCTCGCCGAAATGGAAGTCACTCGCGTAGATATAGTCTCGGTCCTGCTCATAGGCGACTTTGAGCCCCCGATAGGCCTTCGAGATTTGGGCCAACGCTTCAGAACGAGAATCAGCTCCTGCCTCCGGCCAATTGTTGCCATCGGATTGCTGCCGATTGTCCATCTCGTTGAGCTCATTGAGAAGGCAGACATGATCGTAAATGCCGTACATCTGCCGGTTCCGGATCTCGCGTTGTCTCTCTTCCTCATTCCTACTCCCTGCCCCGAGCGGCAAGCTCCAGACCAACCACCTGAGAAGCCACGCAAGTCCGTTCCACAGCTTTGTTATTGTATAGATCACTCCCGCCCATATCCCGCTTCCGCGTGGCGCAGAAACTGGAATATGAGCCCGCACCCGCGGCCAGCGCACATTGTTGAAGAAGCAGACATCAAGATTGGTACCGACCAATTTACACTTTTCCAAATTGACCGAGTGAAATCGCAAACCGTACTTTGAGTGTATGAAGACGTTCGTGAAATCGATCTCTAGAGGCTCCTTCCGCGATTGACCCCGATGGTTTTCGTATCTCTGCTCGAATAACCTGGCAACCGCCTCGTGACCGAAAAGCCGTTCACAAGAACAAGCTTGAGTCCTGTGAGAACTCGATTCTTTTGGGCTGATATCTTCCGTTTTGGGATCATTCGCTGATTTCAGAAATCCGACCGAGCCGAACACCTGAGCAGCAGTGAAGCTCAAAACCCATGAAGACTGAGCCAAGGACTGAGATGATGAGTGGGCATTCCCATAACGGTGAAATCGGATGTCTGTGAAGGTCGTCGCCTCATAAAACCTCGCTTTGGCGAAAGTGACCGGGGCGAAGAAAACGGCCCCGTCAAAATCGGCGCCGTCCAGGAACGCGGACTCGGAAAAATCCGCCTCGGCCCCGCTCCGTTTGATCCGTTCGGTCATACAACGACTTGTTGACGCTCTCTTACTAAAGCAGGTGTCCTCGAAATATACCTTTTCTTGAAACACACAATCATGAAAGCAGATTCCTGAGAAATGCGACCTGGAGCAATCCACAAACCGTTCAAAGCGGCATTCTTCAAACTCAACAGGCCGAGTGAACCGGATGGCTTGAAAAGCCAAGGGGCGTGTAAACGTGCACCGCTTGAACACAAGGGGGATGACCACTTCCGGCACTGAAGCGCCGGTAGAGTACCCCCCGTATGGTCGGGCAACGAGATCAAGTCCCTGAAATACACAATCGCTGATGATAACGCTGGTAACGGCGGGGTTGAGGCATCGCTTCCTCGAATTGACGACCATGTCGTGCAGCGCGTCGTGCAGATTGAGATCTTCACTGAGGCCGGCTCGCTCCATGGTGCCATCCCTAATTTTCAGATAGTCTGCAAACTGACGCGCCGACATGGTTGTCCTCATGTTGTCTTGCTCCACATAGCCCCAAGACAGAGTCGCCAGCCCCTCGCCTCTGCCTCGTCCGGCTCGTCCCTTATCGGCACCACCTGCTTGATACCTGCGTCTCCTTGATCGCCTACAGAATCCGTCCCAACACCTCTCTCTGCCGCTCCGTCAACGGAGCGCCGGCACAGGGATTCCGCACCAACATCCGAACACGGGGAACCCCTCGCTCACCCCTTGCTCGCTCGACGACTTGAACATTGACCAACCTGGTCCCCGCCTTCGACGGCAACGGCTCCACATCCCACAGGGCGATCAGCACGGCGCTGAGATGCGGCAAGTTCGTCAGCAGCACGGTGACGGCGCCGGACAAGGTCTTGACGTCCAACCACGTTTCTTCCCGTCGGCCGCCCCGTCCGCCTTTTAAATCCGCATGGGGAACAGAGATCTGCAACACAACGGGGTCGCAATAATCGACAAGCTGTTTCGCCTTTTGTTGCACGCGCGCCAGGATACGATGGGTGAGCATCACTCCACGACATCCTTCTTCTCCTTGCTCGCCGGCTTCGTTGAGCCCTCGCCAGGGGATGCGCCGCCGTGCCGCCGATCCCACCATGACCGTCACCTCGACAAAGAACCGCTCGTGCCCCAGATGACACTCCAAATCGGCGGTGCGCGCCCCTGATTCAGGGAGAAAAGACAGGCGGACTCCCGCATGAACCAGTTGGGTCGCCAGTTCCAATTCGGCCAACGCCGACTCTTGCGCGCCGGAACCGCCGCAGGTGAGCCGGTGCAGAAGCCGACCGAGACGAAGGCCACTCGATTCGTCTGCGCAATGACGGCGAAGCGTTACCCACCGGTCCTCGATACCCTGAGAAAGCCGTTCGCATCGAGCTCGTGTGCGCAACGTTTTCCGGAAGCCATTGTCTTCCCATGAACAGGCGACGAATTTGACCGTTCTCCTCGGCCGCCAACGAGCCACGATAAACTCCGTCAGTCAGATTGATGCCGTCTCATCATCGGACTCATCATCGGAAAACCATCCAAGAAGATTAGGCCGCTGCGTGTCAAGGTCGTCGCACACTCGATCCAACCATCATCCAGCGCAACCCAAGACTTCCCTCACCAACGGTTCCAGCCGACCAGTGCGTTTGCCAGTGCGTTTGATGGTCCATTGTAAGACGTATTCGAGCACTGTCTCACGATCGAATTGGCATGTGGTTTGAGTCGCCAGCGACGACAATTCGTAGAACCCGGTCTTTAAAATCTCGGCCACGGTCTCATGGCTGTATGACGTACGGGACGTCACATACTGCACGGCGCGATTACATTCATGATCGATCATGGCAGGCTTCTTTTTTACACCCTGTCACAGCCAGTCCGGCTTCGTCAATGCGTCGGCGTCGCATCCGGCTCTTCCCACTTTTTCCCTCTTTTTCTCGACCAAACTGATGGTATGATCACCGACCAGACTCAGACAGGAGTTCTCCCATGGCCGGACGGACACGAACACGACGGACCCCGACAGCTCCCCCTCGCAGACGTCACACGTTTCCTGATCGGTGGAACCTCAAGGACCTCATCGACGACCCCGTCGGCAAATTCGACTCGCTGCTGGCGGACCTGGAATCAAAAGCGACCCACATCGAGGCTGCTCGTCCCACATTGGCCCCATCCATAGCAAGCCGAGAGCTACTCACGCTGCTACGCCTCAGCGAGGAGATTGCCCGGGGTTCGGCGCGCTTGGGCGCCTATGCTTATCTCTGGTTCTCTGAAAACACCAAAAACGCCGACGCACGATCGTTCAAGACACGGGTCGAGGAACGACTGACCACCTTGAACAATCGACTACTCTTCTTTGATCTCTGGTGGCAAAGCGTCGATGACACCAACGCAGAGCGGTTGTTAGCGGACATGGGCGACTTGCGCTATCACATGGAGACCATTCGCCGTTTCAAGCCGCACACGCTCTCTGAGCCCGAAGAAAAAATCATCAATATCAAAAACGTCACCGGGAGAAGCGCGGTGCACACGCTCTACGATCTGGTCACGAACGGGTTGACCTTCACCATCCGGGAGGGCGGCAAAGCAAAAACCGTGAACCGCGAGGGCTTGATGGCCTATGTTCGCAATCCCAAAGCCGCGGTGCGCCAAGCGGCCTATCAGGAGCTATATCGAGTTTTTACCGCGCACCGCGACTTGCTGGGAGAAATGTACCGAACGTTGGTGAACGATTGGAAAGCCGAGAATATCGGACTCCGTCACTTTGCGTCGCCGATCGCTCCCCGTAATGTGAGCAACGACATTCCCGACCAGGCCGTCGAGACATTGCTCGCCTCCTGTGCCAAAAACGCGGATGTTTTCCAGACCTACTTTTTACTCAAAGCCAAGATCTGCAAGATCACCCCGATGAGTCGCTACCACCTCTATGCCCCACACAGGACCGAGGCGAAGAAGTACTCCTATGCCGACGCGGCCGCGATGGTGATCGAGGCCTATCGCAGCTTCTCTCCCCGGCTTGCTGAACTGGCCGAGCAGGTTTTTCGCGAACGGCATATCGATGCGCCGACCCGCCCCGGCAAAATGGGAGGGGCCTACTGTTACAGCGTCGTTCCAGGATTGACCCCCTATGTCATGCTCAATTACACGGGAGAGGCCCGCGACGTAGCGACCATGGCGCACGAACTCGGCCACGCCGTCCACGGCATGATGGCGAAGGATCACTCCATCTTCACCTTCCATGCCACCCTTCCGTTGGCGGAAACGGCATCGGTCTTCGGCGAGCGGATTCTCTCCGACTCATTAATGTCGAACGAACGAAGTAAATCTGTTCGACAGGGACTCCTCCTCAGCCAATTAGACGACATCTACGCCACCGTGCTCCGCCAAGCTTACTTTGTTCGATTCGAAAAACTGGCCCACGAGATGGTCGCCGAAGGAGCAACCGCAGAGCAACTGGCTCAGGCCTATCTCGATGAATTGAAGCAACAATTCGGCAAGGCGGTGAAGGTGCCTGACGAATTTCGCTGGGAATGGCTGACGATCCCGCATCTCTACGCCAGTCCTTTCTATTGCTACGCCTATAGTTTTGGCAATTTGTTGGTGCTGGCGCTCTACCGCATGTACAAGGAACAAGGGACGTCGTTCATTCCCCAATATTTGGATCTCCTGGCGATGGGAGGCTCGAAATCTCCCCGAGAAATTCTCTCCGCCATCGGCGTTGACATGACATCAGAAACCTTCTGGCAATCAGGCTTCGACACAATCCGGGACATGGTGAGTCAGTTGGAAAGCACGTTGTAACCGCTTCCGCCGTTCTGAAGGCAGGCCTGTAGCGGTCACGATCCCTGCGTGCGGATCCCTTTGGATCGAACCTCTCTCCGCGTGACAGGTCGCCCATCCGTCAGTCGGCCGAAGGCCCTGATTTCTTCTTCAGTCAACACCCGCCATTGACCGGGCTTGAGATCTCCCAGCTTGATCGGCCCGATAGCAATTCGTATCAGCCGCAACGTCGGATGCCCCACGGCCGCTGTCATTCGGCGAACTTGGCGATTTCTCCCTTCATGGATCGTGATTTCCAGCCACGCAGTCGGTACAGTCTTCCGAAATCTGATGGGTGTGGGCCGCTCCGGCACCGCCGGCTCTTCCGCCAACACTTGAACTCTGGCCGGTCTTGTTTTCCGCCCACTCAGCACAACGCCCCGTTCCAATGTTGCAAGGGCCAATTCATCGGGGATTCGCTCAACCTGTGCCAGATAGACCTTCGGCAACCGATGCCGAGGATCCGTAATCCGATGCACCAGCGCCCCGTCGGACGTCAATATCAGCAATCCTTCGCTATCCCGATCAAGACGTCCCGCCGCATAGACTCCAGGCAACGAAATGAAATCCGCCAAGGTCGCCCTGCCATCGCGATCGGTAAAACACGGCAACACGCCGTAAGGCTTATTGAAGGCAATGGCGTATCCTTGCATGGTCGTCATCTTCTTTCACAACACTCTTCTATGCCCCAACTGATAACCGAGCCACAAGAGCAACCACGATCGATCATGAGTAAACAGTCATCCCTTTCGCCTTTCGCCTTTCGCCCCTTCCCCTCCATCCCCCCTCCCGCAGAGTTTGTCTCCGATCCAAGTTGACAGAAGCGAGAGCGTTGTGGCATACTGAGAATGCTTCTCATAATCGCAAAAGGAGATCGTCATGTATCTGTGCCTGTGTAAGGGAATTACCGAGTCGGATGTTCGGGAAGCCGGGCGGGCTGGCTGCGCGACAGCAAGCCAGTTGAAAGCGAAGTTCGGCCTCACGGACAAAGACTGTTGTGGCCGTTGCGCTAAGCATATCCATGAATTCGTCGAGCTCGCCGCTGGGGAAGTCCCCGCCACATGCCACTCGCCCGTGGATTGCCTCTAATCATGCCGTCCCTTTCGGCTACCATCTTTTGGATCAGGCGATAGACTCACGGATTGTTCGGCCATCTTTCTTCCTTATCCCCTGGTCGGCGTGCGTCGCGCATTTCTCATTGAATCGAACGTTTGCATAGGAGGACCGGAAAAATCGGCGACCGAGGAGGCGCCTGTGATCCGTTTTGCTCTTGAAAAAAGGGGAGTTACTGGGAAGGGGAACCGACAAGACGTTTGGCAACCTCGGCGACCCGTTGCCCCAGCGCCTTGGCGTCGGCGAGTTCTTTCTTGTCAATGCCAGGGCTATCGCCTTCCGTTGTCGCAGAGGCCCCGAATGCTCCTCCGCCGCTGACCACGATCATTTGATTACCCAGCATGGCAGCAAGAATGGTCAGCATCGTGATCTCTTTGCCTCCGGAAACCTGTCCCCCCGTGGCAAAGGCGGCTCCAACTTTGTTTTTCATCTTAAACTCGGGGAAGATGCCGAACTTGAACTGCCAGTCATCGAAAAACGTTTTGACCTCTCCCGCCATATTAGACCAATAGACCGGCGAGCCGACGATCACGGCATCCGACGACAACAGATCCTCCGCCGTCACTTGCCCCACACGTTTGAGCACGACCATGGTCCCCGCTACCGACTTGGCGCCCTCAACCACCGCCTCCGCCATCCGCTCCGTATTGCCGGACAGGGAGTGATAGGCCACTAGAACCTTCACCGGCGGCGGAGCTTCGGCCGCCCATGACCGGTGCCCCGGCACACAGACCATCATAAAGATCACAACGATTGCCGCAGGGATTTGTCTGAGCTTCATGACAAACACCATGCCCTGAATGAGGCCGGGACTCTCATCAGCGGGCTAGTACCGAAAGGTCTCTTCTTCCATATGCTCTTCGACGGACACCTCCGTCAACGACCCCCTGTAGCTACAACGGTGACATCGGATCCGCCACTCTTCAATCCATTTCTCCTGCACATACGACTGACGGCACGTGGGGCAGACAAACACCCCTTTCTTATACAGCACGCGACGTTTTTCCTGCATGGATTCCCTCGTTCATGCTCCAAGTCGAAGAAGGGTCTTTTCGTGTGGAAGCATGGCACAGCCCTTGAGGCGATTGCAAGGATCGCGCGCCACGCAACCTCTCTGCTCAAGAGAGGATTTCTTGACTCAGTATGGCCCGGCCGCATAGGATGACGACATGCACCGTATCGGCGCCCCGAGCGGCCTCACCATCACTGTCCTAACCGGCTTTGTCTTGGCGGCCTCCTCTGTATCCGCCGCCGATGGCCGGCTGATTCCCATCAAAACGCCGTCCGGCGTCACCATCCAGGCCGAGATCGCCGACACCCCTCTCAAACGCGCCGTGGGCCTGATGTATCGTGACCATCTGGACAAGAACCGCGGAATGGTCTTTGTCTTCGGCCAGCCGCACGCGTGGGGCTTTTGGATGAAAAACACCAAAATCCCGCTCGATATGATCTGGATGGACGCCAACAAACGAGTCGTTCACGTTGAGCGACACGTCCCGATTTGCACGAAGACCGACGACTCCTGCCCGCTCTACAAACCAAACAGCGAAGACGCGATGTACGTGCTGGAACTCGCCGCCGGTACCGCCGAGGAGTACAAAATCGAGAAGGGCTCCATACTGGAGTTTAAAATCCCGTAGTCGGAAAGACGCCGTTCTGAGCATCCTCAAGGCGCGACGGAAGGATCGGAAGACACCGCGCTTTCTTTTCCCATACGTCGCCCTCACCGTCGCGGCGGCATGTCGTCACGACTTCTCCTGCCACGATCTCACCCGTCGCGCCGTAATCACGCCATCTACTCGCTCGATGGCCCTCAACACACGGCTCAGATGAGCGGTATCGGTGACCTCCACCACGAAATTCAATTCCGCCTTGCGGTCTTCTCGCGTGATGATTTCGGCCCGACTGATGTTGGCCTGGCCTTCCGCAATGGCCGAGGAGACATTGGCTAACACACCAGGTTTGTCCTCGGTAATCACGGCCACCTTCACGGGATGCTGAGCCGGTTCCGTGACGTCCCATTCGACATCCACCAGCCGCTCTCGATCATAGTCCAGAGCCCCGAGATTCGGACAATCGACGGCATGGATCGTGAGGCCTCGTCCTCTCGTAACATAGCCGAGAATTTTATCGCCAGGAACAGGGTTGCAGCAGCGGGACAATTGCATCAAGAGATCCCGCGCGCCTTTCACCTGAATCGCTTTCGCCCCGCTCCTGCTTTCTTGAGGTTTCGCCTGGCCCGGCGGCTCCGGAGTCGCAATGCCTGCGGTGGCCGGAGCCACCAGTTTGCCGACGATCTGGGCCGCCGCCTCGCGCCCGAATCCGACGGCCGTTGCCAACTCATCGACCGTCTCATAACCCTCGCGCCTTGCGACCTCAAGTAATTGCTCCGACTTCAACATTTGAGCCGGAGCCAGTCCCTGGCGGCGGAATTCGGCCTCCAGCAACCGCCGTCCGATTTCTATGCTTCTCTTCTGCTCCTCGACCCTGATCCAATGTTTGATCTTGGTTTTGGCTCTCGACGTCCGGACGAACTTGAGCCAATCTTTATGAGGGGTTTGGGTTGGAGAGGTCAAAATCTCGATGGTGTCTCCGCTCTCCAACTCGTGACGCAGCGGCACAATTTTGCCGTTGATTTTGGCCCCGACACAATGATCCCCCACTTCGGTGTGAATCGAATAGGCAAAATCGATCGGCGTCGATCCCTTGGGCAACTCTTTGACATCGCCTTTGGGCGTAAAGACATAGACGACATCATGAAACAATTCCAACTTGACCGAGTCCATGAACTGACGGCTGTCCGGCAGATCCTTTTGCCACTCGACAAATTGCCTCAGCCATCCGAACGTCTTGCTGTCCTTCTCATCGATGCGCCCCTGTTCTTTGTACTTCCAATGGGCCGCAATGCCGTACTCGGCAACCCGGTGCATCTCCTCCGTGCGAATTTGAAATTCTACATGCTCGCCCTTCGGTCCCACGACGGTCGTATGGAGCGATTGATAGAGATTCGATTTCGGAATCGCGATGTAATCTTTGAATCGCCCCGGCAGCGGCCGCCAGAGAGAATGAATCACTCCGAGAAGCGCATAGCAGTTCATTTTCGAATCGGTGATGATTCGCAGCGCGGTCAAATCGTACACCTCTTCGAACGAAATCGATTGTTTCTTCATCTTCTGATAAATGCCGTAGAGATGTTTGGGACGGCCGTAGACCGTTCCGACCAATCCGTTTTCCGCCATCGCCTTTTTGACGAGTTCGATGACTTCTTGAATATACATCTGTCGATCTTCGTCCCGCTTCGCCACGCTGACACGCAACATCTCGTAGACGTCCGGCTTCAGGTGCTTGAGACACAGATCCTCTAGCTCGTTTTTGATCCACCCCATCCCGATGCGATTGGCCAGCGGCGCGTAGATCTCCAGTGTTTCCTGGGCGATTTCCTGTCGTTTGGCTTCGCTTAAATGTTCGAGCGTCCGCATGTTATGCAGTCGATCAGCCAGTTTGATGATCACGACGCGAATATCATCCGCCATCGAGAGCACCATTTTTCGGAAGTTTTCGGCCTGCTTCTCCTCTGAACTCCGAAACGTGATCTTCCCGATTTTGGTGACACCGTCCACCAGATGGACCACGTCTTTGCCGAACGCCCGCTCAAGCTCTTGAGGCGTCGCCACGGTATCTTCCAAGGTATCGTGCAGCAGACCAGCCACCACCGTCGTTACATCGGTCTTCAGCAAACTCAACACCCCGGCCACGGCCACCGGATGTTGCACATACGGCTCACCGGAGCGCCGCTTTTGACCCTCATGAGCTTTAGCGGAAAACTCGTACGCCTGACGGATCAGATCAAGATTCGCTTCCGGTTGATAACTCCGGACGCGCTCAATCACCTGATCGATATCCGTGATCGTTTCATACACCATGGCATGCTATGCCCCATCCGACGGCCGTATGTCGCGGATCCGCAACTGAATCCGATCATACCCGTTCCACCGATTCAACTCCGGCGTGAACGCCACGTCCACAAGCGATCCCAGGGACACTCCCTGGGTTTCCAGCGATTTCATCCCGAATCCGATTCCATCAAACGGCGGCGATCCCTCTTGCCGCAGCGTCACCTTCAGATGCTTCTCTCCCACCACCCGGGCGTTCATGATTTCAAGCCGCCTTCCCGCGAACATCGGCTCGGGATTGCCGGCCCCGAACGGATGCAGCGACCCGATCTCTTGGAGCAACCGATAGGTCACCTCGTTGAGCCGCACTTCGGAGTCGAGATGCAGCGTCGGAACGCTGCGCGCGACTTGCGCCCACCGGCTCGCCACTGCCGCAAAGCGCTCGGCGAATTCGGATAGTCGGCTCTCGTGCACCGTCACCCCCGCCGCATCAGGATGCCCGCCGAACGCCAGCAACAGATCACGGCAAGAAGCCAACCCTTGATACAAATCGAATCCGGGGACGGTCCGGGCCGATCCCTTGCCGATCCCCCGCCCATCGAGGGCGATCACGACGGCCGGCCTATGAAACCGTTCTACGAGACGAGACGCAACAATCCCCACCACCCCCATGTGCCATTCCCGAGACGCCACGACAATCGCATCGGGCAACTCGCCCGCTTCTACCGCGGCCGTCGCGTCCCGCATGATTTCGGATTCCAGTCTCTGGCGGACTCGATTCAACTGATCAAGTTCCTCAGCCAACTGTTTCGCCTCCGCTTCGGATTCCGTCGTCAACAACCGAACCCCCTTCATCCCCTCATCCAACCGGCCGGCCGCATTCAATCTCGGCGCCAGTTTGAACGCGATCGCGTCCGCCGTGCAGTCGTTCGCCAGACCGGACACCAGTTTCAACGCCCGGATTCCGCAGCGCGCCCCACGAGACAATTGCGCCAATCCTTCGCGCACAAAGACGCGATTCTCATCCTGCAGCGGAGCGATGTCGGCAACGGTCGAAAGCGCCACCAAATCTAGAAGCGCATCCGTCGGCACCTCCCCGCTTCCATATCGGGCTTCGTACGCGCATGCCACCTTGTACGCCAAACCACCCGAGCACAACCCTCGAAACGGATACCGTGCGTCGCGGCGGTGGGGATTCATCACAGCCACTGCAGCAGGCATATCGCCGTCGGTCTGATGGTGATCCGTCACGATGACGTCGAGCCCTAACTGATTCGCCAACGCAATTTCACGATGCGACGTCGTGCCGCAGTCCGACGTCACGAGCAACGTCACCCCTTCTTTCGCCAATCTTCGCACCGCTCCTTCATTGAGACCGTATCCTTCCCTCATGCGATGGGGCACATAGGCAGAGACGTCGGCGCCGAGCCCCTGAAAAAACGAGAGATAGATGCCGGTCGCCGACATGCCATCGACATCGTAATCACCATAAAAACACACCCGTTCACGGTCCACCACGGCCCGGCGAAGGCGCTCGACGGCCTTATCCATGTCCGGAATCAAAAAAGGATCGTGAGTGGTGCCGGGAGACATCCAGGCGGCGGCCTCCTCAAGCGTTGCGACCCCTCGAGCCAACAACAGCGAGGCTGTTGCCGAGGAAATCGCCAGAGCCTGGGCCAAGGCCTCTCGACGGGTGAGGTCGATATCGCGAAAGACCCAGAGTTTGGACCCCATGCACCCCCTCGCCTCTCACCGCAACGTGTCGAGCGGAGCAGACTCCGCGTCGTCATTTCACACGAGCGAGAACAAACGGATCGTAATGACTCCCCCTCCCTTTGTCAAACCGACACACCGGCGCACACTATGCGCAAACGTTTGATGAACCGGAAGAAATTTGGCGACTATCGAACAGGGAAAAAGCGCAGCAAGGAGAGGAATCGACACCGGATGATGGTAAGCAAGGGAAATGAAGTCCTTTCGGGCACTACTCTCCTCCTTTTTGAACGTAGTTCTTCACGAATTCTTCGGCGTTCTTCTCGAGCACATCGTCGATTTCATCGACGAGCTTATCGATATCTTCTTTGAGTTTTTTCCCCGTCTCAATAACCTTGGGATTCGCTTTGACCTCTTCCTTGGCCTGGGGCTCGCGCTTGGGTTCTTGTTTGCGCTCTTGTTTTTCCATCCGAGCACCTCCCGCCGGGGCACCACCCTCGACTCTTCTCTCTTGTTTGAGCCTCTGCGGTCACCTTACTCCAGGATCGACATTCCGTCAAGCTCACGGACGAACCGTCTCTCTCTTGCCCTTGCACATCACGAAGCGCCGCTCGGAATTTCCACTCGCTCCCTACACAGCAGAACCGGGAAACGTGCGACGAGCGACGTTTCGCGAGAGACAAGAGAGAACCGCGTGCTATCGGACGATCAAGGAAACGATCAAAAGCGCGACGATGTTGATGACCTTGATCATGGGGTTGACGGCCGGTCCCGCCGTGTCCTTATACGGATCACCGACCGTGTCGCCGGTGACGGCGGCCTTGTGCGTGTCGGTCCCTTTCAACCCCTGTTCCTCGATAAACTTCTTGGCGTTGTCCCAGGCGCCGCCGCCGCTGGTCATGGAAATGGCCACGAATAACCCCGTCACAATGCTTCCGACCAGGACTCCGCCCAACGCCTGTGGTCCCAGAATCACTCCCACCAGAATCGGCGACAGGACGGGGATCAAACCGGGGATCATCATCTTCTGAATGGCCGCTTGCGTGACGATGTCCACGCAGGTGCCATACTCGGGCTTGCCGGTCCCTTCCATAATACCCTTGATCGTCCGGAACTGCCGACGCACCTCTTCCACGATCAACCCACCGGCCTGCCCGACCGCTTTCATACAAAGCGCCCCGAAAATGTACGGCAACATACCGCCGATGAACAACCCGACCAAGACGCTGGGATTCGAGAGATCGAACGCGGTCATCGCGGAGTTATGCGACGTCACCTCGCGCGCGTACTCGGCGAACAAAACCACGGCCGCCAAACCCGCAGAGCCGATCGCGTACCCCTTGGTCACGGCCTTGGTCGTATTGCCGACCGCATCGAGCGGATCGGTAATGTCGCGGACTGCCTTGCCCAAATGAGACATTTCGGCGATACCGCCTGCATTGTCGGTAATCGGTCCGAACGCATCGATCGCCACCACAATGCCCGCCATCGACAACATGGAGACCGCCGCCACCGCCACGCCGTACAAGCCTCCGGATTCTGCGCCGCCACAGATCCAGTAGCTGCCCAAAATGGCCGCTGCGATCACGACGACCGGTGCCGCCGTCGCCTGCATCCCGACGGCCAGGCCGGCAATGATGTTCGTGGCATGGCCTGTTTCACTGGCCTTGGCGATATATTTCACCGGTGCGTAGTTCTTCGAGGTGTAATAGTCGGTGATAAACACGAGCGCCAACGTGACGGCCAGCCCCACCAATGCCGCGATGTAGTAACTGACGCCGCTCGTTCCGCCGACGCCATCCATGATTTGCGAGGTGATCGGAAAGAAAACGACGGCCGCGATTCCACCGGCCACAAAGAGCCCTTTGTACAAAGCCTGCATAATTTCACCACCGGGACTCACTTTCACGAAGAGGATGCCGATGATGGTGGCGAAAATCGTCACACCGCCTAAGGCCAACGGATACAGAATCGGCGCGGCGGCCCCTTTGAACATGGTATAGGCCAAGACCATCGCCGCCACTGTCGTCACGGCATAGGTTTCAAACAGATCCGCCGCCATGCCGGCGCAGTCGCCGACGTTGTCGCCGACGTTGTCCGCGATCACCGCCGGATTGCGCGGGTCGTCCTCCGGGATCCCGGCCTCCACTTTACCGACAAGATCCGCTCCGACGTCCGCCGCCTTGGTGTAGATGCCGCCGCCGACGCGGGCGAACACGGAAATCAAACTGCCGCCGAATCCCAGACTCAGCAGAGCATGGATGGCTTTCTCTTGTCCGGCGATCGATTGCGCGATCGTATAAAAACCGGTAATCGCCAACAAGCCCAGGCCGATCAACAACAGCCCGGTGACGGCTCCCCCCCGAAACGCGACCGTCAACGCGGCATTCAATCCGTCATGCGCCGCTTGCGCCGTCCTCACGTTCGCTCGAACGGCGATGATCATGCCCACATAGCCGGCAATGGCCGATGCGCCGGCCCCCACCAAAAACCCGACCGCCGTCAGTAAACCGAATTTGTCGGACACCGCCCCCGCCGCCGCCAACACGATAAAGAGCACGGTCGCGACGACGCCGATAGTCTTATACTGCCGGTTCATGTAGGCGCCGGCGCCCTCCTGAATAGCCTTGGCAATCCCCTGCATCTTGGCGTTGCCAGCATCCAGTTTAAACACCCACATGGCCAAATACAGGCCGTAGCCGATACCGGCCGCCGCGGCAATCAATGCAAACGTCACAATAGCTGAATCACTCACGGGATTTCCTCCTGGTGGATAAACGCGCCTCTTATGTCACACGGCTCCCCCTGGCTTCAACCCATCCAAAGTACATGAGGCAAGTGGGGAAACCGTCGGACCAATGCAGGAGCAGCGAGAGGCTAACTGCCTGAAAAGCCGCGGTATTGTATACAGCTCCCGGGGTCGGTGCAAGCCAAAGTTTGAGGCGGAACGTGCGGTTCAGACAGGATCTTCTGGTGTTCCTCGACGTGGCACCATCGCCTGCAGCGTTCGGAACTGTTTCAACGTTTCACATTGCCGGCAAAATGTCTGAAAAAATGCGATCGCGAGTAGATCGTTCCCTGCAATCAATTCTCGAATCTTTTTCTCGCCCGGTTCTTCCTGTGGGTGGCCGTTGTCTTCAGGAAATGACAACAGGACTGCCAGAGAAACGTCGAACGCCGCTGCCAGTTTCGCAAGATTGATGAGCGAGACATTGCGTTCTCCCCGTTCGATACTCCCAATGTAGGTCGGATGAAGCAATGCCCGACCAGCAAGTTCTTCCTGAGACCAACCCCGCGCCTTCCGGAGTACCCGTACCCGCTCCCCCAGTTTAGTCTGGATTTGCCTGCTATCCATCTTGTTCGTTCTCCCTTCTTCTACCTACTCACTCCCTCCTTTCCCCTTATGCCCGTTTGGGCTAACTCTCTACAGTCACCATGAAGAATCACGGTCCTGCTCTACCAGAGACCATCAGTATGAAATGACAGCATGACGAGTACGACTCCCCTTTTTCGATCATGACATTCGTTGTCCCTGCACCTTTTGCACCAAGTTTTCAGGTATTCTCAGGTATTCATTGAGACTCTCATGCCAATACATCCAGTCCACAGCGGTCATAGAAGAGAGTCAACCAGACCACTAATTCGCTCAACTTGTTGATGCCTAGGTAATAGGAGGGCTTTTTCTTTTGGGACATGGGGCCTAGGAAACCGTTCTCCTCTATCCAAACTAAAATCCGTAGCAGATTTCTACAATCCCCTCTCTTGCAGTGTGGATTTCCTCAACAGAATGAGAGCCCATACTCAATCCATTTTCCTCCCCATATCATCATCCCTAAACTGGGCATCTGTGGCAAAACCAGCACAACCCACTGAAATAACGCCATTTTCTGACTCCTTCTCCGGACGCGAACAGATCCACGAGCAGATCCAATGGTAAAGAGAGGAAACTTAAAGGCTAGGAACGGATATTGTTTAGGTCTTTTTAGATCACTCTCGTATTGAGAAACAGGAGCCTCTTCTCTGCAACATCCCAGAAGCACAGAGGGGGAAGAATTCAGGATCGAGTTGTCTGCAGAGAAGGGTTCAGCCTTGTCACCCCTATCGAAGGCAGGGAGGTGTTTCGTCTAGCACCTCGCATTGAAGTCTGGCCTGCCTCTGCAGGCGTGTACTTGTGTGATGAATTGCAGGACAAATCCGATCCCTCCGGCCACGGCCTCCGTGCGATGAGAGCAGCAAGCCGCCGGAGCCCCCTGCTCCAATTCCACCTGGCATCGGCTGTCCACGTATTGAGGATGATCAACGACCGGCTTTGAGCAAGACGCAGAAGATCCGAGTCATGCCCATTGAGCAAGAACAGCACTACTACAGACGGCGAATCGAGCTTTTGTCACGCGCCGTTCAAGAAACCCACAACGCTGTGATCATCACCGACCGACAAGGATTGATCGAATACGTTAATCCTGCTTTTACAACAATCACAGGCTATACAGCCATCGAGGCGCTTGGACATACGCCTGGATCCCTACTGAAATCAGGCCAACAAGACATAGCCTTTTATCAAACAATCTGGGAGACCATCCTCGCCGGCAAGACCTGGAGAGGCACCTTGACGAATCGCAAAAAATCCGGGGAACTCTATGTCGCCCACGAGAGTATCTCCCCGATCCATGATGACAATGGCTTCATCACCAACTTCGTCGCCGTTCAGCAGGACGTCACGGATCAGCAGAAAGCTCAACAGCGCCTTCACCAAGCCGAGAAATTGGAAGCCATCGGCCAACTGGCCGGTGGCGTCGCGCACGACTTCAACAATCTTCTCACGCCAATTCTGGGCCACACAGAGTTGCTCACCCGTACCCTCGCGTCCGATGGGCGGGCCATGCACCACTTGATGGAGATTCAACGGGCCGCAAAACGAGCCGCGACCTTGACAAAACAGTTACTCACTTTCACTCGGCGCGGAGACACACTCGAGGAACCGCTCGACCTCAATAGGATACTCACTGACATGCTTCCCCTTCTCACCCACACGATCGGCGAGCACATCGAACTCCAGTTTCTCCCAGGAGAGGCCATCGGAACGGTGAAGGGAGAGGCAGCTCAGCTCGAAACGGCGATCTTAAATCTGGTCCTCAACGCAAAAGACGCCATGCCGAACGGCGGATGCCTCACGTTGAAGACAGAGACAGTGGTCGCAGGCCAGAGCGAGATCGAGATTCCCGCTGGCACCTTGCCAGGCCCGCACGTTCGCTTGCGTATCAGCGACACAGGTCATGGCATGACACCAGACGTGCAAGCCAGGATCTTCGAGCCATTTTTCACGACCAAGGACAAGCACAAGGGCACCGGTTTGGGCCTGCCGATGGTCCATCGCGTGGTGACGATCATGGGCGGATTTCTGAAGGTGATCAGCGAGCCTGGCAAGGGCACCACCTTCGACCTCTACTTCCCACAAATCACCCCAGACACAAAGGTGTCAGACAGACCCGTCACCGAGGAACCCCTTGAACTCTGCATCGGCCATGAGACCCTCTTGCTCGTGGAAGACGACGATCAGATTCGAGCACTGGCTCTGTGTATCCTTCAGGAATGCGGCTATCACGTCCTGGAGGCAAAAGATGGTGAAACCGCCATCGCGGTAGCCAACCGCCACGACGAGATGATTCACCTTGTGATCACGGATATCATGTTGCCGAAACTGAACGGACCGCAACTCGCTCAGGCGCTTCGTCAGCGGAGACCGACCATCAAAGTGCTATACGTCTCAGGCGTGGCAGATTCATCCTTCACTCAGTATGCCAAACCGCTCAATCCGATCGCTTACCTCCCCAAACCCTATACGCCGAGCGATCTTGCACGCCGTGTCCGTCTACTCTTGGATCAACCATCGTATCAACCATCGTAAGGAGCAACCGCCGTGTCGATCACGACCAACCTGCTTCTGCTCAATGCTCACGTTTCGATTCTCGACCACCTGCATCGCCGATACCGTGACCGTCAAGACCCCAATGACTGGCAATCCACCCTTCAGACCATGGCCTCCCTGTTGCTCTGCGCGTCTCAGACCCTGGAGGAAGCATCCAAAGTGCTGGAAACACTTCCGGCCTCGACCGCTGCTCCGACGGTGGGTCTTCCCCATCATCCGTCGTCGTCACAGCCGGCTTCACCACAGCCACCTTGCCCAGAGACCGCTTTACGCTGCGAGCCCACTTTGCTATCATGCGCCGAGGGGACGGAGGCGGAGAATGGGCGTAGAGCCGAATTACATTGTGATCGACGGGCAGACGTTCAGCAACGCCAAACTCTCGCTGGACAACCACGTGTACAAAAACTGCCAGATCGATGACTGCGACCTGTACTATAGCGGCGGGCAGTATGAACTACTGGACACCCACATTACCAACTCGCGCCTCATCCTGAACCATCCGGCTAAAGGTATCTACAGCGCCCTGCAGATTTTTAAGATGAAGTCGCCCAGTTCTCGCATTATTTTCGAATAACCGCTGTGCAACGCCTCTGTGTCCTACACCTACGACTACACGGGGAAGCCAACGGACGAGGGCATCGTCCGGCTATATTGGCGTTTCCTGAAAATGTACCTTACCCGTTGTCTGCG
>JANDJL010000018.1:23140-57801 GCA_024330965.1 Nitrospira sp. | reverse complement strand
GCCGTCGATGGTGTCGGCCAAGGGATTGACGGGGCAAATTGAGCCGGTGAATCCGCCGCTCCGGAGCGATGCCAGGAGCCGGTGACCGATGCTCCCCTGTTGGCGAGAAGCCCCGATCACGGCAACGCCACGGGGATGGAAGAACGGTTTGAGAGACTGCACGAGGCGATCCGATGAACGGCCGGCCATTTTGGTTTTCTACACGAATGGATCGAGCGGCTCAACCGGGATGCAAGCCGGCCGGGATGCGAGCCGGCACCGTCACGCGCGATCATGGAAGCCACTAAGAGCGAAACAGCAACATGATTCCCAAACCGATCATGATCAATCCACTCATCAGTTTCAACCAACGACCGGCTCGCTCTTGCAACGTTCTGCGACTCAACGTGACCACAGCAATTGTCACGACGACACGATCATCAAGAAAAGAGGCCAGGTTATACAACCCGAGATGCCCATAGTATTTCCACGTCGGCACCTGCTGCATCGTGAGGATCTGTGTACAAACGGCGGGGAATCCGGCGGTGCAGAGCAGTTCGATCATGTTGACAAGGCCGGCAAGCACGACCATTCCCACCATGGCTCCGGCGAGGTGTTCGGCTTGGAGCATCCGTCGGACCCTGGCGTAGAATCCGGGCTTGGCGGACTCGGGAATGATCTGATCGGTGGGAGAGGACCAGCCAACTCGGCCGCCGACTGTCTTGTTCCATTCGACGAGAGTCCTTTTGGTCTTATCTGAACCGGGGATCGGCATCACACATTCGGCCGTGACATAGGCTCCGATACAGATTTCCGGTCCAAAGGGCTATCGATCCATCCGATCCATCCACCGGTACATGCCGGCCCACCGGTACATGCCGGCTAGCCGGCCGACTTGTGAGATGGTCCGGCGTCGGCGTGAAGACCGGTCTCGGGTCAATCGAATATGCCGTGCTGGACGGTGATGTCGCGAAAGACTTGCCGTTTCTTGATGCGCTGGCGTTCCCGCGAACTGAGCAAATCCGCGAGGACCTTCACGGCGTCCAACACAAATCTTCCCTTATTCAACATGACGCACTCGGCCCGCTGCCCTGTGGCGGCATCGGTAATCTCGGCTCGGGCGGGCAACCCGCTTTTCGCGAGATTCTCAAGCACTTGGGTGGCCCAGATCACCGGCACATGGGCGGCCTCGCAGATGCAGAGAATATCTTCTTGTACCAAGGCCAGGTGTTCGAAGCCCACCTCGACGGCGAGGTCCCCTCGCGCAATCATGATGCCGAGTTTAGGGTAATTGAGCCCCGCAAGAAGAAGCTGTGCCAAGCGGTGAATGGCCTCTCGCGTCTCGATTTTGATGACGATTCCCAAATCGGGATGCCCGAGGTCTTCTAAGGCCTGGTGCAAATCGATGAGATCTTGAGGATGATGTGCGAATGAGAGGCCGACTGCTGTCGCGTGTCGTACAACGAATTTCAGATCTTCACGGTCCTGGGCTGTGAGGGCGGGGATCTGAACGGGGGAATCGGGGAAGTTTAAGCCCTTCTCCGAGCGGATGCGGGCGGGGATATCATGCGGAGCAAGGACCTCGAGTTCCACATATTCCGGGTGCAGAGTCCGGACGATGGTCGTGATCCTGCCGTCATCGATACAGACGCGATGTCCAGGTTGTACCGACTCCAACAGGGCGGGAAGGGTGCAACTGATGCCGGCCGGCTGTCCTCCTTGCGCCGCGTGGCCGAGACGGGTCGGATCCCGGTAGAGGAGTAAGCGGTCCCCTGCCTGAACACGAATGTCCATCGGTTGCGGCATGATCGGCCCGATGTGATAACTCGTCCCCCTATCTGTGACGAGCTCCATCCCTTCGTCGAGATAAGCCGTTCTCTCCAGCCCGACACGGACTTTCGTGGGACTGATCTGTTCGAGCACACGGAAGGCTCGGCGACGGCCTCTGGTGTCCATGAAACGCAGTTCTTCACCGAGCACGAGGTTGGCGAGGCTGCCGTGGCCGGGGAGTGCAATCACAAAGCTGGGAGGGACGCCGGGTGAGCGGATCCGTTGGGATTGCGAGGCGTTGGTGTCAAGGATCCCCTCCAACATGCGCGACGGCCTCCCGTAGGCGTCTTTCTCCACCGTGAGTTTGAGGGGCCTGGTCGTGAGCATCAATGGTCCGGTCCGGACCTTCGGCCCGGCGAGATCCATGAAGATCCGGCAATTGCGTCCGATCGCCTGTCCACGGCTCGCCAATCGCTTTTCTGCATCCCGTAATGCCGTGATGATCATGGACCATTCGCGTGAGGTGTCGTGGGCACAATTGACTCTGGCGATATCCATCCCCTTCAGCAGCAGTTGCTCGAGCAGGTCAGGCTGTCTGACAACGTCGGGGTCCAGTGTCACCATGATGCGAGTGCGATGATGCGGGCGGGGACGCCCCAAGAGCAGGGTGCTGCGCCGCGAGAGGATGGATGCTGCCTGTGCAAAGTCGGGAGCCATCAACGGAGTGTCCGGCGGTTCGATTCCCAGATGTCCCATGACTTTCCGGAGGCTGTGTAATACCGAGCCTTCGAGCCTACCAAGAGAGGACAGCCCACGTTCCGCCAGCTCCAGTTGGAGGTCTTGAAGGTCATGTTCGCGCAGTGCCAGGTAAGCCAAGAGGTTGTCACAGCTGCATTGCGCGTCGGCATCGGAAAAGTGGAATTTGGCTCGAGCGGCAACGGCCTTCTGTTGGACAACCTGAAAGAGATGGCTGAGTTTTTTAAGAAGGGGGTCAGGCCCGCTGTCGCTGCGATTCCCCGGCAACGTATTCACGATCCCACCGCTCTCGTCTTGTCAGACAACATGTGGATCATCCTCGGAGCATGGGATGAGCAGCTCACACGGTCGTGTCCGGCTGCGGGACTGCCGCGTTTTCGAGATGCGTGGGATGCAGGACAGGTACCTCGACGCTACAGACTCGAGGAACAGGAGCAGCCAGATCATAAAACGTGCCTTCCGTGATCTGTGCGGATACTTCGACGGCAAAACGGACGGTGCGCCAGGCTGGGTCGGTGATAACCGACCTCTGGGTCTCCTTTAGGACACATCGGACACAGCCCCGTCCTAACTGGTGATATCCGGCGGTGACATGAATCTGATGTACGACAACACATCCAACATTTGCTCATCCGTCAGCGTGCCGCGAAAGCTGTGCATCGGGCTGAACAAGACGCCGTTTGAAATCGCCACGAGCAATTCCCAGTCCGTCTTGGATCGGCTGGCTGGAGACCGAAGATCGGCTGGAGGAACGATCAAATCTCGACTGTCAGGACCATTGCCATCCAGATTCGCTCCATGGCAGCGGAGACACTGTTGCTGGTACACCGTTTCTCCGGCCTTAGGATTGCCTCGAAGCACCTGCGCGGCGATCCAGGAGGGCGCCGCCGCAAGAAGAATGATTGCTACTGCCAGCGTGAGTTTCATGGGTGATCTCCTTGCCACTGTTTCTTTATCGGATAACCAACACCGGACAAGACACGTGATGGACGATTGCGTGGGAGACGCTTCCCAGAAGAAAACGCGCCACTCCTGTTCGCCCGTGCGAAGAGGCGATGACCAGGTCTACAGCCTTCGCCTCTTCTCCGATGAGAGCCGCCGGGCTCCCGATCGCGACTTTTGTGGCGGTTGTATATCCAGCGTCGAGAAGTTTCGCTGCTGTCTCTTTGACGAGCTGTTCGGCATAAGCCTCCGCTCCCTCCCACCAGGTTCGGGCCTCCATTCCATCGTAAGGACTGTCCAATCCAATGGGAACGACGACGTTCAATACTCGGAGTTCCACCGGGGTTGCAAACCGATGTCGGGTCAGCCACGCGACGATCCGACCGGCATCGTCACGGCCCTCGACGGCGACCAGTGCCTGCCGGACCGGGCGAGCCGATCCTTTGACGATCAAGGTGGAGCGGGACGCATGGGAGAGTACCCGATGGGAGACGCTGCCAAGCACGGTCTCAGCGAGGCGGCTGCGCCCCCTCGCGCCGACGACAATAAGGTCGGCTGAGACGGACTCGGCACTCTCAAGAATGACATGAGCGGGGCTGCCGATTTCATTGATCTTGCGCACGGTCGTAACGTCCTTTGGGACCAGAGCCGCCGCTTGTTCGAGCAGTTGGTGTCCCGCATTCACCATGGCGTTGCGGAAGTCGTCATAGCCCTGGAGATTCGCCGCTTCTGCGACGATGGGTTGCTCGAACATGCCGAGATTGACTCCGTGCACCAGTAGGACGTCGGTCGGGCGGTAGAGATGAAATGTTTGGGTGACCGCCGCGAAGGCTTGGTCCGACCAATCGACGCCGATGACGATTCTCATATGCGAGGGCCTCCTCTCTCTTCGCGTCGAAACAGCGGATACGGGACTGTGCCGAATAGGAAGGTACGGGCAGCTTACCCGAGATTGCCGCGAGTTGGCCAGCGACCCTCCTCGATCACACATAATGCGCTTCTTCATGCCAACTGTCGATCGGAATATGCAGACCGCTTGTTTTGGACAAAGCCTGCAAGTGGTCCGTGTAGGCGACCTCCCATATGGTTTGGCCTCCCGATCCGAGGCTTCGTCCACTTCGACCGCGAAGTGGGATCGGCGTCGGCGAGGAGTCAGATGGAACGACGATCTCGGCCCATACCATGATTGTGGTCAGGCTGAGAAGCCAACATGCGGCTGCACTGGCGGCGGTGCGCCGACCTCGGCTTCTCGGTGACATGGACGCAGGGCCTCTTCGAATTAAGAAGAACGTCGTTCATGTTCACGCAACGCTTCTTCGGCGAGGTTCAGGTATTCCACGACTTCCCGGTCGCTCACTTGAGCGAAATCCGCGTAGTGATTCCCCACAGCCCAAAAGGGATCCGGCATGGCCAGGACCGCCAATTCATCGACTTGCTCCTCGACCTGTTGAAGCGTGTCCCTTGGCCCGACAGGAATAGCTCCCACCAGACGATGGGGGTTGAGCTGTCTGATCGACTGGATCGCGGCGAAAAATGTGGAGCCGGTGGCGATGCCGTCGTCTACGAGAATGACCGTGCGATTCTCCAGCGTGGGAAATGGTCGGTTCTGTCGATACAAGACTTGCCGGCGGGCGATTTCGTCTTGTTGGGATTGGATCAACTTCTTGATGTCGGCAGGGTTCAGGCAATATGCCGCTCTCGCCGTCGGATTCCAATATACCCCTCCCCCCTCCCCCACGGCTCCCAGGGCGTATTCGGGATTATCCGGCGCCCCGATCTTGCGAGCGATGAAGACATCCAGAGGAAGATGGAGGCCCAGACTCAACTGGTAGCCAACTGCCACGCCTCCCCGCGGAAGCGCCAGAATGAGGGTCGCAGGCTGTTTGCGGTAATGGATCAGTCGTTCAACCAGCCGGCGCCCCGCTTCTTCGCGATTTTGAAAGATCATTGTCTTGTTCTGTTGAGCCCAATTTTCAGCGCCTTGCGCCGCTCCTTGGAAATGGTTGGCGGCGGAACATCCGCGGATGTTCCGCCGCCGGAGACCGCTCCTCTTACAGAGGGTGGATTTCTTCTCTTTTCATTCTGTTCTCGAACGAGCAACCATCACATCCTCACTCCACCTTCACTTCGATGGCCTTCGGCTTGGCCTTTTCAGACTTGGGAAGATGGATGGCCAGCACGCCGTCTTTATACGTGGCGGTCACCTTGGAGCCGTCGGCATCTTGCGGCAGGGTAAAACTCCGGAGAAAACTGCCATAGGCTCGCTCGACCCGGTGATATTTCTTCCCCTTCTCATCTTTCTCGTATTTTCGCTCTCCGCTGATCGAAAGAACGTCATCCTGCACGTTGATCTTGATGTCTTCTTTTTTCATCTCGGGCAGTTCGGCCTTGATGAGATATTCCTTATCGTCTTCGGTAATGTCGACGACCGGCGACCACTCGGCGACCGCCAGCGCTTCTTTCTTTTCACCGCTCCCTTCCGGGGCTCGTCCGAAGAAGGTAGAGAGGCGTTTTTCCATTTCTTCAAGATCCTTCCATGGATTCCACCGCAGTGGTGGTTCCCACCTGCTGAGTCCGGACATGGCACATCCTCCTTTCTGTTTTTTTTCGGAGAACCGGGAACCGGTATGTTTTTTATGGTTCTCCCTCCCTTGACAAGTCAAGCTCGTCGCGATGGTTTGTCAATCGGACCTGCTCCTGTCACGACAGGTCACTGCTGCATCGATGATGCCATGAGGTGAATGACACAACCCCTCTTCTACGTATTCTAAATTTATGGGTTTGGGGAAGACGCTCCGAAAGGAGTTCAGTTGTCTGTTGCATTACAGGACAAGCCAGGAAGGAGCGCTGTGGAATCTTTCATCATTCAATGTCTCCTCTCAGAGGGGGGTGGGTTAGAGAGGGGGGAATAAGCAAACCGTATCATGACGCTGCGTAAGGGGCAAAACAGAAGAGAATCCATTTTTGAAAGAATGGCTCATATTTAGAAAGAGGTGGAACATTTGGCAGAGAAACGGAGGTCTTGACTATATGGTTGAAGTTCCAAAGAAAACTCAAGAGCCGAGCGGCATCACTCACTGTCATCGCTGTGGTGGATTGATGGTTCAGGAAAAGGTGATCGAACTTCATTTGTTCGAGTGGCGTTGTGTGAGCTGCGGAGAGCGGATTGATCCTGTTATTCTCGCCCATCGTCAAGCCGCTCGTTTAAAGAGCCTTCTTCGCGAAGAAGCGGAGGGGCTGTTTGCCGGTCCTGGCAAGTCTCGCCCGATGAATTGACGATCGTGCGTGGTGAGGCGCGGGCGTGCTCCTTCCACAGGATTCACGACGGCTCGAAGGGTGACGGAAGTGCGAGTGGCCCGTTGGAGCAGGGTGGATGCTTCCGACCGCAATGGTGAAGACGATCTGCACCGGATCAAAACAGCTCGACGGGCTATTGCCACCGGCCCTACGTGTGGGGGTGTGCTGCTGAGAGTCAGATCTCGGTGATCGATTTCGTCGAAGTAGCCTCGTCGGTACGCAAAGCGAGCGAATATTCTTTCTTATGTTGGGACGGGACACGATCGATCCAGAACCTTGACAAGGCTGGGAGAGAAGAATAAGCTTGCGCACCGGGAGCCAACCTCCCAAATGTGATGAAGAAGGAGGCCGAGTCACCCGCCAATTCATCAAACTCTTTCATTTGTGATGATTCCCTAGTTAGGCCGGTAAACAGGTGTTCGTCGATGAACCTTGTAGAAACTATGGTTAATCACTAAGGAGGAGCTATGGATGCCAAAATATTGATGTTCATCGTTATCATGCTTGTCCTTCTGGTCGCGGGGATCGTCATTTACAAAAAAGGTCAGTAGCATCGCATAACTATCCTCATCCATGCTCCCCTGTGCCTCGTCGTGTTGAGAGGGAAGGGGTGGTGTATCGTGCTTATCAAACGCTGATACATCAGCCCCATTCTCTTTCAGGCACCGATCGACAACTCGTTGGTTATTCTTGGAATAATTTCACGGGTTCTGATCGTATGATGAAAGAAACGGATCTCCTGAGAGGAGATCCAAATGAGAGAGGCTGTCCTTAATATCCAAAAAGATGGTGTGGCGAAGGGTGTTACTCTCGAATGGCCTTTGCTCGTTTTTGGAGGTAAGCGTTACGGACGGCACTATAGAGATCAACGGCGGACTCTTCAACGCCTTCGTACTTTTCAAGATTCAGAGATCGCTCGTTGACCACTTCTGTCACTTTTGCGCTGAGCAAAATGAGCGAGGTTGTCAACCGGCTGCTGTGGGGGACCGCGGAAGGTATTTTATCGATTTCGATGATAGGCAGAGCCAACCAATAAATCGGATTAAGAAATACGTCCCCAACATACCCCACCAAGTCTCGGACCGTAAACGGCGGATACAGAGGAACAATAAGGTAAGGCCCAGGCTTGACTCCGTAGAAACCAAGGGTTTGTCCTAGGTCTTCTTCCGGCGTTATCAAGTCCATGTCGCTTGCCCAATCGATGAATCCCGCTACGCCGATGGTTGTGTTGATCAGGAAACGTCCAGCCTCGATACCGGCTCCCTTGAATTTGCCCTGTAAAATATTGTTGACGAATCGCGGAACAAATCTCGCGTTGTAGAAAAAGTTACTGACCCCCTGTTGAAGCAGATTTGGCATGATGAAGTCGTATCCAGTTGCCACTGGCTTGAGGATCCAGCGGTCGATCTGCCTATTGAACTCAAAGACCTTTGTGTTAAAGGGCTCCCATGGGTCATATTCTTCGAGATCCGATTCGCCGGGTTCGGCAAAGGGATCAAAGGGCTCGTCTTGCGGATCACTGGAAATAGCGGTCTCAGACGATGCCTTGGAAACTGCCGAGGCGGTTTGGAAGACCGTACTCGGAGCGTGCATGGAAGAAGACTCATCATCTGTCGAGGAAATCGCCGGATCGGTACAACCGAGAATAAATAGAGAGACAACGACGAGCGAACGCCCCACCGCTCTCCCTGTCGTCTGCAAGGGCACTCTCTGTATTCCGGCCTTCATCTTTGTTCTCCACGTTTTGGCTGGGAAGGGTTGTTGGATCGACGGTCACACCTCGAACAAGCGCCGAACTTTACCAAAAGTCTATACAGCCGCCAATCCTTTTTCTGCGTTTCCTCCACCTGCGTCTCTGTCATTGCCCGTCACGCCGTAGGTTCCTTAGTCTGGGGAAGAGCCGCAGAAAAAACGTCGTTTTGGCCGATCGGTTTCTTTCTTTTTCAGGAGAAGGTTGGTTGCATCCTCGCTGGGCGATCCGCGGCGACAACCGGTAACGATCCCCCCGCTTCAGTCGCCTTGTTGCCGCGATCGACAGGATGGTCGAGACAGAAAAGAAAAACCGGTTTCTCGGCAGGTGCTGAACTTCAAGGGGTTGATCGGCGGACCAGTGGATTGGTTTTCAGATCTTGGGGGCGGCCATCGATGAAATCATAAAGCAATTCGGCGATGAATTGTTTGCGATGAACTGTTTGATCGGAGAGTGGGAACTTCAGAACAGTGAAAGGGGAGATGGGGCATGACCGGATTTGCTCCATACGGTCGTTGAACTCGACGAGTGCAACAAAACAGAAGGCGGCCTGACCGAGTAACATGGTCATGGCCGCCTGCGCTGTTCCTTACACCTCCTTTCCCTCTCAGCAAGGACTTAAAAAGGCATGATCGGAATCATCGACAAGCTTCCCCGGCCCTCAAGCCCGGCTTCCTTTAAGCACCTTTCTTGTACACGATTAAGCCACCGACCAACAGTGCCAGCATTACCCCGATAAAAAGCAAAAGCATGCTATCCATAAGTTAGGCTCCTTTCCCGATTAATGTATGCCCTTCGCGATCCCCAACTCCTCTACCTCATCCTCATCGAGGCTGCTCTCACCCTTCTATTTCCAGGCTGATACCTCAACTTGGTTCGTTTAAAGTGTTTCAACTCGTGAAACCATGCCTCCAAGCGACTTGCTCCTACCTTGTTTTACCAAGCCGTGATAAAGCCCCTTGACACTTGAGGCCCCAGCAACTCTCGTGCTCGATCTTGTCACCAAGGTGCATGAGAAGACTCTTAAGAAAATGAAGGGGCTAGGGAGGAAGCGGAGCTTTTGTGACAAGATAAATGGGGACAAAATCAGCAAGACCGTCCAATCAATTTGACAATTGGAAGAACAAGTTACGCCAGCCGATCCCGTCGGTGTGGTGAAGTCAAGTCTTGGATCGGACCGAGAGGCACGATCTTGGTGGGATTGATGGCCGTATGGGTCATGTAGTAGTGGCGCTTGATGTAGTCGACATTGACCGTCTCCGCGACGTCGTTCGTTTGATAAAGATCCTTGAGATATCCGAAGAGGTTGGGGTAATCAACGACTCCCCGGGTTACATTTGAAGTGGCCGTGATAGACGGTATCGAACCGGATCAACGTGACGAACAGCCGCCAATCGGTCTCGACGAAGGTCGACCCGAACAGATACCGGCAGGTGGCCAATGGGTAGCATGGGTATCTAAGGAGGTCCAGTGCGCCGAAAAGCCCCGTGACCGCCCGTTCATAGACTGGTTGGGATGTTGCGAAGCCCGCGCGGTACATACCATCATTGACGTACTCGTCTATGAAATGATTCAGGCCATCGATTTCCGCACGTAGTCGTTCAAGGTACAGATTCAGGTGGAATCTGTGAACCGATCAAACTCGTTTTCAACATTCGCATCAGATCGTCGTCGGAATTTGTGACGATCCGTTTCGTCACCGTATCCCATAAGACGGGTACTGTTACGCGCCCTCGGTAGTATGGGTCGGTGGTGCTGTATGCTTCGCTCAGAAATCGAAACCCATTGATAGGATCAGGGGAGTGCCCTGATCCCTCACGGAAAGTCCAGCCCCGTTTGCCACGGATCGGATCACGACCGTCATCCCTATGATTCCTTCGAGTTTCTTGAGCTTGCAGACAATGATCGTGCGATGGGCCCAAGGACAGGCCCAGGAAATGCAGAGATAATAACGATGAGGGGCGGCTGCATACCCCGAGCTGCCGTCCGTGGTGACCCACTCACGGAATGCGTCAGCCTGCCGCTTGAACTCACGGTCGCCGACTGTTCGTTGGGAAATTGAGCACGGCTTCGCATGGAAGAAGGCTCCTCCCGGGGCCATAAGTATCGCACAAAGGCAACCGGTGATCCATTTTGCCCCAGTACTGTTGCTTATTGCTGTGGATGTGCCGATCCATGCACGCAATAAGTGAACGATCGGCCGAAGGATCGGGCACTGATTTTGAAGGGAACTGATTGTGTAAGGGGAATGGATGGGGGGAGAGCTCCAAGAACGGGAAGAGCAGAAGGCTGTCACGGGCACGCTGAGGTGAAAAAGGGAGGCCTGTGTGAAAAGGGGGAGGGATCGTTCATGAGCGGAATGTTGCGAGGGATAACGGTGCTGGCCTGCGTTGTCGCGCTGGGGATAAATGGGCAGGCGGATATCGCTCAGGCGGCCAGGCCTGGAGATAAGGAGTTGGCCAAAGGGGAAGAATTGTTGAGGAACAAGCAATACAGCGAGGCTCGTGCGGCGTTGGAAGCCGGCCTTTCAAAAGATCCATCGAACATTCAGGGGCATTTCAATCTAGCCGAGGCTTGCCGTGCCTTGGAAGATTGGGCCTGCGCGGAAGAACATTACGACAGCGCATTGCAATTGGACGCTGAGTCCGGGGTGTCTGCTTTGCCGAAGGCGAAGGCAAAAGTGTGGCGATTGCGGGAAGAGATGAAGGTGTGGGGGCTGTTGAACGAAGCGAAGCGTCTGCTTGCGAGCGGAAAAGTAAAACAAGCGGAAGAAACCTTGAACACTGCCAATGATCTGGGTATCACGCATGAGCAGCAAACCTTGTTCCAACAACTGCGAGCGAAATTGCCTCGGTCACGATCCGCCCCTTCATCCAAACATGCAGACGGATCGGTGGCGGGAACGTCGCAGGCTGATTCTCTCGATGCGGAGATGGTTTTCGTTCCGGCTGGAAAATTTACGCGAGGGAGCACTCTCGCGGACGACGAAAAACCGGTGCGCCAGATCTATCTCCACGCGTTTTACATCGACAAGTACGAGGTGACGGTAGGGCAATATGCCAGGTACTTGGAAGCAACCGACATGGAAGAGCCGCCGGACTGGAACATCATGAATCAGCCCCAACATCAAAGACGACCGGTGGTCAACGTCAGTTGGGAAGACGCCGTCAATTATTGCAAATGGGCCGGGAAGCGTCTACCGACCGAGGCGGAGTGGGAAAAGGCGGCGCGGGGAACCGACGGACGGATCTATCCCTGGGGCAACGAGGCTCCTACTCGGCTGCATGCGAACTATGGAAGAAAGGAGTGGGACGACCATTTTGCCCTGACGCCGGTGGGATCGTTTGAAGCGGGGAAAAGTCCCTATGGAGCGTACGATATGGCCGGGAACGCCTGGGAATGGGTGTTTGATTGGTACGACCATGATTTTTACAAAACCGGTCCCGATAAGAATCCCATCGGACCTGACAAAGGCGCCGAGAAGGTGGTGCGGGGGGGATCCTGGTTGTATGTGGCCGATTTTTTGCGGGCAGCGCACCGGTTCAATGCTCACCCATCGAATCGCCATTTCGGCTATGGGTTTCGTTGCGCCAAGACGCCGTAGCGGGGTTGACAAGCCCTCCGCTGAAACAGCGGCGAAGGGGCTACGTCATCGGTGTGGAATGGGACGGGGGAGAGGAGAACGTCCGATCACACTCTTCAACCCTTCTCGAAACGAATCAGTGTAAAGCGGAGTCTGAGCAGTGCCGTTCTCTGTTTGATACCCAAGGGAGAGAGGAAGGAAACGGTATCTGTAACGGTTACTGTGTTGCTTTGCTGTTTACCGGAGGAAACGATCCGAAGTATGGCGGCGAGGAAGATGCCCGCGGACTAGAAGACTCCGTCACGGCGAAGGAGCGTTTACCGCTCACAGGAGCGAAAGAACCGCTCAATATCATCGACCACGGGTGCCGAACTTGGGTTGAGCCAAGAAAGGGCGGCGAGGAGGCCGCTGTGTCCGACGTCCGGATAGACGATCGTTTTCACGCACCCCCCCTGTTCTGTGATCCGCTGCCGAAGTTTTTCCTGATTCCATTGGTTCACTCTCGTGTCATCCTTTCCATGCAGTAACAACATCGGCGGCTGAGCGCCGTCGATGAAGGTGGTCACCTGCATGTTCGGGTAATTGGCCGGAGGGCCGAACATATCTTGTAAGTCTGGATCGCTCGGGGTGAACGAGTAGGGACCGGCCAACCCGACGAAATCGCGGATGATGGATCGATCTTTTCCCAGGTCGCCTAAATAATGTGGATCGGCGGCGAGCAGCGCGCCGATGTGAGCTCCGGCTGAATGCCCCACGACGTGGATGTGTCGGGGATCGCCTTGCAAGCCAGCGATATGGTCGTGCACCCACGCGAGCGCCCTGGCGCCGTCCTCGACGAACGTCGGAAAGCGGACGACCGGGTACTTTCGGTAGTCTGGGATGACGACGATATAACCACGGTCGGCGAAGGTTGCGCCGACAAACCGGTAATGGCGTTTCGTGCCCTCGGTCCAGCGGCCCCCGTAGAAAAAGACGATCACCTCCCGCGGCTGATGTAGATCATGAGCCGACGTGTAGATGTCCAGCAGATGTGAGGGGTCCGGTCCATAGGTCTGGTCCTGCATGACCGCGATCTCTTGAAAGAGTGTGGGAAGATTGGCGAGGGTGAATGCCGTCGATGAACAGGCCGTGAGGGCGAACAGCAAAAATGCAGGCACCATCCGTCGCGGTCGTAAAGAAAGGTCGTTCATGGGCTCATCGTGTTTTTGTATTGATCGAGGTGCGTCGTCATGTCGGCCTGCCGAGGTCTCGATGGGCGACAGTGTGACGGAACATCGTCGAATCATAGCGCAAGATTTGTGGACGTTCATGGCCCAAAGGCTTGGAAATCCGTCTCCGATCAGGATAGGATTTCCCGTCACGTTCACAAGGGGCCTCGTTGCCATGCCTCTTTCGTGATGATTGTCAACGCGCCATGCCGAACGCGGTCAAACGTTCTGTTGATCTTCCCAAAGCAGCGGTCGAAGCGCTTCGGCGCGGCAACCTGATCGGGGCGATTACGGCGGTCCGCCGAGAGCGACAGATGGGTTTCAAAGAGGCCAAGGAATGGGTCGAGACCTATGTGGCATCTCAACCGGCTCTCAAGAAAAAAATGGAGAAGGTGGTGGCCGACGCCCAACGGAGGTTTATCCGATGGATGATCGGGTTTGCGATCATCGCGGTCAGCATCGCGCTGGTCGTGATGTGGAAACGATAGGGCCTCGTACGGCTGAGGAGGAAACGGGAAGTCCAACCGTTGCAGAATTCGAAGCGGTAGAAAGACAAAGACATCGACGGAGACCGAGTCCCCGAACATGCCGGGCGGAGGCGTCGGCCTCCGGGGTAGGCCGACTAAGCACGAATGTGAGAAGAAGGAACTCAATCGTGGTCGTCTGTTTCAGCCGGCCGCGGGGACGTTTATGCCTGGCCCATGCGTGAGCGGAAACGTTCGGTCAGGTAGGGATACTTGCTGGCTCCCCTGTAACGGGTCGCCGTGTCCGTCGCTCGTCTCAACCGCTCTTCCGTTGAGGGGTGGGTTGAGAAGAACCGTGAGTCGGCCATCCCCTCCTGCGCCTTGAGGGTGGCCAGGTAATCTCTCAAACCATTCGGATGGTAGCCAGCCCGATAGGTGTACTCAATTCCCATGGTGTCGGCTTCGAACTCCATTTCCTTGTCGAGCCCTTTTTCGAACAGCATCTCCGTGGCTGCGTCGATCACGTTCGAAAACAACCGGGGATCTTTGTTCATCGCGCTTAGGCTGAATTCGGACACATTGGCCAGAATGGCGCTTCGCTGGAGCGTCTTCAGCATGTGTTTTTGCGTGACGTGCGCGACCTCGTGCGCCAGAACGCCGGCCAGCTCGGCCTCGTTCTTGAGCGTTTTGAGCAGACCGATCGTGACGAAGATATAGCCGCCGGGCGCGGCGAACGCATTCTGTTCACGGCTATTCAAAATCGCGAACCGGTAGGTCAGTTCAGGCCGGTCTGAGACCTCCGCGACGGTTCTTCCCACCAAATTGACATAGGTCGTGAGCGCTTCATCCTTATATTCGCCGCCGAATCGAGCGAATGCTTCCATAGCCACCGCTTGGCCGATCGCGATCTCTTCTTCAAGCCCGATTGGCTGGAGGGCTTGGGCGGCCTTGAGTCCCTTCTTGATGAGATCAAGGTCTTTTGGCTTGGCCCCCAACAGTCCGCCGATTCCATCAACCAGGCCCTTTTGTTCAGAGGGTTGGGCTTGGCCTTTCGATTGGCTTGGTTTTTTTTCAGCGGGAGGCGAGAGTAACTGGTCGAGGATTCCCCAAGACAGGTCCACTGTCCCCCCCACCAGGGTCAGGGACATCAATACGATCATGGTTGTTCTCTGTATGGTTCTGTTCATGGCGCCTCCCCAGCAAATTCACCCACGGATCCTTCTTGCTGGAACCGGAGTAACTCTTCTCGCGAGATGACGCGGTCCTCCATCCGCTGAACCGCCTCCTTGCTTGCTTGATCGACATGTTTGGCTGTTGCGTACCGTTCGGATGTTTCTTTCAAGCCCCTGATGCTGCCGCCGGTACCGGCTTCACGGGCTGCGATGCGGGTGTCGCCCGTCACCACGGACAACAGATTGCCCCCGCCCCCGCCGACCTTTTGGTCGCTCAGCGTAAACTTAAAGACCCAGCCGGTCTTGCCGGAGGGGGCCTGAATTTTGACATGACGATCGCTCTTCTCGATGACCTGAACCTGGGCTCCCCGGCGGAGTGTTTCCACGACCTTGGAGGTGGGAGACTTCTCCTCCGTTACTTTGACTTCGTCCCGACTCACGTACATGGTTTGAGCAAAGAGAGCGGCCGGAATCAGTAGCAGGGGCCCCAGAGTCAGCATGACAAGAACAAGCCGTAACCGACGCATAGTGACCTCACAATTATATGTCACTTTATCGATAATCACCCACCAATACCAGTCCCGACCAATAAGCCGGATGAGGGAAGTCCTTTTTGATCAGCAATTGGGCCTGGCGCAGACTCATGGCTTTGTCCAGGTTCGCGTAGTTGCGATAGAAGTGTTTCATGAGTAGGGAGGTCGCCAGGTCGTCCACACGCCAGAGGGCCGATACCAACGTATGGGTACCAGCGTACATGAAGGCGCGGTTCAAGCCAATCAATTCGCCCGCTTCCAACCGCCCCAGCCCGGTCTGGCAGGCGCTCAAGGTGACGAGATCGGCGTTCAGCGTGAGGCCGAAGACTTCGCGCACCGTCAGCTTTCGGTTGTTTGGGTTCGGTGATGCTAGCCAGAGCGATGATAACAAGGGATTCACGTCATCGAACTCTCCGTGGGTGGCCAGGTGAATGATCCCGTAGCGAGAGACGTTGGCAAGCAACCATTCCTTAGTGGCCAGGGGACCGGTGAGAATGTCGAGGTTGGGAAATTCCCACCGGATGCTTCGGGCCTCCAGCTCCGCCATTGGAAGTTGGTAATTGTAGTGGCCTAAGTCGGGATTGCCGATCGCAAGGATCTTGGTTGTTTTTGCCGTGGTGCGTTTGGCGAACGTGAATCTCAAGACCGAAGCCGAAGGCGAATAAAAGAGGGGATAGCCGTCGATCAACGAGCCGGCTCCCAAGGGGAGCGCGGCAAAAGATAAAAAATGGAGCGGCCCGTCGGGGATGATCCCCAGATAGCGCAACCCTTCCAGGTCTCGAGCCGCCGGTTCAATCAACAGGTGAGAGAGTTGGCTCAGCTCTTCGGAGACCGATTCCACCCGTTGCACGCGCGTCCGATAGCTCCGGACGAGTCGTCCGATCTCCCCCAAGGCGGTTGGCGTCTGATAGAACCGTACGCTCGATGCCGTGACCAACCACAGATACACGTGGTCGTCCGTGACTTTGTAAGAGAGAAGCCCGACGCCCGGTTCGAGCAGTTGCTGAACCTGCTCAACTGTGAGCGGATCGACCGCGACGAACGTGCTCAGTTCTGGGCTGGCCCGTTTGAGGCGTACCACGGCCTCTTCGTAAGCCGTCTTGGCTTGGCGGACCCTGGTGATCAGCTCGGCAGGGGGCTGCTCGTAGGATGCCTGTTCCTTGGAGAGTGCATCGAGCTTCATCTGGAGATCCATGACGAGATCGAGCAAGTGTTGATCGGCTTGAGTTTTGAGATTGAGCTTCTGGTTGGCCAGGAGATCGATGAAGCTTCTTGATCGAGACCGTTCCAGGTAGTTGAATGCGTCGTCGGTGCGTCCCAGTTCAATCAACAGGATGACCAGGTCGCGATACAGGTCTTGGGTCTTTGTCTGGAAACTGTTGCGGAACTCTTCAACCGTCAGAGAGGCTCGCATGCCCTCGACAGTGTCGACCGCTTCGCGGTAGGGCGCGACGGCCTCGGCCATCTTCCCGCTCAGCCGAAGCACTGAGCCCTGTCCGGCAGCCGCCCGCCAGAGCACTTCCTTCACGTGATAGCGTTTGGACAGGTCGTAGGCGCGCCGATAATAGTCGAGAGCGGTCTCGTACTCTTTGGTCTCTCGGTGAACGTTGCCTAGTTCCAGGATGGCCTTGACCCAGTTATCGACATTGTTGATCGCCGCACTGTACCGTTCCGCCGATTCGAAATGGCTGCGCGCCTCGGCCAATCGGCCCAATTTCATGAGAGCGATGCCGATATTGCGATGGTCATAGCCTAAGCCCCACCGGCTCTGTTGCTGCTCGTCGATCTGTCTTGCCCGTTCAAAGTGTGTCAAAGCCTGGTCAATCTGATTGCGTTCTCTCAACATGAGGCCGAGGTTGTTGTGAGACGAAGCGATCTCTTCCTTGATCTCGGCCTGTTCCGCCAGCGAGACCGCTTGCTCGGCATAGACGAGGGCCTTATCAAGATCATTGAGTGTCCAGTATAGGAGCCCCCTCGTGTTGGCGATCATGATCGGCAGTCGAGGATCGTGAGCCCGCTCGGCCTCTCTGGCGGCTGCTTCGAGATGGTCGAAGGCCTCTTGGTACCGACCTCGATACCAGGCTGTGTTGGCTAGGTAGAGAGAACCAGTGGCTAGCAGTGCCGGATCTTGCAGTTCCATGCCGATCGATCGCCCTTCGGCGTAGTGCCGATCCGCCTCGTCGTAGAGAGCGGTCTTTTCAAAGGTCAGGCCGATTTCATACAACGTTTCCGCCTCCAGCCGCCGTGCCCCCTGTTTGCGGTAGAGGTCAAGGGCGGAGGCAAAGTGGTGCCGAGCCTGCCCATAACGTCCGAGCCGGAGATAGTTGATGCGGCCGATCCGCCGGTACTGGGTCGCCACGTCCAATGGCTCGCCCAGCTCTTCATAGAGTTGGAATGATTGTCCAAAGGCATCGAGAGCTTCCGTGTAGGCTCCCATGTTTTCCTTCACCACACCCAACGTGGCCACTGCCTCTGCCAGCCGGTCCAGCTCGTCGTGTGTTCGCCATTGTTCGATGGCGGCTTCAAGGTGGGCTAGGGCCGGTTGGAACTCTTCGAGTCTCGAATAGAGAATGCCCAAACGATACTGGGCTTCTGCTGTGGCTTGCCGGTTCCCCGTGCCGGCGATCTGTTCGACCAGCTTGGATTGGTGGCGAACCGCTGTGCGATACTCTCCAAGTTTAAACGCGGTTTCCACAGCCAATTCCGTCAATTTGGGAAAGTCATGCCCATTCTTGGTCAGCGGGAGAATGGAGAGGGCATCCTCAGCCCGGCGTAACGCCGTCTCAAATTGTTTTGCTTGGTAGGCCGTCACGGCGTCGGAGACGGCCCGCTGATATTCGGATTCGGCGAAGGAGGCCTTTTCCTGCTCTGTCATGCCGACAAAACCGTAGAGCTGAAGGAAGAGGGGGCTCTCGTTTCGATCGGCTGCCTCTTGAACAGCCGCCGCCGCGGCACGATCAATCCGTTGGTGCTGAACGAATTTGAGATAAGAGGCAACGAAAGCCCGTACGTGATCCAGCGACCATGGGTCCTTCTGGCCCGATCGATGACCTGCGACCCTTTCTGAGGCTGCTGAGGCTGCAATGACGTGAGGGAATCCGGCTCGGATCAGTGCCGGCGCTACGAAGAGTCGGATTGTCTCCTGATCGACATGGTGATTCAGCAGGATGGCGGTATGCCGATGTCTGCCGGCCAAGACCGGCAGCGGAATCTTGTCACGCACGGCGAGGTCGGAGCCAATTACAAACCCCCCGCCTTCAAAGGGGCCGGTCGTGACGACGATGTGCCGGTTTTCCAACAAGGGGATGTCGTGGTCTCTGTTACCAGTTAAACGGACGATGGTGTCTTCCCCGCCTGCTTTCTCACCCGATTTTCCAGAGACCGGGATCCCATTACCGGCAACAGCCGCTTTAGTGGCGAACAGGCTCCGGAGCCGGTAGGCGTTCAAGACATCGTAGACTGTGGCGACCTCAACGATGGTCGCGTGTTCGGGAAGCAACGGAAGGACAATGCCGTGCAAACTTGCTGGGACGGACAGATAGACGACCGAGACCTTTTCGAGCGGCAACGTCGTCTTATCCAGGCTCTTCGATTGAACTCGCGATCGAGGGATGGAGAGATGGCGCACAATCTTTCCGTCGTGGAGTAAAACGTGGAGATCGTGAGTCCCGGGTGTCACTCTGAGATAAGGGGAATCAGGTCGTAGGACATCCGAGAGGATGTGAGGAGGCAACTCATGTTCACGAAGGTAGGACACCGCCCACGGATACTCCTCGTACAAAGCGTACGTAAGGTCGCGGAATTGATTGTTGAGGTCACGAAGGTCTTGAGGTCGCCCATCACCAACAGCGACTTTCATTCGCTCCAGAATATCCCGGAACTCTGTTTCATAGGCTCCGATGCCCGCCAAGAGAAAATCAACTCCAAGCCTCTGGGCAACCAGCATGGCCGTTTTTCGCATGGCGATCCGTTCGCTGGTTTCGAACGCTGCCTCGACCTGTCCTCGTTGCAGCAGTGTTTCTGTCGTGAGCGAGGCCAACCCATCCATCAAGGGGATTGTATTGAAGGAGTCTAAAGGCATGAACACATGGGCGGGTATGTCGAGGAGTTCGTTCACGGCTGCCACGAGGAGGGATGCCCGCTGTTCGACATCAGGCGTTCGTTCTGCTCGAAGAAACAGAGGCGGCCAGGCATGTGGAGACGGTCGTTTCGTGGCCAGGCTTGTGATTCTTGTGCCCAATTCTTCCAGGCTTGGAGAGTGGCCAGCCTCGGTTGCCAGGTCCCACAGGTTCAGGGTCAGGGCAAGTGTCAGGTAGTCGGCCTCCTCGCCGATGAGGATCTTGTTGTGTTCGATGAGGTCAAGCGCCTTTTTGAGGAAGAACACCGAATCTTGGTGTGCGCGCAAGACACGATGCATCTCTTCGACCGCCAGCTCCAATGGTTGCTCGGCTATAGACCGGGTCTCCTGTATGCCAGCCAACACGAAGGCTGTGTTGGAGAGGAGGAACACCGTCAACCGATCCGGTTTCTGATCTCGAAGCACGGTGTGGACCCCCTCAGTGAGGATCTCGATCAATCGAGGCTCAATAGTGTCGCCGGTCATTCGGCGCTCAACCGCCAGGCGGGAGAGGTTATAGAGGTTGACCTTCATCCCATAATCTAATCCCAACTCGCGAGTGCGTGCGAGCGACCGTTCCAAATACTGGATGGTCTCGTCGGTTTGGCCCAACGCATGGCTCAGCACGGCGAGTCGATTGAGCACCACCGCTTCTTCGGCGCGGGCCGCGACCGCCTGTGGGGAATCGCCGGCCGTTTGGATCAGAGCCAATTTTTTCGCGTAGTAGTCTTTGGCTGGTTGGGGTTCAGACAAATCTTCGTATGTGCGGGCGATAAAGCTGAACAGGAGTTTTTCTTCTCCGCGGCGATCGAAGCCGGTCGCGGCTTCGCTTGCGCCGCCGCTCAGCCCCGCCTGGATATGAAACAGGCCCGGCCCCGTCGCTTTCTCCGCCACGCCGAACCGATCAATGAAGTCCAGACTCTCCAGCAAACGTTTCAGCGCCTGTTTGAGGGACGAGCGGGATTCCTGAGAGGCTGTCGCACCCAGATTATAGAGGTTGACGCCGATGTTTCTGCTCAAGCGAGTCAGATTGTCTGTGAGGCCTAAACGGCCGTTGATCGCCAGGGCTTCCGAAAATGATTGGACGGCCTGCGCGTAGCGACCAGCCTCTTGCTGTGAGAGCCCCAGCCGTTCGAGCACTTCAGCGCGAAGCTGGGGCTGATCATTGGGCACAAGCGTCAGGGTCCGTTCGTATTGGGCGATCGATTCTTCCGTCCGTCCGGTCTTAAAACAGGCCTCCCCGTAATTTTTGTGATAGAGCAGTTCGCGCAATCGATCCCGCTCGAGGGTCTCACCGACCTGACGACGTGCGTAGTGGCGATACGCTTCCGTGTAGTTCCCGAGCTTCATGTAAATATTGCCAAGGTTTAAAAGCAGATGATTTTCCACGTCGGGGAAGAGAAACCGATCGTTCAACTCGAGGGCAAGGCGATATTCTTTTTCCGCTCGCTCGAGGGCGTTGCCTACTCCCATACGCTCGGCCTGTTCGTAAGCCCATCCCAGAGTTTGATGAAAATAGGAAACCTTGGAGTTGAGTTGGACCGCCTGCTCGATCGTCTTGATAACCAGGTTAAGGTCTGGCTGGGGAGCGTACGAAAGGGCCAGCCCAAGCCCATAGCGAGAGGCAGGATGGTCGGGGACTCGTGTGACGAGATCCTCGTAGAATCGGCGTACGTCGTCAAATTCCTTGAGCATGACTTTTGTTTCAATGTACCCTCGATGGGCCTCGACCGAGTCGGGATAGACTTCCACGAGTTTTCGAAGGTCCTTGGCGGCGATCCTGGCTTCGCCCAGTTCGCGTTTCCTGAGAGCGCTGTGTACCCACTGAAGAACCATAAGAGTTTTCGCTCGCTCCAGCTCCTCCCGACTGCGTCCGGTCATGTGCACCAACGATTCGTAGGCCTGGGCCGCCTCGTCAAACCGCTGGGCCGAAGAGAGGATCGTTCCCTTTTTCCCATAGGCGTCGGCGACGAGGGCGGTCTGTGAGGAAAAGTCCTGGATCACCTGATCCAAGAGTTCGATGGCCCTGAGCAGTTCGCCCTGTTCGTGGGCTCGGTCCGCCGCACGAAGCAGAGCTGAGGCGGCCAGGAATGGGAGGGACCGATGGTTCTCGGCCACTGTCGTGAGGGAAGCGATCGCTTTGCGGAAGTCCTCCTGATCGTCGGTGATGGACACAGCCTGCGCGACGGCCCGACGGCCCCAAAAACTCCGTTCACCAAATACCGTAATGACATCAAGAAAGATGTTCAGGAGTTTGTCCCGCTCTCCGAGGCGGCGGTAGAGGATGGCTCTGGTGAATTGGGCGCGGGCGCGGAGGTCGTTGTCTAACACGCTGTCGGCCTGGACCAGGGCGTCGAGTGCTGTCAGTGGATCGTTGGTCAATAAACGGGCACGGCCGATTTCGAGATACGCGGTCCCTCGAACGGTGTCATCCTGTCCGGCTTGAGCGGCAATGGCCAGCAATTCTCGACTCGTTTCTTCGACTGCTCTGGTGAGTTCGCGCGGGCTCATAAGCGAGGCCCGTTCTTCGAGGCGAACGACGGGCAACATGATGCGTGCAACTGCGCCGGTGTGTCCCTCCACAGAGGCATAACGGGTCAGGATGTCCTTGGCGATTCCGTAGCGCCGGGCCTCACGCAGGAGTTCCACGAGTTCCATGTCGAAGGAAGCTCGTTCTGCCGCCGGCAATAGGGGGACCACATTGGCGGAGAGATTGGACAGGACCAGGAGTGCGGCTTCGGTCTTGCCTCGGTCGAGGAGGATGGCGGCCGACTCCCGGGCGCGTGTCACATCCGAATAGGCCGCCAAAAACTCCTTGAGGTTCAGCCGATAGAGATCCTTCTTCTTGAGATCCGAATAATAAACGTAGGGGCCGGCTGCTGCTGGATAGGCGTGGAATGAACCCCCTGGCGTAAGTCGGTAGAGGCTCTTGGGCTCTCCGGTTGCAAAGTTCCAGCTTCCCAGATAAATGGACGATTCGTCGTCCGCATCGATCGTACCATCATGGTTCGTATCCTCTTGATAGCGAGTGAACACAATCGTGGTCTCGTCGGCAAAGGCCGGTGATGTATCCACGAAGTCGCCGTTGGTGAGAGGGCGTGGATTGGCCGTCGAGGAAGAACGAACCAGCAGTTTGCGGCCGTCGGAATAGACGATCGTGCCGGTCGGTCCCACAGCGTAGGAGGTCACGTGTTCGATGAGTGGTTCGACCTTGCCCGTTTTGAGGGACATACGGACGAGACGCCGGTTTCCGGTGCTCTCCTGTTCTTGGAGAAAATAAATCATGTGATCCTGGCCCCAGGCTGGAGCCAGCTCGCCATGCCCCTCATCGGTCAATCTGGTCTCTTTACCGGTGGGCACATCGAACAGATAGATGTCGCCGCGGGGGTCCGACCGATAGGACACGTACAAGAGGGAGCTGCCGTTTTCGTTTAGAGCCGGCGCAGTGTCTTTCCCCGGATGAGTGGTCAGGGGGTGGGGAAGAGACGAGATGCTCGCGGTCAATGACTTGAGATAAATGTCGGTGTTGCCGTTCTGTTCCAAGACAAAAGCAAGAAACCGACCGTCTGCTGAAGGTGAGCCGGCATATTCAAGCGCCGGATGATTCGTGACTCTCTCCGGTTCGCTGAGACTGCCGCTCGCGCCCGAAGGGGTGAGCGCGACCGTCAGCGCGAGCATCGCAGAGAATCGACTCTTTGCTTCCAGGCTCATAGGCCACGGACACTAGGGTTTTCTGATCCATTGCCCGTCCTCGAGCTGGATCCAGTCTCCCCGACGGGCTCGGTCACGGTTCAGTGCCGCGAAAGTTCGTTTCACCTTGGGGAGATCCTCCGGCGTCAACGTTTCGTTCGTCGTCACAATCCGCTCAATGAGCACGGCTCGATCGGCATTCTCTTCCTCTACGAGGTTTTTGACGAAGGCTTGGCGGTCGGCGGGAATGTTCTTCTGGGCCAGGATCGAGAGGCCGCCATCCATGTTTTCACCTAGGATGCCTTCTGTCTTCAGTCGATCGATATCATCTTTGTTGAAGGCGGATCGTTGCATGGCGCGGATTGCCGCTTCTTTCCCTGGCGGCACCGGAGACTGAGGAACCAATCTGCCCTCCGGATCGATGTAGCGGACCGACGCGACGAGCAACACCTCCTGGGTCAGTTCTTGATAGGTCCCCAGCACTTGATTTTCCAATGCGGTCCGTTCATCGACGATCGTGACGCCGACGAGAGGGCCACCGCAGCCGGCAGCCGTCATCCACCAGAGGAAGGTGCCGTGCAAAGCAGCCGTCCACAACCTGCCCAGGAGGCCTGTTCGCTCGGTATGCCGAGACACTTGGTGATCCATCGATAATCGGAACATCGGAATCACTCTAAAACAAACTCACCCGTTTGATCCACCCCATAACGGTCTGCGCCCAAGAACCTCATCAGCCGGCGAACCTCTTCCCACTGAGGGACGGTTGCGGTGAGATCTCGGATCTGTTTGATCCGGCTCACCGGGAGACGGTCCATCTCGAAACGGGATAAGAGCCCTTCTTGAAACGAAATGCGGATCGCCATGAGCCCTTTGGACAGGGTGAGGCGGGCGGAAGAGGGATTTGCCAGTTTCACAGCAGAACGGGCTCCGACGATCGAGGGATTCCCGCCGGTGGGATCGAGGAACCGGAGCAACCGGTCTAATGTGTGACGCCCGATTCTGGTCAGCGAGACATCCAACCTGCTTGTGCCAAGATCAAGCCGGCCCTGCTGAGCGTCGAAGGCCGTGGTCGCCGTGACAGTTGCGTCGATCAGACTGTCACCCGGAATCTGTTCGCCGGCCGGAAGCAAGTGATTGGCGTCCAGTCCTGCCGCTTCCACGCGAAGGTTCACTTCAAAGGCCTTGCCTCCCGTGATGGCAATCTCGCCGCCCAAACCTCCGCCGAGCAGGTTCATGGCCAGGTTTTGAAAGACAAGGCGATTGCGGTCGAGAAACAGATGACCTGACAGGTTGCGGACCTCGATGGTGCCGGCCTTGACCCGCCTAATGCGAATACCCCGGCGTGATGGTGCAGTGAAATACAGGTCGGGGAGAAGGCCTGTGGGATGAAAGAAAGCCTCGGAGGTCTTGCCGTCGGAAGGCGACATCCATTGGAGTACCTTGCGGAGTTCGATGGCTCCGTCGAGGTCCTCAACACGGTGCTCGTTCTGGGCCACGGATATCCCTTGAGGCAACACTGTCAGACGGATGTCAAAGGGGCCCCGTTCTTTTTTGTGGATGACCAGGTTGAGCCCCGCTTGCCCGGACCCGGCCACGCCGAAGGATCGGACCGCGTCCGTGAACCGGTCCAGATCGAGATTCACGTTCAAGCTGGATTTCACGAAGAGGGGCCCAAGCCCATCCAACAGAGGCGTCCCCTCCTTTCTGATTAGGAATCGTTTGAGGCCATCGACTTCCGCCTCAACATTTGCTTCCATGCCGTCGGCTCTCAGGTTGATCTGGTCGACGACGAGACGGTCAAAGGATCGAACCGATCCTTCAAGCGACAAGGTGAGGTGCTCGAGCTGTTTGACGGGAACGTCTCCGCCGATACCGATATGGCTGGCACTAATCCTCGAGGAGGTTTCGATGATCTGGTGTTTGTCCGGCTCCTCTCCCGGCGGGTGGACGGACAAACTGATGGTGCCAGTTGCTCCTGTCAGCGCATGGTCTTGGAACGAGCCGCTTACATTCTGAAGATCAACCTGCATCGAAGCTCTGACGGGAATCCGGAGTTGGGCTAGGTCGTCCGTGGTGGGTATCGATCCCGATGCGGTGATTCGCAAAGAGAGGCGGCCTGTGGGATTCACCGACGCGAGGGACTCGACGGCAGGTCCTGAGAGATGGCGTCCGACTTCTGCGACGTTGAGCGCAGGGACAGCAGCCTCCACGGCAAATTGTCGGTTGCGGGGATGGAAGGTGCCAGACGCTGTGCAGTCCAACAACCGCCCCGCCGTGAGATGCGCGCCGTCAAGCACGTAAGGGCCTTGCAGGAGGTTCGCATGGGCTTTGGCGGACGCGGTCAGGTGTTCGACTGTGCCGCCGACGGTGGGAGTTGTGTAGCGGACATTTCGCACTTCCGAGATCAGATTGGTGACGGCTGTCAGGCGACGGATGACGAAATCTGATCCCATACGCCCGCCGATTTCTCCGTTGAGCGTCACCGCCGCACTTCCAACCGATGCGGTAGTTCCTTGCCGCAGGTTTTTGAATCGGATTGACCCATTCACAGTTCCTTTGAGCGATTCGCCCTTGGCGCGATACATCGCCCGCAGTGTGAGGGCGACCCGTTCTACTGTCCCTGCAAGCTCCTGTCCCGTCGAGGTCGCGCGAAGGTCGGCGGCATTCAGCGACAAGCGGGCAGCGGCCCGAAGGGGGCGCCATTCGGAATCCAGCGAACCGGTTATGTTGAACGAGGCCGTTTGGGGACCGCCGTCAGACGCCGGCTCGAACCCTTGGAGAAGAGAGGGGGGAAGGATTCGAAGCAGTTTGACCATGTCGCTTGTGACGCCAACCTGTATGGAAAGGGGGCGCTCCTGACCGGCTTCTTCCAGCGGACCGATGGCGCCGTTCGCGGCAAGGTGTACGATGTCGCCGACGGTGGCCCTCGCGTTGGCCAAGGAGAAAGTCAAAGCCGTTTCATCGGCGGTGGCATCGGCTTCGAACATGAACGGTTCTGAGAAGCGAGGTCCCGTTGACTCAAGCGAAGCGGAGACCAAGCCTTTCATGGCGGCATGGGCGGCGAGTTGTCCTGCCTCGCTCCGATTGGCCTGGAGGTCCAAAGCGATGTCACGCACGGTGGCCGCTTCTGTGGCAATGGCGGTCGTGTTCATTGAGAACTCGGCCTGGATGGCGCCAGGACGATTGCCATGGACGGCAATTTCACGAGTCTGCAAGTGAACAAACATGGGTTCAAGTGAGACTCCCAAGGAGGGGGCTGATCCGTGGATCCCGTTGCCTTTGATGTCGAGCACGATCCTTCCGTCGAATCCCTTGTCGGTCTGAGCGCCGGCGATCGAGATCGAGGGCGCGATCGTTCCGACCAGGCGTGCATCCGTGAGCGAGGGAGGAAGCATCGGTTGTGCGAGGGACAGGAGCGATTCAAGGTCGAGAGAGCCATCGCGCACGGAAAATGCCACCTCTGGAACGGAGACCAGATGATCGATCCGGCCGGTGACGACGAGGTGGAGAAGAGGGTCGGATCGGATGTCCAACTGTTCGAGCACCAGGCGCTCCGCCGGTATATCGACCAAGAGGGTGAAGGTCAGGCGCAGAGGGAGCTGCCACCGGTGTCGGTGCAGCAGCCCGTCGATGCTGGTGATATCCAGAATCCCTGACAGGTCGGCGGCCTTGGGGCCGGCATGCAGGCGGGCCGACAGATTGACATCGTGCAGATCGACGTGGAGGTCGTTTCCTCTGACGATGGTGATCTGGGCATGGTCGAGGCGGATGGATTCGATCTGGACCGCCAAGGGAAGTGTTGGAAGACTGACCGGCTCGTCACGGAGTGGGGGGGCTTGTGCTTCAGAGGGTCCGGGGAACTGGGCGAGATCAATGAAAATGTTGGGTCGAGTCAGCGCCACCTCTGTCACAGCCAGGGTTCCTTGGAGCAGGGAGCGGAGTTGATATCGCAGCGACAGGTGGTCGAACTGCGCGAACCGTCCGCCGTTTCGTTCTATTTCCACTTGGCCAAGGCGGATACCGTGCAGCAGATCCCACTCTAACGATGCAATCCGTACGGTCCCCTGGAGTTGCTCCGACAAGGTGCGTTCAAGCTGTCGGCGGATTTGATCGGTGGGAAAGAAGAAGCGGAGCGCCGCGATGGCTCCTCCGAGCAAGATCAAGAGCGCCAGGCAAACGACGGCCAGGGTTTTCAACAGTTTCATTGGTGCTAGAGAGTAACCAACGCTCCTTGTTGATTCAACCGAAAGGCGGTTCGGCCGCTGAACGGAGGTGGAAGACGCCCGTTGTGCTTCCTTGTTCGGAAGCCGGCCTTCTCGCTTTGGCCTCCAGTCTCACGTGCGAGTTTCGTCATAATCGGGTATAGTGGCGGATCAGGAGACGGACACGGATTTCCCGGCCTAGGCTGGGGTAAACAGTTGTTCACGGGAGCAAGGAGCGGAGATGAGCGGACAGGGAGGATTGGTCAAGGATTTCATGCATCGGTATTTAGAGGTCGTTCCGCGGGACACGACGGTCTCGTTCGCAGCGGAGCGGATGGGGGTTCGGCGTGTCGGCTGCGTCTTAGTCGAGTCCGGTGAGCTGGGTCGAGGACCGATCGGGATCGTGACGGAAACGGACGTGGTCAGGAAGGTGATTGCCGCGGGAGTGGACCCTACGGTCACGTTGGTTGATCAGGTGATGAACAGTCCGATCATCACGATCGCGAGCGACCGCACGATGTTGGACGCAAGCCACATGATGGAAACGAACCATATCCGCCACCTCTGTGTGGTGGAAGAAGGGGAAATCGCGGGCTTGATCTCCGTGAGGGACCTTGTCCGGTCGTTCGTGGATGCGGAAGGCGGTCCTGTGAGCGAACTGGATCGCGTCTATCGCCCGCTGAGCGTCTTGATGGCGACCGACGTGGCGACAATCGGCAGCGAGGCCTCCGTGCTCGAAGCGGCTCAACAGATGCGCGACAAACGTATCGGATCATTATTGACGATCGAAGCGGGAGAATTGGTCGGGATCGTGACCGAAAGCGACTTGGTCCGCAAGGGGGCGGCCTCAAAACCGGATGGAGGAACGCTTCGCGTCGGCGCGGTGATGACGTCTCCCCTGTTAGGCATCGATGTCAACCGGACTATTCGTGATGCAAGCCAAGTGATGGCTGAGCGAGGCGTGCGCCACTTGGCGGTGAGGGAAAACGGGAAGATCGTCGGGGTGCTCTCCGTGCGGGATCTGGTCAAGATGGTCTCGGTTCGGGATCGGCCGCGATTTCTGAGTGCGAAGGCATCGCATTAAAAGGCTGGTACAGGGGGGGGAGACGAACGGCATCTCCCTCTGGTAAACTGAGCATCGTATGTCAACCCAATTGAGCCAACGGCCTGAGTTGTCGGAAAGTGTCATCGATGCGTTGTTGCGGGGGGAGCGGCAGGAGGCGATCTCTCTGCTTCAGAAGGAGGCCAACCTTCCTCGCGAAGAAGCGCGGGAACTGATCGCCACTTACATTTTGTTGACTCCTGGCCTGCGCATGAAAGATACGCAATCCCACACTCCCTGGGGAATCATGAAATGGCTGATTCTCCTCCAGGCGATCGTTGTGGCGATCGGGTACTTTCTCTTCTATCGTGACCAATGGTGACCGGCGCAGGTTGGTCTTGTCGTTGACCTCACGGGGGCAACTCCAAAACTCGTGAGCGAGTTTCCCTTTCTGTTCCCCTTTGTTCTCCAAGACACCTCCACGAGTTGTCCGCTCAGGGTCATGAGGCAGAGGGCCGACCAGATTGCGCCAGGAAAGCGCCATGTCGGCTCTTGTATGACCGGCGAAGAGCCCGTACGATGCCGAGGTCGATTGACCGGCCGGTCCAGTCGATTGACCGGCCGGTCCAATGGAGATACCTGCCATGTCTTCAGGCGACGGTAGCACCCTCCCCTCGGCCGAGTTGCCACGGTTGCTTGATGTCTTGGGTGCAAAGGGATACCGCATCATCGGGCCAACCGTGCGCGATGGAGCGGTGGTATGGGAGACAATCCGGCGGATGGCGGACCTGCCGATCGGCTGGCGTGATCAGCAGGAGCCTGGGCGGTATCGGCTCGAACGAACCGATTCGCGCGACATCTTCGGCGTCGTGCATGGGCCTCAATCGGTCAAGCCCTTCACCTTTGCTCCCCGTGAGCCATTGATCCGGATCGAACGAACGTCAGGCGGATGGTCGGTCCATTCTCACCTTCAACCGGCTGAGCCCATCGCGCTCCTCGGTGCTCGGCCCTGCGACCTCGCCGGCTTGGCTATTCAGGATCAGATCTTTCTCAGAGGCCCTTATCAGGACACCGCCTATGCCGTGCGCCGCAAAGGGCTGTTCCTGATCGTAGTGAATTGCACGAGGGCGCTCCCCACCTGTTTTTGCCGGTCGATGGAGACTGGGCCTCGTGCCACGAGAGGATTTGATCTTGCCCTCACTGAACTGGACGAGGTCATGCTCATCGAGGTGGGCAGCGAGGCCGGTCAAGCAATCCTGGCGGAACTGCCAGTGGCTCCGGCTTCCGAAGCCCTGTTGGCCGAGGCGTCGGCGCGGATCGATGCCTGTGCCAGAAGCCAGATTCGCTCTGTGGAACGGGCGAAGTTGCCGCAGGTGCTCTACGAGGTCCATGACCATCCACGGTGGGACGAGGTCGGCGCCAGATGCTTAGCCTGTACGAATTGCACGATGGTCTGCCCCACCTGCTTTTGCCACACGATCGATGAGGCACCGGACCTCACCGGACAGCGAACGGAACGTACGAGACTCTGGGATTCCTGCTTCACCCACGAGCACGGCTATATCCATGGCAAGAACATCCGCCCGACGATCAAGGATCGGTACCGAATGTGGCTGACACACAAGTTCGCGGCCTGGCACGACCAGTTCGGCACATCTGGCTGTGTCGGCTGCGGCCGGTGCCTCACCTGGTGTCCCGTCGGGATTGATGTGACTGAAGAAGTGGCCGCCTTGTTGGCATCGGACAGCCGTAAACAGCAAAAGACGGTTTCACAACGACATGAATGATCCTTCTCTCCTTCACTCGACGACGATCATCGACAAAATCCGGGAAACGGCGGACATTCACACCTACCGGTTGCGGATTGATGATGAGGACGAAAGGAAGCGGTACCGTTTCGCCGCCGGCCAGTTCAACATGGTCTATCTCTTCGGCGTCGGTGAGGTGGCGATTTCCATCGTGTCGGATCCAGATGAACCAGAAACGTTGGACCACACGATCAGATCGGTCGGGCGGGTGACCAACGCGATTGCGCGTTTAGGAGTTGGCGAGCATCTTGGCATTCGTGGTCCGTTCGGGCAAGGGTGGCCACTCGAAGAGGTGCTCGATCGCGACGTCGTGATCGTCACCGGCGGTCTTGGGTGCGCACCAGTCGTGGGTGCCATTGAATACATCTTTCGTAGGCGGCGTCACTATGGGGCGGTCAAGATCCTGCATGGTGTCAAGACGCCGGAAGATTTAGTCTTCCAGGAACGGTTCGAGCGATGGGGGAGGCAGCCGGACACGGAGGTGTTCTTGGCGAGCGATCGACCGGGCAAGGCCTGGCGCCATCACGTCGGCGTGGTGACGGAACTGTTCGAGATGGTGTCATTTACTCCCTCACGGACCGTCGTGCTCATGTGTGGGCCGGAGATCATGATGCGGGTGGGCGTGCCGATTTTGCTTCGTCGGGGCTTGCCGCCTACGGCGGTCTATGTGTCGCTCGAACGGCATATGGAATGCGGCATCGGTCTGTGCGGTCATTGTCAGATGGGTCCGTACTTTTTGTGCAAAGACGGTCCGGTCATGCGGTATGACCGGATCGAACCCTGGTTGGGGCGCACAGGAGTCTGAACAGAGATGAGGCGTATGCCGGAGCGGCAATCACCACGACCGAAACTGGGTGTCTTTAAGTTCGCGTCCTGCGACGGATGCCAACTCAGTATTCTGAATCTGGAGGACGATCTGCTTGCCTTGGGCCAGGCGCTGGAGATCTCCTACTTTCCAGAAGCTTCAAGCCACATGGACGCCGGCCCCTACGATCTGGCGCTGGTCGAGGGCTCGATCACGAGGGAAGAGGATGTGCATCGAATCAGGGCGGTGCGGGAGCAAGCCACCGTCCTCGTCACAATCGGCGCCTGTGCCACGGCCGGCGGGATTCAGGCCCTGCGCAACTGGGCCGACATCGAGTCGTACAAGCGCCTGGTGTATCCCAGCCCTGAGTGGATTCGAACTCTTGAGACTTCCACCCCCATCTCGGATCATGTGAAGGTCGATTACGAACTGAGGGGCTGCCCTATCGACAAGGACCAACTGCTGAGGGTCCTCACCGATTTGCTGGCCGGCGTGCGGCCTCGTCTCGCGAGAGATAGTGTGTGTCTTGAGTGCAAACGGCGAGGCACCGTCTGTGTATTGGTGGCGAAGGGGGTGCCCTGCCTCGGACCAGTCACGAGCGGAGGATGTGGCGCGATCTGCCCGAGCATGGGGCGCGACTGTTACGGCTGTTTTGGGCCGGCTGATGCCAGAGAAAAAGCGGGCAGCCACGTCCCCAACACCGCCTCATTGGCGAAGCACTTCCATGAACACCTGGGGCTGATCCCAGCCGAGATCCTCCGCCGCTTTCGCGGCATCAATGGCAACGCTCCTTCATTTCAGGGTGAGAGTGGGGCGTGGGAACGAAGGGCTGATGCTTGAGGGGATTGTGATCTGAGGGGAATGGGGATGGATGTGGACAAGCCGGCCCCTGAGCCGACAACAAAGACCAGGACGATCGCTCTGGGCACGATCACCCGTGTGGAAGGCGAAGGGGCGCTTCGGGTCACGGTGAGAAACGGCCTCGTCGAGGATATAGAACTCAACATCTTCGAGCCGCCTCGGTTTTTCGAAGCGTTCTTGCAAGGGCGTCATTATGACGAGGTACCGGATATCGTCGCGAGAATCTGCGGGATTTGTCCGGCCGCGTACCAGATGAGTGCCGTCCATGCGATCGAACGACTGTTTGATCTGCACGTCGAGGGCCCGTTGCGGGATCTCCGGCGACTGCTCTACTGCGGCGAGTGGATCGAAAGCCACGCCTTGCATGTGTATCTGTTACATGCGCCAGACTTTCTCGGCTACGAGAGTGCCATAGCCATGGCGAAGGATCACGCTGCCGCTGTGGCGCGCGGCTTGCGGATCAAGAAGGCCGGCAATGCGATCATGACGTTGCTGGGAGGGCGATCCGTGCACCCGGTCTCGGTCCGCGTGGGTGGGTTCTCCCGCGTGCCGAGCCGGCGGGAGCTCGAAGGGCTCAACGATGAGCTCCAGTGGGCTCGCGACGCGGCGATCGAAACGATCCGTTGGGTGGCAACGTTTGACTACCCGCCCTTTGCGCCCGACTACACATTTGTGGCCTTACGGCATGGCGAAGAGTACCCCTTGAACGAAGGTCGGATTGTGACGTCCAACGGATTGGCGGTGTCGGCGGACCAGTTCGAGGATCACTTCAAGGAACATCAGGTTCCTCATTCCCATGCGCTCCATTGCACCTTGGATGGTGCGTACTATGTGGTCGGACCTCTGGCTCGGGTGAACCTCAATCATGATCTCTTGCCACCGACCGTGATCGAGGTGTTGAGGGAGGCGGGATTCTCATTGCCTCTACGCAATCCGTTTCAGGGAATCGTCGCCCGTGCCGCTGAGATCCTGTATGCCCTCGAGGAATCCTTGCGATTGATCGACCGATACGAGCCTCCTCCGGCTCCGGCCTTGCCGATCACCGTGCGAGCCGGTGTTGGCATGGCTTGCACGGAGGCGCCTCGCGGGATCCTTTACCACCGGTACCGTCTCGATCGTGATGGTGTGATCCGTGAGGCCAAAATCGTTCCTCCCACCTCTCAGAACCAGGGACGAATCGAGCAGGACCTGCGTTTGTTCCTCCCCCGTCTGTTAGATCGATCGGATGAAGAGATCTCCCTCGGCTGTGAAAAGGTGATCCGTTGCTACGATCCGTGCATTTCCTGTGCGACACACTTCCTTCGATTGGAGATTCGGCATGAGCGATGATCATCCCGGCAGCCAGCGGCACAGTCTTGGGACGGAAGGTACTGGTCCTCTGGACAATCGGATCCCCTTTGAGGAACTTCCGTCCGGTTCGCCTCCCATTCGGGTCATCGGTTTTGGCAATGAGCTGCGGGGCGATGACGCTGTTGGATTGGTGATCGCCAGACGACTCCGTGACCTGGTCCCTGACCGAGCTGAGGTGATCGAGCTCGAGGGAGGGGGAGTTGAACTGCTGGATGCGATGGTCGGGGTGCGGATGGTGGTGATCGTCGATGCAGTACGAAGCGGGCAGCTTCCTGGGACGATCCACCGGGTTGATGCGTCGGTCGATCCGATCGGGCCGGCCTTCCTTCCACAGTCATCCCATGCGGTTGGCGTAGTGGAGGCGATCGAGTTGGCGAAGGCCCTCGGTGTCCTGCCGGCCACGGTGATCTTGTACGGAGTTGAGATTGCTTCCACCGAATATGGGCAGCCGTTGTCGCAGCCGATCACACAAGTCCTCGAAGAGGTGATCGGGCTGATCCTCAGGGACATCGAGCAACAACCGTGCACGAACTCCATCTGATGAAGCAGGTTGTCAAGGCGGTGGAAACTGGGCTTGACGACACGTCGAAGGCCAGGCCCATTCTGGTGCGAATCAAACTTCGTCCGTGGTCTCATCTGATGGTCGAGCATGATCTCTCGACCCTCCGAGCAACATTTCAACTGGCCGCGAGAGGCACCAGGGCCGAAGGGGCCGAGCTAGAGGTGGTTGAGTTTGCGGGCGAGGCCTGGTGCCCTCGGTGCCAATGGGATGGGACCGCTCAGGGAGAGGCTCCTCTCTGCCCGCGCTGTGGTGGTCCGGCACTCACGGGGCAGGAGGCACCGGAACTGGTGGTCCATGAGCTGGTTGTGGAGGACACCACGTGACCAGAACGAAGCCGGCCGAGGACCTCACTCAGCGTATTCAGGTGACCATCGAAGGCACAGTGCAGGGGGTCGGGTTTCGTCCTTTTGTCTATCGATTGGCTCGTGAGTTGGGCTTGGGGGGGTGGATTCGCAACGCGACCGATGGCCTGGTGATCGAAGTCGAAGGTGCGCCGCGGGGGATTGAGACGTTTCTGCGCCGCCTTCGGAGCGAGGCGCCGCCAGCAGCAACCGTGGAGTCGATCACCCATCGGATGGTGCCAGTGCAAGGCACAACGGCTTTTGCTATCGTGGCGAGTCTGGAGGAGGGACGCCGTGCTCTGGTGATTCCTCCGGATCTTGCGGTTTGTTCAGATTGCCTCCGAGAATTCAACGATCTATCGGATCGGCGGTTTCGCTATCCCTTCCTCACCTGTACGCAGTGCGGACCACGCTATAGCCTCATCACCG
>JANDJL010000018.1:0-23130 GCA_024330965.1 Nitrospira sp. | reverse complement strand
CCTATGATCGCCGCCACACAACGATGAGCCGATTCCCACTGTGCCGCGCTTGTCAGACTGAGTATGAGACGATGGAGAATCGGCGATTCCATGCCGAACCGATCGCCTGCCCGGTTTGTGGCCCGCAAGTCATGTTGTGGGACCACCAAGGTCGCGAGATGGCGCGCGGCGATGAAGCCCGAGATCGTGCCATCACGTTGCTCCGAGAGGGAGCCGTCGTCGCAGTTAAGGGACTGGGCGGTTTTCAACTGTGGGTGGACGCTCAGTCGGAAGAGGCCGTGCAGCGGCTCAGGGCGAGAAAACGAAGACCGGAGAAGCCCTTCGCCCTGTTGTTTCCGTCGCTCGAAGTGCTGCGGTTGTACTGTCTGGTCTCTCAGGAAGAAGCCGCACTCCTCGCTTCGCCGCAAGCGCCAATCGTGTTGCTCCGCAGATCTCATGAGGGACGGCTGGCTGAGTCGGTTGCCCCAGGCTGCCCGTTTCTTGGTGCCATGTTGCCGACGACACCGTTGCACCATTGGCTGATGGGGAGCCTCGATCAGCCAGTGGTGGCGACAAGCGGTAACCGGTCGGAGGAGCCGATCGTGATCGATGAGCAGAAGGCATTGATCAGGTTGGGCGGCATCGCCGACGTGTTTCTCGTGCATGACCGGCCGATCGCACGACCGGTCGATGATTCGGTGGTGAGGGGTTGCCCTGATAGGACGGATCCATCCAGTCCTGTCACGATCATGATCCTCCGGCGTGCCCGTGGCTATGCCCCGTCGGCGGTTCGATTGAAAGGCCGCCTCGCGAAGCTCCATGGGCCGGTCCTCGCTGTTGGGGGGCACTTGAAAAACACGGTCTCGCTGCTCGATGCGGGCCGAGTCTGGGTGAGCCAGCACCTCGGCGACCTCTCAACGCTTGAGGCGGACCATGCCTTTCGACAAGCGGTCGAGGATCTCCAACGGCTGCTTCGTGTGACTCCAACCGTCATCGCGTGCGACCTCCATCCCGATTATCGATCATCGATCTTCGCCCGTGAGTTGGCTGTCTCATTGTCAGTGCCGTTGGCTGGCGTGCAACATCACCACGCCCATGTGGCCTCCTGTATGGCGGAACAGGGATTGGATGGTGAAGTGTTGGGTGTTGCCTGGGATGGAGCTGGGTACGGAGTGGACGGTTCGATCTGGGGCGGGGAATTCTTGCTCGCGACGGTCAAGGGCTTCACACGGTTTGCACACCTGCGGCCCTTTCGATTGCCGGGAGGTGAAGCGGCTCTGCGCGAGCCGCCTCGGACCGCCGCTGCCGTGCTGTGGGAAACGATGGGAAATCGAATGGTGGCTCAATCTCTACCCTCGTGGGGGGTGCCATTCGAGGAGCGTGAACGGCTTGTGGCCCTGCTCCAGTCAAGGACGGCGTCGCCCAAGACGACGAGTGTGGGACGACTGTTCGATGCGGTGGCGTCACTGGCCGGCCTATGCCAGAAGGTGTCGTTTGAAGGCCAGGCGGCGATGGTGGTCGAATATGCGGCGGAGCGGCACCGAACGGTTGGAAAGGAGATAAGAGCCTATCGCATGGATGTGGCGAAGGCTGATTCGGGTGAGAGCCATCTCGTTGTTGATTGGCGCCCCATGGTGAGTGAATTGGTGCGGGATCTTCGGGAGGGAATTAGCGCCGAGCGGATTGCGGCTCGATTTCACGGTGGGTTGGCCGATGTCTGTGTGCGCGTCGCTCAAGCAGCGGGATTGCCGAGGGTGGTGTTGACCGGCGGCTGTTTTCAGAATAGTCTCTTGCTCTCCATGGTGCGACAGAGGTTGGAAGCGGCGGGATTCACGGTCTATGCTCATCGGCTCGTGCCGCCCAACGATGGAGGATTGTCGCTGGGGCAGGCGGTGGTGGCGGCTTGTCAAGCTGCTGATGGGCAGTGTGAGCGAGAGGAGTAGGCGATGTGTCTTGCGGTGCCCGGACAGGTGTTGCAGGTAGCGGACGACCCGCTCCGGACTGCCACGGTCTCATTCGGCGGTGTGACGAAAACGGTCTCGCTGGCCTTGGTCCCGGAGGCGAAGGTCGGCGATTACGTCATTGTCCATGTCGGCTTTGCGATTAGCAGACTCAACGAAGAGGCGGCGCGGCGGACTTTGGAGACCTACGGGGAGCTGGCGGCGAGGCAATCACAGGAGTAGGTCGATCGATGAAGTATGTGGACGAATTTCGCGATCGCGCGTTCGTGGCGGCCTTGGTCGAGCGGATCAAAAGAACTGTCCGTCAGCCTTGGACGATTATGGAGGTCTGTGGAGGCCAGACCCATTCGATCGTCCGGTTTGGCTTAGACGGTCTGTTGCCCAAGGCTCTCACACTGGTTCATGGGCCCGGGTGCCCGGTCTGCGTCACGCCGGTTAGCTTGATCGATGATGCGATCCGGCTTGCACGGCAACCACAGGTGATCCTGTGTTCATTCGGAGACATGTTGCGTGTGCCCGGTTCCCAAGGCGACCTCTTCGGCGCCAAGGCGGAGGGTGCGGATGTGCGGATCGTCTATTCACCTTTGGATGCGCTAGAGTTGGCCCGCGCAAACCCTGATCGGGAGATCGTCTGTTTCGCCGTCGGCTTTGAGACCACCGCCCCTCCGTGGGCCATGGCGGTCATTCAGGCCAACACACTCGGACTCTCAAATTTCAGCCTGCTGGTGGCCCATGTGCTCGTTCCCCCGGCGATGGAGGCGATCTTGTCGTCTCCCCACAATCGGATTCAGGGGTTTCTTGCCGCCGGTCACGTGTGCACGGTGATGGGATATGAAGAATATGAACTCATTGCGGCGCGCTATCGAGTGCCGATCGTCGTGACAGGGTTCGAACCGGTGGATGTGCTGGAGGGGATTGCGATGGTGGTGAGCCAGTTGGAAGAGGGACGGGCGGTCGTCGAAAACCAGTATGTGCGATCGGTGAGCCGCGAGGGGAATCGAGAGGCACAAGCGATGGTGGATATGGTGTTTGAACCATCGCCCCGTGTGTGGCGGGGCATCGGGGAGATTCCAAGGAGCGGGCTTCGGATCAAACCAGCCTTTGCCGAGTTTGATGCGGCGGTGCGTTTTCGCGACGTCCTGGCTCGCTCGGGGCCGTCCGCACGGGAACATCCGGAGTGCCAAAGCGGACTCGTGCTGCAAGGATTGCTCAAGCCGACTGACTGTCCGGCCTTCGCGACCACCTGCACGCCGGAGAAGCCGCTGGGTGCGCCGATGGTCTCGAGCGAGGGGGCCTGTTCAGCCTACTATCGCTACCGTGGTCACATGGTTCATTGAAGGAGAGAGCGCGGTGAACGATGGTCCTGCCAGGTTGCGATGGGGAACTCAGGGCATGATGGTCACTAATACAAGATGAGCATGACAGATCAGGCAGCCTTTGAACCAGCTTGTCCCTTGCCGGCTTTCGAGAAAAATACCGTGCAGTTGGCCCATGGCGGCGGCGGAAGGCTCATGCGCGAGTTGATTCAGGAGATCTTCGTGCGGGCCTTTGACAATCCACTTCTTGCGACCATGCATGATGGGGCGACGTGGCATGTTGAGAGGGGGACCCTGGCGTTCACGACCGATTCCTATGTGGTGCGTCCCTTGTTTTTCCCAGGCGGAGATATCGGCAGTCTCGCGGTCTATGGGACGGTCAACGATCTGGCTATGTGCGGCGCGACACCCCTGTACCTGAGTGCAGGCTTTATCTTGGAAGAGGGATTGAGCCTCGATGTGCTCCGGCAAGTGGTGGAATCGATGGCCGGAGCCGCGCGGGCAGCCGGTGTCTCCATCGTCACAGGGGACACGAAAGTCGTGGATCGAGGAAAAGGCGATAGTATCTTCATCAATACGACCGGGATCGGTGTCGTTCCGTCTGGCACTCACATCTCGCCCTGCTTGGTGAGGCCTGGAGACGTGATTGTGCTCAGCGGAGATGTTGGGGCCCATGGTGTAGCCGTGTTGAGTGTGCGGGAGGGACTCTCGTTCGCCGGCGATATCCACAGTGACTCGGCTCCGCTCCATGAAGTCATTGGAGACCTGATCGCACAGGGCATCGAAATCCATTGTCTGAGGGATCTCACACGTGGGGGCCTTGCGGCTGCGCTCAACGAGATCGCCGGTTCGGCTGGTGTGGGCATGACGATCGAGGAAGCGAACATTCCTGTTCTAGAGCCGGTCCGAGGGGCCTGCGAACTGTTGGGGCTCGATCCTCTCTATGTCGCCAACGAAGGGCGGTTCGTCGCTCTGATGCCAGCGTCGCAGGTGGAGGCTGCTCTCGCGGTGATGCGCCGTCATGCCGTCGCCGGCCGAGCAGTCCGTATCGGTGTGGTTACGGATCGCCGTTCACCACCAGTGGTGCTGCAGACGGTGGTCGGAACCAATCGGATTGTAGATCTCTTGTCAGGTGAACAGTTGCCGCGCATCTGCTGAAGGGGTGTTGCAGAGCGAGGTGCTCGTGCGCTGGTCGGCTTGTCGAATAATGATAAATTTAAAGAGACGGACATGACCGGCCGATCGATTCTTGGAACAGGTCAAGGAGGCCAAGATCGTCAAGGCCATTTGTGTTGCCCGATGAGCTGTTCCTTGGGGCAGGACCGGATCCCCGTACTTTCCGATTGATCGTCCACGGCGATTGAAATGGTAGGACGATGGATTTCCGCCTCCGCAAGTTGGTTCTTTCACAGGCGGAGGCAAGCCGCGCTCACGTTCCTCAGGACGAAGTTGGCGGATCGGGCGTCATGACCGTCAATCTGCCATCCTTGATGTGAAGATCCTGTTGCGGATGCGGATAAGGAACTTGGTTTTAAGGCAATGCCGACCCGTTCTTGCAATTGTTTAATCTGCGCGACATTGCATCGCACAAGGAGCACATCGCCGGCCTGCAATACTATGGAGGGATCAGGTGACAAGGCACGACCGGCCCCTCGCCTCACCTCGAGAATATCCAGCTCGATGTCTTTCACCAGGGGGCAATCGGCGATGGTGGTTCCGACAGACTTGGCCTCTGGGAGCAGGACAATTTCCGTCAGGTAGTCGTCCATGCTGAAACGTTGGGTGAGATCCCCTGTGGCTCGGCGGTCCGGGATCAGGCGTAACCCGACTCCCATCATGTACAGCACGCCTGCGGCGAAGAAGACCAGCCCGAGCGACGTCGTCTCGAACATGGTGAGACCTGGTTGTCCGTATCGTTCGGCAACGGAGCTGACGACGAGGTTGGTTGAGGTGCCGATCAAGGTACAGACACCTCCAAACATGGAAGCGAACGACAGGGGCATCAGGAATTTGGATGGGCCGACGCCGAGCGTGTTTGCTGCGCCGATAACAACCGGCATCAACATGGCGACGGCGGCGGTATTGTTGAGAAAGGCGGAGATGGCCCCGACCGCGATCATCATCGTGAGCAGCACGACGGTTGTGCCGTACCGGCTGAAGCGGCTCACCCCAACGCTTATAACATTCAAGGCTCCGCTCTTGAAGAGGCCGGCGCTCAAGACCAACATTGCGCCGATCGTCACTGTCGCCGGATTGCTGAATCCGCTGAGGCCTTCTTGAGGGGTCACGATTCCGCCGATGAGCAGAACAGCGATGATGCCGAGCGCCACCACGTCCACAGGCAGCGTCTCGGTGACGAAAAGAACCATTGCGGCGAGAGTGATGAAAAGCGTGAACGCCATCTCAATGGGCATACGAGGCCTTCCGCTTGGTGAGGTGTTGTCTTTCTCTGATCGTCAAACAGCCACGGGGGATTGGGCTCCGATCCCGTGTGCGTACTCCTCGTTGGTCAGGAGATCGCGTGATATGAGAGCGATGTGGGGGAGGCAATACCACGTGTGCAATGAAACATGTGGGGTTGCGGGGAAAGGAGAGGCTGATGCTCCTCACTCGTATCGCATGGCGTCGATCGGGTTCAGCTTCGACGCCTTGTTGGCCGGATAGAGGCCGAAAAACAGGCCGACCGCGAGCGAAAACAGAAAGGAGGCTGCGACTGCACGCGCGTTGATGATTGTGGGCCAGCCGATCATGGCCGTGAGCAGCCGAGCGATGCCGATGCCCGCTCCCACACCGAGCAGGCCCCCCAAGGCCGTCATGATCACGGCTTCGATGAGGAACTGAAACAGGATATGCGCGCGAGTGGCGCCGACTGCCATGCGCAACCCGATTTCCCTTGTCCGTTCCGTGACCGAGACCAGAAGGATGTTCATGATGCCGATGCCGCCTACGACCAACGAGATGGAGGCGATGCTCATCAGCATGAGCATCATGGTCCGACTCGCGCCGGCGATGGTCTGAGCGATGTCTTCCATCGTGCGAATCGTAAAGTCGTCCTCGTCGGGCGGCTGGAGCCGATGTCTTGTCCGCAAGAGATCTCGGATGTCGTCTGTGACGGCCGGAACGTCGGCTTGCGTGTTCGTCTCCACTAGAATGATCCCCACGGTTCCGAGAAAGCTCGTCCCGAAGACCTTGCGTTCGGCGGTCGAAAAGGGCAGCACGACCATATCGTCTTGATCCTGACCGGTAACGGATTGCCCTTTGGATTCCAGCACGCCGATGACGTGAAAAGGGACATTGCGGATGCGGATCTCGGCGCCCACGACGTCTTCTCCCGGCTCGAACAAATTCCGAACGACGGTCTTTCCCAACACGGCAACCTTGGACGCCGAATCCATGTCCGACTGAGTGAAGAACGAACCCTGTGCAATCGGCCAGTTCCGCATGTCGGGAAACAACGGTGTCGTGCCGAAGACGACCGTGCTCCAGTTCTTGTTTTCCCGGACGACCTGCAGCACGGAGCGGCTGCCATACAGGACCGCCGTCACGCCGGAAATTTTTCTCTCGATGTCCTCTGCATCGTCAACGGTCAGGGTGGAGGCGGTGCCGAGACCCCCTCGGATGCCTCCGACCGTGGTGGCGCCGGGAATAATGATGAGAACATTGGTGCCGAGGCTGGCGATCTCCGCCTGAATCGCGGCACTCGCGCCCTGCCCTAAACTGACCATGGCCACCACCGCCCCGATGCCGATGATGACGCCGAGCATGGTCAACCCGGCCCGCAAAGGATTGCGCCTGAGCACGCGCAAGGCGGAGAGAATCGTGAGCCAGAGGAAAGACATCGTCCTGTTACCGGTTCCGACACCCGTTGACGACGCTGCTTCTCATAAGTGTGGCGCACTGGACCGATCAATGAGCCAAACGAACGAGGGACCCGTCACGATCATCGTATTTTGGGACCGAACTCGAACCCTGGCGGCAACGTTCGGTTTCGCCCTTCGTCAAACGTTTCGATTCCAACGATGACGTGGTCGCCTTCCTGAAGCGCGCCTTCCACGATTTCCGTATAGAGGGAATCGGCAATGCCGGCCGTCACCGGCACGCGGCGGACCCGCCCGTCGGGGTCTTTCACCCAAACAGCCGTCGCCTTGCGGTCGATCGGCACGCCGGGCATCCGAAACCGCAGGGCTGCGTTCGGTACCCTGAGCGCCTGTTCTTTTTCGTCCGTGACGATCGTGACCGTTGCGGTCATGCCGGGTTTCAATTTCAGGTGCGGGTTATCGACGGCGATGACGACGTCGTAAGTCACGACGTTTTGGACGACGACCGGCGCATGGCGGACCTGCGCCACGGTTCCCTCGAACCATTCTCTGGGGTAGGCATCCACCCGGAAGCGGGCCGGTTTGCCTTCGGCTACCCCGCCGATGTCGGCTTCGCTGACGTTGGTGTTGACCTGCATCCGTGTCAAGTCCCTCGCGATCACGAACAAGGTCGGAGTTTGAAAACTGGCGGCGACGGTCTGGCCGACATCCACGTCACGGGAGATGACGATGCCGTCCACTGGAGAATAAACCGTGGTGTAGCCGAGGTCCAACTCGGCCGCCGCGAGTGTCGCGTGGGCCTGGTCGAGCTGGGCTTGGGCCGCCTCTACCTGTGCGAGCGCGTCTTGGTAGTTGGTCTCGGCAAGGTCGAGTTCGGCTTGCGAGACGAACTCGTGCTCTCGCAAGACCGCCATGCGGTCGCGATCCCGCTTCCTCTGTGCGGCGAGGTTCTTCGCCTTGGCCAAACCGGCCGCCGCGCTTTTGACCGAGGCGCGGGCTTGAGCGACACGGGCTTGAAACGGTTGTTGGTCGATCTGGGCCAGCACCTGCCCCTTCGTGACCTCGGAATTAAAGTCTACGAACAATCTGGCGATTTTTCCTGAAACTTGACTGCCGACTCGGACGGACATGATGGGATTGACCGTGCCGGTCGCGGTGACCAGAGAGGTGATGGGACCTCGATCGACGGGGAGGGTCTTGTACGTGATCGCCGGTGTGATGGATGCCCACCAGTACCACGCTCCGGCGCCGAGCGCGAGCAGAGCCGTTCCCATCCCAATAATCCAGGGAAGGCGGGACGTCGATCGAGATCGAGGGAATCCAATCCCGGCCTCATGCGGGATCAGTTCTTGTTCCAGCGAAGGAACGGGAGATGGCAAAGAAGGTGCCTTGTGTGGGGGCGGTTGTGCCGCCTGGCTGTCAGGGGGTGATTCACTCGACTCGCCGGTCATGCAGGTAGTTCCTTCCGGGCTGGTGGCAGGTTTCGCCTCAACCGGTTCGCCAGCAGTTTGCGTCCTTCTTCGGCCAGAAGCAATCCTGCTCCTCCGAGGGCCAATGGGCCGAAGATCCACAGCGGAAGGGGACTGGTGCCGAATAGGCGATTGCCGATCGGCGTATAAGCAACGAGCGCAAAGATAGCCAGCTCCGCAAAGATTCCCCAGAGGATAAGCGAATTGGTGAACCATCCGATCCTGGCCGCGGAGAGATGGTCGGACCGGCAGGCAAACACGTTGGCTACCTGCGCCAGCACGATTGCCGCAAGGGTGACGGTCGTGGCTTCTCGGTAGAGGGGGGAGGACCAGTCGAGCGGCGCTCCCCACGTCCATCCCTCGCCGGTGAGATATAGAAAAAACGCCGTCATCGCTGTCGCCGCTTCGATGACACCCAAAAAGAGGTATGCTCTCAGGAGAAGGGGAAGGTTCAGCATCCGTTCGCGCCGGTCGCGCGGCGGGCGATCCATGATGTCGGCCTGGGGCCGTTCCGCGCCGAGTCCGAGCGCCGGAATCATGTCAGTTCCGAGATCAACCGCCAAGACTTGGGGAATCGTGAGCGCCAGCGGCCATCCGGCGAGGCCGTACCCCAGAAACGGGACGATTTCCGGGACGTTGCTCGCCAAGATATAGGTCGAGAACTTGCGGATGTTGTCATACACTGTCCGTCCTTCTTCGATCGCATATACGATCGTCGCGAAGTTGTCGTCGAGCAAAATCATGTCGGCCGTTTCCTTGGCGACGTCGGCGCCGGCGAGGCCCATCGCCACGCCGATGTCCGCTCGTTTGAGGGCCGGCGCGTCATTGACCCCGTCGCCCGTGACGGCGACAATCTCACCCATGTCTTTGAGCATGGAAACCACGCGCAGCTTGTGGCGCGGCGCCATGCGCGCGAACAGGGGGGATGGTTTGCCGGTCTGCGGCGGCGCCAATAATCGGCGCAAGTGTTCGTCGCTCATGTGATCGAGCTGAGCGCCTTCGATGACGGTCAGGGGAACGTTTGATTCTTCGACAGTCCGGTCCGGCACCAGGCCGATCGCTTTGGCCACGGCCAGCGCGGTCAGCGGATGGTCTCCGGTGATCATCACGATTCGGACCCCGGCTCGGCGGCAGGTGGCCACGGCTTCCGGCACCTCCCGCCTGGGTGGGTCCACCAGGGCGACCAGGCCGAGGAACGTCAAGTCCTCTTCGATGCTCTCCACTTCGATCTGTTCTGGTCGGTGAGCTACGTCGCGCATGGCGATGGCTAATACCCGATGGGCCTGCTCCGCAAAGCCGCGGCTTTGATTGAGGACAGTTGCACGGTCGCTCTCCCCCATGGGGCGGACCATTCCGTCAATCAGGATAGTGGTGCAGAGGGGCAGCACCGATTCCGGAGCGCCCTTGGTGAAGGCAAGCAGCCGGCCTTCCGACCAATGAAGTGTACTCATTCGTTTGCGGTCGGCATCGAAGGGCAGCTCTCCCATGCGGCGGAGAGAGGGGCGGTGGGCCAGGCCATGTTCGATGACGAACTCCAGGAGTGCCACTTCCGTCGGATCGCCGGTTGCCGTCCATCGTCCGTCGGATCGCCGGACCCGCTTTGCGTTCTGGCAGTGAAGGAGGACGTCGAAAAACCGGCGCCAGCGCGTGGCTTCGGCCGAGCTGATCAACCGGCCGTCGGCCACGAAGCAGCCGTCCCGCGACTCGATCACCCGTCCATCCACATAGACGCGATCGACCTTCATGCGATTTTCGGTCAAGGTCCCGGTCTTGTCGGTGCAGATGACGGTCGTGCAGCCGAGCGTTTCAACGGCGGGCAAATGTTTGATCAACACGTTGCGTTTTGCCATGCGTTGGCTGCTCATGGCGAGGGCAAGGGTGACGGTCGGTAGCAATCCCTCCGGCACGTTGGCCACGATGATGCCAATGCCGAAGACGAAACTGGTCCAGATGCTCAAGCCGGCCCAGAGGCCGATTGAGAAGAAGAGGGCGCCCATGGTCACGGAGAGAGCGGCGATGAGCCGCGTCACCTTGGCGATCTCCAGTTGAAGCGGACTGGCGCCGGATTCCGTTGCGGTGGCGAGGGCGGCGACCTTGCCGAATTCCGAACGCATGCCGACGGCGAATGCGACGGCTCGTCCGTGCCCGGAGAGTATTGTCGTTCCCGCGAACACCAAGTTGGGGAGATCGAGCCGGTGGCCGCTCGTGACGGGCTCGGCCGTCCGTCGTTTCGGCCGAGCCTCGCCCGTCAGGGCGGCATTGTCCACCCGCATGCCGACCGCTTCGATCAAGCGCGCGTCCGCCGGCACCCGTTCGCCTTCTTCCAGGATCAGCACGTCGCCGGGGACGATGTCGCGCCGCTCGATTTCGACCGGTTGTCCGTCACGCATCACCCACGCTTTGTCCGGCAACAGGCGGCGGAGCGCCGCAAAGGTCTGTTCCGCCTTGTATTCTTGGATGAAGGCAAAGGCGGCGTTGATCACGATGACAGCGACAATGGCCCAGCCCACGGTCGCCATGCCTTCGCCGGGATTCATCATATCCGCCGTGAAACAGAGACCGGCTGCGATCCACAAGAGCACGGCGAGGAAATGAATGAAATGGCGGCTGAAACTCCGGAGCGGGGCGTTGTGGGGCGGTTCAAGCAGGATGTTCGGTCCGTGTTCTCTCAGCCGTTTGCTTGCCTCTTCCGTTGAAAGACCGGCCTCAGTCGTGTGTAAGCGGTGCAGCACCTCCTCGATCGAGAGGCGGTGGATATCGTCGTGGGGCGATTCAGGCACGGAGACCTCGCACGATCAAGACCGAGCAGGGAGCGTACTTCAGCACCGATTCCGAGACGCTTCCCATGTGCAGGCGCTCCGGTGAGGACAACCCTCGCGAGCCGACGACCAGGATGTCGATCTGATTGAAGGTCGTTATCCGGATAATGGAGTCAACCACGTGGTTGAATTGCACTTCCGTCGTCACGGTGAACCCTTCTTTAAGGAAGTCCTCCCGCATCTTGGTCACGAGATCCGTCGCCCGCTGGAACACCGGTTCGTTGAGCGATTTGATCTGTCGCTCGGTCAAATGTCGAGCCGCCAGATCGGTCACTGGAGAAACGGCCGCGGAAAAAATGATGATCGCCACGTTGTCGGGAAGGATGCCGGAGCGGAGAAATTTCGCCGCCCGCCGGGAATATTTCGATTCGTCCACGGCCAAAAGGATTCGATCGAGCGTTTTGATCGGTCGCTTGACGGCGAGGACCGCGCAGTCGGCCAGCGAAGCGACCTTGCGCGCCACACTGCCAAGGAGAAAGCCTTTGATGTCGCTTGCGCCGCGCGTGCCAAGAACGATGAGGTCCATCCGCTCTTGGGCGGCTCGCTGGACGATCGTGGCGGCGGGAGAGCCGTGGAGCAACAGGGAGCGCACCGTCGTGCGGGGACGCAGGGGTGATTGGCTGAGCGCCACCTCCAATCGAGTGACGGAGCGGCGAAGAATCTCTTCACCAGACTTCTCCAAGGCCGCTTTGGCGCCTCGATAGGTTGCCGTGTGGGGTGCGCCGACCGGCTTCAGATGCCGAGTGTCCATGACGTGCAGTACCGTGACGGATGAGAGGGCGCTTCGTCCCAAGACTCCGATGGCGTCAATGGCCCACTGCGAAAACTCCGATCCGTCCACGGCGCAGAGGATTTTCATAGCCGCTCCTTCTGTTGGGGGTTCATGGCGGGTACTGTCGGGTACTCAACCTGCATTGGATATGCCCATGATTGCCTGCTCAGGAAATGAAGAAGGGGCCCATTCTTTCTTGAATATTGAGGGGATCTCACATGTCAAATCAATCGAGGCGCTGGGGAGTTTTGCGTCAGGTGAAAAACCGCTTCGTGGCAATTTGGGGCAATTGCTTTGATCGGAAGGCGATAAGGTGAAGGGAAGACCAGTAAACCAGAGAATCTCTAGGAGGTAAATGCCATGCCGGTTCGGAAGAACAAGGCGCAGGGCGCCAAACGACAAGAGTTCTCCTCGATGACGGTTGAACAGGTCATGGAGACGAACGTACAGTCCGTGCGTCTGCGTACGAAAGGTGATGTGATCGCCTCGCTGATGATCGAGGGGTTTGGGGCGGTTCCCGTCGTCGATCAGCGGAGAAAGCTGATTGGGATCGTGAGCGAGCATGATCTGCTGGCGGCTCTTGACGAGGGGAAGGAACTCGGGGCCGTGACGGCGGGAGAAGTGATGACGGGCAACCCCTATTCCGTTCCGGCGGCAACCAACTTGGCCACACTGGTGCATGTGTTGCGGGCGAGCGATTTGGTCCGCGTTCCGGTCGTCGATACCAAGAATCGGTTGATCGGAATCATTGCGCGCCGCGACGTGCTGCGTGTCTATCTGGCGGCAGGCCCGTCGGCGGGAAAGCCTGTGACGAAAAAGCCTGTGACGAGAAAGTGAGGACGGACGATGCGACAGACGGAGTTTTTTCTCAAAGCCTGTGATCCCAAAACCTTGACCGTCGGGCAGTTGATGCAGGATGCGGTGACGCGGTGTACGCCGCGCACCGACGCGGCGACGATCGCCCACCTGATGACCCATCGCAACTACGGAAGCCTCCCTGTCGTTGATGAGGAAGGCACGGTCGTCGGCATTGTGACCGAATACGATCTCTTGCAGGCGATGATCGACGGCCGTGACTTGAGAAAAGTCACGGCGGCCGAGATCATGTCGGCGAATCCCCTGACGGTGACGGAGGACCAGACGTTGGCCCAAGTCGCCGATCTGTTTCAGGATCGATACGTCACCCGCGTGCCGGTCGTGCGGAACAACAAACTGGTGGGCATCCTGGCCCGTCGCGATCTGCTGTTCGGCTATCTGAGGGCGTCGCAATATTGGTCGTAAACGGCATTCGCATGACATGACACGCCTCTCGCGTGAGAGTCGGAATCGGAAGAGGACGCGCATGGGGGACCAAGAGGGGAGCGGACATGAGGCCCGATTTTCACGCGAGGGCGGCGGGTCGGGCCTCCATCATCCGAGACGGATGGTTCACGATCATTCTCGCCCTGGCGGTACTTCTTCCTGTTGTGTCTTACGCGGAGACGCCCAAGAAACTTCGCGGACTGTGCGCCGTCCTCCATCCGAGCGACGAGCGGATCGACTGGGAATGCCGGACGTTGCGAGGCGGGGAATCTTTGGAACGGTTGTTCGGCGAATGGTGGCGAGAAGTCGCTCGCTTTAATCGAGTTGACCGGCGCCATGCCGGTCCGGGGGTGTCCATTAAGGTTCCGAAACGGGTTGAAGACCTGGCCGAGTTTGAGCCGCTCCCTCTGGTGTATCAACCGGCGGAGGGGGATGAGAAGTTCATTCTGATCGATCTTGCCGAGCAGTTTCTCGGCGCATATGAATACGGGGCCCTTCGATTTTCGCTTCCCCTCACTTCAGGCCCTCGTGCCGAGCCTGATCGGACTCCCACCGGCGAGTTTCGCATCTCCGCAGCCCATCGCCGCCGTCGTTCGAGCCTCTATACGGTCGAAGGCACCGATCGTCCCTATCCGATGAATCACGCGCTCCGGTTTCATATCAATCGTGCAGGGGTCTCGTACTGGATTCACGGCCGGGATCTGCCGGGCTATCCCGCTTCGCACGGTTGTGTTGGTCTCTATGACGAACCCATGCAACGAGAACAGTACGGGGTTCCGCGCGATCCTGAATTGAACGACGCCAAGCGGCTGTTTGAATGGGTGCTGGGGGGTAGTGCCCAGGATGATCGGCTGATCCCGCTTTCCCAGGGACCGAGGGTGCACATCATCGGTCGGCCGCCGAAACGCTGATCGCCATGGGCCCTCCGCGCTCGGTCGTCCGAACGTCTTGCGCGCGCCGATGTCGTTTGCCAAGAGAGGCGGTCGCCTTTCATCACGATCCGATGGCACCAGTTTGGTCTCGGTCTCGGGCGCGCTAGAGTCCGCGTTCTTCGTATGCTAGGTTCTTTCAACACAGAGCGCCGTCAGTCGTGAACGACACACGAAGTTGGCGCGCCGCTCGATCCAGCGACCTCTCCGTAACCGGTCTGCGTGAGGCGGAAGATCGCGCTCGTTTCCCGGTCCGATCGCCCGTTCGGCGCGTCGCCGGGAGTCGTGCCTTTGTGTTGTCCGACATCGCGATTCGATTCATGCCGTCCCGGACGAACCGTTTCAAAGTCGTTCTTTACAGAATGATGATGGACCACGTTGAAAAGAAAGGAGCGTCGTGATGAAACTGCTGGTGTTTCTACTCGGATGGTGGCTTGCCTTGTCGGTGATCGCGTTCGCGGATCAGGCTGACAGGCGACCGGTTGGAACCTCACTGCTTCCCGTTCCATTTACGCTGGAAGAAGTCCATTCCTGGATCGATCGATCTCATCCGCTTTTAAGGGGAGCGGGAGCCGAGAAAACGATCGCGCGAGGCAAGATCCTGAGGGCGCTCGGTGCGTTTGACCCCACACTCGTCAACGACATGGAGCTGGAACGGTTCATTTCAAGCAGCGATCCGGCCAAGGGAACTCAGACGGTGGGGTACAATGACACGTTGTTTGAAGTTCGTCACCCATGGGGGGTTCGGGGTAGTGCCGGGTATCGCCGAGCGATCGGCGAGGCGCGGATTCCAGATTTGGCGTTCGGCGAGAATCAACAGCTCGTTTTAGGGGGATTTCTCCCCTTGCTCCGTGGGCTGTTGGTGAACCCCGAACGGGCCGAATTGCAGCGGTCGGAACTGGCAGCACCCCTTGCGGAGATCAAGATTGCGCAGACCCGTCAGGATCTCTTCTTGGCGGCTGCTCACCAATTCTGGGAGTGGGTGGCGGCCGCCAAGCTGCTCGAAGTTGAACAGCAAGCCTTGGTCGTGGCAGAAGACCGGTACCGCCAGATGGAAGAGCGGGCCAAGGCCGGTGCGATCGCGCCGATTGATGTGGTGGAGGCTGGGCAGGAAGTGCATCGTCGACGGGAGGTTGTCATTGCAGCGCGGCGACGCCTTGAGCAAGAGCAGTTCAAGCTGTCCATGTTTTTATGGGACAATGGTGCTCCATCCATTCCTCCCCTTGATCGTGTGCCGGAATTTCCGACGGTGGGGCAGGTTCCGACTGCTGAAGATGTGCTGTCGCGCAAGCTCCAGGCGGCCAAAGAACGGCCGGAAGTGAAAGAGCTTGAGATCGAAGCGCGGATCAATCATATCGACTTGGCGCTGGCTAAAAATAATCTCTTGCCCAACCTGGATCTTGAAGCGGCGCCGGCGCGCGCTCCGGAGAAGTTCGTACTCGGATTGGGATACCGGTTCGGAGTCGAACTGCGGTTTCCGATTTTCCAACGGCGTGGGCGAGGCGAGGTGTTGCAGGCTCAGGGACAGGCGGAGCGGCTGGTGATGGCCAAGGCGTTTCGAGAGAATCAAGTCCTCGTTGACGTCGATAACGCCCTCTCGGCCATCGAGCGTGCCAAGGAGCGCATTGAGGAAGCCTCGCAGGCCCTTCACTTGGTCGAGATCGTCGAGGAAGGGGAACGGTATCGTTTCAGCCTTGGCGCCAGCACGGTGTTGTTCGTCAACCTTCGAGAGCGCAATACCGTCGATGCCAAAAAACAGGTCATTCTGGCAAAAGCCGAATTCCACAAGGCCATGGCTTTGTATCAATGGGCGATTGGAGCCTGGGCCAAGATGCCGACGGAGTGAGGCTGGACGGGTGACTCGTCGGCGGAAGCATGGTAGGGTTTCCGCGAAGGGACGACGGCGCACCGATCCGCTTGTTATGGGCTCACCGGCGCGTCGATAACAAGCGATTATCAGGGGAATCCGACACATGGGACAATCGCAGAGTGCCGTACAGCCGAACCTCTTTCATGTCCTGAGCCTGTTGGCCCGCTTCCTTCGGCATGAACGAAGGATCTTGATCCTGGTGATCTCCTATTCGCTGGTGATCGGGCTGTTTTCGCTCATCGTTCCTCTGACGGTTCAGGAATTGGTCAATACCTTTTCCTTCGCGATCCAACCGGTGATGATCGCCACGCTGGCCATCATCATGGTCGTCGTCTTGATCGCCGTCGGAGCCTTTCGGACGTTGCAATACTACGCCGTTGAAGTGTTGCAGCGACGACTGTTCGTCAGGACGGCGTTTGCGATGGCTCAGAAGCTCTCACACGTTCGCATTCAAGAGTTTCGTCCTCGGTTCTCGAACTATTTCGTGGAAACGGTGTTCATGCAGCGCGCCTTGGCGACGTTGCTGGTTGACTTGGTTCATGTCGTCATCGGCGGCATGATCGGTATGATGATTCTGGTGTTCTACCATCCGTACTTTCTGCTTTTTAACGGTGTCCTACTGCTCGGCTCCGGTATCATTTTTTTCGGCCTCTCGCGGGGAGGATTGCGGACGACCGTCGATATGTCTCATGCCAAGTACGACATGTTGCACTGGATTCAGCAGCTCTCTCAGAATCTGCTTCACATTAAGGCGACGGATAGCGACGCCTTGGTGATTCAGAAAACCGATGAGATCGCGACGCGCTACATCGAGTGCCGTCGGTCTCGGTTTGCCGTGCTGCTGCGCCAATTTCTTGCTTCGGTGGGCGGCCAAGCGGTCGCACATAGCAGCGCCCTGGCTTTGGCCGGGTGGCTCTTGACCATCGACCAATTGACCATCGGCCAATTGGTAGCGGTGGAGGTCGTCGTCGCCGGCCTGCTGGTCAATTTTGACGCGGTCGTTAAAAGCATGGGACAGGTGTATTTCTTTTTCACGGCCCTGGTCGAACTGGATACTTTTTTCTCTCTCCCCAGCGATCAGCGCCAGCAGCCCCCCACAATGTGGGTAACCCTGCCGGACCCCAAGATCCACGGCATCCGCGTGTCGTGCCAGGATGTGAGTCTGAGCTTGGGCGAATCACCGGTGTTGAAGAACATTGATCTGAACGTCGCCCCTGGCGAAAAGATCGCCATCTACGTGGGGACGACGACGGCGCGCATGGCTCTGGCCAAAGTGCTGGCCGGGTTGGCAATGCCGACCGGCGGGATCGTTTCCTATAATGACGTCGATCTCAGGCATCTCGATCCCAGCGTCATCAACCGGTGCCGGGGCTTTATCATCGATTCGCAGCTCTCGCTGATCGACGGGACGATCGCGGACAATATCGTTTGGCGACGTCCTTACATTTCTTATGACGATATCCGATGGGCGTTGTGGTTGACCAAACTTCATGAGGAGGTGGCGACGTTTCCTCAAGGCATTGATTCCGATATCGGCGTGCTCGGGGATATTCCGGCGCCGACTCACGTCTTACGCATCTTGCTCGCACGCGCAGTTGTCGGGCGACCGCAATTGCTGATTTTTGACGGTTTGTTTCACGATATGCAGCCCTCGGTGCGGGATACCATCATCCAACGATTGTGCTCCAAGGATGAGCCTTGGACCGTCATTTTCATCTCCAACGATCCCAACTTGACTCCCTATGTCGATCGCTGCCTCTCGCTTGGCGAGATGCCTGGTCCTGGGCTGTTGATGTCCTGAAAGGAGACGGTGGCGGGAATGACGCAGGCTGATCCGAGGAGATCGGGTGTTATTTTGCGCTTTTCCACATCTTGGGCAGCAATGTGTCGAGCAGAGTATGGGACCGCTCCTCATAATCGGGCGGGAAGAGGTTGAACCGGCGCCAGAGTTCATACCACAGGGGAACGCGGTTCAAGATCACCCAGCCCATCACCTTCGTTCCCTGTCGGACGTGCGATTGGTCGGGCCAGGGACGTTCGTCGGGATCGGGAACGACCCAAAACCGATAATTACCCTTGCCGTCGTCGACTTGATCGACCACTTTGATCACGCCGTCATAGGTACCGGCCATCAATTCAGGCCAGGCTGGTAAGGGAATGGCCGGGATTCCATAAAAGAGGAGCTTGACCTTGCGGCCCACGTTCAACAGCGGCGCGTCCAATCCATCCGCGGTCATCTCGACGGCCCTGTCAAAACTGGTGGGAGCGATGAGGACCAAGGTATCGCCCTGCCGGACGGTTTCTCCCACGCCGACCTTGGCCATCTTGACAACGGTCCCATCGGCCGGCGCCACGATTCTACCGGCGTGGCGACGTTGCTCGGCATTCGAAAGCCGCAAGAGGACGTCAGCAAGCTGATCCTCCACCCTGGCGGCTTCCAGCACCGACGCATCGCGAGCCGCTTCCGCGTCGAGCAGCCGCTGCAACATTTCCGCGTTGACTTGGTCGCGGCCGAAGCCCAGAGATTTCATGGCCTGCTCCGCGGCCTGAAGGTTCGCCTGGGCTCCTTCCAGGTCGGCTCGGCTGGCGATATCGGTCTGGATTGCCAGTTCCACCTCTCGCTCGGATACCAAGCCCCTCTTGGCCAGTTGCTTGTGCCGTTCCAAGTTCAAGTTCGCCGTCATGGCGGCGATCTTGGCAGCCTCGACTTTTTGGCGGGCTTCCCGGACCTTGTTTTCCGCTTCGGTCACCCGCGCTTCAGCCGAGGGAACGGCGGCGTTCAGCAGGTTCCGCATCTCTCCGATCCGTTTGTCGAGTTGAACAACCCTCGCCAATGCCGCCATCTTTGTCTTTTCCAGCGCCTGTTTCCGTTGCTCCAGAAACGTCAACAGGTCCGGCGACAGAAAGTTGGGGTCGGTGTCGTCCAGTTCAAGGATCAGGTCGCCCTGTCTGACATAATCCCCTTCGAAGACGTGCCATTTTTTGAGTCGGCCGGTGATCTGGGCCTCGATTTCCTGGGGACGTTCATAAGGCGTATAGGCCGAGAGTTGACCGGTGACCGTCACCGTCTGTGTCCAGGGAACGAACATGACGATAAGAATGAACAAGAGAACGAAGACAATCGGCAGGCGAGCGGAAAACCTCCACGTGACTGGAAGCTGCGCCTCTTCCCAGGATTGCAACTTGGTTGAGACGGCCAGCTCATCGATGGAGATCCCATCCGGATCAAATTCGCGGGGAACCAGGGAACGAAGGGAATATCCAAGGGGTAAACGCGCCACGTCTCTGCTCTCTGATGTGGGATGCCCTGCCTCATCAATGGTACGCTCCCACTATACACCATCTTCATGGAATTCAGAGAGCACAGTTCTCCGAGTCCATGACGTCTCTTCATGTTCAGGATCCGGGATCGCCGGATGATCAAGGGGCTGTGCGGAGTCTCTGCAGCGCTGGGTACCGCCGTGGAGAGGAGAGGTCGATCGGCTGCTCGGAGGGAACTCGACTCATCTTTCGGATCATGCCGCTTGCACCCTGACGGAGACTTCGCTATACGCTTATCCTGCTTTATAGAGGGGCGCAATCACCGCGCTCGTTCATTGCTGTGTTCCGAAAAGCAGGAGGAAGGAATATCTTTTATGAAGAACAGGATGCTAAGAGGAATCGGATTCATCGGCCTTGTATGTCTCGGAGGAGGGGTGGGCTGTGTGCTTGAACGGTCTGCGACACAGCAGACATCAGAAGGTCCATCGGCGCAGGTCACCGTCGAGACGGCTCCCGAAACGAGGCCCAAATCGTTGTCGGACACCCTGGAAGGGTGTTTGGCCCGAATCCCGGCTGATTCCAGCGAGGGGGCCAGGATGGTCGCCGAGCAGAACTGCCGTGAGAGCGAAGAGCTTCGTCAAGGCGTGATCGGAACGGCCGTTGCCAAAAGCGGAGACCGGGTATCGGCGGGAACAGCGGATGATTCACTGGAAGCCTGCCTGGCCCGTATTCCCTCCGATGCTACAGAGGGGCAACGGATGCTGGCGGGGCTGACCTGCGAGCGTGATCAATCATTGCGTCACTGAACCGCGACGGCAAAGGTACGGCGAGGGGAGGAGGGAGAGGCTTGGCCATCCCCCTCGTCGTTTCTGATTCCATTACGCTCTTCCGCGAGTTATTCTCGTTCTCCGGCCTCCTCTGTGGGGGCGCTACGGAGCGGCCTTCCATCGAGAGGCAAGCCGACCCCGGCGATCAGGACGGTGGTTAGGAATTGGACGTCGCGCAAGCCAGATGCGCAGGTGGAAGGGGTTGCCGCGATGTCAAAGCCAAGCTGGCTGCGAGATTGCTCGTGAGGGGCACCTCTTGCTTGAAAAGGGTGAATTGATAAGGAGCAGGTGAGGTAAGTCCATAGTTGTCGATCAGCATCCGATGTTGCCGCTCCGTCAAAATATGGTACCGGACCATGATGGAGAGGGTCTCTTTCTGACCTTCCTGGGGCAATCGATACTCGAACGTGTAGGTGCGGCTCGCTAAAGGCATGAGCCGATTGTCGTACAGTTCGATGATGGCCGGCTGCCAAAGAATCCATCGTCCCATCGTGTCGGACTGATCTTTCAAAATCCTCCCATCGTGATCGCGCACCACGAATTCGACCGTGAAATGGCGATCAGGATCTCCGGTCGGCAGTTTGTGTCCGGCTCCGGCGTTGGTGAGGGTGAGCGTGATGCGAATCGTATCGCCTGGTTTTGGTTCGGCCGGCTCGGTCGTGATCTTTACGTCGATGGCTCGTTTGAGCATCTCAGGGTCGTGCCCTCCGCGCCAGAGGTGCCGTCGTCCCGTTCTCACAGGGCCTCCCACCGCCACCGGTCGCTCAACCTCCGGCATGTGGCAGGTTTGGCAGATATAGCCCCGTTCCTTGCTCCAGTAGCCGTCCTCGAATTCGGTATAGGTGCCGCAGGGGCCTCCATTGTAAAACTGCGCCGGTCCTCCCACGACACTATGACATCGCTGGCAGAGCTGTGTAGTGCGGAACATGGGATCGTACCTTGTCGGGTGAGGAGCCGCGGCGTCTTCGTATGGCCCCAGGATGACCCCGTCACGGACATGACAGGCCGCGCAGGTCACCCCTTCTCGTTGATAATCGGGATCGTAACGTGGATTCGGTTCTTGTACGGCCCGTTCCACCCGGTCACGCGGGATGGCTTTGATCAGCGTCGGCTGTTGGTTTTCAAGCGGGGTGTGACAGTTCAAACAGACCCAAATCCGTTTATCCTTGGTCCAATAGGCCTGGAAGAACGGATCGTCATAGGCTTGGGCATGGATGCTGGTCTTCCATTCATTGTAGATGTCGGGATGGCACGTGCCGCACGATTCGGCCTTCAAACTGGATAAGCCTTGGGGAACCTCCTGGTAGGGAATCGCATGGGCATAGTCCGATCGAAGCCCGAAGATCACGACCGGCTTCACTTCGGTGTAATAGAGGTAGGTGAGGCCGCCCAGGACGGCGAGCCCGATGAGACTTTTCCATACCCACGTTGTTGACCTCATCGCATTCTTGACTGTCTTTTTGATTCACCGTGCGCGTGATGCGCAAGGAAAGCCGTTCCATCGCGAGTTCACCACCATGATACTGGACATGTTCCTGGCTGCTCAACCACCGGAAGGTGGTTCGGGAATCGGTTCGCGAAGAGGAGAAGACGACGGGATCTCCCTGTTGCGTACGGTGGTCCCCATTTATGGGATAAGAGGTCTGTCGAGACCCTGACGGAGGAACGAGGTCTCATGACCGGGTTCGATCGGTTACGGTTCCGTGATGAGCGAGCCTCCGCTCTCTTCTTGGCCTTCCGTCCACCGGGCGACGGCGTTGGCCATTTCTTCAAGGCGCCGAGCGGCGCGACCGAAGACTGTATCGGGTGGATAGAGCCCATCGAGGCCCCGTTCACCAGCCGGGATGCCGATGAGTAGTTCCACCGCTTCGTCGATCGTATTGACCGCATAGACGGCAAAGCGGCCCGCTTCGGCGGCCTCCACGACGTCGCGGCGAAGGGTGAGGTGCTTCGTGTTGCGGGCCGGGATGATCACGCCCTGTTTGCCCGTCAGCCCTCTGCGCAAACAGGACTCGAAAAATCCCTCGATCTTTTCGTTCACCCCGCCGATGGGTTGCACTTCTCCCAACTGATTGACGGATCCGGTGATGGCCAGCCATTGTCGCACCGGCAGGTCGGCCAGGCTGGAGAGGATCGCGACCAATTCGGCCACCGCCGCACTGTCACCCTCGACCTCCGAATAGGTTTGCTCGAAGGTTAATGAGGCGGTCATGGCCAGTGGATGGCTCCCGGCGAATTTCCCCGCGAGATAGCCGGCCAAGGTCAGAACCCCTTTACTGTGGATCGTTCCTGCCAGTTCGGCTTCACGTTGGATGTCGATGACGCCCTTCGTGCCGACGTAGGTTCGAGCCGTGATGCGGGTGGGACGCCCGAAGGAGTAATCCCCGAGCTGGTGAACGGAAAGCCCATTGACCTGTCCGACCACCTCGCCATCCAGATCGACCATCAACGTTCCTTCTTTGATTTCGTCCTGGATCCATTGCTCGGCCAGGTTTGAGCGGTACCGTTTGTGGGCGACGGCGGCCTCGACGTCCGCTCGAGTGACCAACGGACGTCCCTCTTTTCTGGCCCAATAGCCGGCTTCGCGGACGAGATCGCTCACCAAGCTGAACCGAAGCGACAGCCGGTCCCTCCGCTCGGCGAGTCGCAGACCCTGCAGGATCACCTCGGCTACCGCATCGGCGCCGAAATGGGGCAGTCCTTCCTCGCGGCACAGTTTGGCGATGAAGCGGGCGTAGAGCCGATCCTCCCGATCGCCGCGTGCGACGTCGGTGTCGAAGTCCGCCTTGACCTTGAAAAGTTTGCCG